>NZ_JBXPBT010000001.1:767500-1027867 GCF_056931895.1 Sphingomonas sp. jy18 | reverse complement strand
TGTTGGTTGGAGGGTGGACAGGCGAGGGGTTTCCCCTTTGCAGAATTTTTGGGGGGTGGGGGGGCTGGTGGCGCTGCGGCTGCAGCGCCACCAGCAGAAGTGCAGGCGTCTGACGGGTTTAGTCGGCGGGCAGTATCGGGATGCACTGCGGCGGAAGCCGTGGCCGATGCTCCGCCACCCATGGAGCCTGAACCGGCGGCGAGGTCAGACAGCCGATCCGGTCCTGAACGGGGCAGTGAAACTGAGCAGCCGACGGGCGGCTGTGAAAGCCCCGGAAAAGCGGGGGTGGCCGCATCCGCCACCCCCGACCCCGATTATCAGTTTCCCGTCGCGAAAGTGGGGGGGCAGGCTGCCCCCAAGCCGACGACCGTTCGAGCCGGTGACAGCGACGGAGCGGCGGGGGGCACGGCGACACCGCTCCCCGCCGCACAGGTGGAGCCGGAGACCGCGCCAGCGCCGCTCCCTGAACCGGTGCCGGTGGCTGGCGCCGCCGGCACCGGCATAGCCTTGCCTGCCGATGATGCGACTGGCGCCGAATGGGGCCAAGTGCTGCGCAACGAAGCAACGGCGCGTGGTGTCCATATTGTCGAGTTCGTGCGGCCGCTGTTCGGATCATCATCATCGCGGCTGTACGAGCTGGAGCGGAGTCGCTGCCCTCGTCCAGCTACACGCGATCGCATTCGCGCGTTCCTGACAGGCGTCGATCTGCCCGCTGCCAATCCGCCCAAACCGGTGCTGGGTGTGATGCCGTCGGCGCGGGTGCGGGTGGTGTATGAGGCGATCCGCGCCATTGCCAACGAGGGCGGGCCGTGCCCGAAGAATCGCGAGCTGGCGGTGGCCGCAGGGTGCATGGAATCGGCGGTGCCGACGCTGCTGCTGTGGCTGCGCGACAATGGCTGGCTGGTGCTGGAAAAGGGCCGCGCGCTGAAAGAGCGGCGGTTTTACGTGCCGGAGACCGGGCAGCGCACGGGATGGCCGGCGCCGGATGAAAAGATGGGCGAGGCCAAGGCCGCGCCGAGCGCGGCGCTGGAAGCCAAGGATGCCGAGGTGGCCGATATCGCGGCGCGGCGGGATGCGGTGGAGCGCGACCGGGCAGAGGCGCTGCGCGCGGCGACCCGGGCCGAGGCCGAGGCACTGGGGCGCAACCGCAAGATTGCGGGCACGGTGGGCGGCGGCATGGCCGCGGGTGCCAAGCTGAGCGTGCCGCCACCGTCACGCGACAGTTATGGCGCGGCGTTTCAGGCAGCTTTCATGGGCGATGGGCCGGGCAGTGCCGCCGGCGTGCTGCGCGCGGCGTGGCCCGAGGATCTGCGACTGCTGGAGCGCATCGCGCAGGCGCATGGCGAACGGCCTGTGCCGATGCTGGTGCGGCTGATCCGCGCCGAGGCGCGGCGGATGGACCTGCGGCGGCGCGATGCCCTGCCCGATGGCGGGGCGTGGTGGGTGACGGGCACGGCCAAGCAGGTCGACGGCGAGTTCGATGCCGGGTTCGGCGAGGAAGGGATGACGATTCATGGGTAAGAGCAACGAGCCCGAGTGCGCAGCGCGGGTGGAGCGGTGGCCTTTGCTGAAGGCGCTGCAGCTGATCGACAGTGTGATCGAACCGAAGAACACGATTCTGATCCTGTCGCATGTGTTGATCGAAGGCGACGGCGAGACGATCCGGCTGACCGGCACCAATCTGGACCAGCAGGCAGTACAAACCATTCCGGCACGGGTAGAGGCGCCATTTGCCACAACCGTGTCTTCCGCCCGATTGATGGCGGTGGTTGCGGGCTTTGCCGAGGGAAGCGAGGTTGCCCTATCGCTTGGGGCCGGTGAGCTGGTTCTGCGCGCCGGGCGGGCCCGGGCCGCGCTGAAGACGTTGCCGCGCGACGACTTCCCCTTGCTGGTCACGGGCGACGCGATTGCCGAGTTCAGCATGAACGGCAAGCGGATGGCGGCGTGCCTGGCGCGCATCAGCTACGCGATCTGCACCGAGCCGCACCGTTATTATCTGAACGGCGTGTTCTGGCACCGCGCCAGCATCGACGGTGGAAAGACCGGCAAGCTGACGATGGTGGCGACAGACGGGCATAATCTGGCGCGCGAGCAGCTAAATATGGACGTGTCCGATCTGCCGGACGTGATCATTCCGCATCGCGCTGTCACATTGCTGGCGCGCGCGCTGAAGGATGTCGACGAGGATGTCGAGATCAGCGTGGGCGACAAGCTGTTGCGGTTCGAATGGGGCAGCAGCAGTTATGCGACCAAGAAGATCGACGGCCAATTCCCCGATTACACCCGCGTCATTCCGCTGAGCAACGACAAGCTGCTGCATGTCGACCCGCGATCGCTGACGGCCTCGATCGCTCGTGCAACGGCGGTTGCGGTCGACAAAACGCGCGCGGTGCGGCTCGACCTGGACACGGACCGGTGCACGATATCCGCCACCTCGCCCGAATATGGGCATGCCGCCGATGAGTGCCCGGTCTCTTGGGACAGCGGCGCTTTCACCGTCGGCTGCAACGCCGCTTATCTGAAGTCTGCGCTCGATGCTGTCGGCTCCGATAGCGCGGCAATCCATTTCGCTGACCCTCGTGCGCCGATCCGCTTCGAGCGGGTGGTGCCGGACGGCTTCGTCGGCGTGCTGATGCCGATGAACGTTTGAGGAGGTGACGATGTCTGGCGGTGATTTCGATTGGGACGAAGATGGCATCGATCAAGAGGCCGTCGATTTGGTGGATGGCGACGCCCGGCATGGCGCGGCGATGCAGGCGCTGTTCGATGCGGCGGCGCTTGCCGATGGCGAAGCCTGCCGCCGCGCGCTCGACCTGCTCGGGCTCGGCGCTTCGGCCAGCGGCAATCTGTATGCGATGATCGCGATGGCGCGGCGGCGCGCGGCGCCGCTGCCTGTTGTGCAGTCGCCCGAGGTTACGGTGTTTCCTGTGCCGGGCCATCTGTCCGGTTCGACGCTCGGCAGGCCGCTCATCGCGGGAGTAGAGGTGTGATTGTCGATCAGGCAGCGGCGTGGGCCGGGCTGCACGCAGCGCATGATGCGGGGCGGGCGGCGGAGCGGGGCGATGTGCTGGCGCATCTGGCGCAGCACAGGGCGCGGCTGCTGCGGGTGGATGGCGTGTCCGCGACGGACATGGAGGTGCGGCGGTTCGACGAGCTCGTCGCGTCGATCGATGCCGGGTTGCATGTGGGTGGTGCCTGATGTTGCCCACCGTCAATGGCGGCGCGGCGCTGCCCACCGTGGACGGTGGCTGGGCCTGCATCCTTGCCGACCCGCCCTGGTCTTTCGACGCCTATTCGGGTGACGGCGGGACGCCGCACCGGACCGCCGAGGATCATTATCCGACGATGTCGCTGGATGATATCGCCGCTCTGCCGGTGCGGGACGTGGTGGCGAAGGATGCCGCGCTGTTCATGTGGGTCGTCGGTTCGCACCTTAACCAGGCCATGGCGCTGGGTCAGGAATGGGGGTTCGAATTCAAGACGGACGCCTTTTACTGGATCAAGCAGAAGCTGATCGCCGCAGACCAGATCGACCTTTTCACGGGTGACATTGCCCCTCCACGCATGGGCTTCGGCTACTGGACGCGCAAGCAGGTGGAGCCTTGCCTGCTGTTCACGCGGGGCAAGCCGAAGCGACTGAGCAAGGGTGTGCGGCAGGCGATCATCGAGCCGCGGCGCGAGCACAGCCGCAAGCCCGACTGCCAATATGACCTGATCGAGGCGCTGGTGGCGGGGCCGAGGCTGGAACTGTTCAGCCGCACGGACCGCCCGGGCTGGGTGAGTTGGGGCCGGGATGCCGGCAAATTCGGGAAGGCAGCATAGTGGCGCTCTCTGCTGCCTTTCTCGACGAGCTCAGGGCTCGCACATCGCTGTCGGCGCTGGTCGGGCAGTCGGTGAAGCTGTCGCGGGCGGGGCGGGAGCATAAGGGGTGCTGTCCGTTCCATCAGGAAAAGACGCCGAGCTTCACGGTCAACGACGACAAGGGATTTTACCACTGTTTTGGCTGCGGCGCGCATGGCGACGCGCTGCGCTGGTTGACCGACCATGGCGGGCTGCCGTTCATGGACGCGGTGCGGCAGCTGGCCGACGCGGCGGGCATGGAGGTGCCGGCGCGCAGCCCCGAGGCAGCGGCGCGGGCCGAGCGGATCGACGGGATCAGGCCAGCGCTCGAAGCGGCGCAGGCGCTGTATGTGCGCGAGCTGGAGCAGACCGGCGTGGCACGCGAGTATCTGCATGGGCGGGGCATCGATGCCGCGACGATCGCGGCGTTCGGGCTGGGCTGGGCACCGTCTCGCCGAGGGCATTTGCGCGATGTGGGAATCCAACTGTCCGACGCGTTGGCCGCCGGGCTGGCGTGGCAGGGCGATGACGGCAGGGCCGGGGAATCCTTCTTCCTGCGGGTGATGGTGCCGGTGCATGACGCGCGGGGCCGGCTGATCGGCTTTGGCGGGCGATCGTTGCAGCCATCGTCGCTGGTGCCGAAGTACAAGAATTCGCCAGATAGCGAGATTTTCGACAAGGGTCGGGTGCTGTTCAATTATCATCGTGCGCTGCGCGCGTTGCGATCCGCCCCTTCCCCTATCGCAGGCGATAGCGGGGCGGCCGCAGGCGGCCCACCGCAACGTCACCCCAAGCGATTGGTGATTGTCGAAGGCTATTTTGACGTGATTGGCTTGGCGACGGTGGGCATAGCCGAGGCGGTAGCGCCGATGGGCACGGCCTGCACCGCGGCGCAGCTGGAGCTGGCGTGGCGCGCGGTGCAAGTGCCGTGCCTGGCGTTCGACGGCGATGTGGCGGGCCGCACGGCCGCGCGGAGGGCATGCGAGACCGCGCTGCCGCTGATCGGCGCGGGAAAGTCGCTGAGCGTGGCGCTGTTCCCGCAAGGGCAGGATCCGGACGATGTCGCACGATCGGGAGGCCGGGACGCGGTAGAGGCGGTGCTGGGCGATGCGGTGCCGATGGCCAGATTTCTCTTCGACTGCGTTGCAGCCGAAGCGGGCCTTTCTTCCGATGGAAGGTCTTCGGCCCCCCGTTCGCAGGCGAACGCGGCGGGTGATGACGATGTGTCGCCGGATAGAGTGGCGGCTGTCTGGCACCAGCTCGAGGCGCTGGCCGGCACCATCGTCGATGCCGAGACGCGTGCGCAGTATCTGGCGCTGTGGCGCGGGCGGTACGATGCCGAAGTGAGCCTGTCTGCCCGGCTGCGGCCGCCGGCGGAGCAGGTGGCGGCGCTGATCGAGGCCGATGAGGGCAAATATGCCTTTCCCGACGAGGGCGAGGAATCGGTGCGCAAGCTGAAGATGATCGCAGGGCGGGTGCTGGATCTGCGTGCGCAGCGGCGCGAGCTGAACGATGACATCAAGTCGGTGATGCAGATTGCCAAGGCGTTCGGGTTTTCGACGCGCGAGATAACAAAGACGGTGATCGACATGGAGGCCGACCCGGCGATGCGCGAGCAGGCCGAGGCGATCCACATCAGCTATCGGCGCGCGCTGGGCGTGCAGGGCCCGCTGACCGAGGCAGCGCTGCCGGTGATCACCGGCGCCGCAGTGGAGCGGGCGGCGCAGGTGGTCGACAAGCGGCTGAGCCGCACGCTGGCGCTGATCGATGCCCGGGAGGTGGGACGCTGATGCCGCCTCTAGCAATGAAGATTTGGAAGCAGTTGTGTGGGCCGCGATCCACCCGAAACCTGCCCGATTCCGGCGCGTGGAAGGAATTCATGCGCGCCAAACATTTCGAGGTCTCTGACATAATCGACCTCGCTGATCAGTACGACGCCCTAGAGTCAACGGTACGGCGGGCACACTTAAAGCAATGGGGTTTTCTTCCATTTCCTGTTTGCTGGTTGGAAGCCCGAGGTGATGGTGGGCGCGCCGGAATCCTGCTTATTGCACGTGACGAAGACGATCCGAATTCAGTGCGCAACTCGGCATATGTCATGTGGGATGATGGAATCAGCCTACGTATTGGCGGTCGGAGAATGTTTCATCACGGCTACATTTATCCCGAATCAAGCGACGAGGATTTCGATGCAGAAAGAGCATTGAATGCGATCGTCGGCGCGGCGCTGATTTACATCAACCGTCCCCAAAACGTGGGCCTTGTGCTGCATCAGCCCCATGCCGGCCTTGCTCGTCGTATTGCTCGTGCGGAGCCGATGGTTGGCAAATTTCCCTTGATGGCGTGGACCGAGGTCCGCCTGACTGGCGTCACTCGCGACCACCTCGGCCGACGCGTCGAGGGTCGCCTGAGCAACCGCAAGCCGCTGCATTGGGTGAAGGCACATCTGCGTCCGTCTACCGGTGCGCTAGTGAAAGCGCACACCCGGGGAGACCCAGCGCTGGGGATCAAGCAATCGCGGTACGTCTGCCAACCGGGAGCGCGGGACAATGGGTGACGTTATGCGAACGCTGTTGGGCGACAACGACCAACGAGGATGGAATGCCGACTGGCGCGTAGGTGATCTTGCGTGTTGCATCCGGGCAGATTGGGAGACCGATCGAAGCGACAACCCTGCCGTCGGTGATCTCCTGCGTGTCTCGTCGCTGCAAGCCAGTGGAATGAGCCAACGGACTTTTGTCGTCATGCATGCGCTGGGGTTCGAAGGAAAGGCCAGCCATCGATACTGGCATTGTGCGCACTTCCTGAAGGTAAGGATTTGTATTCCTGAAGCGGTGGCGTCGGATCTGCTTGGTGAGCCAGTGAATCATGGCTGAGCGTGACCCCGGAGAGATGGTGCCGGCGTCGGACGATCCGCGGCTGTGGCGCAGCAAGCTGCCGATGAACGATGTCGGCAATGCGCGACGCTTTGCGCAGCTGGCGGGTGGCCGGCTGCTGTTTGTCGGCGAAATCGGGCGGCAGGGCGACTGGGTGCGGTTCGACGGTGCGCGGTGGACACCACGTGACGGGGCGGCGAAGGCACGCAGCGTGGCGCTGGCGGTGAGCGAGGCGCTGCTGGACGAGGCGCGCACGCTGATGCTGGCGAGCGATGCCGAGGTGCAATCGGTGTACGGGCCGCGCTTTACCGGCGAGATGGCCAAGGAACGGGCCAACCAGCTGTTTGCCTGGGCGATGAAGACGGGCAACAGCGACCGCACGTCAGGCATGCTGAAGCAGGCTGCGGCGCTGGTCGACGAGGATGGCGCCTTCATGATGCGCGCCAGCCTCGATGACTTCGACACCGATCTGTACGCGTTCCATTGCCTGAACGGCGTGCTGCGCTTTACCGACCATGGTGCCGATGGCTGGACGGCCGATTTCACCCCCGGGCATGACCCCGCCGACATGTTCATGCAGATCGCGGCTGTGGCCTATGACGCGCGGGCCGACTGTCCGGCGTGGCGGGCGCGGCTCGACGAGCTGCACGACGACCCGGTGGCGCGGACCGCGATCCAGCGGATCTACGGCATGACGCTGACCGGGCTGATATCCGACCAGGCGTTCTACATCTATCAGGGCAAGGGCGGCGACGGGAAGTCGATGACCAATGGCGTGATAGGCCAGATGCTGGGCGACTATTTCCGCAGCGCCAGCCCGAAAACGTTCCTGCAATCGCGGCAGGAAAAGAGCGGTTCCGACCATCAGAGCGACATCGTGCGGCTGCGCGGCGACATCCGCCTGGTGGTGGCCGACGAGCCCAAGAAGGGCAGCACGTGGGACGGCGAGCGCATCAAGCAGGTGACCGGCAGCCGGATCACGGCCCGCGCGCCTAACGCGGTGGAGGAAATCACCTTCATCCCGCGCTGGCAGCTGATCGTGGAATGCAACCCGCTGCCCAAGGCGCCGAGCGACGATCGCGGGTTCCGCCGGCGGTTCAAGCTGCTGCCATGGGTGAAGACCTATGGCGTGACGGCAGGCCTATCCGACGAGGCGCCACACATCGTCGAGGCGCGGCTGCTGGCCGAGGCGAGCGGCATATTGAACTGGATGATCGAGGGCGCGCTGGCGTGGCTCGACAGCGGCGATGTGCCGGAGCCCGAGCTGTCACGCATGGCGAGCAGCAGCTTCTGGGCGAGCGGCAGCGCGCTGGTGGAGTGGCTGGAAGCCCGGTGCGACCTGTCCGACCCGTCCGCGACGACGGGCGCGACGGCGCTGTATCAGGATTTCAAGGCGTTCTGCACGGAGCAGCGGGGCGATGCGGCCGACAAGATCATGTCGCAGACCAGCTTTGGCAACGCACTGAACGAAAAGCAGATCTACCGCGATACCGACAAGACGAACCGGGTGCTGCGCGTCGGCATTCGCCTGCGCGGGGCCGACGATCTGATGGCCGGAACGACGGCGATCGCGTCGGCCGACCTGCCTGCCGGATGGCGTGACGACGACCCCGGGTTCGACCCCAGCGACGACATCTTCGGCTGATGGCGGGCGTGAAGACGACTGTCCGGGCAACTGTCCGAAAGACTGTCCGGCGCGCGGCGACGGTGGCGCGGGGCGGGTCGAGCGGACCGAGGAATGAGGGTTTCGGACAGTATGCCGGATGGTTGGCCGGATAGCTGGCCGGACAGTCGGGGGCGAGGAATTCTGCGGGTTACGGACAGTTGGACGGTAGATTGTCGGCATTGGTGTTCGGTCATGCGCTCGCGCGCGTACTCCCCCAAGGTTGACACTAGTGTCCGGAAGATAGGGGTTAGATGATGATAGTGGGTACGAAGGGTGTGGAGATGGCGACGCTGGGTTCGGCTTTCCCGCTCGCAGGCGAGCGCGCGGCGGGGCCGCTGTCGGCCGAGGATGTGCAGGCGGCGCTGGTGGATGCGTGGCGGCTTTGGCGGCGGTCGCCTGGTGGTGGGCGTTGGCCGTTCGCCAGCGACGGGCCGTGGCACCTGATCACGCGCGAGGGGCGCGCCGGCGACTGGGATGCGCGCGGGGTCGACGGAGAGGCACCGCCGCCGCGGGAGACCGGCTTGTCGATCGACGAGGTGGCGCGGCGCGACCGCGTCTCCGCTTGGCTGGCGGTGGTGCCCGAGGTGGATCGCCGGTTGGTGACGGCGGTGATCGAGCAGCTGGGGCGCGGGGCTACCAGGCCGGACTGGATGGCGCTGCGCGCGGTGTTCCGCAACAGGCAGGGCGCGGCCTATGGGGCCGATGGCTTGCGCAAGCGCTATGGCCGGGCGCTGATCGCTATGGCGCGGCGGGTGTCGATGGGTGGTCGGCCATGACCCCGACACCACAAGAGATAGCTGCGCGGCTGAGTGAGGCGCAACGGACCGACTGGATACGCACTGTGCTGACAGTCAACGGCACCAGACCGCAGCGCATGGCCTTCATCGACGGCTACAACGGCGTTGCGATGACCGGTCGATATTCGCCGCAGATGAAGGATGCCCATGCCCTGGGCATTCGCGTCCGCACAATCTTGGGGACAAGCAATGCATGAAGCCGATCTGGACTATCCCGTTGCCGCACCGGACGGCATTCACCCGCGCATTTTCCGCGCCATGCTCATTCAGCACATGGCCTTGCGCTACATGAAGGCCGTGCCCGATCTGGACCTGGACGAGGGCATGGATGCCGCCGTCGCCACTTATGAGACGGACTGGGATACCGACCCTACGCCGCGCTCCTACGAACAGGCAGACGAGGCCGTCGATAGCGACCTGCAATACTGGAACGAGGAATGACATGACCGCAATGCATGAAGCCGAGCGTATCAGGGCGTTGGCGGAAGCGGAGGCCACCGTTGAGCGCCTAAAGCGGGAGATTGCCGCCGCCGATTGTCGCGAAGTCGGTTGCCAGATGGTTTATGTTGGTGGGCGCAACGCCGGTTGCGGCGACGGTTGCGAGTGTAGCGTTCCTGTCCATGTTTGCCCCAAGTGTGGGGACAGCGACTATGGCGACAATGCCGAGGCTCACGAAAAAATCGCGGCCTGCGCCCGAGACGATCACCCAGGGCACGACTTCCCTTAACTTAGCCCCACACCCGCAGCCGCCCTGATCGCGGCGATGGAGGAAGTAGATGCAAACCGATAAACAAGCGCGCCGGTCGATGGTCGCCCGTTACCGGCAAGCGTTCAAACACGCTGGCGACATTGCGACAATCATTGACGCTAAAACCCCCGAAGAATTGTCCGCAGAGGAATTGTCCACGCTCCGCCTGACAGCACATGATCTTTTGCAATGCGTGCACGAGTTCAATGCTTATCGCAACGTGGTGCTCACATGACCCCCACCCCCGCCGAGACCGCGCTGTGGCGGGCGCTGGCGTTCGATCCCTTAACAGTCTGGCAGGCTGAGTAGGTTGTTGGGCGGGAACCCGTCGCCTTCTGTGGTCAGGTAGCGACGATATGTAGTGGGGTGTACTCTCGCGATGACTGCTACTCGTCGGCCATAGACCATAGTCCAAAAGGTGTGGCCTGCATCAATTAGTGCCAAGACCGTGTCGATTGTCAGATACTGACTGCCAATAAGGAACCCATCCAAGCGGCGGTCGTGGTCTGCTCCATCCTTGCGGCTGTGGGTGATCTGATAGTCTGACATCGCGCCCTCCATTAGTTTTCGGTGACTTCAGCATGATCTTTCACCCGCGGCGTGTGATGTGCATCACGATCATTCCGCGCTGAGACCCGCGCAATTACGTGTGCGGAACGTGTCAAGCCCCGGAATGCATCGGCTCGGCAAATATTCCTGTCCGTTTCCGGGCTGAATTGTGGGACATAGAGGGCATGCTTGTCGCTGGCGTTCGTCCGGTGGCGGCATGACCCCAACCTCTAGACTGACGGCGCAGGTGCAGCGATGCACTCTGCGCCGTTCGCTTTGGGGCCATAGGATCGGCGTCACGTGGGCAGGCTGAAGGCGGTAACGGGGAGGCTGGCATCGCCAGCGCCTCGCATCGTCGCACCGCCCAAGCGGGCCGAGCCCTTCTATCAGTCGCCGCAATGGCGCGACCTGGTGCGCGACGTGAAGCGCGAGCGCGGGGCGTGGTGCCAGCGGTGCGGATCGAAGCATCGAGTGATCGCCGACCATGTCGTCGAGCGGAAGGACGGTGGGGCCGATCTCGACCCGGCGAACATCGAGCTGCTGTGTCAGGCTTGCCACAACAGCAAGACGGCGGCGGCGAGGGCTCGGCGGGCGAGCGGCGCGGCGTGACGGGCCGGGGGGTGGGGAAAAGTCTGGGGGGCTGAGGGCCTGCTGACCGCAGCCCCTCTCATTCAAAGGTTTTTTTCTTCGTGATGGAAAATTCTGGGCAGGATCAGGGTGGCGGCGCGGCTTTGCCGGTGGCGCTTGACCTGTTCGGCGACCCGGTTCCGCTCAATCGCGGGCGCAAGGGGCGGCCAGCGCATGTGCCAACCGCGCAAAACCGTGGGTTGGTGACGATGCTGGTCGCGACGGGCCACAAGCCCGACGACATTGCGGCGGTGCTGCGGGTCACGAAGCCCACGTTGCGGAAGCATTATTTTTCCGAGCTGGGCGACAGCAAGATCGAGCGGATGCGGGTGCGCGGCAAGCTGCTGGTGCAGATGATGACCGAGGCGCTGAAGGGCAATGTCGGTGCTGGGAAGTTCATCGCCGGCGAGCTGGCCCGTGCCGAGCTTGGCGCTTCGCCCGACGCGGCCAAGAGCAAGGCGCCGCCGAAGCAAACGCCGCTGGGCAAGAAGGAGGAGGAGCGGCTCGCCGCTTATGGCGCGGGGCGTGAGACCGGATGGCAGGATCTGCTGACGACGCACTGACGTTGCCGTTGTCAGACGGGTGGACCTTTGCCTGTCCTGACTGGAAGGAGCGGCTGCGGGACGGACGAAGCCTGATCCCGACGCTGCCGATCGACCAGGCTGCGGCGTCACGAGCGGTGCAGATATTCAACAAGCTGTGCCTGCCCGATGTGCGAGGGCCGAAAGGCGAGACCATCGCGCTGCAGGATGCGGCAGGCGACTGGGCCCGCGACCTGGTGGCGGCGCTGTTCGGATCGGTTGATTCCACCGGGCTGCGGCGAGTGGCAGAGCCGTTCGTGCTGGTGCCAAAGAAGAATTCGAAGACGACCAACGCCGCGGCCATCATGGTGACCGCGCTGTTGCTGGAACAGCAGCCCAAACAGATGTTCTATCTGTACGGGCCGACGCAGGAAATCGCAGACCGCGCATGGGCTCAGGCCGAGGGCATGATTGCCGCCGACCCGGACAAGGTGCTGCAGAAGCGGTTGAAGCCGAGGAAGCATCTGAAGCTGATCGAGGATCTGGTGACCGGCTGCATCCTGAAGGTGCAGACGTTCGATCCTTCGGTGGCGACAGGCGCCATTCCGAAGGGCCAGCTGATCGACGAGGTGCATCTGCTGGGCGGTGTCAGCCATGCGGCCGACACGCTGGAACAGATACGCGGCAACATGCTGGCGCGGCCCGACGCGTTCATGATGCAGATCACGACGCAGTCGGACAAGCCGCCGGCGGGTGTGTTCAAACGCGAGCTGGCGCTGGCGCGGTCCATCCGCGACGGCGGGTTCAGCGGCCCGGCGGTGCGTATGCTGCCGGTGCTGTACGAGTTTCCGGAAGAGGTGCAGACCGACCCGGCAAAGCCATGGGCGAACCCGGCCATCTGGCCGCAGGTGCTGCCCAATCTTGGCCGTTCGATCAGGCTCGACCAGCTGCACGCGGCATGGTTGGCGGCGCAGGAAAAGGGCGAGGAGGAAATCAGGCGCTGGGCCAGCCAGCATCTGAACATCCAAATCGGACTGGCGCTGCACAGCGACCGGTGGCGCGGGGCGGACTATTGGGAAGGCGCGGCCGACCCTGAAATCGTCTCGCTCGATGCGCTGCTGGAGCGGTGCGAAGTTGCCACCGTCGGCATCGACGGCGGCGGACTGGATGACCTGTTCGCGGTCGGCGTGGTGGGTCGTGAACGGGCGACGAAGCGCTGGCTGGCGTGGGGTCATGCCTGGGTGCAGCCGGATGTGCTGGAGCTGCGGAAGGACATTGCGCCGAAGCTGCTCGACCTGGCCGAGCGTGGCGATCTGACGATCTGCAAAGAGGTCGATCAGGATATCGCGGAAGCGGTAGCGCTGGTGGTGCAGGTTCGCGATGCGGGTTTGCTGCCGGAAAAGGACGCGATCGGGCTCGACCCGCAGGGGGTCGGCGCGTTGGTCGATGCGCTGGAAGATGAAGATCTGACGGCACCCCAAGTGGTTGCGGTCGGGCAGGGATATCGGCTGTCGTCGGCGGTCTGGACGTGCGAGCGCAAGCTGAAAAGCGGCGCGATGGCGCACGGCGGGCAGGCCTTGCTGGCCTGGGCGGTGGGCAATGCGAAGGCCGAGCAGCGCGGAAACGCGGTGCTGATCGAGAAAAGCGCGGCGGGCAAGGCCAAGATCGACCCGCTGGTGGCGGTGTTCAACGCGGTGAAGCTGATGGAACGGGGGCCGGAAGCGGCGTCGGTCAGCCCGTATCGCGAGCGTGGGCTGTTGGTGATTTAGGATTTTCATGGGCTTTTGGCGCGACTTCTTCTGGGGGCCATCCCCTGAAGCGGTTGCCGCAGGGTCTGTGTCTGGCGGTGGCGGGCCGCGCGCTTCGGTGATGGGCACCGAGGTGACGATCACGACGCCGCAGCAGCTGGAAGATTATCTGCGGGGCGGGTTGCAGTCGGCATCCGGGCAGGTGGTGACGCCGACGACGGCACTGACCGTCGGCGCGGTGTTCGGTTGCGTTCGGCTGTTGACCGGGGCCGTGGCGAACATGCCGGCTCGGGTGATGCGGCGGATCGACGACCAGACCCGTGCGATCGCCAGCGAGGCGCCGCTGCACCAGGTGCTGACGCGGCGGCCGAACAAGTGGCAGAAGCCGGCGCAGTTCAAGCGGATGCTGACCGCGCACCTGATGCTGCGCGGCAATGCCTATGCCTTCAAGGGCCGGAACCTGCGGGGCGACGTGACATCGCTGACGCCGATGCATCCTGACCGGGTGAAGGTGAAGCAGCTCGACGATCTGACACTGCAGTACACATGGACGCGCCGGGACGGGCGGGAGATTATCTTCGAGCAGGGCGAGATCCTGCACCTGATCGGCCTGTCGCTGGATGGCATCGTCGGCGTGTCGCCGATCACCTATGCGCGGGAGAGCATCGGCGAATCGATGGCGATGCAGGCGCATGGCAATGTGCTGTTCAAGAACGGCGCATCGGTTTCCGGCGCGCTGCAGCTGCCGGCCAACCGGACGCTGAACAAGGAGCAGGCCGAGCATCTGCGCGCGCAGATGGACGAGTATCGCTCCGGCGGGGCCCGCGAGGGCAAGATCATGGTGCTGGAAGACGGGCTGGAGTGGAAGGACATCGGCCTGACCTCCGAAGATGCACAGTGGATCGAGGCGCGGAAGTTCACGCGCGGCGAGATTGCGATGTTCTTTGGCGTGCCGCCGCACATGATCGGCGACACCGACAAGGCGACGAGCTGGGGTACCGGGCTGGACAGTCAGGGCCAGAATTTCGTGACCTACACGCTGGAAGACTATCTGACCGCGTGGGAGGAAGGGCTGACGGTCGATTGTCTCGACCCGGTGCGCGACGACGACAAGTATGTGCGGCTGATCCGCGCGGCGCTGGTGCGCGGCGACATCAAGACGCGGTGGGAGGCCTATACCAAGGGCCTGCAGTGGGGCGTGTTCAGCCCCAACGAAGTGCGTGAAATGGAAGACATGAACCCCCGCGAGGGCGGGGATATCTATTATCCGCCGCCGAACATGACGGCGGCCTCGACGGAAGGTGTCACCAATGTCGCTCCGTGAACTGCCCAAGGCCAGCGCACCGGCGCGGCCGAAAAATTTCCAGTGGGACGCACCCAGCGACGTGCTGGCGCAGTGGGCCACGACGCCGCGTGTTGCCGCTGACGATGGCGACCCGAGCGTGATCACCATGTACGACATGATCGGCGAAGACTGGTGGACCGGTGGCGGGGTGACGGCGGTCGCGGTCGAGCGCGCGCTGCGTGCCGCGGGTCAGGTGCCGGTGACGGTAAAGATCAACTCGCCAGGCGGCGACATGTTCGAAGGCATCGCCATCTATAACCTGCTGCGCGAGCACAAGGCGAAGGTGACGGTCGAGGTGATGGGCTGGGCGGCAAGCGCGGCATCGATCATCGCGATGGCCGGCGACGAGATCGTGATGGGGCTCGGCACGTTCATGATGGTGCACAATGCCTGGGGCATCACCATCGGCAACCGGCATGATTTCCAGTCGGCATCCGAGATGTTCGCGCAGTTCGATTCGGCGATTGCCGACATCTATCAGGCGCGCACCGGGGCCAAGCGCGCGGACATCGTCAAGCTGATGGACGCCGAGACTTTCATGGCGCCCGAGGATGCGATCAAGAACGGCTTTGCCGACAGCAAGGCCGACATCGCCGGCGGGACCGGCACAGCTGCGAACAGCGCGGACCAAGCGCTGATGGCGCGGCGACAGACCGAAGCGGCACTGGCGCGAGCGGGATTTTCCCGCACCGATCGCAGCCGGATGCTTGCCACCCTTTCCGGTGCCCAGCGCGATGCAAGCACCGACCCCGCCGCGCGCGATGCAGGCGAAATCGATGCCGGATTGCAGCGTCTGATCGAGACGTTTGCACGGCCCATCTGAGGAGATATCCGATGAAGACCACGAATTTCCCCCGCGCTCGCGGGGTTTTTGCTGCGCGCGCCGATGCCGGTGCGCTGAAGGCCACGATCGACGCGCTGAATGGCACCGTCGAACAGTTCCGCAATTCGGTCGATGAGCGGCTGAAGCAGCTCGAAAAGGGCCGCGAGGATGTGGTGACCAATGAAAAGGTCGAGCGCATCAACGCCGATGTCGGACTGCTGACCAAGGCGGTAGAGGACACCAAGGCCTCGATCGACGCGCTGAAGATCGGCGGGGGCGGTCAGCTGGGTAACCCGGCTGCTGCACAGCATCGCGATGCGTTCCTGAACTGGATGCGGCGTGGTGCCGAGCCGGACGCCGGCATGCGCTCGCTGGAAGTGAAGGCGGCGCTGACCACGGACAGCGATCCGGATGGCGGCTATCTGGTGCCGGAGCAGACCGATTCGACCATCAGCCGCGTGCTGATGCGGGTTTCGGCGATGCGCTCGATGGCACGCGTCATCCGCACCGGTGGCGGGCCGTTCAGCCTGCTGGTCAATCAGGGCGGTGCCGGTGCTGGCTGGGTTGCCGAAAAGGATGCACGTCCCGAAACGGCGACGCCGAAGCTGTCGGCGCTGACCCCGCCGAACGGCGAGCTCTATGCCAATCCGGCAGCAACGCAGCGCTCGCTCGATGACGCCGCGTTCAACGTCGAGACCTGGCTGGCCGACGAAATCGCCGTTGTGTTCGCCGAGCAGGAGGGAGCCGCTTTCATCACCGGTGACGGTACCGAAAAGCCGCGCGGCATCCTGGCCTATCCGACGGTGGCAAACGCCAGCTATGCATGGGGCAGCCTGGGCTTCGTCGTCAGCGGTGCCGCTTCGGCGTTCCTGACGCCGACGACGACCGCGTCGCCTGCCGATGCAATCGCGGATCTGTATTACGCGCTGCGTGCCGGCTATCGCGACGGGGCCAGCTTCCTGACCAGCGATGCGACGCTGGGCACGATCCGCAAGTTCAAGGATGGCAATGGCACCTGGCTGTGGGCGCCGCCCACCGCCGACATGCCGGCCACCATTCTGGGTAAGCCGGTGATGACCGACGACAATATGCCGGCGGTCGCGGCCAATGCCTTCCCGGTGGCGTTCGGCAACTTCAGCCGCGGCTATCTGATCAACGACATCGGATCGACCCGGGTGCTGCGCGACCCCTACACCAACAAGCCCTACGTCATGTTCTACACCACGAAGCGGGTCGGTGGCGGGATCACCAACTTCGAGGCGATCAAGCTGCTGCGCATCTCGACCTGAGCCCCGGCAGCGGGCTGACGATACCCCGCCGGTCAGCGATGACCGGCGGGCCTGCCGGAGAGTCCGGCCTGACCGTTGGCAGCGCCAGCGGAGATCTGACATTCGCAAAGGATATCCATCATGCAGGACATGCATTCCGAGACCTCGGCTGCCGTCGCCATCGAAACGGCGGTGCTTTCGGCCGACAACACCCCGCCCGCCATCGACCTTCAGGGGTTCGGCGCGGCGGAAATCATCCTGTCGATCGGCGCGGGTGGCATCACCTTCACCGGCACCAACAAGATCGATTTCGTGCTGACGCACTCTACCGACAACAGCACCTACACCGCAGTCACCACGGCCGACATGCTGGGCGTGACGGTGGCCAGCGGCGGCATCATCAAGACGCTGTCGGCCGCGCACGCCGCCGCAGCGGTGTATCGCTACGGCTATCGCGGCGGTCGGCGCTACCTGAAGCTGCTGGCCGACTTCAGCGGCACGCATGCCACCGGCACGCCGATCTCCGCAGCGGTGCTGCGCGGCGAGGCCGAGATCGCGCCGACGGCCAACCAGGCCTGATCGCGCGTCAGCGGGGCCAGCGACATGCTGTTCGAACTTCAGCCGGGGGCGCTGCCCGACGGCTATTGCGAGAGCATCCTGTCGCTGGCCGCCGCGAAAGCGCATCTGCGGGTGCTGCACAGCAGCGAAGACGATGTGATCGAGGCGCTGCGCGATGCAGCCGTCGACATGATCGAGCAGATGACATCGTTGTACCTTGCCCGGCGGGATGGGCTGGTCTGGAAGTCGACCGGCTTTGGGGCGGGCATGGTGCTGGGCCGGGGGCCCAGGGCGGAGGTGGCGAGCATCGCCTATGACGACACCGCTGGTGTCGAGGTGGTGCTCGCCGCCGACGATTGGCGCATCGGCCCGCATGGCCGGCTGCTGCCCGGCTATGGCAAGTCGTGGCCGGGCAACTGCGGCGGCGAGGTGCGTGTGACCTTTTCCGCAGGCTTCGACGACGTGACGACCGAAAAGCCGGCGCTGGTGACCGCAGTGAAGATGATGCTGGCGCGGTTGTTCGACATCCGCTCCGACGTGGTGACCGGCACGATCGTGGCCGATGTGCCGCATGGCGTGGCCGCGATCTGCAATCTGCACCGGATGCCGGTGGTATGAGCGTGCAGGCCGGTCAGCGCGATCAGCTGATCGTGTTCGAACGCTGGTCTGAGACTGGCACCAATGACCTGAACGAGCCGGTCGGTGCGTGGGCTCAGCTTGCCCAGGCATGGGCCATGGTGCGCTGGGGCAGCAGCAGCGAGCGGATCGAAGCGGCACGTCTAGGTGGCGCGCAGCAGGCGATCTGGACGGTGGACAGGGTGCCCGAATATGTGGCGGTGACGATCACCGACCGGATCAGGCAGGACAGTACGGTCTGGAACATCACCGGCATTGCGCCGATCGGCCGCGAGGCCATCGCCTTCACGACGGTCCGGGAAGTCGGCTGATGGCTGTCGGGACCGGTCTGCTGGCCGATATCGCGCTGGTCGGCAATGCCGAGCTGGATGCAGCTCTGAGCGCGCTGGGCTCTCCGGCGGAGATTGCAAAGGCAGCGCGGCAGGCGCTGCGGAAGGGTGCGACGCTGGTCGCGCGCGAGCAGCGGAAGCGGGCGCCGAAAAAGAGCGGCGAGCTGCGCAAGGCGATCAAGGTGGCGACAAAGGCCAACTGGGGTCGAGCCACGCGGCAGTTGCGGATGATCGCGGAGCGGAACGGCGAAATCCAGTTGTTCATCGGCATCGATGCCAGCGTCGACCGGGGGCGACGGGCAAAACAGCCGCGCATCGCGCGAGGCAAGAACAAGGGCAAGTGGCGTCCGCGTCGCACGGTCAACAGCGTGGCCTTCCGGGCCGGTGTGCTGGAGCATGGCAGCGCGACCGTTGCAGCCGTCGGCTTCATGCGCGGCGGATACCAGGCCGCCAAAAGCGCGGCGAAAGCCGCGATTGCCGGTGATCTGAAAAACGCGATCGAAGCGACGGCGAAGCGCGCCCGGGTGCGGCGTGCGCGGCGGGTGCAGCGTGCGCTGGGGCGGCGGTGATGTGGGAAGAGGCGGTGATGCAGCGCCTGCTGGATTGGCCCGACGTGGCCGACCAGGTGGGCCGCCGGATCTACTGGCAGTTGGCCCCACAAAAAGCCGCGCGTCCGCACATCGTGCTGACGGTGATCGATGACAGTCGCCCGCGCACGATGGACGGGCCCGACGGGTTCCGGGAATCGCTGCTGCAGGTCGATGTCTATGCGGAAGGCCAGCAAGGCTACGCTACCGCGAAAGAGATCCGCGAGGCGGTGATCGCCTGTTTCGATGAAGGCGGCTTTTACGACGGGGTCCGGTTCGACCCCGCACAGGTGAATGCGCTGGATGGATCGGCCGAGGCCGGAACGGACAGCATGATTATCCGGCGGGAACAGATTGACCTGCTGATCTGGCACGACTGAAAAGGAGTAAGGCGATGGCCCACAATGCGACGACCGGCAACGGTACCGAATTCTGGCTGCACGATGGCACCAGCCTGGTGAAGCTGGGCGAGATTTTCGACGTGCCGGAAATGCCGGCGGCTTCGCGCGAGCTGATCGAGGCGACGCACATGGAGTCGGGTGACTTCATGGAGTATCTGTCGGCGCCGCGCCGCGATGGTGCGGAAGTGACGCTGCAGATGAACTTCGTGCCGAACAGCGCCACCGACCAGCTGTGCCAGGCCGCGTTCGATACCGGCAATGCCCGTGCGTACGAGCTGGTGTACAAGATCGCCGCAGGCACCAAGCGCAAGAAGGCCGGCACCTGCATCGTGCGCGACTATCGGGTGACCAACCCGATCAGCGACCGCCGGGTTGGCAGCCTGACCGTCAAGTGGCTGGACAAGCCGACCGATAGCGCGGTGGCCTGATCATGGCGAGCAACAGCATCAAGGGTGAAGTCGGCTTCACCGCGCTCGGCCAGCAGTGGACCGGCGTGCTGAACACCAACGCACGCTGCGAAATGGAAGATGCGTTCGGGCGCGGCTTTGCCAGCCTGGTGATCGACGCGTTCGGCCTCGGCGCATCCGACGAGCAGCCGAGCGCGGAGCAGGCCAGCGATCCCGAAGCGCTGCAGCGGTTCGCGCTGGAGCGGGCCAAGCGGATGAACATCCGCTTCCTGCGCGGTTTCCTGTTCCACGCGTTGCGGCAGCGACACCCGAATGTGACCAGCAATGACGTCGGGTTCATCATTGACGAAATCGGCAACGCCGAGGCGTTGTCGCTGGTCGATCGGCTGCTCGGCCATTCCGAACCGGAAGCGGATGCGAGTGCCGAGGGAAAGGGATCACCCGCGCCGAAGCGGAAGCGCTGACCGATTGGTGGCGGCTGCTGGCCATCTGGATCAAGTGCGGGTTCGATCAGCAGCAATTCTGGGAAGTGACTCCGCGCCACTATCACCTGGCGGTGAGCGTGGCGCAGGGCAGCTATGATTTCAGCGTGCCGCTGAGCGACGCGGAAGTGATGGCGCGGATCGAGCGTAGCATGAGGGGCTTGTAGGATGGCGACGGACGTCGGTACGCTCATCGTCACGATGGGCCTGGAGTCTGATGGCTATCGCCGCGGGCTCTCCGATGCCAAGGCCCAGAACCGCGACTTTGCCCAGTCCGCCGATACAATGAGCAGTCGGGTCAGGCGGTCGCTTGCCAATCTTGGTGGAGGCACGACCGGTTACCAGCGTGATCTGCGTGGCGCTGGCGCCGAAACGCGCCGGTTCGAACAGATTAGCACCGGCATGACCAACCGGGTAAAGGCCGGGCTGGTGGCGCTGGGCGGTGCCTTTACGATCAGCATCGTGACCGACGCGGTTCGGCAGGGCCTCGATTACGCCAGCGCGCTTGGTGAGCAGGCGCAGCAACTGGGCGTGACGACGCGGTCGCTGCAGGAATATCGCTATGCCGCGACACAGGTGGAGCTGAGCACCGAAGAGATGGACAGCGCACTTGCGCGCCTGACCCGCACGATCGGCACATCCCCTGAAAAGCTTGAGCGGCTTGGCATCGCCACGCGCGACGCCAATGGCCACTTCCGCGATGTCGGTGACATCTTGCCCGATCTGGCCGAGAAGCTGCGCGGCATGGATGCAGCCGAGCGTGCGGCCGTGCTCGTTGATCTGTTCGGCCGCTCCGGTCAAAAGCTGGCACCGCTGCTCGCCGATGGCGCGGCGGGCGTCAACAATCTGAGGGACGCGGCGCAGCGGCTTGGCCTTGTGCTGAGTGACGAGCAGATACAGAAGGCTGACGAAACCGCCGACAAGCTGAGCGCACTGCGCACCGTACTGGAGGCGCAAATCGCCGGCAGCGTGTCTGACAATACCGACAGCATCCTCGCGCTGGTGCAGGCGCTAACCGATCTGGTGGCGTGGAGCGGGCGGGCCGTAACGGCATGGCGCGGCTTTAGCCAGACCGTGGAGCGGCGCATCGCCAACACGCTGACATACAGCCCGTTCGAATCCGATCGCGCCGACGGTCGGCGACGCATCCGTCAGCTCAATCAGGAACAGTTCGGTGGACAGCCGGTCGAATTGACCATGACCAACGAACAGGCGGCGGCCCGGCGCGCTCGCATCCCGGCGCCCGTCGGAAACCTTCCGTCAAATCCGTATCTCAGCTCTCCGGCATTGTCGCGGCTCGGACCGCAGCGCAACACGCGCAATTTCATCGACGATTTGAGCGATCAGGTGCTGAACGGCGCGCCGCAAATCGAGGCGCGGGTGGAGCGGATGCTGACCACTATGGCCACCAGCGCCCAGCGCGCGGGGCCGGAGGTGGCGGTGCCGATCGTCAATGCGCTGCAGACCGTTCTGAATCAGACGACGCGGATCAGCGATGCGGCGCAGCCGCTGATCGACCGGCTATTTCCGGAGGCAGCGCGGCTCCGCACCTATCAGGAGGAACTGGCGCTGTTGCGGACCGAGTTCGATGCCGGGCGACTGAGCATCGACCTGCATGCCGAGGCGGTCAACCGGCTCAATCGCGAATATCGCGGCATCCCTTCGACAGCGGAGTTCGCCCGCGATGCGGTAGCCAGTCTCAACCTGTTCGGCGATGACGGGAAAGCAGCAATCGATGCCCAGACCGAACGCGAGTTGCAGCGAAACACCGAGGCGCTGATGCGCAGCTGGGGCATTGCGGCGGACGGGCTGGAGGCGACCAACGTGCGCATCGTTGAAAGCTTTGCCGAGATGACACAGGGGGCGCTGGACTCGATCGACAAGCTGACCCGCGGCATCAAGTCGGGCAACATCCTCGACATCGTCAGCGGCATTCTCGGCGCACTCGACAAGATCGGCGCGATTGCCGGTGGCTTCAACGTCGGGCCATTCGCGTTCGGTGGCGCGCGGGCCGAGGGCGGACCGGTGTCTGGCGGGCGGACCTATCTGGTCGGCGAGCGTGGGCCGGAGCTGTTCACGCCGTCCCGTTCCGGCGCGATCATCGCCAACGACAATCTGCGCGGCGGCAGCAGTGCGATCCGGGTGACGATCGATGCCGGGCCGGGCATCCACGCGATCGCGCGTGATGAATCCGGGCGGATGATTGCCCAGACTGGCCCGACGATTGCCGCCGGCGGCAGCCTGCTCGCGCAGCAGGATCTCGCTCGACGCAACGCCTATGCGATTCCGGCCTGATGGCTGTTGTCGATCTTCCAGATTCGCCGGGCCCGCGCGAGTTCAGCCCGGTCCCTGTCGATTTCGGCGGGGTGGAACGCAGCCCGACCGGCGGTGCGGCGCAGCGGGTGCTGGGCCGGGGCAACCGGTGGAGCATGGAATTCGTCATGCCGCCGCTGGAGCACAATGCCAACGGTCGCACCTGGGCGGCGCGGCTGTCCCGCGCGGTGCAGCTGGGTGCGCGGATCGAAGTGCCGCTGACCGCCGGCAACCAGGGCAACCCCGGCACGTCGGTGGTAGTGGACGGGGCCGGGCAGACCGGCACGACGCTGAACGTGCGCGGCCTGACGGCGGGGTGGGCCGGGCTGGAGGGATATTGGCTGTCGATCGTGAAGGACGGGCGGCACCATCTGCACATGCTGGCCGCCAATGTGACGGCGAGCGGCGGCGGCACGGCGGCGCTGACGCTGAACGAGGCGCTGCGCGTGCCGTTCGCCGATGGGGCCGCGGTGCATCTGGCGGCGCCGAAGATCGAAGGCTTTCTGGTCGGTGACCCGCGCGGGTGGACCGTCAACGTGATGCGGCATGTGGGCCTGTCGTTCGCGATCGAGGAAGCTGTGTGATGGATGTCGTGCAGCCGCTGGTCCTGCTGCGCATCGACTGGCGCAGCGGATCGACGATGCGGATCTGCAACGGCGGTTTCGTGGTGTTCGGCGGCGACACCTATCTGAGCGAAGATCCCGTGTTCGGGTCTCTGGTGACAGCCGAGGCGCTGAGCGATGGATCCGGCGACCAGGTGACGGCGGTGCAGCTGATGCTGAAGCCGGCGAGCGACATAAGCATCCCGACGCTGGCGCAGCCCAACAATGCCAAGAGCCGGGTACGGGCGTGGCTGGGGGAAAGCGATGCCGCGACAGGCGTCATCGTCGGGACACCGCGGTTGGAATTCGACGGGCTGGTCGAGCGGATGAGCGTGCGGGTCGGCCGTGGTGCGCGGTCGCTGGTGATCGACGCGGCAGCGCGGCCGATCAAGCTGCTCGACTTCTTCGCCGGGCAGGCGATGTCGTCAGCCTATCACAAGCGGGTGTGGCCCGGTGAGACCGGGGAAGATGCGCGGACCGGGCTGGGCATTCCGGTGGCCTGGGGCGCGCCATCGCCTCCGCGCGGATCCGTGACTGGTGGCGGCAGCGGCGGCGGCAGCGGCGTGGGCAGCGTGTTGCAGCAGCTGAACGTGCGGAACGTCTGATGCATGAACTGAACCGGCGGAGGGCCGCCACGGCGAAGGTGTGGGCGAAGTTCCGCCAGCGCCGGTTCGATTGGGACAAGGGCGGCACCTGCATTCATCTGGGCCGCGCGCAGCTGCGGGCGATGGGGCACCGGCCTCCGCCGATCCCGCGCTTCTACTCGGCGCTTGGCGCGCGGCGGGCGCTGGCGAAGGCAGGCTTTGGCGAAGTGGCCGACATCTTTCGCAGTCTGGGCCTGCCGGAGATCCCCGCGGCGCGGCTGTGGGTGGGGGATATCGCGATCGTGCCGGGCGAAGGGATGGACAGCATCTGCATTTGGTCGGGCGATCAGCTGCTGGGCTATCATCAGGACAGCGATGGCGGGGTGGTGGCGTTCGAAGGGGAAGACATGCTGGCGCATGTCAAAGTCGCTTTCAGGTTGTGAGGCAGTAAGAACGGATGGCTAAGGCGCTGCGTGCAGTCGGCAAGATTGCAGGCGTTGTCGCCACCGTCGCGTCCTTCATTCCCGGCGGACAGGCCATCGCTGCGGCAGCGGCAGCGGTGTCCGCAGTAGCCAACACTGGCGCGCAGCTGCTGGCCAAGAAGCCGCCGGTGCGCGGGGCGGTGAACAATGTGCTGGTGGCCAGCGAGGGCCCGATGGCCTGCATCATCGGCCGCAGCTATTATGGCGGGCAGCTGACCTATGACCGCGGTTACGGGCCAAAGGTCGACGATGTCGAGAATCCGTACCGCTTCCTCGTCGCCACCTACGGCATCGGCCCGGCGGAGAGCATCGAGAATATCCTGATCGACTTCGCGCCGATCAGCTTCAGCGGCACGGCAGCAACCGGCTTCTACGCGGGGTTCCTGTACGCCAGCAAGCAGCTCGGCGCGCAGCCGGAATCGAGCGCGCTGACCCCGCAGTGGAGCGGGGCGCCGGACTGGGGCACCGCATCGAAGCTGAGCGGCAAGGTGGCGGTGGGTCTCTCCGCCAAATGGGACAAGAAGGGGAAGAAATGGCCGAGCGGGCTGGGCCAGCCCGGAATCGTGGGCGTGCAGCGCAAGGCCTATGACCCGAGGCTGGACAGCACGCAGCCGGGCGGATCGGGCAGTTGCCGCGCCAATGACGAATCGACGTGGGTGAACGATGCGAACGCGGCGCTGCAGGCCGGAACCTACATCCTCGGCCGCCGGCAGAACGGGATGCATGTGTTCGGCATCGGCGACACGGTCGACGCCATCGACGTGCCCACCCTGATGGCTTGGGCCAATGTGTGCGAGGTCAACGGGTGGGAAGCAAACGGGGTGTTGATCGAGAGTGGTCAGCCCGGTGAGCGCTGGGCCAACCTGAAGCGGCTGTGCGCGGCAGGTGGGTGCGAGCCGATCCTGCTCGGGACCGGCTACAGCTTCCGCTATCAGGCCCCGCGCGTGGCGCTCGATACGATCACCAAGGACGATTATGCCGACAGCGAGATCAGCTACGACGCGGTGACGTGGAGCCGCGAGCGGCCGAACGGGCTGATCCCGAAGATCCGCAGCGAATCGCACAAGTGGGAAATGACCGCCGGCACGCTGATCCAGTATGCCGACTATGTAACCGCCGATGGCCAGTCGATCACGCAGGAAGCGCCGTGGGAGATGGTGACGGACAGCGGCCAGGGCGCCGAGCTGACCGCCTATCGCCTGCTCGACCAGCGCGAGCTGGGCCCGTTCGATCTTCCGCTGAAATGGCGGATGCGCAGCTATGGCCCCGGCAGTCTGCTGGTGTGGGACGATCCGGAATTGGGCATCGATTCGATCACGATCGAGGTGCTGCGGCGGACCATCGACGTGGTGGCGCGGCGGGTGACGCTGACGGTGCAGAGCAAGACGGACGGCAAAGACGATTTCGCACTGGGCAAGACGACGACGCTACCGCCGGCACCGACGCTGACGCCGCCGAGCGACGTGGCGGCAGTTGTCGGCGCGGCAGTCGACGCCAGCAATGCCGCGCCGGTGATCGACCCCAGCATCCCGGCGACGGGCATCGAGGGCCAGAGCTGGTACGACAGCAACGACGACAACCGGCATTACATCTACACCGGCGGCGCGTGGGTGGCGGTGACAGCCGATGCGGTGACACCGCCGGCGGTGCGGACCACGCTGGGCATCACGGCACGCACGCAGGTGACGGCGGCGATCACCCGCACGCTGGACCCGGGGGAAAGCCTGCTGTGCGAAGCAGACATTCGGGTAACGCTGACCGGCAATTCGACGCAGACCATCACGATCCAGTGGCGCGAAGCGGGCGGCACCTATGCCACGCTGGGTAGCGCGAGCGACAGCGGCAGCGCGGCAGGTGACGTGGTCTATCCGCAGGCTCTGGCCACCCTCACCAACTCCGGTGCGGCGCGCAAGGTCTACGACGTTCGGGCGGTGTGTTCCTACACCGGCACAGCAGCAGCGACAGTGGACGCAACAGCGTCATTTTTCAGGGCGTAACAATGACCATCGAAATCAACAGCAACAACCGCGTCACTCTGGGCGCGGGGGAAAATCTCGTGCTCGAGCTACAGCTGGTCAGCGGATCGGTGGTGGATGACCTGGCGGGGCGGAGCTTTGCCCTGACGGTGTTCGATGCGGCGCGGGAGGTGATTGGCGGGGCGACCGGCAGCATCGAGAGTGACGAGGAAGGCAGCTATGTCGCATTCGGCGTGCCGGGCACGACGACCGACGGATGGTATGGCCAGGCCGGATTGCGCTATGAAATTGCCGAGATACTGGCAAATGGCCGTGACATCATCGTCACCGCCGCACTGGTGGTGCGCGCCTCGGCCGAGACGGTGTCCGGCAGCGCCGGCGTGGTGGATGGCCCCGCAGCGCGCTTCACCGCCACCGATCTGCAGGGCAACCGCCGCATCGTGGTATCGCAGCGCGGCGCGCCGGGGGTGCCGAATTCGCTGAGCATCGGCACGGTCACATCGTCAGCGCCGGGCGGTGCGGGCGCTGCCACCATCACAGGGAATGCGCCGGCGCAGACGCTGAACCTGACGCTGCCGCGCGGACCGATCGGCCCGGCGAATGTGCTGAGCATCGGGACCGTGACGACGGGGCCGGAGGGCGGCAGCGCTTCGGCGACGATTTCTGGCTCGGCACCAGCGCAGACGCTCAACCTGACGCTGCCGCGTGGCGATGTGACGCCGGAGGCGACGGCTGCCGCGACCGCTGCCTCAACCTCGGCGACCGCTGCCGCTACCTCGGCGGCTGCGGCGGCTGCCGCCGTGAACAGCGCCTTCCTCGCGTCGCCATATGTCAACGCTCTGCGGCTCGGGCGCGAGTCAAGCTCGGGCAATGCCGATGTTGTCGCAACCAGCACCTTCTTCGAGCAGCCGATCGCCGAGATCGGACCGACGGAGCGGTGGCGCGGGGTGGTGCGCTCCAATGGCCTGCATTTCCATGTGCCGTACGACGCGACGACGGTGCTGATCCACAACCCCGACACGGGCAAGATGTGGCGGACCAACTTCGGCCTGAACCTGTCCGGCACGCAGAAGTGGAACCGCGCGGTCGTCGGCCGCGACGGGCGCATCTATTGCATGCCGTTCAGCGCGACGACGATCCTGGTGATCGACCCGTTCACGATGACGGCGACGCTGGAGACATTCGGCCTGCCATCGTCGGTGCTGTCCGGCACGGGGAAGTGGGACGGCGGCGCGCTCGGATCAAACGGGCTGATCTATTGCGCGCCCTACAACAGCGCCAACCTGCTGATCATCGACCCCGCCAACCAATCGGCGCGCGCGGTGACGGCGACGCAACTGGGCCTGACGCCATCGACGGCGCTCGGCGCTTCGGCGAAATATTCGGGCGCGGTGGCGGTCGGCGGCAAGATCTACTGCATCCCGTTCGTGCTGGGCAATGCGCTGGTGATCGACGAAGCGACGACGACGGCGACACAGCCGACCTATGGCCTGACGCTGAGCGACAGCTCGAAATGGTCGGGCGGTGCGGTCTCGGGCACCAGCATCTATTGCGCGCCTTTTGCCGCGACCGACATCCTCGTCATCGACACGGTGGCGGGCACGGCGGTGCGGACGGCGATGGGTGCGACGCTGACCGGGAGCAACAAGTTCCGCGGTCTGGCGCGGGTCGGCAACCGGCTGTACGGCATCCCGCACGGCGCGACCAGCTTCCTCGTCATCGACCCGACCGACACCACGGCAAGCGCGCAGGGCACGGCGACGCGCAACAATTTCAACGCCTATGACGTGCGGGTGCCGACGACGACCGGGGATTTCAATTCGTCGGTCAAATGGGCGGGCGGGCTGGCCTACAAGGGCATCGTCTATGGCTGCCCGAGCGGATCGGTGACGGCGGGGCAGGACATCCTGATCCTCGACCCCGCAGCCAACGGTGGCGCCGGTCAGGCCTATCACACCGATGGTCGCGCGCTGACGACGCAGAATCTTGCGACCAAATGGTTCGGCGGGGTGCAGCATCCCAACGGCTATGCCTATTGCATTCCCGCCACCGCGACGGACTTCCTGATCATCAAGGATGACAATCCGAACGACGACAATCCGGTGGCCTTCCGCTCGACGATGGGCCTGACGCTGAACACCGAAAACCAGAAGTTTCAGGGCGGCGCGCTGCTCGGCGACAACTGCATCTATGCAATGCCGCGCTCGGGCGAGACCAACATGCTGAAGATCGACCCGAGCAATACCAGCGCCTCGCCCTACGGCACGGCGACACTGTTCGGCGCCAACACGGCGGTCGATCTGGACGCCGGAACGACAGGCAACTCGCTGGCCGTTCTGGCGGCGCCCTATGTCCTGGGCGGCGTGGACAGCCAAGCCTATCACAGCTGCGTCGAGGGCATGGATGGCAAGCTCTACGGCATCCCCTATCGCTCGGAAAAGGTGCTGATCTTCAACCATCGCGGTACGCCGGGATCGCTGACCAACCCGCAACTCGCCATCACCAACTTCGGCCTGAACCTGTCGGGTGCGGACAAGTGGGTAGGCGGCTGCCTGCATCCAAACGGCAAGATCTACTGCGGCGTGCGCGCGCGCGATACTTGCCTAGTGATCGACACCAACCCGCGCTCGCCAACCTATGGGCAGGCATGGCTGACCAATTTCGGCGTCAACCTGCAAACCGGCAGCGGGCTGACCGGGGATGCGAATCTGGCGATGAAGTGGAGCTATCCCAAGGTGGGCGCCGATGGCCGGATCTACATCGCGCCGCGCAAGGCCGCCAACTTCCTCGTCATCGATCCCGCCGACACCAGTCTGGACCCGCATGGCCGGGCGACATTCGAGACCTTTGGCCTGAACCTGTCGAGCTTCGCCGCGATCGACGGCTACTCGATCGCCAACAAGATGGCACCCGACGGCAAGCTCTATGTCGCTGCGCTGGAAGGGCTTGGCCCGGCGGGGACGGGGCCGTTTCTGGTTGTCGACACCATCGCGCGCACGGCGTCGTGGCAGACGTTCGGGCTGCCGACAAGCGGCGTGAACAGCATCAATACCGGCAACAAGGTGGCGGGGGCGATTCACACCTTGGCCGGCGCGATCATCTTCGTGCCGCGCTCCGGCCAGACCGCCATCCGCATCCGGCCACGCTGCACGCCTCTGCCGACTGCGGCGGTGTTCAGCCCGATGATGATTGCCAACTGACGAAAGGACCAATCATGACCATCGACGAAAAGATCGAGCGTGGCGCCAAGCTGCTGCGCAAGGCCGAGCGGCACAATGCGCTGGCGGCGCGGGCCATGGCGCAGCTGCACGAGCTGGCCGCCGAGGGCATCGCGACGCATGGCTGCGCCGCCGGTGCATCCGACGGTGTGGTGGCCAGCGTGGCGGCGCCGAAGGACGATGACTGATGCTGCTCGACATCCTGTGGGCAGCGATCGCGCTCGTCGCCGTGGTGCATCAGGGCATCAGGGGGGCGCAGGGTTGGCGATGGGATAGCCCGTCGCTGACCCTGTTGCTGATGCACCTGGTGGCGGTGCCGCTGGGCATGGCGTTCGACAAGCCGTTTCTGGTCGGCGTGATCGCCTGCCTCGATGCGTTGGTGGTGCTGGCCATGCTGTGGGTGGTGACGCGATGCTTCAACCGCGGGACGTGCGGATGGTGCGAGAAATCCCGGCGGGCGCAGTTCGTCGGGCTGATCGGCACGGGCAAGGTTGCTCTCGGGCTTGCCTATGCCGGCAGCGGTGGTCTGATGCTGTCATGGAATGATTATGCGCTGATGATCAACGCTGCCTTTGTGCTGCAGGTTGCAGTTTCCGGGGGGTGGCTGAATGGGCTGGCTGTTTTCGCTGATGGCGTGTGGCGTCGCCCTGGCGGCCAGCCTGTGGGCGCTGTCGATCATCGAGAGGGTGCGTAAATGGATTTCCACCCGGAAGTCTGGGCGGCCCTGAAAGTCGCCGGCGCGGCGCTGTGCGGCGGCGTGGTGCGCATGTTCCTGCGCCCGGCAAAGTCGCTGACGCAGACCATCCTGCTGCTGGTTTCCTGTGTGATCGTTGGCGGTTTCGGCACCGCGCCGACGCTGGCGTGGTTCAACCTCGGCCCGGAATGGGCCGGTGCCATGGGCGCGGCGCTCGGCTTTTCCGGCCTCTCGCTCGCCCAGGCCGTTCTGCGCGGGCTCGACCGGCTCGACCTCAGCGAATTCTTCAACCGGGCGGCCAAGCCCTAGATCCAAGGACATCGATATGACCGGCAATCTGCTGGACCATCGCACCGTGCAGGGCGCGCTGGTTCGCTTCGGCGTGCTCGACGCAATCGACGGCATCTGGGGACAGAAGTCGGCCGCCGCCGCCCGCCTCATCGTGAAGCGCCGCGTTCCGGCCTATCGCGTCGAATGGCCCGACGCCCGCGTCAGGATCGCGCTGGAGCAGCTGCTGATGTCCGATGCCAGCCTGCCGGTCGGCACGATCGACGGGCTGGTCGGGCCGCAGACCAAGTTCGCCTTGGAGCGGTGGCAGGACCGTGCGCGGGACATCGACCCCGAGCCGGCACAGGTCGCGCACATGCCGACGCGCTGGCCGCGGCAGGCCGATGTCGAGCGGGTGTTCGGAAAGCCCGGCGAGAATATCATCACCGTCACCATGCCCTATGCGCGGCGGCTGTCGTGGGATTTGGCGACGAAGACCAGCAAGGCGCAGTTCAACAAGCTCTGCGCCCCAGCCTTTATCGCGGCGCACGAGCAGGCGCTGGCGCATTACGGCTATGAGGGTCTGGTCGAACTCGGCCTCGACATCACCGGCGGCACATTCAACAACCGGCTGATGCGCGGCGGCAGGCGCCCGTCGATGCACGCCTATGGTATCGCGGAGGACACCAACCCGGATCGCAACGGGCTGCGCACGCCTTGGGCTGAGGCGCAGATGTCGAAGCCTGAATATGCGGCGTTCGTCGATGCCTTCTATGCGCAGGGGATCATCAATCTGGGCAAGGAAGCCAATCGCGACGCGATGCACTTTCAGGCGGCGCGGCTGTGATGCGCCCGCTGATCACCATCCCCGATTGGGTCAATGCTCGGGTCGTCGCCGGTGGCGGCGCCTACGGCCTCACCGTGCTCGTTTTGGGCATGATCGCATGGAAGCCTGAGCTGGCCGAGAACGACCTGTTCAAGACGCTGGCGCAGGCGATCGTGGTGCAGGGCCTGATCGGCCTGGCCATGGCGCACTGGTTCACCAGCGGGCCGCGCCGAAACCCACCTGACAATCCACCAGAGACAGAGGGACAATGACATGACCGATGATCAGATCAAGCAGATGGTGAACCGCTTTCTATCATGGAAGATGCCCGCTGACTTTGCGCCCGATGCCGGGATCAGCTTCGCACCCGATTTCAATGTCGGCACGCCGTGGCCTATGAAGCATGAGCCGAGCGGAACCAACCTGTTCACTGCCGTTCAGGCCGAGGCGATGGTTCGGCACATGCTTGGTGAGCCATGATCGAGCCGCGCAAGCATGAATGGTGGCCTTTCGATCTGCTGCGGCAGGCAGCAGCACCGTTCCTCGTCGCGATGCTGATGCTGGGCCTGCTGATGGTCTGGTTTGTTCAAGGAAACTGAAGGGAAATCGACATGATGCGATTGTTGTTGCCGCTGTTCGCAGCGGTGCTGCTGTCCGGCTGTGCCGGGCTGGGCGGTTTTGTCTCCGGCCTGCCGGCCAGCCCGGGCGAGGTGGCCGACCAGACCACGCTCGACGAGCGTGGCGCGATCGCGGTCGAGATCGCCTATCAGGCAGCGGCGCGCGCGGCCGAGGCGCTGACCGATGCCGGGCTGATCGAAGGCGCTGACGCGGTGCGGGTGGCCGAGCTCGACCAGAAGGCCTTCGCTGCGGTGCAGACCGCGCGCCGTGCCTATGCCGCAGGCAACGCCGCCAGCTACGCCGAGGCGATCGGCAAGGCGCGCGCCGACATCGGGGCGCTGCTCCGCCAGATCAATTGAAAGGCCCGCCGATGACCCTCGATTCCATCCTGCAGATCCTGCGCAGCGGCGCCGATGCCGCTACCGCGTTCCGCCAGTTGTTCGACCTGGCGGTGGGCACGTTCAGCGAAGCCGATCAGGACAAGCTGAAGGCGGCCTATGCCGAGGCGCAGGTGGCCAGCGATGCCACCCATGCGCGGCTGCAAGGCAAGCTGGCTGACGCTGCCGAACGCTAGCCGTGGGCGATGCCTGCGGCGGCCGACGGTCTCGACCAATAATCGAGCGCGGTTGCCGCGGCCCGCTCGATGGCGGCCGCCTGCGTGTCCGCCTCCGCAACCCACATCGGACATGCGCCGTCGCTGTAGCCTGCCCTGACGGTGGCCTGCCATCCCTTTGCCGTGCGGGTGATGCGGTAGCTGCGTCGATCTAGCTTGGCGATCGCCGCCAGCGCGTGAAGGCTGGGCGTCACAGCCGCGGCACGACGATGGCGGCCAGCATCAGCAGGCCGATCAATGCAAACTCGATGCGGTAAAGCCAGCGACTCATCGACAGCGATGGTTGCCCCAGTAGCGCCGCCAGCGCAACACGGTGCCCGTCGCGACCATCGCGCAGCTCAGGTCGCGGCCATCGGCCAGCGTGCACCAGGCGCCGGTGCGATTTCCCCTCGCCTCCCCAGTAGAAATGCAGCGCATCGCCGGCGCGCGCACGACGATGTGGCCGGTTGGCCGCGTGCCACGCGGCCCGCCGAACAGACCGACCAGCGCATCCCGCGCCTGATCGGCAGAAGCGGATGGGCAAGGTTGTCCGGGTCGGCAGGTGCCATCGCTCTCTCGGGCCGCGATGCCGGCAATCCGCACGCGTGGCCCCTCGGCGCACCAGATCGGGCCGTCACCATCGTACACAGCGACGGGGGTGCAGGTGAAGGCAATGGCGGCGGCTATGACGGGAACAGGCATGGCGAGGTTTTACACCAGCGCATTAAGCAATTGAATTGATTGAAGGACAATCGCGCCCGTTTTACCGCCATCGTGGCCGAAATCAGGGAATGCGCAGCGCTTGGGAAGCTTCTGCTCTACCATTGAGCTACACCCGCCTGCCTGATGCGCCCTAGCGCGGAAGCTGGGCCAAGCCAAGCGCTTCGCGGATGGCCCGCCAAGACAATAGTTTGAAATTCTGGGCTTCGGGCAGATTGTTGCCATCCTGGGCGACGAACAGCCCCTCGGCGAAATCAGGCCCGAAGTCGCCGAGCATCAGCTCGATTCCGTCGGTATCGAAAGTGCCGTCGATGGCGCCGCCAGCAATTCGGAAGCGACCGACGCGCTGCCCGCTGGGCAGCTCGAACAGCGTATAGGCGTTGTCGCCCTGGCTCGAGGCGACCAGAAAGCCGCCCGAGGCACCCGAGGGGGCCAACGCCAGACCTTCGACGTCGGCGACCAGACCGTGTTCGGCACCCACTGTGGCAAATGCGACGGCGACTGGCTGGGTTGCGGTCAGATCGAAGCGCCAGATGCCCACATCCTCCTCGCCCAGATAGAGTTGGCCAGTGCGATCGTCGACGACACAGCCTTCCGGCTGGGTAGCAACGCCAAAGCTGCGGAGCGGGCGCAGAGCCGGGGTCGGCCCGGTCAGGTCGATGGCCTGCTCGAACACACGGCCTTGTTTGGTGACGACATAAGACCGTACCTCGCCTCCGACGCGGCCCAAGCAGTAGCCATAGGCCTCTCCGCTCGCGCCGGGCACGACCAGATCGGCCAACAGCGTCAGGTTGCCGGTCGCGCCATCGACCGTGAGCAGCACAACGTTCGGTTGCGTCAGGCTGTTTCGGTTGCTGGCGCCGACGAGGATGGCGTCGCGCGCGCCTATCCGTACGCCATCGCGCAGATCGACATTGTTGATTTCACCGAGCCGGACAAAGCTGCGCGCGTGTCCGTCGAGGCCATAGACGTGAATTCCGGCACGCTTGTCGGTACCGACGATCCAGCTCGCTGAGGGTTCGGACGGGTTGCGCCAAATGGCGGGATCATCGGCAGCATCGGCCTGGGCCGTGCCGACCGGGTCGGTCTCCCGCCCGGCAGGAACGTCGACGGCTGGCAATGGTAACGCAGCCGGTGTGGTGGCGCACCCGGCCAGCAGCGCAGCGGCGAGAAGCATGGCGGAACAGGCCGGTCGTGACATGGAGATTCCCCTTGGCGCCAGATACTTTGCGCTCCAGCCCCCGCGTCACTGGATTGCAACCGTGACGCTGCTATGACAGGCCGATGACGCGTTCCGTCACCTCCCCCCACACCATTGCGTTCATCGTCTTCACCATCTTCATAGATGCGGTCGGGTTTGGCATCATCATGCCGGTTCTGCCGCAACTGGTGATGGATGTGGCGTCGGTCGACCTTTCTGCGGCAATCAAGGTCGGCGCCTGGATCGGCTTTGCCATGGCCGTGGCCAGCTTCATTTCCGCACCGGTGCTGGGCAATCTATCCGACGCCTATGGGCGGCGGCTGGTGCTGCTGTTGTCGCTCGCTGGTCTGACCATCGACTATCTGCTGCTGGTGATCGTCGGCACCTTGCCGCTGCTGTTCATAGCCAGGATCATATCGGGTGTATTCGGCGGCAGTTTTGCCGCAGCGCAGGCGGCGATTGCCGATGTCACCGTGCCCGAGCAGCGAGCACGCAATTACGGATTTGTCGGCGCGGCCTTCGGCATCGGTTTCATCGCCGGGCCACTGATCGGCGGCCTGCTTGCCGAATGGGGGCCGCGAGCGCCCTTTGCCGCAGCGGCGGCATTGGCGGGACTCAATTTTCTGTATGGGCTGACTCTGTTTCCTGAAACATTGCCGGTCGAGCGGCGTCGCGCATTCGACTGGCGCCGCGCCAATCCTCTCGGTGCGCTCGCTGCCGCACGGGCGGTACCGGGCATGATGGCGGTCGCGGCCATCCTGACGCTCTGGCAAATCGCCAGCCTGGTCTATCCGCTGACCTGGAGTTTCTACACCATCGCGCAGTTCGGCTGGACGCCGCAGATGATCGGGCTCAGCCTGTCCGCGGTCGGCGTTGTGATGGCCGGCAGCCAGTTCTTTCTGACCGGCCGGGCCGTGGCACGGCTAGGAGAGCGGAACGCCGCGTCTTTGGGGCTGATCGCGTCGGTCAGCGCCTATATCGCCTACGCCTTTGCCACCGAGACATGGATGGCCTTTGCCATCCTGTCGCTGCTTGCCGTCGGCGCCTTCGTGCAGCCCAGCCTGATGGCCATGCTCTCCCGCCGGGCAACGCCGGAAACGCAGGGCGAGGTACAAGGCATAGCCTCGATGGCCATGGGCGTCGGCTCGCTCGTCGCGCCCTTGCTGCTGACAGGGACGATGGCGCGCTTCACCGGGCCGGATGCGCCCGTCGATTTCCCCGGAGCGGCCTTCATCGTGTCCGCGCTATTCGGTCTGCTTTGTCTGTTTATGCTGAGGCGACTGCCGCCGGCTCAGATTCCGCCGGCGGTCGATTCATAGCCCCGTTCGGCCAGCCCCGCGGCGATGGCATCGCAGCAGGCCTGGGCATCGGCCGCGACAGTCGAGCGGGCCACGAAGTTGGCGCCGACCCGGCCTTCACGGAAAAACGGATAGCTGCCGATCACGCACCCCGGGTGCGTCTTCTCCACCTCCCACAGCAGATCGGCGACCTCGCTTTCGGCTGCCCACGCACCCAGCGTCACCGAGACCAGCGGCGCGCCGCCCTCCAGCGTCCCGGTCAGCGCATCGAGCATTCCGGCGGTGATCGCGGGCACACCGGCCATGATGTAGATGTTTCCGATGTGAATGCCCGGCGCACCCGACATGCGGTTGGGAATCAGCGCGGCCCCTTGCGGCACCCGTGCCATCCGCAGCCGCGCCTCGGTAACGCCGCCGCGCGTCGCATAATAGCGTTCGAGGATCGCCACCGCATCGGGGTGATGTTCCACGCCGACGCCAAGCGCCGCGGCGATCGAATCGACGGTGATGTCATCGTGGGTAGGCCCGATGCCGCCCGTGGTGAACAGATAGTCGTTACGCGCGCGCAGCGTGTTGACCGCCTCGACAATCGCCGTCTCGACATCGGGCACCACCCGCACCTCGACGAGGCGGATGCCCTGCGCGTTAAGCCAGCTTGCGACCTGCGCGATATTCTTGTCCTGCGTGCGGCCGGAGAGGATTTCATCGCCGATGACGAGCAGCGCGGCGGTCCAGATCTTGTCCTGAGTCATGCGCCCGCCATAGCCCGCCTGCGCACGGTGGCAAATGCCGACCTTCGCCGCTATATCGTACCCCATGAATTATGTGACCGTCACTTCCGCCGACACCCCTGTGCGCGATGGCGCAATCCGACTGCACGGGGAGGAGGGCTTTTTCGGAATGCGGCGTGCCGGAGCGCTTGCCGCGTCCGCGCTCGACATGCTGGTACCGCATGTCGTGCCGGGCGCGGTGACCGCCGATCTCGACCGGCGGGTGCTCGATTTCGTGCTCGCCGCCGGCGCGGTGCCGGCGACGGTCGGCTATCGTGGCTATGCGCATGCGAGCTGCATTTCGATCAACCATGTCGTCTGCCACGGCATCCCCTCCGACAAGGCGCTCAAGGACGGCGACATCGTCAACATCGACATCACCGTGATCGTCGACGGCTGGCATGGCGATACCAGCCGCATGTTCCTGGTGGGAGATGTGCCGCTGAAGGCGAAGCGGCTGGTCGATGTCACCTATGAATGCCTGATGCTGGGCATCGAGCAGGCGCGGCCGGGCAACACGGTGGGGCATATCGGCCACGCCATCCAGAGCCATGCCGAACGGCAGCGCTATGGCGTGGTGCGCGATTTCTGCGGCCATGGTCTCGGCCGCCTGTTCCACGACGCGCCCGAGATTGTCCATGCCGGTCGGCCGGGGCAAGGGCCGGAACTGCGGCCGGGCATGTTCTTCACCATCGAGCCGATGATCAACCTGGGCAAGCCGGGCGTTAAGGTGCTCGACGATGGCTGGACGGCAGTGACCCGAGATCGGTCGCTTTCGGCCCAATTCGAACACAGCATCGGCATCACCGAGACCGGCTGCGAGATTTTCACCCGCAGCCCCGCAGGCCTCGATCATCCGCCCTATTGACCGGTTGCGACCGGGACATAGCTTACATCAACAGGATTTGCCTGTTTTCGCGGCAGATATTTGAACGTCTGCCCGGTTTTAAGGCAGCGATGCGCTCCGCCGCCCGGCGCTGATGCGGATTTCTCCCGCCGCCACGGGTGGCACGCTTCTTGATTGAGCTTGGGCACGTACGCGGCGGGCGGGCGCGATGCTGCACGTCACGTTCGCCGTAGCCACTCATCGGGGGAACCATGAAAAAGATCGAAGCGATCATCAAGCCGTTCAAGCTCGACGAGGTCAAGGAGGCGCTGCACGAAGTCGGCGTCAGCGGAATCACCGTCACGGAAGCCAAGGGCTTTGGCCGACAGAAGGGACACACCGAACTCTATCGGGGTGCCGAATATGTCGTCGACTTCCTGCCCAAGGTGAAGCTGGAAGTCGTCGTCGACGACAGCTTGGCCGCACGCGTCGTCGAGGCGATCGCCGGGGCGGCCCAGACCGGCCGCATCGGCGACGGAAAGATTTTCGTGATGCCGGTGGAAACCGCGTTGCGCATCCGCACCGGCGAGCGCGACAGCGACGCCATCTGATTTTCCAACATCCTACAATCCAGAGCGAGGGACAAGAACCATGGCCAACAGCCCCAAGGACATCGTCAAGCTGATCAAGGACAAGGAGGTCGAGTGGGTCGACCTGCGCTTCACCGACCCCAAGGGCAAGTGGCAGCACCTGACCATGACCGCTGCACTGATCGACGAAGACCAGCTGGAGGAAGGGCTGATGTTCGACGGTTCGTCGATCGCCGGCTGGAAGGCGATCAACGAGTCGGACATGATCCTCAAGCCCGATCTGGATGCCGTCCACATGGACCCGTTCAGCGCATCGCCGATGCTGGTGATCTTCTGCGACATCGTCGAGCCGTCGTCGGGCGCGCTCTATTCGCGCGATCCGCGCAGCACCGCCAAGCGCGCCGAAGCCTATGTGAAGGCCGCGAACATCGCCGATACCGTCTATGTCGGCCCCGAAGCCGAATTCTTCATGTTCGACGATGTCCGCTTCGAGAACAGCTATAATGCGTCTGGCTACACACTCGACGACGTCGAGCTGCCGACCAACACCGGCCGCACCTATGACAGCGGCAACCTCGGCCATCGCCCGCGTGCCAAGGGCGGCTATTTCCCTGTCGCCCCGGTCGACAGCGCTGTCGACATTCGCGCGGAAATGGTTTCGACCATGCGCGAAATGGGCCTCAACATGGACAAGCACCACCATGAAGTGGCGGCTGCCCAGCATGAGCTCGGCCTGACCTTCGACACGCTGGTCAAGACTGCCGACAACATGCAGATCTACAAATATGTCGTGCACCAGGTCGCGCATGCCTATGGCAAGACCGCAACCTTCATGCCCAAGCCGATCAAGGAAGATAACGGGTCGGGCATGCACACCCACATGTCGCTGTGGGAAGGCGGCAAGCCGCTGTTTGCGGGCAATGGCTATGCCGGCCTGTCAGACACCTGCCTCTACTACATCGGCGGTGTCATCAAGCACGCCAAGGCGCTGAACGCCTTCACCAACCCGACCACCAACAGCTACAAGCGGCTGGTGCCGGGCTTTGAAGCGCCGGTGCTGCTGGCCTATTCGAGCCGCAACCGTTCGGCCTCGTGCCGCATCCCTTACGGCGCCGGCAGCAAGGCCAAGCGCGTCGAGTTCCGCTTCCCGGACGCGATGGCCAACCCCTATCTGTGCTATTCGGCGCTGCTGATGGCGGGGCTCGACGGCATCCAGAACAAGATCCATCCCGGCGATGCGATGGACAAGAATCTCTACGATCTGCCGCCTGAAGAGCTGAAGGAAGTGCCGACCGTGTGCGCATCGCTGCGCGAAGCGCTGGAATCGCTGATCGCGGATCATGACTTCCTGCTGAAGGGCGATGTCTTCACCAAGGACCAGATCGACGCCTACATCGAACTGAAGTGGGACGAGGTGTATCGCTGGGAAATGACCCCCAGCCCGGTCGAGTTCGACATGTACTACAGCTGGTAAGTGCTGGCCCGGCATCTCGCCGGCAGCACCATCGACCAATCTCCATCGGGCACGGGAAGCAGAGGCTTTCCGTGCCCTTTGCGTCAAATGCCTTACCTGTGGCGACTTTACCGGGCGGTCGAGACTGCTAGGCTCGGCCACGCACATGCCAGAGCCAGCGATCCGCATTGAAGACCCGATGCTGATGACGGCAACGCAACATCGCGCCTTGTTGCAGGCCGCCTATGACCGCAAGCCGACCCCCCTGCTGCGCGCGCGCCTGGCGCTGATCGCGTCCCGCCTGAACGAGCCGCAGAGGGTCATCATGATCCTGCAAGATGAAAACAATCTCGACAGTGCTGAGACGCTGATGCTGGTCGATGCATGGCTGCGGGTACCGAGAGCCGAGGCATTGGACCGGGCCGCGTCGGCTATCGAGCGGCTGCTGGACGGCGACATTGCGCCAGAAGTCCGCAGTGCCGCCCTGACCCATCAGGCCCAGATCGCAATGGCGCGCCAAGACAGGGCGACCGCACGCCGCCACTTCCTCAGCGCGCTGCAGACTGACCCATCCAACCAGCGGGCATGCGCCCGCCTGATGCGGATCGAGGCCGCAACAGGAAATGCTGACGCGCTTGCGGCGCTAGCCGATCGCCTCTCCGCGCATGGCATCATCCATCCCTATGCGATGGTCACCCGGCGACTGGCGCACGTTCATCGCGGCGAGACAGAGGCAGCCGATGCTCTGACCGCCATGGCAACATTGCACCGCACCATCGCGCTGGCGCCGCCCGCAGGCTGGGCCGACATGACAGCGTTCAACGAGGCGCTGGCCGCCGAACTGCTCAGCCACCCGGACCTGCGCCGCACGGAGCACGGCGGCTTTGCCGAGAGCAGTCAACTCATCAACAATCCGTTGACCGCAGATAGTCCGCTGGCCCGCCAGCTGATGGAACAAATCGCCGCAGTATTGGAGCGAGAAATCAACCTGCTGTCGACCATCGATCATCCTTGGATACGGCACCGCCCCCCTTTCGTTCGCCTGACCACTGCCGTGCGAATTGCCGATCGCGACGACCATGAGAGTTGGCACATCCACCCGACCGGCTGGTTCAATGGCGTCTACTATGTCCAGATTCCCAATCAGGTTTCGACCGGAACCGATAGGGCTGGCTGCATCGCCTTCGGCCTGCCGCGGAAACTGGCAGGGTCGGTCGATGCTGACGGTGCCGGTTTGCACATCATTCGGCCGCAGGCGGGTACCATGCTGTTGTTCCCGTCCTTCAGCCACCATCGGACCTACGCGCACGGAACAGGCACGCCGCGTATCGCAGTGACATTCGAATTGCACGCCGAGCCGTAACAGCTAGTCTGCAGGTCATGAGACTGATGCTGCTGGGCCTTGCCGCCCTCCTCGCCACGCCGGCCATGGCGCAACTGACCCCCGCCGAGCGACGCGCTGCCGATCATGCCGCAGCCGATGCCGCGCATGGCGAGGCCTTGCTCGAGCGGCTGGTCAACCAGAACAGCGGCACCCTCAACCTCGCCGGTGTGCGGGCGGTGGGGGAGATGATGCGGGCCGAGCTGGAGCCGCTGGGTTTCACCGTCGAATGGATCGACATGAGCGCGACCGGACGCGCCGGGCATCTGGTGGCGACGCATGTCGGCAATGGCCGCGGCAAGCGTATCCTGCTGATCGGTCATCTCGACACGGTGTTCGAGCCAAGTTCGCCCTTCCAGAGCTATCGCCGCGACGGCACCAGGGCGATCGGACCCGGCGTTGGTGACGACAAGGGCGGGATGGTGGTCATCATCGGCGCATTGCGGGCGATGCAGGCCGCCGGCACCCTGCGCAACGCCGACATAAAGGTGGTGCTTACCGGCGACGAGGAGCGGATCGGCGACCCGCAGGATCTGGCGCGGCGGGACCTGATTGCCGCCGGTCAGTGGGCCGATGTTGCACTGGAGTATGAGAATCTCGCGCGGGACGGAGCGGGCGAATATGGCACCATCGCCCGGCGTGGATCGAGCAACTGGCTGCTGACCACCACGGGGCGTACCGGCCATTCGAGCACCATCTTTTCGGAAACCATGGGCTATGGTGCCATCTACGAGCTGGCGCGCATCCTCGATGCGTTCCGCCGCGAGCTGCCTGAGGCCAACCTTACCTACAATGTCGGGGTGATGGCCGGCGGGACACCGGCCGGGCTCGACGCGACGGAAGAGATCGCCACCGGCACCGGCAAGACCAATATCGTGCCATCACAGGCGATAGCGCGCGGCGATCTGCGCACGCTGACGGTCGAGCAGGACCAGCGGGTGCGCGCCCGGATGCAGGCCATAGCCGACGCCAGCCTGCCCGGCACCGATGCGACGCTGGTGATCGACAGCGGTTATCCGCCGATGAGCCCCACGGAGGGCAACCGGGCGCTGCTGGAGCGGCTCAACCTGGTCAACCGCGATCTCGGCTTCGACACGATGGCGGAAATGGACCCGGCCCGCCGCGGCGCGGCCGATTCGGGCTTCGTCGCGCCGCATGTCGATACGCTGGGCGGGCTCGGCGCATCGGGCGGGCTGGCGCATGCCGAGGGCGAGTGGATCGACCTGGCCAGCCTGCCCCGCCAGGCTGCGCGGTCCGCCATCCTGATCGGCCGACTGGCACGCGAACGGCGGTAGATGCCGCCATGGGCCTGATCGACGGGCTGGCCTTCGGCTGGCGGACCGCGATCCTCACCGTCGCGCTGGCGCAGCTTGTCATACTGGCGCTGGCCTTGCTGCGTCCGCTGGCCAATCGCAGCGCCAACCGCACGCTGGCGGCACTGCTGATGATCCTCGCCGGCATGTTCATGCCTTGGTTGATCGGGTTCGCCGGATTCTACGACAAATGGACGTGGCTGACCTTTCTGCCGCTGCAAATCGGACTGGCGATCGCTCCGCTGGGGTGGCTGTACATTCAGGCGCTGGTGTTCGGTCGCTGGCCTGCGCGGGGATGGTGGCATCTGGCGCCGGCGTTCGGCCAATTCCTGTTTCTGTTCGCCAGTTTCCTGCTGCCTGCGCCGCTGAAGGGGCGTTGGGCCGAAGCGATCGAAGCGCCCTATGACGTCATGACGACCGCAGCGACGCTGGCGGGGCTGCTGGTTTATGGTGCCGCCGGGCTGCGGCTGCTGCGGCGCTATCGTGACTGGCTGGCAACCCAGCGCGCCGATGATGACCGATTCGCCGCGCGCTGGCTGGTGCAGGTGGTGGGCGTCACGCTGCTGCTGGTGCCGCTGATCGGCGGGTTCGCGCTGTGGGATGCCATTGCGCCGCTGGGCTACACCGGGTTCATGGGACTCTACACGGCGGTGGCGGCCATCGCGCTGTACATGGGGATCGAAGGATGGCGCCACGCCCACCACCCTTTCCCGGTGTTGCGCGACGCCAGCGATGCGCCGGCCGGGGAAGCGGCGCGCGATTGGCGCGCGCTGGGCGAGGCTTGGGCGGAGGCGACGCGCACGGGCGAGTGGCACCGCGATCCTGATCTGACGCTGGCGGCACTGGCCCGTCGCCTGGGCACCAACAGCAGCTATCTGTCACGCGCGCTCAACGAGGGGCTGGGTGTCAACTTCTCCCAGTTCATCAATGCGCTGCGATCGCACAGCGTCGCCGCCATGATTCGCGATGGCCGACAGGACGATCTGCTCGATCTGGCCCTGGAGGCGGGATTCAACAGCAAGGCCAGCTTCAACCGGGCGTTTCGCGAGGCGATGGGCTGCACCCCGTCCGCCTACAGGGCGCAGATGGGCCGGAGTGGCTGACGTCTCAAATGCTCAAATACAACCGGTCCGGCAGATTTTGAGGCGACCCCGGCAGGCATGCCGGCCAAGGCAACGGCACAGCCCTCAGCACAGGATTGCCTGCCCATGGACCGCCGCCACTTCCTCCTCTCCTCGCTGGCCACCACCGCCGCTGCCGGGCTGGCCCCCGCCGCCCGTGCGGCAGAAACGCGCGGCGACATCGCCATCCTGCGCGATCTGCTGACCAGCCTGCACCCCGGCCTCTACCGCTATGCCTCGCCCCGCGAGACCGAACAGCGACTGGCTGCGCTGGAGCAGACATGGGATGCGGCAGCAGGGCTGGAGCAGCGCTATCTCGCGCTCTCCGCTTTCCTCGCCACCATCCGCTGCGGCCACAGCTATGCCAGCTTCTTCAACCAGTCGCAGCCGGTTGCCGATGCACTGTTCGAGCGGCCGACCCGTCTGCCCTTTGCTTTCCGCTGGATCGGCGACGAGATGGTCGTCACCGCCAATCACAGCGGCGCGGGCGGCCGGACGGAGGTCTGGCTGCCCGTCGGCAGCATCATCCGTGCGGTCGATGGTGTCCCCGTGCGCGACATGTTGCGCCGCCTGCTGCCCTTCGCCCGGGTGGACGGACATAATGACGGCAAGGCACGATCGCTGCTGTCGGTCACCGGCAGCAACGGCATCGAGTTTTTCGACGTGTTCCACGGCCTGGTCTATGGCGCGCCACAGGGCGGAACGTTCAACATCCATTATCGTGCGCCCGGCACGCCGAGCGATGTGTGGGCGGACATGCCGGCGCTGACGCTGGCCGAACGCCGCGCCTTCGCTCCCGGCACGACCTCCGGCGACGATGGCGCGCTGTGGCAATGGCGCATGCGCGAGGATGGCATTGCGGTGCTGACCATGGATGGCTGGGCGGTCTACAACAGCCGCTGGGACTGGCAGGCGTGGCTGGGCGAGCGTCTGGACAGTCTTGCCGGAGCACGCGGCCTGATCCTGGATATCCGCCAGAACGAGGGCGGACTGGATTGCGGCGACCCGATCCTGGCCCGCTTTGCCGCAGGTCCCATCCGGCGTTTCGAGGCGCACCGGCTGGTGCGCTACCGCCGCGTGCCCGACCATCTCAACCCCTATCTGCGGACCTGGGACAATGGTTTCCGCGACTGGGGAGACCAGGCACAGCCGTTCGACGACCGCTATTTCCAGTTGGCCGACGCGCCCGAAGACGACGTCATCGCGCCACGCGGGCCGCGGCTGACGATGCCGATGGCGGTGCTGACCAGCGCGGAAAACAGCTCTGCAACCTTCCAGTTTGCGCGGCTGGCCCGGCGCGAAGGGCTGGCGACGCTGATCGGCGAGACCACTGGCGGCAATCTGCGCGGGATCAATGGCGGTGCCTTCTTCTTTGCAACCCTGCCGCAATCTGGGATCGAATTCGATCTGCCGCTGATCGGCACCTTCCCGACCCGGCCCCAACCCGATAGCGGTCTTTCCCCCGACATTGCCGTGGCCCCTACGGCCGCCGATCTGGCGGCGGGGACCGACCGGGCGATGGAGCGGGCAGTCGCCCACATACTGAGGGCGTAACGGCGCAAAAGGGTTGCACGCCGCAACGCATCGCGTCACACCCTGCCGCGAACGGATTCGAACCGGAAGGGAGAGTGTCATGCGCGAACATCTGCAGCATTATATCGATGGCCAGTGGGTCGATAGTGAGGGTGGCACCCGGCACGAAGTGATCAGCCCGTCGACCGAAGAGCCCTGCTCGGCGATCACGCTGGGCACCAAGGCCGACGTCGACAAGGCTGTCGCCGCTGCCCGCCGTGCGTTCGACAGCTTTTCCCAGACCACGCGCGAAGAGCGACTGGCGCTGCTCGAGCGGATCGTCGAGGAGTATAAGAAGCGCGCCGGCGATCTTGGGCGGGTGATGGCCGAGGAAATGGGCGCGCCGGTCAGCTTTGCCAGCACCGCACAGGTCGGTGCCGGCATCGGCGGCTTTCTGGGCACCATCGCAGCGCTCAAGGATTTCGAGTTCAGCGAGCGGCAGGGTGCCAACCTGATCGTCTATGAACCCATCGGCGTGGTCGGGATGATTACCCCCTGGAACTGGCCGTTGAACCAGATCGCCCTGAAGGTCGCGCCGTCGATCGCCGCCGGCAACACCATGGTGCTCAAGCCATCCGAGGAATGCCCGGGCAATGCGGCGATCTTTGCCGAGATCCTGGACGCAGCAGGCGTGCCGCCGGGCGTGTTCAATCTGGTGCAGGGCGACGGCCCCGGCGTCGGTGCCGCGATCTCCGCGCACCCCGACATCGACATGGTCAGCTTCACCGGTTCGACCCGGGCCGGCATTTTGGTCGCCAAGGCGGCGGCCGACACGGTCAAGCGCGTGCATCAGGAGCTGGGCGGCAAATCGCCCAACCTGGTGCTGCCTGATGCCGATCTTGCCGCCGTGCTGCCACCGACCGCATCGGGCGTGCTGGTCAACACCGGCCAGAGCTGCATCGCACCGACCCGTATCCTGGTACAGAAGGACCGCGAGGCCGAGGCTGTCGGCATCGTCAAGGGCATGTTCGACGCAACACAGGTCGGCGATCCGCTGAGCGAGGGCATGCACATCGGCCCGGTGGTCAACAAGGCCCAGTTCGACAAGATCCAGGCGCTGATCCAGTCGGCGATCGATGAGGGCGCCAAGCTGGAAACCGGCGGCACCGGCCTGCCCGCCAACGTCAACCGTGGCTATTACATCAAGCCGACGGTGTTCTCCGGGGTCACGCCCGACATGCGCATCGCGCAGGAGGAAGTGTTCGGTCCGGTCGCGACGATCATGACCTATGACGAGCTGGAGGAAGGCATCCGCATTGCCAATGACACCGCCTATGGCTTGTCGGCTGTGATCTCGGGCGATCCCGCCAAGGCCGCCGATGTCGCACCGCGGCTGCGTGCCGGCATGGTTGCGGTCAACAATTGGGGGCCGGCGCCCGGCGCGCCGTTCGGCGGCTACAAGCAGTCCGGCAACGGCCGCGAAGGTGGCCTCTATGGCCTCAAGGACTTCATGGAAGTGAAGGCTATCAGCGGCATCCCCGCCTGACATGTCCGGCGATAGCGTGGCGATCGGCAGCCTTGCGCTGACGATCGCCCTGCTGTTTCTGGCAGGCTACATCACCCAGCGAACCAGCGTCTGCGCGGTTGCCGCCGCACAGGAAATCGTGCGCGCGCGACGGCTGAACCGGCTGCTCGGCTTCCTGTTCAGCGCTGCGGTGGCGACGAGCGTGATGGCGATCGACGAGCTGTCCGGGAACCGCGTGTTCGTCAATTTCCCCGGCCATGCCGCGACGTTGATCACCGCCGCGGGCGCGATCGTGTTCGCCGCCGGCGCCATGATCAACGGGCGGTGCGCCATGGGGACATTGGCCGACCTTGCGGCCGGCGATCTGGCGCGGCTCGGCACCTTGAGCGGGCTGCTGATCGGCTTGTTCGGCGGCATGGCCGTGTTCAAGGCGTGGCTGGGCACGAGCATGATCAGCGGGCCGGTGCCATCGCCCTATGTCGGGCTCGATCCGCTGGCGACCCTTGGTCTGGCGGCGCTGACAGGCTGCGGGCTGTGGCTGCTGCTGCGTCGCGGGCTGCGCCAGGCACCAGCCGCCCAATTCTGGTCTCCCGCGCTCAGCATGGCGCTGACCGGGCTGGCCAGCGGACTGTTGTTCGCGCTCGACCGCAACTGGCCCTACACCGCGCTGCTCGCCGATCTCGCGCGCGGCATGACCGGAGACATCGCCGAACGGCTGGCCCTGACGATGGTGGTGCTTGCCGGATCGGTCATCGCCGCCTGGCGCGGCCGCCTGTTTTCGCTGCGTCATGGGTCAGCCGTGCGCTGGCTGCGGGCTGGAGCGGGCGGCCTGCTGATGGGTGCGGGCGCCAGCCTGGTGCCGGGCGGCAATGAAGCGATGCTCTACACCGGTCTGCCGCTGCTGCTGCCCAATCTGTCGGTCGCCTACGCCATCACCATGGCGTCATTGATCCTGTTCGCTTGGATCACCAACCGCGCGCCCACGGAAGACTAGGTCGTAAACTCATAAAATGCGCGTTCGAGGTTCGAGGCCATTTTGTTCAGGGCAAGGAGGCAAGGCGAAGGAATATGTCGATATTTCAAGCTTTGCCGACGCAGCCATGGACAAAATGGGTCGAACCCCTGCGGGGCGGTGAAATGGCTTCGATCTCGGCTCCACGCGGCCTTGCAGGTGGAACCACCACCCGCGGCGGCCACCTGAACCCGACATCTTCGCCATTTCACCGCCTCGAACGTGCATTTTATTAGTTTACGACCTAACCGCAGCTGACCAGAAACACCGCATGTTCGGCGCGGAAATTGGCGGCGGCAGCGCTGGTCAGCCGATCGCCGTTGAGGAACCAGGCCTGATCGATGGCGATACCACGTTCGCGCAGCAGCTCGCGGAAATCGTCGATGGTGACATGGTGGATGTTGGGGGTTTCGTACCAGGCGATCGGCAGCAGGCGGGTCACCGGCATGCGCCCGCCCCACAGCAGGCTGAGGCGCACCCGCCAATGCGCGAAATTGGGGAAGGAAACGAACGCCTGCCGGCCGATGCGCAGCAACTGTTCCACAACCAGGTCCGGGCGCATGGTGGTCTGCAGCGTCTGACTGAGGATGGCATAATCGAAGGAGGCAGCGGGGTAGTCGACCAGATCGGTGTTGCAGTCCCCCTGCACCACGCTGAGCCCGCGGCCGACCGCTGCAGCAACATTGGCCGGATCGAGCTCCAGCCCGCGCGCATCGCAGCCCTTGTCACGCAGCGCGGCCATCAGCTCGCCATCACCGCAGCCAATGTCGAGCGCGCGCGAACCGGGCGCGACATGCCGGGCGATGATCGCCAGATCGGGACGCAGCGCGCTCACTGCCCTTTCCCCACAAAACCGGCGACCACCCTGTCGAGCGCCGGAACGTCGAGCAGGAAGGCATCATGGCCGAACGGGCTGTCGAGCTCGACAAAGCTGGTCGGCGCCCCCACCGCATTGAGCGCGTGCACGATCGCCCGCGATTCCGCGGTCGGATAGAGCCAGTCGGAATTGAAACTGACGAGGCAGAACCGCGTCCGCGCCGAGCCGGCAAAGGCATCGGACAAGCGCCCGCCATGCGGCTCTGCGAGGTCGAAATAGTCCATCGCCCGGGTGATGTAGAGATAGCTGTTGGCATCGAACCGGTCGGTAAAGGCCAGCCCCTGATGCCGCAGATAGGATTCGACCTGGAAATCGGCATCGAAGCCGAACGTCTTGGCGTCACGGTCCTGCAGGCGCCGCCCGAACTTCTCGGTCAGCCCTTCTTCCGACAGGTAGGTGATGTGCGCGGCCATGCGGGCGACGGCGAGACCCTTGGCGGGGGGCGCCAGCGCTGCATCATAGTCTCCGCCATTCCAGTTTGGATCGGCCATGATCGCCTGTCGCCCGACCTCGTGGAACGCGATATTCTGCGCCGAATGCCGGGCCGCCGAGGCAATGACCAGCACCCGGTCGACACGATGCGCATGATGTGCGCCCCATACCAGTGCCTGCATCCCGCCCATCGAGCCGCCGACCACGGCGTGCAGCCGCTCGATACCCAGCGCATCGAGCAGTGCGACCTGCGCGCGTACCATGTCCGGGATGGTGATGACGGGAAAGGCCATGCCCCAGGGCTTGCCGGTCTCAGGATCGATGCTGGCGGGGCCGGTGGTGCCCATGCAGCTGCCAAGCACGTTGGCGCAGACCACGAAGAAGCGGTCGGTGTCGATTGGCTTGCCGGGGCCCACCATCCGTTCCCACCACCCTGGCTTGCCGGTCAGTGGATGGCGCCCCGCTACATATTGGTCACCTGTCAGGGCGTGACAGACGAGCACGGCATTGCCGCGATCCTCGGCAAGCGAGCCATAGGTCTGGTAGCCGATTTCCACGTTGGCAAGCGCGGTGCCGTTATCCAGCGGCAGCGGCCGGGCGAGGGGCAGAAAGCGGTGGGTGACGGCAGTGGGCGACATGGAAGGCGCGAGGTGCGCCAGAAGGCTAGTGCCTGTCAACGCATCCTGTGCCATCCGCGCTGGCTGATTGCTGGACAGCGGCGATGCAGGCGCTAAACGCCGCGGCATGACCAATCCCACCGTTCCGCAGCCCAAACCCTGGGTGATGGGCATTGCGCCCTATGTTCCCGGCCGTGCCACCGGCGATGACGGGCGGCCGCTTGCCAAACTGTCTGCCAACGAAAATCCGATGGGGCAGAGCCCTAAGGCACGCGAAGCTTTCATCGCGCATGCCGACATGCGGCGCTACCCCGATCCGGGTGCCACTGCGCTGCGTGAAGCACTGGCGGCACAGCATGGGCTCGATCCCGCGCGCATCCTCTACGGCACTGGTTCGGACGAGCTGCTGCACCTCGCCGCCGGCGCCTTTGCAGGCCAAGGCGACGAGGTGATCTACGTGCGCTACGGCTTTGCGGTGTACGACATTGCCGCCCGGCGGGTCGGCGCGACGCCGATCGTTGCACCGGACCGCGACTATGGCACCGATGTCGATGCCATACTGGCGCTGGTCACACCGCGGACCCGCATCGTCTATCTCGCCAACCCCAACAATCCGACCAGCACGCTGGTGTCGCGAGAGGAAATCGCACGGCTGCATGCAGGATTGCCCGCCGATGTGCTGTTTGTGCTCGATCAGGCTTATGCCGAGTATCTGGAACCCGACCAGGACGATGGCGGGCTTGCACTGGCGGAGCGTGCGGACAATGTGTTCGTCACCCGCACATTCTCCAAAATCTATGGACTGGCGGCGGAACGAATCGGGTGGGGTTATGGCGCGGCACCGTTGATCGACGCCATGCATCGCATCCGCGCACCGTTCAACGTCACCAGCGCCGGACAGTTCGCTGCCATCGCGGCACTGGAGGATCAGGCGTTCGTCGAGGCCAGCCGGGCGCATAATGCCCGGTGGCGGCAGTGGCTGACCGACGAGATATCGGCGCTGGGCAACCACGGCCTGCGCGTCATCCCGTCCGCCTGCAATTTCATTCTGGTCGAGTTCAATGGCGTGCTGAGCGCCGGCGAGGTCTACAAGCGGCTGATGGACGAAGGCTATATCGTGCGCTGGCTGCCGGGACAGGGGCTGCCGCACGCACTGCGAATCACCATCGGCACCGAGGAGGAGACACGCGGCGTAGCGGCGGCGATGCGGCGGATCGTGGCGGGCGAATGAGCGGGCCTTCTCCATCGTCACGCATATCGATCATCGGACTGGGGTTGATCGGATCGTCATTGGCGCGGGCGCTGGCGGGCGCGGCGGTCACCGGGCACGATGCTGACGAGACCGTCCGCAAGCGGGCGCGCGAGCTAGGATTTTGCAGCGAAATCAAGGAGTCGCTGGGCGAGGCCGTGGCCGCAGCGGATCTGGTGATCCTGGCGGTACCGGTCGGCGCCACGGCAGCCGTCGCGGAAGCGATGGCGCCGCACCTGAAACCGGGCGCGATCGTCTCCGATGTCGGGTCGTCCAAGGCCAGTGTGCTCGCCGATCTGGCGACGGCGCTGCCCGGCCACGCCATCGTGCCGGCACATCCGGTGGCTGGGACGGAAAACAGCGGTCCTGACGCAGGCTTTGCCAGCCTGTTCAAGGGGCGCTGGTGCATCCTGACCCCGGCCGAAGGCACCGATCCCTCGGCCATCGCCGCGGTGCGCGCGCTGTGGGAAGCGGTGGGCGCGAATGTCGAGACGATGGACGCGCGGCACCATGATCTGGTGTTGGCGGTGACCAGCCACCTGCCGCACCTCATCGCCTACACCATCGTCGGCACCGCATCCGACCTCGAAGATGTGACGCAGGGTGAGGTCATCAAATATTCGGCCGGCGGTTTCCGCGACTTCACCCGAATCGCCGCGTCCGACCCGGTGATGTGGCGCGACGTGTTCCTGTCCAACCGCGAGGCAGTGCTGGAGATGCTGCAGCGTTTCTCCGAGGATCTGACGCAGTTGCAGCGTGCCATCCGCTGGGGTGACGGCGATGCGCTGGAAGCGCTGTTCACCCGCACCCGCGCCATCCGCCGATCGATCGTCGAACAGGGTCAGGACGATGCCGCCCCCGATTTCGGGCGACGGCACGACTGAGCGGCGCCACTGGCGAGGACGGCGCCGCAACGGCTCCTCAGCTGTTGAGGCTGTTTATCGCCGCGTGGATGCGCGCTTCGGCCTCCTCGCGCGGCAGGCCGGGCGGGATTTCCGGTTCGACCCGATAGGTGATGATGCCGGGCAGGCGGATCCAGCCATGCTTGAGCCGGCCGGAATCGACCGCGACCGGCACCACCGGCAACCCTATGATCTTGTAAAGACCAGCAAATCCTGCGCGGAGCGGTGGCCGCTGACCATGCGGCACGCGGGTGCCCTCCGGCAGCAGCACCACCGGACGGCCATCGGCAATGGCTGCAAGCGCGGCCTTGCGCATGGTCCGCAAGGCGCTTGCCCCGGCCGAACGCTCGATCGGGATCAGGCCATATTTGAGCGCCAGCCGGCCCCACACGGGAATCGAGAATAGCTCGCGCTTGGCGAACACCACCGGGCGATGCAGCAGCATCGGCATGTCGATGGTCTCGAACATCGCTTCATGCTTGAAGACGAAGAAAGTCGGCCCCTGCGGCAGCTGACCCTGCATTTCGACCCGCTGGCCGAGCAATACCCGCGCGCACCAGCGTTGCCACCGGCCCCATTGGGCGACCGTGGCTTCGAAACTGGGCGTGCTGTGGAGGGCCGCCACCCCGGCGGCGATGGCGATCAGGGCCGAGCCGCAATAAAAGAGCGGCGTCCACAGCAATGTGCGCAAGGCGGCGACAAACAGGCGCATCGATCAGATCCCGAACACAGCACCGAGCCGCCGCAGCAGCAGCTTGTGATACTCGATCCACAGCGTGCGAAAGCTGGGGCGTGACGGCACGGCATCGCTGATCACGACAATGTCATCGGGCAGCGCCCGTTCCACCTCGAATCGCGCGCGGCGCATGTGCCAATCGGTGGTGACCAACCGCACCGAGCGATAACCGCGCCGCGCGACCCAGTTGGCGACTTCCTCTCCATTCGAGCGGGTGTCGACCGCCTGCCGGCCGAGCGCCACGCAGCAATCGAACAGCGCCTGCGGCCGTCGGTAGGTTTCAGCGAGCTCGGCCGAGCGGACATCCCGGTCGACACCGGAGATCAGCAGCCGCTTGGCCTGGCCATCTTCGAGCAGGTCGAGCGCGCGGTCGATGCGGTTGGGGCCGCCGGTAAACACGACGATGCCGTCCGTCCGCCAGTCACCGAGCGGCTGGGGCAGCAGCATGGCGAACCAGACAAAGCCGAGCAGCCAGACCAGTGCGAGCGCGGAGACGATGCGGCGGATCATGGCTGATCCCGCAATTCCCGGGCCAGCGCCATCCGCGCCGCGGCGATGGCAACCAGCACGACCAGACAAGGCACCAGCAGGCTGGCGGCGAGCAGCAGCGGCGGGCGGCCCGCCATGCCGGCGACCAGCGTCGCGCCGAGCCAGCCGAACCAGGCCCCGAGCAGCAGGGCGATGCCGCTGCCGATGGCCGCGCCGATCAACGCCTGTCGCACGATGACCCGCTGGAACAGCCGGGCAATCTGCGCGTCGGTCGCGCCGATCAGGTGGAACAGCTCGATGGTCGGGCGCTGCGCGGCGAGCGCCGCGCGCGCCGACATGGCGGCGATGCCGGCGGCGGCCAGCAGCAGCGAGAGGGCGAGCAGAAGCGCCATCCAGCCCAGCGAGGCGAGGATGCTGACCAGCGGCCCCAGCCAGTCGCGATGGACGATGACACGCGCGCGCGGCGTTGTCTGGCTGGCGAGCGTGCGCGCGCTTGCCAGCGTAGCGGCATCGACAGCGGCGACAAGGTCGACATCGACGATGGCCGGCAACGGCAATTCAGCGCGATCGACGCCGCTGCCGAGCCAATCCCGCGCCATGCCGAGCAGTTCGCTGTCAGGGACAATGGTCACGCTGCGCACGAATGGCGCTGCGGCAAAGGCCTGCTGCAGCCGTTCCACCGCCTGACGCCGTGCCGCCGGGTCTGCTTCCACCAGCTGGATCGACAGGCGACCGCCGATTTCGCCTCGCATCGCAGCGGCAGCCGGCCCCGCCCACAGGGCGAGGGCGGCGGCAAGCATGGCCACCGCGGTCATCAGTGCGATCATCCAGCGCATCGGCCGGGTCCAGCCGCCGATTGGCGCCAGCCGCAGCTCGCCTGCGGTGACCGAAGGCAAGGGTTCGGACGACGGACCGGTCATGGCCGTTCCCGCGCCGGCGGATAGCGCAGCGCGCCGGTCGGATCGGCAAGGCGGCCCTGGGACAGCCGCATCATCTGCGCCTGCGACACCCGGTTCATCAGATGCAGATCGTGAGTGGCGACCACCACCGTGGTGCCCATCCGGTTCAGCCCTTCGAACAGATGCAGCAGCCGCACTGCCATCTCCGGATCGACGTTGCCGGTCGGTTCGTCCGCGACCAGCAATTCCGGGCGCGCGATGACCGCGCGGGCGATGGCCACCCGCTGCTGTTCCCCGCCCGAAAGGGTGGCCGGCAAAGCCCCGGCCCGCTGGGTCAGTTCCACCCAGTCGAGCATTTCATGCACCGGATACCTGAGGTCGCGTTCCGCGACCCCGGCGATGCGCAGCGGCAACGCCACATTGTCGAACGCCGACAGATGCGGAACCAGGCGGAAATCCTGGAAAACCGTACCGATTCGCCGCCGGAAACCCGGCAACCGGTCGCGCGGCAGCGCGGTCATGTCGGTGCCGAAGAAGCGGATGTGCCCGCGCGTCGGCCGCAGCGCCAGATAGAGCAGCTTGAGCAGGCTGGTCTTGCCCGCGCCCGACGGGCCGGTCAGGAAATAAAAGCCGCCCGGTACCAGCGAAAAACCGATGTCGGAGAGGGTTTCGGCATCGCGGCCATAGCGCAGGCCGACATTGTCGAACTGGACCACCGGCGCCCCGCCCGGCAATGCGCCGCGCACGGTGTCGCCATCGGCGGCGCGCGACTGGTCCTGTCGTTCGAGCATCGGCATTGCAGCCACCCTGTTGCACGCTGTCGGGCGCACGACAAGCGTTCCGCCAACGACGACTCGATGCAGGCACGGCTTGCCACGCCGCGGCTGCCGGTGCATGACCCGCATCAGCCATGATTTTGCAATGCCCTGCCTGCAAGACCCGTTATGTCGTGCCAGACAATGCCATCGGCGCGACCGGGCGGTCGGTGCGCTGTGCATCCTGCGGCCACAAATGGTTCCAGCCACCGGCCCCGCTCGCCGATGACGCCATGGCCCGCCCGGCGCCGGCGACGCCGATGGAGCAGGCCGCAGCCCCTGCCGCCCCCCCGCCGGTTGCTCCCCGGCCCGAAGCACCGCCGGTAGCCGCGCCCGCACCGTCAGCGACGGAGCCGACCGCCGCTGCGCCTCCGCCAGTGACCGAAGCCGAAGCCAAGGTCGAACCCGCGCCGGCGCCGCCGCCACGCGTCGCCGCCCCGCAACCGGCCGCCAGCGAGCCCCCGGCGTCAAGCTGGGCCGACCGCGACATCGATCAACTGCCTCCGCCGCCGCTCGCGGTCGGTCGCTACGGCGACCGGCCACGCCGCAACCCCGCCCGCCTGTGGACCATGGCTGCCGTGGCGTTCGCCCTATTGGTCTCGGGCTCGGCAGGCGCGGTCGCCTATTTCGGCTTGCCCGCGTGGGCCGAAGACGCTTTCGCCTTCGCCCTGCCGGCGGAGCCAGACTTGGTGATCGAGCTGCCGGTCGCGGACCAGGTGCATCGCACCACCGAGAACGGCACCATCTATTTCCACGCCAACGGCTACATCATCAACCCGAGCGACGAGGTTCAGCGGGTGCCGCCGATCAAGGCGGAATTGCGCGATGCCAATGGCGATATCGTCTATGAATATATCATCCCAGCCCCGGTCGCATCGCTGCCCCCGGGTCAGCGCGCGCGATTCAGCGAAGGCCGGGCCGACATCCCGCGCCGCGCGGTACTGCTGACGGCGAGCTGGGCCGACCCGCGCTGAACCGGCGGGCCATGCAAGCGCAGAACAGCGCTTGCAGCGGCCGAGGGCCTTTGCTAAGCGCGCACGCCTGCCCGCATCCGCTCCGGCTGATGCGGCATTTTTCTTCTGGTCTCGCGGTCGTGGCGGAATTGGTAGACGCGCAACGTTGAGGTCGTTGTGGGCGAAAGCCCGTGGAAGTTCGAGTCTTCTCGACCGCACCAGAAGAACAGGCCGCTGCGGCGGCGGGGCTAGAGGCCACTGTCTTGCCCGGCGCTGCGTGGTGGCCCCCGGGCAAGTTCCGAACGGGCTTCGACGCCGAGCGTCCCGAGGCGCGCACGCGGATGCTGCCGATCCAGCACCACTGTTCCGAGATCCGCCGCCAGATTGGCCGCCTGCGCCGCGAGCGCACTGATGCGCAGTCGGTATTGGCCGTAAGGGACTGATTCAAATAGGAAAAACCCGTCGAAGTCGGTGCGCGTGGTGGCGCGGACGCGGCCGGCGCTGTCGACCAGTTCGAGATCCACGCCTTCGATGCCATTGCCGCCGCGACGCGTTAGCACGCCCTCGGCTTCGCCTGCAGCGACCAAAGGAAGCAGCACAGGGGTGGCGACACCGGGGCGCGGGGTGACCACCACGCCGGGCAGCGCCGGGCGTACCAGCGGGCTGGGCAGCGAGCTTTCGTCGATGCCGATCATAACCGGGCGGAACGGCGCCAGCGCATCGACGATCGCTCGGCCATCGGTGCCGGTCGGCACATCCGACACGGCATTGCCGGCGGTGAGGACGACATTGTCGGCCAGCTCCTCGCCGGCCTGGCGGTGGCCATCGCCATTGTCGTCGTAGAAAACGGTTGCGAGTGCCTGACCCTGGGTGGCGAGCCGCTCGCGCGAGAAGCGGATGCCTCCACCGCGCGGATCCGGGCCGAAGCCGAAGGACAGGCTGACGCTGGCCGCAACCGACCCGTCGGTGGCGACCTCGGCGAGGCCGGTCAGCGCCAGCCGGTCGAAGCGGCGGATATAGCCGAGACCGGCGCGAGCGCGGCGGGCGCTGCGCTCATAGCCCAGCTCGACCCGCCAATCGGCGCGTTCGGATTGCGTCCATTCGCCAATTACCGTCACCCGATCCTCACCGCCGCGGCCGGAGAGCGACATCCGCGCCTCGCCCCGCACGCGCAATCGGCCGAAGCGGGCGTTGGCGAGCAGGGTTGCGACGATATCGCGATCCTTGGATCGGCCCATGCCCTGCAGCCAGTCGAGCTGGCCGGTGAGCGAGATGTTGCGCCAGTTGGCCGAGACGCGGGCGCCGGTTTCAAGCCGGTCGAAGCCATCGACGCGGGTGCGATAGCGGGTTTCGATGTGCAGCGGCAGCACGGCGCCGGCGATGCGCGGACTGAGATCGATCGACAGGCTGTGCAGCCCGCTGATTCCCTGCGTCACGCGGTCCGAGCGGAAGCCGCCGCGGGCCAGCGTCGAATCGAGGGTGAAGAAATTCTCGCCGAATTGTCCGGCCCACAGCAGGCGCGCGGCGTGCCCGCCGCCATTCTGCCAGCTGCCGGTCAGCTCGGCGATGGTGTTGCCGAGGGTGTGGCGCAGGGCGCCTTCGAAAATCATGTAGCGCTGGTCCTCGATGAGCAGGCTGGTTGCCCAGGCGCCGACCGAGAAGCGCCGGTTGAGGCCCCGCTCAAGCCCGATCGTGCCGCGCCAGCCGCGGCGGAACGGCCGGTTATCGTCCCCGATGCGCAGCAGATCGCGCCCTTCCTGCACTATCCCGGCCCAGTAATAGGTTTTCTGCGGGGGAATGGCATCCATCCCCACCGGGATATTGTGGACTTCGCGCCGCACCTGGCCTTGCGGGCCGTAGAGCACGATCTCGAAGCGGTTCAGGCCATATTGCAGGCGCACGTCGACGAATTCGTAGCGACCGTCGGCGGTGGGGGTGGCAAAGGCCAGCAACTGGCCGTTGCGATAGAGTTCTGCGTCCCAGCCAGCGGGCAGATCGCCCCGGAATGTGGTGCGATCGAAGCTGTCGGGCAGGTCCAGCGGCCGGTTGGTGACGAGGGCACCACGTCCCGCCACCGGCAGCGCGGCAATCGGGCTAGACAGGCTGGAGACATCGCCCACGGCGACATGGGTCGCTGCCAGCGGCCCGAGCAGCCCGCCCGAGGGATCCGACCGGTAGGCACGCACCCTGAGGCTTTGCGGCACGCCATTATTGTCGGATGACAGGCGGGCGTCGAAGGAGGCGCCAAGCAGCTCGCCGCTGGCGAACAGCTCGTAGCGCACTTGCGTGTCGGTACGGCCCGTCGCCGCATCGCGAACGACCCCGGCCGAGGCGACCACATCGACCGACGGCGTCTGCCACATCGCATAGGGCCGGGTGGCCTGCGGCAGATCGGCAATGTTGAAGCGCACACCGGGGCGGATGGCCGCCGCGCGGGCACGCCGTTGCGCCGCCAGCTCGAACGGCATCGGCTGATCCGACTCGAGCCGCAGCACAGAGTTGGACAGATCGGCCGTCAGCGTGACGCCCAGCCATTGGCCGAGCAGCGCCGGATTGACGCACCAGCCTTCCGCCGTGTCGACAATCGCATCGGCGGCAAGCGGCTGGGTGCGGCTGGCGATGCTGACCCGGCCCGCGTCACGGTCGATTTCCAGCGTGCGGCGCTCGTCGAAGGCCCAGCCAGTTGCGCGGCGCAACTCGCCATCGATGCGGATCGGCAAATCGAGCGCGATCACCACGTCGCTGAGCGCGACGCAACTGCGGGTGCCATCCGAATAGCCGCGGATGCCCTCCCCGATGGTGAACTGGCGGGTGCGCAGCTCGAACAGCCATTGATCGTCCGCTGTCGGGCGCCACGAGGCGGCCGCCTGCTGCGCCGACGCCGCAAAGGGCAAGGCACCCCCCGGCGCGATGCCGAGGAGTGCCGATGCCGCCATGACGGCGGAGACAAGGCGAGCGGGCCAACGCATCGGGCGGACCGGCGCGGTGCCGGCCCCTCTCCCTTACCGCCTCAGCGCAGCTCGCCCCGCACTTCGGCGATGGTCGCGCCGCCGACGTCGCGATCCTCGATATAGCGGATCACGACCGGACCGCGCAGTGCTGCGGCGGTTTCCGCGCTGATCGGAATGGTGACCGTGCGCTGATCGCGCTCGACATAGATGGCGATGCCGCGCGCCTGCAGCAGCGGCTCCGCGGCTCCGGGCCGTTCGACGACGACCTCTCCGTACACGGAGCGATCGCCCTGCCGCGACAGATCGAACCGCAGCGCATGTTCGGTGTCGGTGCTTTCCAGCCGCGGGTTGGCGATCGCCGCAGTGGCGGAAAGGCTGCCCTGGCGGACGATGATCGGAATGGTCACGCCATAAATGGGGGTCAGCGAGATCGACACGCCGGTTGCGGGCGGCACTGCGGGATCGACCACGGCGGGCACCGGATCGCGCACGGCGCGGAACAGCATGTGCGCGCGATATTCGCCATCGGGCAGACCCTCTGGTGCACGCACGCCAAGGCGGATGGTCTGCGGCTGGTTGGGCGGCAGCGTCACCCGGCGCGGGCTGTAGAACAGCATGTCGAGCACGGCCTGTTCCTTCGGTGTCACCTGCTCCGGCGTCACGTCTTCGAGGCTGCCGTCCTCGCGCATCCGCTTGAGCTCGAGCGAGATACGGTAGGTCGCCGTTTCGGCACCGACATTGTTGAGCACGACTTCCGCGCCGCGCGGCCCATCGAGCACGATTCGGGTCGGCGCGACGAGCAGGTCGCCGGCTGCCTGAACCTGGCTAGGCAGCGCAAAAGAGCAGGCAAGAAGGATCAGCGTCGCAACGCGACGCACGCAGTGTGTAAGGCCCATGGGGTATCTCCTGCTGGTCCGCGCGGAGATCCCCGCAGGTGCCGGGCAAGCACCAGCGGCGCCCCGCGCCAGTTCGATACCCGGGAGCCTAGGGGCAACATGGTTGACGCTTCGCTAACCATGCCGGATTTTCGCGCACTCGCTGACCCGCAACCTATGGAACGGACGCAGCAAAAGGGGCGCCGATGCTGTGCACCGACACCCCTCTTGTTCCCGGGTGTTGCCACCCCGATGCTGCTGCCTGTCGGCAGCAGAACTCAGCGCTTACTGATAGTCGACCGTGACGTTGAACGTGCCGGTGTAGGCGCCATCGGCCTGGTTGGCGGCCAGGCTCAGCGTACCGCCGACCTGGAACGAGCCACCGATCGCCGAGTTGGTCAGCGTCAGGGTCGAAGCCGAGCGGGTCAGCGAGGCAGACATGGTGCCGCCGGTGCCGTTGGCCAGCGTGACGCTGTTGTCGCCGGTGATGGTGACGACGGCGTTGTTGGTGCCGGTGATGTCGAAATTGGCCGAGGTGACGGTGCCGGTGCAGGTCAGGCCGGCACCGCAGGTGCGGACCGCACCGGTCGAAACGGCGACGGTCGAGGCCGAGGTGCCAGCGACGATGGTGCCGAAGTCGAGGTCAGACGTGTTGGTGACGGTGATCTGCTTGAGAATGCGCGCCTTGGCGGTGGCCGAAGCGGTCACCGGTGCTGCCTGCGCCATGCCGGCCGACAGGCCGAGTGCAGCGATGACGGCGCCAGCAACGGCGCGGTTGATCAGCTTGGTCATGGAATTTGGTCCCTTTTACCCGAAATCTACGAAGGTCGCCCGGCAACCTCCGCCAGACAGTCTGGGCAAATAGCGATGACCCCGTTCAGGAATCGCTGCAGGACGTGGTAAATAGCTCGTTAGGAAAATTTATCGCTGTTTTACAACGGGTTATGTGTCAGAGCTGTTCGCCGGACAGGCGCTGGCACAGCATGTCGAGCTGCTCAAGGCTGGTGTAGTCGAGGCTGAGCGTACCCATCTGATCGGGCTGGTGGCTGATTCGCACCTTCAACCCGAGCAGATTCGACAGGTGATTTTCCAACGCCGCAATATCGGCGTCCGGCGTGGCTTTGGTGCTGCCCGGACGGGCCAGACCGCCGGGCTGGCGCTTGCTCGCGCGCACCATCGCCTCGACCTTGCGCACCGACAGGCCCTTGGCCGCGATCTTGCGGGCGAGCTGTTCGGCATCGTCCAGACCGATCAGCGCGCGGGCATGGCCCATGCCGAGCCGGCCATCGGCGATCATGTCCCGCACCGCTTCGGGCAGTTCGAGCAGCCGCAAGATATTGGCGATGTGGCTGCGCGACTTGCCGGTCATCTGGCCGATCGCGTCCTGGCTGTGCCCTAGCTGATCGCGCAGCCGGGCATAGGCCTCGGCCTCCTCGATCGCGGTCAGATCCTGCCGCTGGATATTCTCGATCAGCGCGATGGTGAAGGTTTCGGTCTCGTCGAGATCGCGGACGATGGCCGGAATCTGGTGCAGACCGGCGCGTTGCGAGGCGCGCCAGCGGCGCTCGCCTGCGACAAGCTGATAGCCCTGCCCATTGGGCGCGGGGCGCACGAGGATCGGCTGGACGACGCCGCGCGCGGCGATCGATTCGGCCAGTTCCTTCAGCGCATCCTCATCGAAGCGGCGACGCGGCTGCAAAGGGTGCGGATGGACGTCGGCAATCGCCAGCAGCGAAAAGCCGTCGCGCAGCGAGGCTGGATTATTGACCGGGACGTCGGTCTGGATGTCGCCCAGCAGGGCCGACAGCCCCCGCCCCAGTGCGGCCGGGCGCTTGCCCTTGCCGAGCGGAACGATGCGGACGACGTCTTCGCCCTCTTGCGCCTCGTCACTCATGATCATGCAGCCTGCCGTAGCGTCGGCAAGCGGACGATCACCTCTCGCGCAAGCTCGATATAGGCAACGGAACCCGAGCAGCGATGATCATAGACCAGCGCCGGCAAGCCATGGCTGGGCGCTTCCGACAGGCGGACATTGCGAGGGATGACGCTATCGAAGACGATACCGCCGAGACATTCGCGCACATCGGCCGAAACTTGATCGGTGAGCCGGTTGCGGCGATCGAACATGGTCAGCACCACGCCGAGAATGGCGAGGTCAGGGTTGAATCGTGCACGGATACGTTCGACCGTCTGCAACAGCTGACTCAGCCCTTCCAGCGCGAAAAACTCGCACTGCAGCGGCACGAGAATCGAGTGGGCCGCGGTCAAGGCATTGAGCGTGAGCAGGCCGAGCGACGGCGGACAATCGATCAGGCAGATGTCCCACCGCCCAGGCGTGGCCGCATCGAGCGCCTGCGACAGGCGGCGGGTGCGGTCGTCGACCGACACCAGCTCGATTTCAGCGCCGGACAGATCGACCGTAGCCGGGACAAGATCGAGCCGCGGAATGCGCGTAGGCATCACTGCTTCCGCGACGCTAGCCTCGGCGCCGAGCAGTTCGTAGCTGGAGAGTTTGCGCGCCTGGCTGGCGACCCCGAGCCCGGTCGAGGCATTGCCCTGCGGATCGAGATCGATCAGCAACACCCGCCAGCCAGTGGCAGCAAGCGCAGTGGCGAGGTTGATGGCGGTGGTGGTCTTGCCCACTCCGCCTTTCTGGTTGGCGATCGCGATGCGAATCATGCCGTTTTGCGCCTTGTGATGGACTGTTCAAGCGAAGGAACCGCTGCCTACAAGGATTCGCGCGTCGGAATCGGTGCGGCTAGGTTCCACGTGAAACAGTTTCTGCCATGCTTGCGGCAAGGTTGAAAGCTCATTTACCGCGTTTTTGCCCTTCGGCAGCAGCCAGACGGTCGATTTTTGCGACAAATGCGTCGCCGTCGCCAACAGGGCGCGCAAGGGCGCGAAGGCGCGTGCCGATATGACATCGTAGCGCCCGTCGCGATGGGCCTCGACCCGACGCTGGGCGACTGTAACGCGCGCTTCCAGGCCCAGCTTGGTGACGGCGCTGCGCAGGAAATCGCAGCGAAGGCGGCGCGACTCGACCAAGGTCACCTCCCATTGCGAGGCGAGGATGGCGATGACGAGTCCCGGCAGACCGGGCCCGCTGCCGAGGTCGACCCAGCGGCCGCCGTTCATCGGCGCGAGTGGGAGGAGTTGCGCGCTATCGGCGATGTGGCGGCACCACAGCGCTTCTCTGAGAGTCGACGCGGCGATGAGGTTCTGGCGGGCATTTTCCTCGGTGAGCAGCGCAGCGAAATCCTCCAGCCGCGCCATGGTTTCACGTGAAACACCCGGCAATGCGGCTATCCAGGCGCGTGCCTCGGATTCGCGGGTCAGCAGCGTCATGCGGCGCTGCGGCGGCTATGGACAAGGATCGCGGTCAGCGCGGCCGGCGTGATCCCGGCGATACGCCCGGCCTGTCCCAGCGTTTCGGGGCGGGCCGCATTGAGGCGTTCGATCATCTCGCTGGAAAGCCCCCCGATGCCGGCATAATCGAGGGCCGGGTCGAGCAGCACCCGTTCATTGGCGGCAAGCGCCCGCAGTTCGGCGTCGTGGCGCGCAATATAGGGCGCGTAACGGGCATCTTCGACCAACTCATCGATGATGGTCGGTGGTAGCGTGGACAATATGGCATCGCCGGCGATCAGCCGTTCGAGCGTGGCGCTGTCCGCGACCGTTGCCCAATGGCCGAGCGAACGGCGGACACCATCTGCGGGGAGTGGAAGACCCGCCGCACGCATGGCGGCCGTATCCAGATCGCGATCGATGGCGCTGCACCCGGTCTCGCGCTGTCTCCAGCGTTCGGCAACCGCTGCCTGCCGTTCCGCGCCCAGCGCGCCGACTGCATCGGCAATCGACGAAAGTCGGGTCTCGGCATTGTCGGCACGCAGGCGCAAACGGTGCTCGGCGCGCGCCGTCAACATGCGATAGGGCTCGGTGACCCCCTGCAACACCAGATCGTCGATCATCACGCCGATATAACTGTCCCAGCGCTCCAGAATCAGTGGGTCGCGGCCGGCAACACGCAGTGCAGCGTTGATGCCCGCGACCAGGCCCTGTGCTGCTGCTTCCTCATAGCCCGTCGTGCCATTGATCTGCCCGGCGCAATAGATGCCCGGCATGGCGCGCACCATCAGGCTGCGGTCGAGCGCGCGCGGATCGATATGGTCATATTCGACCGCATAGCCCGGCACCACCATCTCAACCGCGGCCAGGCCAGGCATTGTCCGCAGCAGTGCGAGCTGGACATCGGCCGGGAGCGAGGTGGAAATGCCGTTTGGATAGACCAGATGGGTGTCGAGACCCTCGGGCTCGAGGAAAATCTGGTGCGAGTCGCGGTCGGCGAAGCGGTGGATCTTGTCCTCGATCGACGGGCAATAGCGTGGACCGCGCGCACCGATCGCGCCGCTGAACAACGGCGAGCGGTGCAGGTTGGCGCGGATGAGATCGTGCGATTCGGCGGTGGTCCGGGTGATGAAACAGCTGATCTGCGGCAGCAATCGTGCAGGTGTCGCCGACGACATAGTCCAGCCGCCACCGTCGCTGGGCTGTTCGTCGAGCCCTGCCCAATCGATGCTGCGACCGTCGAGACGGGGTGGCGTACCGGTCTTGAGCCGCGCCATCGGCAGCGCAGCAGCGCGCAACTGTTGCGCCAGACGTGTGGCACCGGCCTCGTCGATGCGGCCACCCTCCACTATCTCCTCACCCCGGAACAGGCGACCACCAAGGAACGTGCCGGTCGCAAGGATGACGGCCGAAGCCCGCAGCAATCGGCCGTCCGCTAGCACTATGCCGGCGATGCCGCCGCCATCCTCGTGAAACGCCGCAGCCTCGCCGGCGATCACCTCCAGATTGGGTTGCGCACCGACGATGGCGCGCACCGCTGCGCCGAAGCGGGTCCGGTCGGCCTGGACTCGCGGCCCCTGCACTGCTGCTCCCTTGCTGGCGTTGAGCATGCGGTGATGGATCGCACCCGCATCGGCAGCGCGCGCGATCACACCATCGAACGCATCGACCTCGCGCACCAGATGGCCTTTGCCGAGCCCGCCGATCGCCGGATTGCAAGACATCGCACCGATCCTGGCGGGATCGAAGCTGACTAGCGCCACTTTGAGCCCGTCGCGCAAGCCGACACGGGCCGCAGCGCATGCCGCTTCGACCCCGGCGTGGCCGCCGCCAATGATGATGATGTCGTGGTGGGAGGACATGGCCGCGCCCATAGCGCATGTCGTGTCTAGACGAAACCGCCCCCGCGTTTCACGTGAAACGTGCGCGCTACTTGCCGATGCAGAACCGGCCGAACAGCGCGTCGAGCATCGCCTCGGTTCCGGCGCTGCCGGTTATGGCATCGATTGCAAGGCGGGCGGCGCGGAGTTGCTCGGCAAGAATCAGCGGGTCGGACGCAGGTTGCTCGATGGCCGCCGTCGCTTCTGCCAACGCTGCGCGATGGCGCCGGTTGATCGCAACCTCACCCTCTCCCGGTACAAAATTTTGTGCGGCGGCAACCAGCCAGCGGTGCAACGCGCCCAGCCCTTCCCCGGTCCGAGCGGACAAGGCGATGTCGGCGGCAGCGGCTTGCGCGATCCAGGCTGGCTCTGCAGCACCTATGTCCGCCTGTGCTGCAATACGGCAGACGCGCGGCCGGCGGGGGCAATCGGCAGGATCGCCGAGCCAAAGGACGATATCGGCGCTGACCAGCCAGTCCCGTGCGCGATCGATGCCGATCGCCTCGATTGCGTCACCGCGGCTGTCGTGCAGGCCGGCTGTATCGGCGAAGCGGAAGGGGATGCCATCAAGCGCCAGCGGCACCTCGATGACATCGCGAGTAGTGCCGGCGATGGGAGAGACAATCGCTGCTTCCCGCCGCGCCAATGCGTTAAGCAACGTCGACTTGCCGGCATTGGGCGGTCCGGCGATGGCGACGGTGACGCCGTCGCGCAGCCGCTCGGCATCGGGAAGCGCCAGCCAGTGCCGCCAGTCTGTCTCAAGCTTCTGAATTTCTTTGAATATTACGCGGAGGGCGGCGGCATCCGTGTCGACATCGTCCTCGTCGGAGAAATCGAGCAAGGCCTCCACCCGCGCTGACAGCAGCAACAGCCGGTTCTGCCAGCCGGCGACCTCGCGCGAGAGCGCGCCGCCCGCCAGCGCCAGCGCCGCCTTGCGCTGATTCTCGGTCTCCGACGACAGCAGATCGGCCAGGCCCTCGGCCTCGGTCAGGTCGATGCGGCCATTGAGCAGCGCGCGGCGGGTGAATTCGCCGGGCTCCGCAGGGCGCAGGCCCGGCAGGGTGGCCAGCGCCGCTTCAACGGCCCGCACCACCGCGCGCCCGCCATGCGCGTGAATTTCGGCCAGATCCTCACCGGTTGCGGTCGCAGGGCCGGGAAACCACAGGATCAGTGCCGAATCGAGCGGGTCGCCGCTGCGTGGATCGACGATTCGGCGCAGACTGGCCTGTCGCGGGGTGGGCAATGGGCCCGCCAGCGCCGACAGGGCGGCGCCGGCACCCGGCCCGCTGATCCGCAGCACGGCAATCGCTGCCGGCGGCGAGCCGCTCGACAGCGCATAGATGGTCGGACGATCGGTCAGCGTGTCGCTCAGCTCTTGCCGCCCCGCTTGGCCCCGCCGGTCAGGCCGCCGGTCAGCGTGTTGCCGAGCTGGCCGAACAGCTGCTGCGCGATGGCGATGCCCGCATCGCCCATGCTCGACCAGCTCTTGACGACATCGCCAACCATGTCGGGGGTAATCCCCTTGTCCATCAGTCCCTTCATCTTGTCGAGATAGATGTCGTGAAGCGGTGTGACATCGGGCAGGCCGAGGAAGTTGCGCGCCTCGACCGGCGTACAATCGACCGTAATCTTTATCTTCATGACATCCTCCCCGCTTGAGCCGGTGGCGCTGCTGCTGCTAGGCCTGTGCCATGACTTATGCACAGCATATGGCGACGCTGCAAACGCCGGTCGGCACGATCGTGATTGCGGGCACGCCCGATGCGGTGACATCGATCAGCTTCGCTGCCGGCCAAAGCGATGCCACATCCCCCACCGGGCCCGCCGACAGTGCGGTCATGCAGGCGGCCGCCCAGCTCAAGGCCTATTTCGACGGCAGCCTGCGCCACTTCGACGTGCCGCTGCTGCCGCTCGAAACCGAGCGGGGGGAAGCGCTGCGGGCGGCCATCGCCAGCATCCCCTATGGCGAGACCATGACCTATGGCGCCCTCGCGAAGGCGCATGACAGCGGTGCGCGCGCCGTCGGCGGTGCCTGCGCACGCAACCCCTACCCTATCATCATCCCCTGCCACCGGGTCACGTCCAGCGGCGGGGCCAAGGAAAACTACAGCGCGGGCGACGGTCCGGCCACCAAGGCCTGGCTGATCGCCCACGAAGCACGCCACAGCGGAAAGGCCCTGTTATGACAACCAATGCGACAGTCGGAGAGATGGGCGTCTATGTCGCGGTGCCCACGGATACGCCCCGCGCCGCGATCATCGTGGTGCCGGAGATTTTCGGCGTAAACCCCGGCATCGTCGAGAAGTGCGAGCAGCTGGCGCAGGCCGGCTATCTGGCGGTCGCGCCCGAGATCTTCTGGCGCTTTGCGCCCGGCGTCGAGCTCGATCCCGATGTCGAGGCCGAACTGCAGCAGGCCTTCGGCTATTTCCAGCGCTATGATCCCAATGACGGTGTCAACGACATAGAGGCGACGATCAAAGCCATCCGGGGCGGGGCGCTGGGCCAACCGGCGCAGCAAAAGGTCGGGCTCGTCGGCTACTGCCTTGGCGGCAAGCTCGCCTATATGGCGGCCGCGCGCACCGATGTGGATTGCTCGGTGGGCTATTATGCGGTCGGCGTCGACGCGATGCTGAACGAGAGCCACGCCATCGCCAAGCCGCTGATGCTGCATATCGCCGGCGAAGACGGCTTCGTGCCCAAGCAGGCGCAGGCCGCGATGCACGCCGGGCTCGACGATCACCCTAAGGTGACGCTGCACGATTATCCGGGGCTGGACCATGGCTTCGCCACCCAGCATGGCGCGCGCCGCGATGAAGCGGGTGCGACGCTGGCCGACCAGCGGACGGCAAAGTTTTTCGAGGAGAAGCTGGCATGAGCAACGCAGAAACAGGCCGGCAACGCTGGCACGCCTATTTCAGTGGCGGCAAGGACCCTGCGGCGCTGCGCGCGCTGCTCGCCGAGGATGCAGTGTTCCACTCGCCCGTGGTCCACACGCCGCAGGCCGGGCGGGATAAGGTATTCGCCTATCTCGACGCCGCCGGCCATGTGCTGGGGGGCGAACCCAGCTTCACCTATGTCCGCGAGATCGTCGACGGCGACAATCTGATGATGGAATTCACCGCGACCATCGACGGCATCTTCCTCAACGGCATCGATCTGATCCGCTTCGACGATGAGGGGTTGGTCAAGGATTTCAAGGTAATGGTGCGCCCGCTCAAGGCGGTGAACATGCTGTGGGAGAAAATGGGCGCGCAGCTGGCGAAGGCCGGCTGACCTCAGGCAGGCTCGGCGCGCGCCAGAAAATAGTCCCCGCTGCCCTGCGGTGGAACAGGCAGCCCGGCCAGAACGAGCGGTGCGGCAATCCAGGTCCATGCCGGCAGGGCCTCCTCGCTTGCCGCTGTCGCCAGCAACAGTGGCAGCAGCAGCACCGGTGCCGCTACCGCCATAATGCGCAGGACACGGCGCCGTTGTGCGAAGAATGGCGCGGTCGCGATGGGTTGCGATCGATAATCGCGAAACAGCGCGCTGGCATCCTCATATTGCGCGCGGGGTACAGCCAGGCGAAAGCCACCCAAGGCGAGCGCGTTGATCTCTACGCTGTGATGCCGCCAGCCGCCGATCTGGCAGAGAAGTCCTGCCGCTTCGAGCATTGCTGCCAGCGTCATCGCCTCGGAAGGCGAGATGACCCGGGCGATCTCGACCATCGCATCTGCTGAGAAGACTTCGCCGTTGTCGCTCACCGGTCAACAGTAAAGCAAGGTCTCCCGAAGATAAAGGGCCGGGAATAGACCCGGCCCTTTTCATTTCAGCGGCAAATACTTGGCTTATCCAAACAAAGTGCCGATACCCACCGCCGGATCGACCCAGCCTTCGTAGATCATCTTGACCGCGACATAGAGGATGACGGCGAGACCGATGTAGGCAATCCAGCGATAGCGTTCGATATATTTGGCGATGATGTTGGCAGCGACGCCCATCAGCGCGACCGCGAAGATCAGGCCGACGATCATGATGCCAGGATGCTCGCGCGCGGCGCCGGCGACAGCCAGCACATTGTCCAGGCTCATGCTGACATCGGCAACCGCCACCGCCCAGGCCGCGCCGACAAAGCTCTTGGCAGGCCTCAGTCCGGCATGTTCGTCACCGGCGATTTCCGGCGAACCACCGGATTCCCCGGCATGGCGCAGCTCGCGCCACATTTTCCAGGACACCCAGATCAGCAGCAGGCCGCCGACAAAGATCAGGCCGACGATCTGCATCAACTGGGTGACAACCAGCGCGAAGGCAATGCGCAGCACCAGCGCGGCGAGCACGCCGATGATGATCACCTTGCGGCGCTGATCCGCAGGCAGACCCGCCGCCAGCGCGCCCACGACAATGGCATTGTCGCCGGCCAGTACCAGATCGATCAACAGCACCTGGATGAAGGCGGCAAAGGCCGACGGATCGGTGATGTTGGAAAAGTCGGCAACGATCGCCGCCCAGATATCGGCAGGGCCACCGAAGCCGCCAGCGGAAGCCGCGCCATGGGCAAGCAGGTCGATCAACACACATTGTCTCCGAAATAACTGACCTCGGGCACCGGGTCATAAAAGGGGTGCAGCAGCAGACGCCACTGCTGATACCGATCCGACAGGCGAAATCCATCGCGATGGTCCGCGATCGTTTCCCACTCGACCAAAAGCAGATAGCTGCGTCCGGTTCCGGCAGGCCGGCGCACGGTGAGCGAAATAAATCCCGGCGATGCCGCGATCAGCGGGCGGGCCTCGGCCAGCGCCGCCTCGAACGCTGCCTCCTGCCCGGCACGCACCGCCAGCAAAGCATGCTCGAGGACCGGCACGGCCGAGCCGCCTTACTGGTTCATGCTTTCGAAGAAATCCTCGTTGGTCTTGGAATTCTTCATCTTGTCGAGCAGGAATTCCATCGCATCGACGGTACCCATCTGCATGAGAATGCGGCGCAGCACCCACATCTTGCTGAGCTTGTTCTTCTCGACCAGCAGCTCCTCCTTGCGGGTGCCGGACTTGCCGACATCGAGCGCGGGGAAGATGCGCTTGTCCGCGACCTTGCGGTCGAGCACGATTTCCGAGTTGCCGGTGCCCTTGAACTCTTCGAAGATGACCTCGTCCATCTTCGATCCGGTGTCGATCAGCGCGGTGGCGATGATCGACAGCGAGCCGCCTTCCTCGATATTGCGCGCGGCACCGAAGAAGCGCTTGGGGCGCTGCAGCGCATTGGCATCGACACCGCCGGTCAGCACCTTGCCCGAAGAGGGCACCACGGTGTTGTAGGCGCGACCGAGGCGCGTGATCGAATCGAGCAGGATGACGACGTCACGCTTGTGCTCGACGAGGCGCTTGGCCTTTTCGATGACCATCTCGGCGACCTGGACGTGGCGGGTGGCAGGCTCGTCGAAGGTCGAGGAAATCACCTCGCCCTTCACCGAGCGCTGCATGTCGGTCACTTCCTCGGGCCGCTCATCGACCAGCAGCACGATCAGGAAGACCTCGGGATGGTTGTCTGTGATCGCCTTGGCGATATTCTGCAGCAACACCGTCTTGCCGACGCGCGGCGGCGCGACGATCAGCGCGCGCTGGCCCTTGCCCTGCGGGCTGACCAGATCGATGACGCGCGCCGACATGTCCTTCTGCGTCGGGTCGTGCGGATCGAGCGACAGCTTCTCGTCGGGATAGAGCGGCGTCAGATTGTCGAAATTGACGCGGTGACGCACCGCTTCGGGATTGTCGAAATTGACACTGATCAGCTTGGTCAGCGCGAAATAGCGCTCGCCGTCCTTGGGCGCGCGGATCTCGCCTTCGACCGTATCGCCGGTGCGCAGGCCATGTTTGCGGACCTGGTTGGGGCTGACGTAAATGTCATCGGGGCCGGCCAGATAATTGGCCTCGGCGCTGCGCAGGAAGCCGAATCCATCCTGCAGCACCTCGATCGTGCCCGATCCGGTGATTTCCTCGCCATCCTCGGCCATCGCCTTGAGGATGGAGAACATGATGTCCTGCTTGCGCTGGGTGGAGGCACCCTCGACACCCAGCTCTTCGGCCATTTCGACCAGCTCGGCGGGGGTTTTCTTCTTGAGATCTTTGAGATGCATTTCGGGTTCCGGTGGGAAATGGCGCGGGTCGACCAGATGGTCCGGGCAAGGGAGCGAGGGTCTGTGCGATGGGGAATCGCTACGTCGCGCAAAGGAGGAGGCAAGTGGGCTGACGCCCCCTGCTGGCGCTCATTTAGGAGTCGCCGGCCACCCTGTCAACGCGAGCGGCGGACCCGTCAGAACGGTTTTACGATCACCAGCACGACAATGGCGATGGTGGCAATGCCGGGCACTTCGTTGATCAGCCGCAGCTGTTTGCCTGTCAGCAACGCCGCGCCTGGGCGAGCGAGCTTGCGGCCATACCCGATCATCCAGCCATGATAGGCAGACAGCGCCAGCACCACCGCCAGCTTGGCGTGGAACCAGCCCTGGTTCCATGCGGAAATAGTCTCCGCCAGCAGCAATCCGAGCAGCCAGACGACGATCATCGACGGCGTCAGGATGATCGACCGCAGCTTGGATTCGCGTTCCGCCCATCGCGCACATTCGGCAGGATCGGCCAGGCCTTCCTGATGATAGACCAGGAACCGCGGATAGGCGAACAGGCCGGCCATCCAGAAGATGACGAAGATCAGATGGACAGCCTTGAGCCAGGGATAGGCGGAGGCCAGCATCGCACTCATCCGCGCACCCGCCGCACCAGTTGCTCGACATGGGCGATGGGCGTGTCGGGCAGGATGCCATGGCCGAGGTTGAACACATGCGGCCGGTTGGCGAAGACCGCGCGCAACACATCGATGCGCGCATCGAGCGCATCGCCGCCGGCGATCAGCAGCAACGGATCGAGATTGCCCTGCACCGGCAATCCGGCCGGCAGAACCGCATCGGCCCAGACCGGATCTATGGTCTCGTCGAGACCGAGGATGTCGGGCCGCACGCCTTCGGCATAGGCCGCGAGCTTGGCCCCGGCGCCCTTGGGAAAGCCGATGATCGGCACGTTCGGGCGCGCCGTGCGGATACGCTCGACGATCGCGCGGTTGGGTTCGATGACCCAGCGATCGAATTCGTCGGGCGCCAGGCTGCCGGCCCAGCTATCGAACAACTGTACTGCATCGACGCCGGCGTCGATCTGCTTGACCAGATAGTCGGTGGTGGCATCGACGATGGCGTCGATCAGCGCAGCGAACCGGTCGCGCTCGCCATAGGCCATGCGCCGCGCCGCGCTATGGTCCTTCGATCCCGCGCCATGCACCATATAGGTGGCAACCGTCCATGGACTGCCGGCAAAGCCCAGCAGAGCCCGTCCTGGGGGCATCGCCTGCCGGAGCAGACGGATGGTCTGGTAGACCGGCTCCAGCCGCTCAGGGGCCGGCTGGAGCGTTTCCAGTGCCACGTCGGCAAGCCGTGGGGCGAGACGCGGGCCTTCGCCTGCCTCGAACCACAGATCCTGCCCCATCGCATGCGGAATGACGAGAATGTCCGAAAACAGGATGGCGGCATCGAAATCGAACCGGCGCAGCGGCTGCAACGTCACTTCGCATGCGGCCGCACTGTCGTGCACCAGTTCGAGGAAGCCGCCCTTCTCCGCACGCAATGCCCGATATTCCGGAAGATAGCGGCCAGCCTGGCGCATAAGCCACATCGGGGGTGGATCGAGCCGTTCGCCACGCATCACGCGCAGCATGGCTCCCTCAAATGGCGCGGCCGGGCATTCTCCCATAGAATCTATATCTTTCTCTTATGAATGATGAAGGTAGTTGGCGCGTGCATAGTGGGGATTAGTCGGCTGTCCCGCTTTTGCCAACAGCCGTGCGGAATCGACTCGTTGCGCGACGCCGAGTCGCCCGTTCCATACCCGTTATCCACAGGCTGTGGATTGTCCGCCGAGCTGCGGGCTATCCTGTGGATGGAATCGACAACCGCCGGGATGGCCCTTTGTACCCGTATCGCTGCCTTGCCTTATCCACAGTCTGCTCACATGCTTTGAGGCACCGATGAAGCTACACCTGCATCTCCTCTCCGACTCTACCGGCGAAACGCTCGAGACGATTGCCAAGGCTGCGCTGGCGCAATTCGACGATGTCTCTGTAACCCGCCATTTCTGGCCGATGGTGCGCAACCGTGCGCATCTGGAACGGATATTGGGCGAGGTTGCCGACAATCCGGGGCTGGTGCTGTTCACGCTGGTCAATGGTGAATTGCGGCGCGAACTGGAATCGCGCTGTGCGGCACTGGGGCTGCCTACCGTGCCGGCGCTCGATGCGGTAACCGACGCGCTGTCGCAACTTCTCGGGCAGGAAGCCAAGGCCCGGCCAGGGCGTCAGCACATATTGGACGCAGCCTATTATGCGCGCGTCGAAGCAATTCATTATACCATGGCGCATGACGATGGAGTTGCTCCCGAAGGGTGGGAGGATGCCGATATCGTGCTGGCGGGTGTATCGCGATCGTCGAAGACGCCGACCAGCATCTATCTTGCCAACCGTGGATACAAGACCGCCAACATCCCGATCGTGCCCGAATCCCCGCCACCCGACACGCTCTTCACCCTGCGCAATCCTCTGGTGGTCGGGCTGACAACCAGTGCCGACCGGTTGGTGGCGGTACGCCGCAACCGGCTGTCTTCGCTGGGTGAGGATCGTGTCACCAGCTATGCCGACGAAGAGGCCGTCAAGCGCGAGCTCGGCTATGCGCGGCGGATGTTCGCCGACAATGACTGGCCAGTGATTGACGTGACGCGTCGCTCGATCGAGGAAACTGCCGCAGCCATCATCAAGCTTTGTGAGGACCGGCGCGTTGCGTTGCGACAGGGCGCAGCCTGGGTCCAGCCTGCGTCATGACCGATACGCTGATTCTGGCTTCCCAAAGCGCCAGCCGCCGCGCCATGCTGACCGCGGCGGGGGTTGCCCATCGGGCGCTGCCGGCGCATGCCGACGAGGCCGTACTGACCGACGCGCTGCTGGCGGAAGGCCAGAAGCCCAGAGCAATTGCAGACGCTTTGGCTGAGCTCAAGGCGCTGCATATTTCGCTGCTGTATCCCCAGAGTCTCGTAGTTGGTAGCGATTCCATGATCGATGTTGATGGCAAGCTCCTCGACAAGCCGGTGTCACGTGAGGATGCAAAACAGTATCTTGAGTCTTTTTCAGGCAAGGCGATGCGGCTGACCAGTGCGGTGGTGGTGGCGGAGGGTGGCCGGCCGGTGTGGCGCCATGTCGATGAGGCCAAGCTGACGGTGCGCCGCCTGTCGCCGGACTTCATCGACGCCTATCTCGATGCCGAATGGCCCGCCATTGCGGGTTGCGTCGGTTGTTTTCGGATTGAGGCGATGGGCATCCAGCTGTTCGAGCGGATCGACGGCAACCATTTCACCATCCTGGGCATGCCGCTGTTGCCACTGCTCGGCTATCTGCGCCAGCGCGGGGCTCTTGCTGCATGACCGACATTGCGACACCTGAGACGGCCGGTCCGGGAGTCCGCTATGCCGAAGTGATCGGGGATCCGATTGCCCACAGCCTGTCCCCGGTAATTCACGGCTTCTGGCTGGAGCAACTCGGCATGACCGGCGCATACCGGCGCTGCCATGTCAGGCCTGAGCAGCTCGCCGACTATGTGGCGCGCCGGCGAGAGGACCCGCTCTGGCTGGGCTGCAACGTCACCATCCCGCACAAGCTGGCCATCCTCGAGCATGTGGCCGACCCCGGCGACATTGGCCGCAGCATCGGCGCCGCCAACACGGTTGCCCGCGACGCGCAAGGCGCGCTGTTTGCGACCAACACCGATGCCGGCGGCTTCTTTGCGCCGCTGGCAGATCAGGAGCTGGCCGGCCGTCCGGTCGCGGTGATCGGCGCGGGCGGTGCGGCGCGGGCGGTGCTGTTCGCGCTGTCCAAGATGAATGTCGGGCCGGTGACGATCCTCAACCGCAACACGCTCAAGGCGAGCATGCTGCTTGCGACCTTTGGCCTCAAAGGCGAGGCGTTGCCGCTGGATGCCGCGCTGCCCAAGGCTGGTTTGCTGGTCAATGCCAGCTCGCTGGGCATGTCCGGGCAATCGCCGCTGGTGCTCGATCTCGCGCCGCTGCCCGATGATGCGGTGGTCTATGACCTCGTCTATGCGCCGCTGGTCACCGATCTGATTGCCGCCGCTGACGATCGCGGCCTAGCGGCAATCGACGGGCTTGAGATGCTGGTCGGTCAGGCCGCGCTGGCGTTCGAGCTGCTGTTTGGCGCGGCCCCGCCACGCGACCATGACGAACAGCTCAGGGAGCTCTTGGTGCGATGAGCGATGCCCGCGGTCGCCCGCTGATTGTCGGCCTCACCGGTTCGATCGGCATGGGCAAATCGACGGTAGCGGCCATGCTCCGCGATCTCGGCGTGCCGGTGTTCGATGCCGATGCCGAGGTGCATCGGTTGCAGGCCCCCGGCGGAGCAATGCTGTCGCAGATCGAAGCCGCCTTCCCCGGCACGACCGGCCCTGACGGGCTGGATCGGGCCAAATTGGGCGCGTTGGTGTTCAACGATGCCGAGGCGCTGGCCCGGCTCGAGCGGATCGTCCATCCGGCGGTCGGTGCCGCGCAGGCCGCGTTCATGGCCGCCAATGCCGGCGCGCCGATCATCGTTCTCGACATTCCTCTGCTGTTCGAAAAGGGCGGCTTCTCGGCGGTCGACCGGATCCTGGTGGTGTCCGCGCCGCCCGATGAGCAGCGCCGCCGCGTGCTTGCCCGCCCCGGGATGACCAACGACAAGTTCGAGGCGATCCTGGCCCGGCAGACGCCCGACGAGCAGAAACGCGCCCGCGCCGATCATGTCATCGATACCGGGCGATCGTTGGCCGAAACGCGCGCACAGCTCGCCGCTGTCGTTGCTTGCCTTAGCGCGGAGAGCGGCGCATAGTTTCACGACGATGCGCGAAATTGTGTTCGATACCGAAACCACAGGCCTGAATGCTGGCGGCGGAGACAGGCTGGTCGAGGTCGGGTGCATCGAGATGGTCAACCGGATCGAGACCGGCCGCACCTTCCATGCCTATATCAACCCGGAACGGCCGATGCCGGCCGAGGCGCAGGCCGTGCACGGGCTCAGCGATGCCTTCCTGTCGGACAAACCGCGCTTTGCCGACATCGTCGACGCGTTGCTGGCTTTTCTGGGCGATGACGCGGCGCTGGTTGCCCACAATGCCGCGTTCGATTTCGGCTTCATCGATGCCGAGCTGGTGCGCGCTGGTTATCCCCCGCTCGACCGCAGCCGGATGATCGACACGGTGGCGATGGCCCGCAAGCTGCATCCCGGGGCCAAGCACAGCCTCGACGCCCTTTGCACCCGCTACGGCATTGATCGCAGCCATCGCGTCAAGCATGGCGCGCTGCTCGATGCGGAACTGCTCGCCCAGCTCTATGTCGAGATGACCGGCGGCCGGCAGATCGGGCTTGGCCTTGCTGCTAAGCCGGCCGGACAGACCACGCTCTCTGCCGCTTCGGCCATAACCGTCGCCCGCGCCTTCCGCGCACCGCGGCCGCATGCCGCAAGCGCAGAGGAACTTGCAGCGCATGCAGCCTTTATTGCCACCATCGATCAGGCCCTGTGGCTGCAGCAGAATTGAAGGGAGAAACTAAGGGGGAAGAGAGAAATTCCGCGTACCGTCAAGAAGCGTCAACAGCCGGACGGTCCGGGCAATGCGGCATCGCCGTCAATACAGGAGAAGAAGCATGGACATTCGCGTATCCGGTCACCAGCTCGAAACGGGCGCCGCCCTGCAAACCCATGTTTCCGATCGAATGAACGCTATAGCCGACAAATATTTCGCGCGGGCCATCTCCGCCCACGCCACCTTCGGTCGCGGCCCGCATGAGTCGCTGACCTGCGACATCATCGCCCATGTCATGCAGGGGGTGGTACTCAAGGGCCATCACCAGGCACAGGATGCGCATGTCGCCTTCGAAGGCGCTGCCGACAAGATCGAAAAGCAGCTGCGGCGCTACATGCGCCGGCTCAAGGATCGTAACGCCAATGGCAATGGCGCCGCGCAGCAACCGCCCGGCGAAGTGCCGCTCGATGCCGGTTACACGGTGTTCGAGGCCGATCCGTCCGAGGAGGAAGTCGGCGACGCGCCGGCCATCATCGCCGAAACCCGCGTCGACGTGCCGACCACCAGCGTATCCGACGCTGTGATGATGCTCGACCTCAGGAACACCGGCGCGCTGCTGTTCGTCAATGCCGCCACCGGCGTGCACAATATGGTCTATCGCCGGGGCGACAATACCATCGGCTGGGTCGAGCCGAAGCGCAGCTGAGCCGCCGTGTCGTCTGCGTTTGACAAACATGGGTGGATATTAGGTCCGGCTGCGTCTATGGGCGCGGCCGGACTAGCTATCGCGGTGATGGCGCGGGTCGGGTGGCAACAATGATGCCATCGCCTGCTGCCTGACCTGAATCCCCCTCGATTGCGTGACATTTGCAACAATGATTCGTCTTTCAGACCTCGTTTATCCCGCCACCGTCCGCGCCCAGCAGCCGGTTGAGTCGAAGCGGGCCTTTTTCCCGCTCGCGGGCACCCTTGCCGCGTCTGCGCTGGGGCTCGACGCCAGCGAGGTGACCGAGGCGCTGCTCGAGCGCGAGCGGCTGGGCTCCACCGCCTTCGGCCGCGGCATGGCCATTCCGCATGCCCGGATTCCCGGCCTGTCGGGCGTGCGGGCGATGTTCATCCAGTTCGCGCGTCCGATCGATTTCGACGCCATCGATGCGCTGCCGGTCGATCTTGCCTTCGTGTTGCTGTCGCCGTTCGACGCCGGGGCCGAACATCTCAAGGCGCTGGCCCAGGTTTCCCGCTTCCTGCGCGACGACAATGCAGTTGCCCGCCTGCGCGGTAGCCGCACCGCCGAAGCCCTCTATGCCATCCTGACCGGGGATGAGGCCCGGGACGCGGCCTGAGCCGGGATGAGCGACGAGGTCATCAGCGCCGGAGAAGCCGCCCATTTCCGCGCGCTTGAGTCGCTTTACGCCGTCGCCCCGATCAACCGGCTGTTTCCCTCCGCGCTTCATGTCGAGACGGCGGGACGGGCCACCATCCGTTTCGACATCCTGCCCGATCATTATCACGCGGCTGGCGCGGCGCATGGCACAAGCTATTTCAAGATGCTCGACGATGCGGCCTTTTATGCCGCCAACAGCCTGGTGACCGACAGGTTTCTGCTGACCACCGCCTTCAACCTGCTGTTCACCCGCCCGCTCAAGGCAGGGCCGGCGACCGCTCATGGCCGTTGGGTCAGCGGCCGCCGGCGGGTGTTCGTGGCCGAGGCTTTCCTGGTCGATGCAACCGGGGAAGAAGTGGCGCGCGGGACCGGCACCTTCATGCGCTCATCCTTCGCACTGTCCGGATTGCCCGGTTATGTCGCCGGGTGACGGGGTGCCGCCACGCCTGACCAGCGTGATGCTGGTCTCCGCGCTGGTCCGCAGGGTCAATGGCGCTGGCGGATTTGCTACCGTGATCCACCGTGGCGACGATCGTGCCGGTGCCATATTGGTCGAGTGCTGCGATCGCGGGCAGAGCGACATGCTGCTCGAACGAATCACCGAATTCGATGGCTCGATCGGCTGGCGCTCGGTGGCGGCCGCAACCGGCGAAGACCCTGGCGCGCGCGGCGAGCGGCTCTCGCGCCGCCTGCGCAGCGACCCGGATCTGTGGGTGATCGAACTGGACATCCCTGATGCGCAACGGTTCGTCGCCGAAATGACCGACGCGGCTTGACCTTTCGGGCGGGCGTGCGCACAGGCGCCGCATCTTAGGTGCGAAGGTTGCCCTGCGCTGTCTCCATTCTTCAACAGGGGGAGGGAGAACCAGCCGGAACCAGGACGGTTCCCGGGCAAACACGCAGTCGGAGGGCAACGCCCGGCATGCTCGACCCCTCGCTTTAGGGTCAGCCGCCGTCGCCGAGACCGCTCCGCCCAGTTTGATGCGTAATGAGTCGCCTTTTCCACTTTGCCTCGGCGCTGGCCGTAGGCATGACTGCGCTGACCGCAGTCGCCCTGACCGCCCCGACGCTAGCACAGACGCAGCCGGGCGATGTCATTTTCGAACCAGTCCCCGCGACCGAAGAGACCGGCGAGGCCGCAGCGGACAGCGCGGACCGGCCTGACGAGATCGACCACGCCTCGCTCGAAGCCATGGTCGCCGCCATGCCCCACAGCGAACCCGAAACCGACGATCTGCGCTGCATTGCCACCGGCGTCTTTTTCGAATCGGCCAATCAGAGTGTCGAAGGCCAGCTCGCGGTGGCCAATGTCATCATCAATCGTGCTGAATCGGGGCGCTTCGCTCCTACGCCATGCGCGGTGTTGACGCAGCGCGGGCAGTTTTCCTTCGTGCGCCGCGGGATCATCCCGACCCCGCCCAATGACGGCCGCTGGCAGCGGGCCGTGGCGATAGCGCGGATTGCCAGCGAGGACCGCTGGAGCGATCCGGTGCCCGGCGCCCTCTTCTTTCATGCGACCTACGTGTCGCCGGGCTGGAATCGCCCGCGGATCGCGCGGTTGGGTGATCATATTTTCTATCGCTGAGCGGGAGCCCGCTTTGCCCCGAAAACGGGGAGGATGGCGGAACTGATCGTTCGGGTCGCTGCAAGACCCCGGACCGTCCGTCCGGGGTCTTGCTTTGTTCCCGAACCGCCATAAGCTGTCGTCATGGCAACGCTTGCATCCCCCTGCCCCCAACCGGACTGTTGTGCCGCAGATGTTGCCCGAAGCCTGGCGCGATTCTTCCACCATCGCGGCCTCACGGCCCTTTGCGAAGTGCCGTTGCCGAACGGGCGCCGGGCCGACATGGTGTTGATCGATGCCAAGGGCACCATCACCATCGTCGAGATCAAGGTCGCGCGCGGTGACCTGATCGCAGACACCAAATGGCCGGAGTATCTCGACTGGTGCGACCATTTCTATTGGGCGCTTTCCCCGTCGCTGAGCCATGACGTGCTGCAGGACCGGCAACCGGAGCGGTGCGGGCTGATCGTCGCAGACCGCTATGATGCGGCGGTGATCCGGGAGTCGGTCGAGCATCGGCTGGCGTCGGCACGGCGGCGCAGCGAGTTGCTGCGCATCGGGCGGCTGGCCATGCGCAGGCTCAGTTTTGCGGCGGACCCGATGTTTGCCAGCACCGCAGGCGCCGCCGAAGCGGCGCTGTAAACTGGCCTAGTTGGGCCCGGCGACGGGTGCCGCAGGGGTTGCGCCTTGTGGCCGGGAATCGAGGGCCGCGAGCACCGCAGCGGCGCGGCTGTCTTCGGTAGCATAGTCGCGCGGCGATTTGCCGGCGAGATTGTCCTGAAGATCGGGGTTTGCTCCGGCCGCGATCAGCACGCGCACCATCGCAATATCCCGGCGTTGCACGGCGAGATGGAGCGCGGTTTCGCCGCGACCGTTCGCCGCGTTGACGCGCGCGCCACGGGTGACCAGCGCCTGGGCACCATCGACGAAGCCGAGTTGCGCCGCCACCTGCAGCGGCGTTGCACCCTCGCGGTCCGCAAGATTGGCGTCGGCACCGCGCTGTAGCAGAAAGTTGAGCCAGGTCAGGTCGCGCCGCGCGACAACAATGTGCAGCGCAGTCTGGCCGGTCGACCGATCGCGGGTGTTGATCAGCGTGCCGCTGAGGCCGTTGAGCAACTCCATCGCCTTGTTGCCGTCACGGTCGCGCACCGCTTCCAGAAACTGGTAGCTGTCGGAGAAGAGCTGCGCCGCCGCCGGTGCGGTCAGCAGCATGGCGCTGCCGGTCGACAGCAGCAGGGCGGTCGCAGCGGTGGCCAGTCGGCGAGCGGGCAACATCATCGACAAAATTCCTTGATCCGACGGGCGGCGGGCGGCGTGAGCGATTGATTTTCCGCTCATGCCGCCGCAAGTCTGAGCGCGTCATGAATGATGGTTTCCTTACTCTCCGCTCGATGCTTGGCGCAAGTGTCGCCGCCATGCTGCTGATGCTTGCCGCCTGTGGTCCGGCCAATGCGCCGGTCGAGGAGCCACCCCTCAAAGGGGCCCGGATCGGCGGCCCGTTCACACTGGTCGGCAGCGACGGCCAGGCCGTCACCGACCGGGATTTTGCCGGGCGCTACCGGTTGGTCTATTTTGGCTATAGTTTCTGCCCTGATGTCTGCCCGGTCGATCTCAACTGGCTGATGCTCGGCCTCAAGCAGTTCGAACGGCAGGATTCGGCGCGCGCGGCGCGCATCCAGCCGATTTTCATCACCGTGGACCCGGCGCGCGACACGCCGGCGGTGATCGGTGACTATGTACGCAAATTCCATCCGCGTCTGATCGGCCTGACCGGCAGCGACCAGCAGATCCGTGCCGCCGCCGATGCCTATGTCGTCCAATACAGCCGCCAGCCGGGCAGCACGCCCGATGCCTATCTGATGGCGCACACCAACGCCGCCTATCTGATGGGCCCGGACGGAGAGCCGCTGGCGCTGCTGCCCACCGACAATATCACCACCGAATCGGTGAACGAGGGCGCACCCGATCTGGTCGCAGCCGAACTGGCGCGCTGGGTAAGGTGAGCGACAGCCCAGCGCCTTTCTGGGAACAACCACTTGCCAGCCTCGATGCCGCGCAGTGGGAGGCGCTGTGCGACGGTTGCGGCAAATGCTGCCTGCACAAGCTCGAAGAGGAAGATGAAGAGGAAGTGCGGGTCTGGCCGACCAATGTTGCCTGCAAATTGCTCGATCGTGAGACGGCGCGGTGCAGCGATTATCGCAACCGCCGCCGCTATGTGCCCGAATGTCTGCAATTGAGCGCGGGCCGCATCGATTCGCTGTTCTGGCTGCCGCTCACCTGTGCCTATCGGCTGCGCGCGGAGGGCCGCCCGCTGCCCGAATGGCATTATCTGCTGTGCGGCGATCGCGAAGCGGTGCACGCCGCCGGTGAATCGATCCGTGGCTGGACAGTGAGCGAGGTCGATGCCGGGCCGCTGGAGCATCATGTTGTCGATCGCGCGATCTGACACGCCGGCAGCCGAGGATTTCAGCGTCGTCGTCGCCGATCGGGTGCTGACCGTCCGGGTCAGACGCCATCACGCGTCGCGGCGTTATCGCTTGCGCTACGATCAGCGGTCGGGTGAGCTGCGCCTGACCCTGCCGCTGCGCCAGCGCATCGCCCCGGCGCGCCAGTGGGTCGCCGATCAGGGGGCATGGATCGCGCAGCAGATCGTTGCCCGACCGGTCAGCGGCACCATGGTGACGGCTGGCACCCGCCTGCCGTGGGACGGCGGCTGGCTGACCATCCAATGGTCGCCCGATCATCCGCGTCAGCCCGTCATCGACGCCGATTGCCTGCGGCTCGGCGGGCCGACGACCGCGATTGCACCGCGTGTCCGTCGCTGGCTGCAGCAGGTGGCGCGGCGCGAGTTCGGCGAACGCAGCCGCACGATGGCCGATGCCGAAAACCTGCCGCTGCGCAGCGTCTCGGTCGGCGATCCGCGGAGCCGCTGGGGCAGTTGCAGTGCGTCAGGCGCGATCCGCTACAGCTGGCGGCTGGCGATGGCGCCCGAATTTGTCCGCCATGCGATTGTCGCGCACGAGGTGGCGCATCTCGCGCACATGAATCACGGCCCGCGCTTCCACGCGCTGGCCGACCGGCTGGGCGGAGCCGCCAACGCCCAATCCAAGGCTTGGCTGAAGGCGCATGGCATGATGCTGCACGCGTTGAATTTCGACAGCTGAGCGCGGCCGCGGCCGACGGGGCGGTCGCTATTGGGGTTTGGGGTTGGCCGGGGGGCGTGGCGGTGGCTGGGCGCGGCGCCCGGTCATCTCGTCGATCCAGCGCTGGTCGAGCTGTGGTTTGCGCTCCTCATCAGGGGCCGGCCCGGTGTCGCCTTCCACTTCGACGCCATCCGTCGGTTCCAGCGCCGGGTCGAGCTCGATCGGCTGACCATTTTCATCAGTCAGCGCGCCCTCGCCAGGCTCGCCGAAATAGGCATCATCCTCGGTCTCCAGCTGCCATTGCGGCAGTTCGACCTCGGTCTTGAACTCCTCGATCGGGCGGTTGGCGACGGCAACGCGCATGAAATCGGCAAAGGCCTGCGCCGGTGCCCGGCCGCCCTGCAGGCCGCCGACAGCGCGCGCATCGTCGCGGCCCATCCACACGCCGGTGGTGATGCCGCCGGAAAAGCCCAGGAACCAGCCATCCTTGTTGCTGCTGGTGGTACCGGTCTTGCCCGCCACCGGGCGCCCGATCTGCGCCGCGCGACCGGTGCCGGTATTGACGGCGGTCTGCAGCAGGTCGGTGATCCCGGCGGCGACCCATCCATCGACCAGCACCGCTGCCGGCTCAGGCGTCCGCTCATACAGCAGATCGCCGTCGGCGGTGGTCACCCGGGCGATGGCATAGGGCCGCACCGCGCGCCCTTCGGCGGCGACCGAGGCGAAAGCGGCGGTCATGTCGATCACCCGCACATCGGATGTGCCCAGCACCATCGAGGGTTGGGTATTGATATCGGTCGAAATGCCGAACCGGCGCGCCATCGAGGCAATCGCTGAGGTCCCGATCGAATCGCCCAGCTTCGCGGCGACGGTGTTGACCGAATAGGCAAAGGCCGACCGCACATCCATCTCGCCCGAAAAGCGGCCGTTGGCGTTGCGGGGGCTCCACCCGTTGATCGTCACCGGCTCGTCGACCACGCGATCGTCGACCCGATAGCCGGCCTCCAGCGCCGCCATATAGACGAACAGCTTCCACGCCGATCCCGGCTGACGGGTCGCCGTGGTGGCGCGGTTGTAGTTCGACGTCACATAGTCGCGCCCGCCGACCATCGCCCGCACCGCGCCATCCCGATCGAGCGCGACCAGCGCGCCCTGCGCGCCGCCGGGGGTATTGGCCTGGATCGCCGCGGTCGCCGCGCGCTGCATGCCGAGGTCGAGCGTGGTCCACACATCGAGCGGCTGGGTCGATTCGTCGATCAGCGTGTCGAGCTGCGGCAGGGCCCAGTCGGTGAAATAGCGGGCGCTGTTCTGCGGCGGCTCTGCTGCCAGTTCGACATCGGCGGGCCGGGCGCGGCGGCGCTGTTCCGGGGTGATGACGCCCGCATCCAGCATGACGTCAAGCACGACATTGGCGCGGCCCAGCGCGGCCTCCGCATCTGCGGTAGGTGAGTAGCGCGACGGCGCCTTGACCAGACCGGCGATGACCGCGGCTTCAGGCAGCCCCAGATCTTCCGCGCCATGGCCGAAGAAGCGGCGGGACGCGGCATCGATGCCGTAGCTGCCGCCGCCGAAATAGACCTTGTTGAGATAGAGTTCGAGGATCTGGTCCTTGCTGAACTTCCACTCCAGCGCCATCGCCAAGATGGCTTCCTGCGCCTTGCGGGTGACCGAATAGCTGTTGCTGAGGAAGATGTTGCGCGCGAGCTGCTGGCTGATCGTCGACGCACCCTGCCAACGCCCCTCGCCACGCCGTTCGAGCGCGATGCTGACGGCACGTGCCAGCCCGACAGGATCGATGCCGAAATGATAGCGGAAGCGCCTGTCCTCCACCGCGACCATGGCGTCACGCATCGGCTGCGGGGTATCCGACAGCTTCATCCAGCGGCCGTAATTGGGGCCGATCGATACGATGATGGCGCCATTGGCGTCGCGGACGCGAATGGTCTGTCCGTTGGGGGAGCTTTTCAGCTCCTCGAAGCTCGGAAGATTGGACGCGGCCACGCCGACCGCGATCGCGATGCCGATCAGAATCAGCAGCGCGAGCGCGGAACCCCATTTGACGATGCCCATGACGATCCGCCGGGCGCGGGTGGGAGCGGCCTTGCTGCCGGAACGGGATGCGGTTGCCATCAGGCCGCCTGATTAGGACTGCGCGGGAATCGCGACAAGCGAATTTGCGCTTTGCTCGCGTCCAGCTTTCGCTTGCGTGAACGGATCAGTCGCGGGTGGTGAAGTCGAGGCTGGCGCTATTCATGCAGAAACGCGCGCCGGTCGGGGCCGGACCGTCGGGGAAGACGTGGCCGAGATGCCCGTCGCACCGTGCACACCGTACCTCGTCGCGCACCATGCCGTAGCTGGTGTCGCGATGGATGGTCACCGCATCGTCGCTGATCGGCTGAAAGAAGCTGGGCCAGCCCGAGCCGCTGTCATATTTGGTGCCGCTGTCGAACAGCGGCGCGCCGCAGCCGCCACAGACATAGATGCCATCGGCCTTGTGCACGTTGAACTGGCCGGTGAAAGCCCGTTCGGTACCATGCTCCCGCAGCACATGATATTGTTCGGGGGTCAGGCGTTCACGCCATTCGGCGTCGGTAAGGTTCAGCTTGTCCATGGCCCCAAGGTGCGGTGGCGACCCGGCGGTTTCAAGCGCTAATCCGCGTCAATCGGGCGATGGCGCGGATGCTGCCCGGGGAATGGCGCAAGAATCGCAAAAGCAGCGGAGCCATCCACGGATTTTCGCAGGCGCGCCACGCGGTCCCGGCCACGCCCATCGGCAGCAGCAGCCGATCGGCGAAACGCTGTTGCCAGGAGAGTGCACCCTCCGCCTGACGCCATGCCGCCACCGCGGATTCGGCGCTGGCCAGCGCGATCCCCATCCCCTCGCCTGCCAGACTCGGGATGCATCCCGCCTGATCGCCCAACAGCCACACGCCCGGCACCCCAATGCGCGCACGCCAGCCATAGGGCACGGCCGCAATCGCATCGATCCGTCCGATTGCATCGGCCGAGGTGAGCCGTTCGCCTAGCGGCGGACAGGCGTTGCCCCATTGCTGCAGCAGGGTTTCCGGCCGCGACTCGGCCTCGGCCAGTCGCGACTTGTGCACCGCAAGGCAGAGGTTGAGGCTGCCATCCTCCTGGCGCACCAGGCCGACATAGCCGCGATCGAACAGGAACAGCTCGACCGCGTCACCCACCAGCCGTTCCCCCGCGGTCGATGCCGCAATGCGTTGGCGCAGGCCTATCACCGGGTCTGCAGCGCCGTGCGCCGATGGCATACGGCGGTGGCCGGCGACATTATGCTTGCCGCTGGCGAGCAACAGGGTCGGGCTGGCCAATGTCGCCGCATCGTCAGTGACAGCCTGCCCCGCGCCGATCGAACGGATGGTGACGCCGCGCTCCACCCCGGCTCCGGCGGCGATGGCGGCATCGAGTAGCAGACTGTCGAGCCGACGACGGGAAAGGCCCATGCCGGGGTGCGGCAGGTCTGTCTCGATGGACCGGCCGCCGGCGAACAACCGCACCCGTGTCACCCGCTGGCCGCCCAGCGCATCGCTATCGAGCCCCAAACGATCGAGCGTCGCCAGCGTCTGCCACGACAGGAAGCCGCCGCAGATGGCATCGCCGGTCTCGCGCATGCGCTCGATCAGCAGCGGCGGGGCGCCGGCGCGGGCCAGATGAATCGCCGCCGCGGCTCCGGCAGGGCCCCCGCCGATTACCAGTGGCCGGTCGATCCATGACGTCAACGGATCCGCTCCACGCACAGCCGCCATGGGAACCAGCGCCGGACTTGCGCGCCCTCGATGCGCGCCTGGGCCAGGATCGCGTGCCACTCATCCCGCCGGAACGACCGGGCGATGGACAATTGGCCGTCGCGGCGTACGACTGGATCGACCATCGCCAGCACGGCCAGAGCCGGATAGCCGACAAAGGGCAAGCGTTGGCGATGCAGATCGTTGATCAGCCAGCCGGCACGCGCCTCGCTCTCCATGAAATGGAGAAACGCGATGCGCTGTTCGGGCGTCATATGGTGCGCGACCAGGCTGGAAATCACCGCGTCCCAGCCTTCGCCCGCCAGCTGCCGATAATCGCCGGTGCGATAGACGATCGGCATCGTCGCCGGCGTGGCGCGACGGGCGGCGGCCTCGCTGCGCGGATTGAGGTCGATGCCCACCAGCTCGACGGCAATGCCCATCCGCTCGGCATCGCGGGCCAGGCAGCGCAGCATGTCGCCATGGCCGAAACCGACGTCAAGCAAGCGCAGCGGCGACGCACTTGCGCCGCGCAACTGCGTGACGGTGCGGAAAAAGGCCCGCGTCGGCCGCGTCGCCAGTGTCAGGGCATTGATGCGGGCAAGATCGGCAATGATGCGGGCGTAGCGTTCGGACGACAGGTCGAGCGCATCCATCTCTTCCTCTCGCTCCACCGGCTGGACCAGGGAAGCGAAGGGGTTCACGCCCGGAAATCCAGCCGGATCGCCTCCGCCGCCAGCCCGGGGCCGAAGGCGAGGGCAAGGCCCGGCCCGACCGCCTTGCGTTCTACCAGCCGGGCGATGGCGAACAGCACGGTCGCCGAAGACATGTTGCCATAGTCTCGCAACGTATCGCGGCTGGCGGACAGCGCCTGCGGCGGAATCGCGAGTGCGCGTTCGACTGCGTCGAGGATCGAGCGGCCACCGGCATGGATGGCAAGATGCGCCGGCAATTCGGGGCCGAACAGGCCGTCTGCCAGATCGCGGTCAGCGAGCGCGGCCTCGATGCGGGCCGGCACCTCGCCCGACAGGCGCATGACAAAACCCTGCTCGCCGATATCCCAGCGAATCAGCTCGTCCGAAGCGGGCAGCGCCAGGCTGATGCCGCCGCCCAGCGAGACCGGCCCCGCTCCGGCCGCTATGATCGCCGCCGCAGCGCCGTCGCTGAACTGAAGCATCGCCAGCAACGGCTCGATCGCCCCGGTATCCTCAAGATGAAGTGTGGAAAGCTCGACGCTGACCAGAAGAACCTGCGCATCCGGATCGGACCGCACGATGTGCCGGGCGGCGCGCAGTGCGGTCACGCCGGCATAGCAGCCCATGAAGCCGATCAGCAGGCGTTCGACCTGCGGTGACAGACCCAGCGCACGGGCGATGATCTGGTCGATGCCGGGCGCGGTGAAGCCGGTGCAACTGGCGACGACGATATGGGTGATGCGGGCCGGATCGAAACTGAGCTTGCCTATCGCCGTCAATGCCAGCTTTGGAGCCAGCTCGGCATAGGCGCGCATCCGGGCGGAGGTGGGGGGCAGCGGCGATGCATCGTAGAAACCGCCGGGGTCGACCGGGGAGCCGCCATTGTCCGCGCGTGGCAGGACCGACCAGCGATGCCCGATCCCCGACCGATCGGCCATGCGCAGGAACAGGCGCCGCTCCCGCTCGTCGGCGATCTTTGCCGTGGCATAGTCGATGAAAGCGCGATGGATGTCATGACCCGGACTGGCAACCGCGAGCTGACGAATGGCTGGCTGGGCGCTCATGCCTGCGGCACAGAAAACCGGCTGTTAACTACGAATGATGCATCTTGTCCGACCATGAGAGCCAAATGCACCATTAGGCGCGGTAACGCCATGCCTGCTTTGGCCGGTGCGGCGAAACATGTGCTTTGCGCCGGCGGCGGCATTGCCATCCTGCTCGGCGCGGCGTCACCGGCGGCGGCGCAATGCTTGCTGTGTACCGACAGCAGCGCGCCTGCGTCGAGCAGCGTCGATGGCATTCTGCCCGAACTGCCGTTGCGGGTCGAAGTGATTGCCGATCTCGATTTTTCGCGTCTGGTCGCGGGCGATGGCGGGGGCAGCATCACCCTCGATCCGCAGAGCGGCGGTGGGCAGACACAGGGCAATGTCGCCCCGCTGGGTGGGTATGGCTTTTCGGGCCGGGTAATCGTCACCGGCACCCCGCTGCGCAATGTGCGCGTCAGTCTGCCCGAGTCGATTACGCTGACGGCATCCGACGGCCGTACCGCCCGGGTAACGCAAATCAGCACGGGCGAGGCACCGGTGCTCAGGTTGGGCGTTACCGGGCGACTCGAATTCAGCTTTGGCGGCCGGCTGGACATCAGTGGCAACGAGGACGGCGATTATCGCGGCCGGATCCCGGTGACTGTCAGCTACGAATAGCTCTGCCCCCGCTCGCCGCAACCCGGGCAATGTCGAGAAGCCCGGCCCGCAGCAGCACATCCCCGGCGTTGTCGGGCGCCTTCATTTCCCGTTCGAGCCGGTGCAGCCGCTCGACCAAGCGTGCGAGGCGGGGCGAATCCCAGCGCGAGAGCTGTGCGGCGATGGCCGACCGCTCTTTCCAGAATATGGCTTTGCCCGCCGCCTCGATGACCTGCGTTACCGAACGCCCCCCATCGACTGCAGTGCGCAGCTCCGCGAGCTGCAGCGCGCGACGGGCCATCGCGCGAATCAGCGGGATGTCGGCAACGCCGGTTGCGGCTAGCTTGGCGAACTGGCCTGGCAGCTCGTTCAACTGGCCGCCGAGCACGACATTGACCGCAGCGCCCACATCCTCCTCGGGCAAGTCGGCACCGATGGCATGCCAGTCGCCAATGTCGGCCGAGCGCGGGCTCGACGGGTCGGCATCGCAATAGAGCGCGAGCTTCTCGACCTCGCGCGCCATCAGCGCACGGTCGCCCCCGGTTGCGGCGAACAGCGCAAGCGCGACGTCATGGTCGACGCGCAGGCCCAGCGGCTTGGCCAAGCCTTCGACCAGGCGGTCGGCGTCCCGGAGATCGGGTAGATAGGAGATCACGCCGACAGCCGCGGGATGCTTTTCGGCGAGTTTCACTAATTTCGATCGCGCGGTCAGCGACGCGCCGATAATTACTGCCGGATTGCCCGCGGCCGGGGCATCGAGCAGATTTTCCGCGGCCGCGACCAGTTCGTCGCCACCGCCGGAAAAAATCGTCACGCTGATCCAGCGGCGACCGCCGAACAAGGACATCGACGCCGCCTCGTCAGCCAGGGCGGCGGGATCTTCCTTGAGTTTTGCCGGGGTAAAGTCGATCCGCTCGGCATCCGGACCCATCGCCTTGGCGAGATCGGCCTGCATTGCGCGGGAGCCCGCCTCATCCTCGCCGCCCAGGACATAGAGGCGAATGGCGGGGTCAGGGCGTGCCAGCGCGGCACTTGCAGCGCTGCCCTTGAGCAGCATCAGCGCGCGGCGGGGTTGTCGCCCGCCCGATTGCGGGCATAGAGCGCGACCCGCGCGACGATCTGGTCGGCAATGTCCACCGACAGTTGCTCGAGCGCCGTCCGTTCGGCCGCGATCGTCGCATATTCGCTGCCGACGACGTCGATGCCGGCATCGGCTGTCGCCGTGGCGTCGACCAGCGTGGTGCCGGTACCGGTGTCGACCAGCTGCCAGCGCGCGCGCAACGTGCGCCGCTCACGCGTCACCGAATCATCCCGCCGCACGGCGAATCCGCTGATCTGGTCGTCGAGCCGGACGTCGATGCGATAGCGCGGATGCGCACTGTCGCCTGCGGCGCTCAGCCGGTCGCGGATCGCATTGCGTACCAGCCAGCCCGCCTCGCCTTCGATTTGCGCAACGCTGACCGATGATAGCGCGCTGGCCACAGGACCGCGGGTTCCGCCTGCATATAGCGGCTGCAGACCACACCCGGCCAGCGCGGGGGCCATAAGCAAGGCAAGCAGGGCGGTGCGGCGGATCATGCGACGATATTGACCAGACGGTCGGGCACGACAATCACTCTTTTCACCGCCGCGCCTGCCAGCGTCCGCTGTACCGCAGCATTGGCCAGCGCCAGAGCCTCCAGCTCGGCCTTGTCGAGCCCCTTGGCGACGGTGATCGTGTCTTTCAGCTTGCCCATCACCTGCAGCGCGATGGTTACCTCGTCATCGACCAGCAGCGCAGGATCCGCGACCGGCCAGGCGGCGTCGGCGATCAGGCCGGGTTCGCCCCACAGCTTCCAGATTTCCTCGGCGATATGCGGCAGCATTGGTGAGGCGAGCAGCACCAATGCGCGCGCTGCGGCATCGCGGCTGGCCGAGGGCGCGGCTTTCTCGATGGCGTTAGACAGCGCGTAGAGCTTTGCGACCGCCTTGTTGAAGGCCAGCGCGTCGATATCGGCGGTTACGCCGGCGATGGTCTTGGCGGTCAGCTTGACGAGCGTGACGTCATGACCGCCGCCGGTGCGCGGTGCGGTGGCGATACGCCACAACCGCTGGACGAATCGCCAGCAGCCCTCGATGCCGCTTTCCGACCACTCCAGATCGCGCTCCGGCGGGCTGTCCGACAGCATGAACCAGCGCACCGCGTCCGCGCCATATTGGTCGATGATGCCGTCGGGATCGACGACATTCTTCTTCGCTTTTGACATCTTTATCACGCGACCGACATCAACTGGCTGTCCGTCTGAGCGCAAAGTCGCACCATTGCCGGTCCGATCAACCTCCTCGGGAGTAAAGTATTGGGGTCCTACCCCTTCACCTCGTGACCGGCTGTAGCTTTCGTGGGTGACCATTCCCTGCGTGAACAGATTGGCAAATGGCTCTTCAAGTTCGATCTTGCCGATGTGCGCCAGCGCGCGGGTCCAGAAGCGGGCATAGAGCAGGTGCAGGATCGCATGCTCGATACCGCCGATATATTGGCCGACTGGCAGCCAGCGGGCGACTTCCGCCGCATCGAACGGCTTGTCGCCGGGCTGGCTGGCGAAGCGCAGGAAATACCAGCTGGAATCGACAAAGGTGTCGAGCGTATCGGTTTCGCGCCGCGCCGCAGCGCCGCAGCCCGGGCAATCGACTTGCTTCCAGGTCGGGTGCCGGTCGAGCGGGTTGCCGGGCACGTCGAACGTGACGTCATCGGGCAGCACCACCGGCAACTGGTCCTTGGGCACGGGCACCACGCCGCATGCATCGCAGTGGATCACCGGAATCGGTGTGCCCCAATAGCGCTGGCGACTGATGCCCCAGTCGCGCAGCCGCCAGACGGTGGTACCCCTGCCCCAACCCTCGGCCTCTGCCCGCGCGATTATGGCGGCTTTGGCGTCCGCGATGCTCATGCCATTCAGGAAATGCGAATTTACGATGCGACCGGGGCCGGTGAAGGGCTCATTTCCCTCAAAATGCGGATCGGTCTGGTCGCCATCGGCAACCACCCGCACCACCGGCAAGCCATATTTGCGGGCGAAATCGATGTCGCGCTGGTCATGCGCCGGGCAGCCGAAAATCGCGCCGGTGCCATAGTCCATCAGCACATAATTGACGACCCAGACCGGCAGGTGCCAGTCGGGATCGAGCGGGTGCTCGACGGTCAGGCCGGTATCGAAGCCCAGCTTTTCTGCCGTGTCCAGCTCGGCCTGTGCGGTGCCGCTGGCGCGGCAGGTGGCGATGAACTCGGCCAGCTCGGGCGCATTCGCCGCCAGCCGCTCGGCAAGCGGGTGGTCGGGCGCGACCGCAACGAAGCTCGCACCGAACAGCGTGTCCGGGCGGGTGGTGAACACCGCGATATGATCCTGCGAGGCGGGAAATTTGAAGCGGAACTCCAGCCCCTGCGACTTGCCGATCCAGTTCTCCTGCATCGTCCGGACCTTCTCGGGCCACTGGTCCAGCGTACCCAGTCCGTCGAGCAATTCCTCGGCAAAGTCCGTGATCTTCAGGAACCACTGGCTGAGCTTGCGCCGCTCGACCAGCGCGCCCGAGCGCCAGCCGCGCCCGTCGATCACCTGTTCATTGGCCAGCACCGTGTGGTCGACCGGATCCCAGTTGACGTAGCTTTCCTTGCGGGTGACGAGGCCGGCCGCCATCAGGTCCAGAAACAGCGCCTGTTCATGGCCATAATAGTCGGGATCGCAAGTGGCGAGTTCGCGGCTCCAGTCGATCGACAGGCCCAGCCGTTTCAGCTGCGCCTTCATCGCCGCAATGTTGGCGCGGGTCCAGCCGCCGGGGTGGACGCCCTTTTCCATCGCCGCATTTTCGGCCGGCATGCCGAATGCGTCCCAGCCCATCGGGTGCAGCACGGCATGGCCGGTCATCAGCTTGTAGCGGGCGATGACGTCGCCCATCGTGTAGTTACGCACATGGCCCATGTGGATGCGCCCTGAGGGATAGGGAAACATCTCGAGCACATAGGCGGCCGGCCGGTCCGGGTGGCGGTCGGCGCGGAAGGTTTCGGCGCCTTCCCACGCGGCCTGCCAGCGCGCATCGGCGGCCATCGGGTTGAACCGTTGGTCGGTCATGTGTCTTTCCTCACGGTAATCCGCAGCATAGCAACCAAAACCGTGTCCCTGAGCCTGTCGAAGGGCTGACTTTCTTCGACGCTCGAAGAAAAGGACACTCCTTCGACAAGCTCAGGACAATCGGGAAAAGGGGATTATTCCGCCGCCAGCGCCGTGCGGCGGAGATCGCGAGCCTTGGTAAGGATGATCTCCTCGACCCGTTGTACCGTGGCGGCGGCGATCGGCGCGTCGACCCAGGTACCATTCTGCGCCACCTGCCGCGCGCCGGAGACGCGCAGCGCATCGGCGCGCAGATCGCGATCGAGGATCGCCACCGTCAGCTTGACGCGCTCGCCCGGATTGTTGGGGTTGGCATACCAGTCGGTGACGATGACGCCGCCGCTCGAATCAGCCTGCAAGAGCGGCGCGAACGACAACGCGTCGAGGCTGGCGCGCCACAGATAGGCATTGACGCCAATGCTGGTGACCTGGCTCGCCGCCAGATCCGGGGCAGCGCGCTCACGGCCACCGCACGCCGTCAGCGCCAAGGCAAGAACCGACATGCCGACCAGGCCCGAGGTCCGGGTGGAGATGAGCTTAAGAGACGAAATGTGCATGGGCGGTCGATCATCCTTGAACACGGGCTGCGCAATGCCTGCGGAATATGCGCCTTCCCGCCAGTGTTGCGACCTCTAGCCGTGCAGCGGGGCATGGGCAAGCATTGCGGCGCCCAGCGCGGTTCAGGCCCTTTTCCGGCCAACTGTGCAACAATGCCACACCTTGCGAATTATGGACTCGCGGCACTGGAAAAGCGCCAGCAAAGGGTGATATGGAAAAGGGTGAAAGTGGAGTCGTGCAGACATGATGTCTGATCGTAGCTTTGCGATGCTGGGTCTGGGGGCACTGGTTGCCGCCGGTCTCGCCGCGTCACCGGCGATCAGCGCCTCCGATTCAGATATCCGCGCCGCGACCCTGTCGTCGCTGGTCGGCCGCTTCACCCCGGCTACCGGTGAGCCTGCGTTGCTGGCCCGCTATGCCCGGCTGACCGATGAGGATCGCCGCAATTTCCGCTTCACGCCGGCAATGCCGGGGACAGAAAACCGCGCCGTGACGCTGGTGCGCCGCGTGACGCCCGCGACGGTCGCAGCGGATGGCGGTGCGACCCGCACCAGCCAGCCCATCGCAATCACGCCCGTCACCTATCGGCTCGGTTCGGCTGTAGGCTACAGCTCCTTTGCTACCGGCATCGAACGGACGACCGTCGATATCTCGGCCCTGCCTGCCGCACGGACGGCGACGCCACGTGTCGAGCGCGACTCGCGATTCGGCGCCGACATGCGGCTGGACAGCCGTTCGCTGCCGGGTTCGAGCGACCGGTCGCTCGATCCTGATCGGGCCTATTCGGTCGACGTGACCGGCAGCTACCGCCTGTCGCGTAACCTCGACGTGACCGCCGGTGTCCGCCTGAAGAGTGAGAATGACCGTCTGGCCCCGCTGACCGATCAGCGGCAGGATAGCCAGGCCGTCTACGTCGGAACCCAGTTCCGCTTCTAACGCTTCGGCCGATTGCGACTGCCTGGAAGCCACGCGTCGATGGCGGCCCACCCGGCTGCGCCATGCCGGCGCAGCGCCTGAAATCGCCCCTTGTCCATTCCGCCCAGCGCGACCGCCTGCCGTGGCATCGACGCGGCGAGCAGTGCAAAGCCGCGCACACCCAGCACCGGCGCGCCCGGGTGAGTGCGGGTCGGCCACACGGGGGAGACAAGGATCGCATCGGCACGCCAGCGCTTCGCCCTTGCCAGCTCGGCCCGGTCATGGACGGCGAGGCTGAGAAAATCACGACGGGGTTTTGCCGGGGAGGGCGGTATCGCTGCACCGTGCCGACCGTCATAGCCGGTGCTCGCGCCGCGCCCAGCGAGCAGCAGCAGATGCCGCTTGGCCCGCGCGACCCTGACGATCGATCGGATCAGCGTTGCCCGATTGTCGGGCCGCAGCGCATAGGGCCGGACCACGATGGCGGAGCGAGGGGGCATGGCCGCAACGATCTGCGGCAGACTGTCGCCCAGCCGGGCATCGGTCATCAGCCAGTGACCGGGCACCGGGCGCCGATGCGATGGCGATTGCGGGGGGTGGCGAGACAGCATTTGCGCTCCTATAGCCCGCTGCCGTGACCACGCCACCCGACCCTTCGACCGATGCTGCCGCCTTCCGGCTCGCCGCCGTTCAGGCTGCCATTGCCACGGCGGCCGCCGACGCGCGTCGCCCGGCCGCGGATGTGACCTTGATCGCCGTTTCCAAGACGCATGACGGGCCCGCGATCGAGCCGCTGATCGCGGCAGGGCAGCATCATTTCGGGGAAAATCGCGTACAGGAGGCGCAGGGCAAATGGCCCCGGCTGCGCGAGGCGCATCCGGGCCTCACCCTGCACATGATCGGGCAGTTGCAGTCGAACAAGGCCGACGATGCTGTCCGGCTGTTCGACGTCATCCATTCGCTCGACCGGTCCAGCCTGCTCGTCGCCCTCGCCAAGGCGATGGATCGCCAAGCCCGGCGCCTGCCCTGTTTCGTTCAGGTCGATCTGGCGGGCGAGCCACACAAGGGCGGCTGTCCGGTGGGGGCGCTCGGGGCCTTGCTCAGCGAAGCGCGCGATGCGGCCATCCCCCTGGCGGGGTTGATGGCGGTGCCACCGGTCGGGCGGGAACCCGCTCCATGGTTTGCGTTGCTCGCCAAGCTGGCCGACGATCATGGTCTCACCGGGCTCAGCATGGGCATGTCCGGCGATTATCCCACCGCAGTGCGGCTCGGCGCCAGCCATGTCCGGGTCGGGACCGCGCTGTTCGGCGACCGGGGCTGATTTTCGAGAGCTTAGATTGTCGTGAGCGGACAAAAAAAGGCCCGCTGCCTTTCGGTAGCGGGCCTCTTTTTGAGGTGTCTGCGGATCAGAAGCTGCCGCGCACCGTGATGCCATAGGTCCGCGGTTCGGCAAGGAACTGCGAGAAGATCTGGCGACCGCCCGGATACTGCGGGTCGGTGAACGGAGCGGAAGTGGTGCCCGCCTGGAACGGCGAGTTGAAGGCCACCTGCGCATAGTCGATGTTGAACAGGTTCTGCGCCCACAGCTCGATCGCCCAGCGATCGTCCGGACCACGCAGGCCGACACGGGCATTGACCAGCGTGAAGCCGTCCTGTTCCTTCTGCGGGAACAGGTCGGAACCGGTATTGTAGTCGCCCGTGGTGCGGACATCGACATAGAACAGGCCGGACAGGCCGCTGCTGCCGATTTCCGGCGTCCAGGTCACCGAGCCGGTGGCAACCAGTTCCGGTGCGTTCGACAGATTGTCGCCCGGCAGCTTGCGCAACGCAGGATCGAGCGCGGCACCGCGGCGGTTACCGACCAGATTCTCGTTGTAGCTGGTGTCCGAGTAGGTCAGGCCGGCAGCGACGCGGAAGTTGCGCGCCGGAGCCAGCGAGGCTTCGAGTTCGACACCTTCCGAACGGACCCCGTAGGTCACGTCGCCGGCGGCGCAGGCGCCCGTAGCCGCGCTGGTGTCGCGGTCGGCGCCGTTGAGGTCCGTGCTGCAGCCGTTGATCGACTGCACCAGGAAGACCGTGCCATTGAAGGTGTTAAGCTGGAAGTTCTGGAAGTCCTGACGGAAGGCGGCGACGCTCAGGCTGAACTCGCGGGTGGCGTATTTCGCACCCAGTTCATAGGCATCGACGATTTCCGCGTCGAACTGCAGGTTGCCGACCAGCGACTGGGCTCCGCCAGCGGCGGCGAAGGTCGTTGTCGGCACGCCGTTGATCACCGCGATCGGGGCCTTGAGCGCCGAACGATCGAGGTTGAAGCCGCCAGCCTTGTAGCCGCGCGAATAGCTGCCGTAGAGCAGCAGGTCGTCGGTCGGACGCCACGAGGCGATCGCGGTTCCGGAGAATTCGCTCTCGCTGCGGCGATCGTTGATGCTGACGCCATTGAGTTCGGCGGTCGAGTTGCCCTGACAGCCGAGGCCGATCAGCGCGCCGGCCAGCGCGCGGGCGGTGGCGTTGGCGCTGGTCAGATCGTCGGTCAGCGAGCTCTGCAGACGGGTGCAGATGGTGTTGTTGTTGCCGAAAGTGGCGTCGAACCGCTTGCGTTCATGCGTGTACCGCAGGCCCAGCGTGATATCGAAGGTCTCGGTCAGGCTGATGATATTGTGGGTGAACAGCGCCCAGTTGCGGCTGTTCTGCCGATATTGATCCGTGGTCGAGCCAAGGTTGTTGAGGCTGTCGAGCAGGGTGAAGCCGGCGGCGATGTCCGCGCCGGTCTGGCCGCCGCCGGTTGCGCCGGCCAGCGTTGCCGGGCCGACGCCGGGGACGACGCAGCCCGGGCTGGTCGGCGAATAGAGGCCGGCGAGGCCGCCACCGGAGATGATGCGGCAGGTGGCGAAGCGGCCATATTGGCTGCCGAAGCGCAGATTGTCCTGCACCGTCAGGTCTTCATCGGCGAAGAAGCCGCCGACCAACCAGTCGAGTGCACCGTCGAACGCTTCGCCCTGCAGGCGCAGTTCCTGGGTGAAGGTGTGGAACTGGCGGAAGGCATCGTCGCTCGGCGTGCGGTACAGGATGTCGACCGCACCATAGTCGGTGTCCGATCCCTGGCCGCTGCGATATTCGCGATAGCCGGTGATCGAGGTCAGCTTGGCGCCGCCCAGATCGTAATCGGCCTGTAGGCTGACACCATAGTCGGTGGTTTCGCCCGAGAAGCTGCGGCCGGGGCTCACATAGATTTCGCGGCTGTAGCCCTGGTTGAACCCGCGCAGCGGCTGGCCAAGGTCGCGCAGCACGTTGATGATGTTGTTGCCGGTGGTCTGCAGCGGCGACAGCGGGGTCGACGGATTGTTGAGGTTGCCGATGAATTCGTTGACCGAGCTGTCGACATAGGTCGCGGCGCAGCATTCCTCGGTGCGGCGGGTGTAGTCACCGATCAGTCGGAACGACAGCGCGTCGGTCGGCTCCCACAGCAACTGGCCGCGCAGGAAGTAGCGGTCACGATTGTTGACGTCGACGTTGTTGGTCGTGTCGCGATAGAAGCCGTCGCGCTTGACATAGACGCCATCGAGGCGCGCCGCGAGGGTTTCCGAAATCGGCCCGGTGACGCTGCCGCCAAGGCGGATATAGTCATAGTTGCCGTAGGTCGCTTCGAAATTGGCGCCGAAGTCGAAGGACGGGCGCTTGGAGACGATGCTGATGATACCGGCGGAGGCGTTGCGGCCGCCCAGCGTGCCCTGCGGGCCGCGCAGCACTTCGACGCGCTCGATTTCGCCCAGTTCGTTGAGGCCGATGCCCGAGCGGCTGCGATAGACGCCGTCGATGAACACCGCGACCGAGCTTTCGAGGCCGGGGTTGTCACCGACCGTGCCGATGCCGCGAATACGCGCAGAACCATTGGCTTCCGAACCGGTCGAGGAGACGAGCAGCGACGGCGCGACCTGGTTGAGCTGGCGGATGTCGTTGGCGCCGCTGTTCTGCAGCGTTTCGGCCGAAACCGCAGACACCGCGACCGGCACGTCGGACAGCAGCTGGGCGCGGCCCTGCGCGACGACGACGATATCGCCTTGGTCGTCGGCTTCTTCGGTGGCATCCTGCGGAGCAGCGTCCTGCGCCATCGCGGGGGCGGCGAGCGCGGTCAGGCTGGCAGAAAACAGCAGCGCCGCCGACACGGCGCGCGAGGTGCGAAAACGCATTTCTCTCTCCTCATCCAAAAAATTGGCGGCATGCTCGCGGTGGCAGGCCTTTCCAAACAAACCGGGTTTATGAAAAACGAAGTGATTGCGCCACTGTGATGATGCGGTCACCCTAAATTCCTGACCGGTGTGCGACTAGAATGTCACACTGCCCGGCTGCGCCGATACCGGCTGCGCCGATACCGGCGCTGCTGTTCGGGCAGGGCCGCAGGCTGCTGCAAGGGGAAGCGCAGTGTCCCCCTGGCGGTCGCCACCCAGGCCTCGCCGTTCGGCCCGAGCAGGCCGGCAAGCGCGGCATCGCGAATGTCGAGCCCGCCGGTCAGGGCACCGAAGGCCGGCAGGATGACGCGGTGCCCCGTCACGGCAAAACAGGGCCGGCTGACGCTGCGCGCTGCCGTGTGTACGCGCAGCTTGGGGTGGAAATGGCCGGAGATTTCATAACCGGTCTCGTCCGCTAGCGCTTCGTGACGCAGGATGATGCCATCGACCTCGGCCTCGACGCAGGTCTCCCCGGGCAGGCGGGCAGAGCGGTCATGATTGCCGGCGATCCACACGATCCGCCGCCCCTTCGCCAGCCGTTCGGTCAGCGCCAGCGCGGCAGGGTCCAGCCGCTGCGGGCCATCGTCGTCGTGGAAACTGTCTCCCAGCGCCCAGATTTCCCGTACCTGCCAGCGATCGGCCAGTGCGACCAGTTGCGTCAGCGTGGCTTGGCTGTCGAACGGCGGGAGATGCTGGCCGCCGCGTGCGAACCAGCTGGCCTTTTCCAGATGCAGATCGGCCACCAGCAGGGCCCGCCGCTCCACCCAGAGCAGCGCGCGCTCGGGCAGCGCCTTGAAGCTGCGCTCGGCGAAGGTGACGTCGTGCATGGCACGGCGATAGAGGTGGGGGGCCCGCGCGCGCAAGCACAAAAGGGAAACATGGGCGGGCGAGGCCGGGCCTTGCCTGCGATTCGTCGCATCGCCAGCGCAATAATCGTCAACCTGCCATTGCTTTTGCACCGCGAATTGATAATCGCTCGCAAATGCAATCGACCACCGAGGTCCTGTCTCTCGATCGCCTGGCCATAGGCGTGCCCGCCCGCATCGCGTCGGTCGACTGGTCTGCACTGTCTGCCAGCGAGGGGCGACGCCTGCGCGAGCTTGGCCTGTACGAGGGCGTCGATGTCGAGATCATGCACCGCGGCAGCCTGTTGTTCCGCGATCCCATTGCCGTGCAGGTCGGCCGCATGCGCGTGGTGATCCGCGCAGCGCATGCCGCCGCCGTGACGCTGGAGCAGCGCCGATGACGGCAATGCCCCCGATGATCGTGCTGGCTGGCAACCCCAACGCCGGCAAGACCAGCCTGTTCAATGCGCTGACCGGCGCCCGGCAGAAGATCGGCAACTATCCGGGTGTCACGGTCGAGCGCCATGCCGGGCGCGGCACGTTCGCTGACGGCCGGCCGATCGATTATGTCGACCTGCCCGGCACCTACAGCCTTACCCCGTCGAGCCCCGACGAGCAGGTCAGCCGAGACGTGCTGCTGGGGACCCAGGCCGGCGAGCGCAAGCCCGACGCGGCGCTGGTGGTGATCGATGCCGGCAATCTCGAAAACCACCTGCGGTTCACGCAGGAGGTGCTGGCGCTAGGCCTGCCGACAGTGGTCGCGCTGAATATGGTCGACATGGCCGAACGCGACGGGCTGACGCTCGACGCCGAACGGCTCTCGGCAGAACTGGGGGTGCCGGTGGTGCCGACCGTCGCGGTGCGCAAGCGCGGGCTGGATGCCGTGGCTGCCGCGCTGGACGCCGCCCTGATCGCGCCGCCACGGCCGGTCGGCCCCGCGCCCGACGAGACGGAGCGGCGTATCGAGGCGCGGCGCATGGCCCGGGCGGCCACCGTCAGCGAAACCATCAGCCGTGATCTGACCCGCCGTATCGACCGCGTGCTGCTGCATCCCGTTGCCGGCTTCGCGTTGCTGCTGGCTCTGCTGTTCGTGATCTTCCAGGCCGTGTTCAGCCTGGCCGAGGCGCCGATCGGCTGGATCGAAGGCGGCCTTGCCATGCTGTCCGACAGTGTGGGCAGGATGATGCCGGAAGGCTTTTTCCGCGACCTGCTGGTTGAAGGGGCCATCGGCGGCGTCGGATCGGTCATCGTCTTCCTGCCGCAGATCATCATCCTGTTCTTTTTCATCCTGATGTTGGAGGCGACCGGCTACATGGCGCGCGCCGCCTTTCTGATGGACGGGCTGATGGCGCGAGTCGGCCTGTCGGGGCGGGGGTTCATCCCCTTGCTGTCCAGCTTTGCCTGCGCGATCCCCGGCATCATGGCGACACGGGCGATCGCCGACCCCAAGGACCGGTTGACGACGATCCTCATCGCACCGCTGATGACTTGTTCGGCGCGGCTGCCGGTCTATGCGGTGATCATCGGTGCCTTCATCCCTGCGGTCCGCGTCGGGCCCGGCATCGGCCTGCAGGGGCTGGTGCTGTTCGGCCTCTATGTCGTCGGCATCGTTGGCGCGTTCATCGTTGCCGCGGTGCTGCGGCGCACAGTGACCAAGGGCGCGTCGGGCGGTTTTCTGATGGAACTGCCCCGCTACCAATGGCCGCGCCTCGCCGATCTGGCGCTCGGACTGTGGCAGCGGGCGTGGATATTCCTGCGCCGCGCCGGCACCATCATTTTTGCGACCACGATTCTGCTGTGGCTGTTGCTGAGCTTCCCGAAGGTGCCGCTGGGCAGCGATGCCAACCAGCTCGAATATAGTTTCGGCGGGCGCATCGCCTCAGTGATCGAACCGGTGGTCGCGCCGATCGGCTTCAACCATGATATCGCCATCGCCATCATTCCGGCGATGGCCGCCCGCGAGGTCGCGGTGTCTGCGCTGGCCACGGCTTATGCGATCGAGGCCGATGGCGAGGATGAGCAGGCTGCCGCGCTCGGCCCGACGCTCTCCGGTCGCTGGAGCCTGGCCACCGCGCTCGCGTTTCTGGCGTGGTTCGTCTTCGCGCCGCAATGTATTTCGACCATCGCCGTCGCCCGGCGGGAGACCAACAGCTGGGGCTGGACCGCCTTCATGGTTGGCTATCTGTTCGCACTGGCCTATGTCGCGGCAGGGGCGACCTATTGGGTCGCGGTGTGGTTCGGGCTCGGCTGAACCGGCGATACGGGAACAAGCGATGGCAGGTAGCGTCAACAAGGTGATTCTGGTCGGCAATCTGGGCGCCGACCCGGAAGTGAAGAGCTTTCAGAATGGCGGCAAGATCGCCAACATCCGCATCGCCACCTCCGAAAGCTGGAAGGACCGGGCCACCGGGGAGCGCAAGGAGCGCACCGAATGGCACAATGTCGTCCTGCAGTCCGAGGGGCTGGTGGGTGTGGCCGAACGCTATCTGAAGAAGGGTAGCAAAGTGTATATCGAGGGCCAGTTGCGCACCCGCAAATGGCAGGACCGCGACGGCAATGACCGGTACACCACCGAAGTGTCGGTCGGCGGCCTTGGCGGCGTGCTGACCATGCTGGATGGCGCGCCGGGCGGCGGTGGCGGTGGCGGTGGCCAGCGCGGCGGTGGCGGCGGCAGCTGGGGCAGCGCCGGCGGCAGCGGCAACGGCTGGGAAAGCGGCGGCTCGGGCGGCTATGGCGGCGACCAGGGCGGCTCGCGTGGCGGCGGCGGCGGTGCGCCGTTCGACGATCTCGACGACGAAGTGCCGTTCTGAGCGTTTATCGCTGACAGCAAGGATGGCGATGCCCGCAGCCGTCGCGTCGACGGCTGCGGGCATTGGCGCGGCGGGTCACCCTTCCGCCGAGGTAACGGCGATGCCGAACCGCGCCCACTGCTGGGCGGTGTGGCAGATATTGCCGCTGCGGCCGCTCACGATCCGGGCGCGTTCGACGCAATAGCGCACTTCGCGGACGCTGCGGCGCGGCTGCGGACGGGCAGTAACGGCGCGGATCAGCGCGCGGGTCGACACGTTCATGCGCCGGGCGGCTGCGGCAATCGCCGGCCGGTCGGCGTGGGTGATGGTGTCGTTGGGCACGGCGGCGGGGCTGGCGGCAAGGGCCAGAGCGGCAAACATCGAAAAAGCCATCGGGGGGACTCCTGTAGGATGGTGGCAACAGCGCCACCCCCGATCATCTGCATCTACTGTGCCAGTTGACTAATACACCTCTACCGGGCCAGCTGACCGTGCAGGTCGCCCCTCAGATAAACCATTGTATTGTTTCATTATATCAGGGCGGATGAATTGAGCCGCCGTCGTGCCGACCCCGCTCGCGCGGGCGGACCAATGCTGGCGCAAAGTGCGAAGCTGTGGGTATTCCCGCCCGGATGACGCGGATTCACGCCGGCGGCACGACGTCGCCCAGGCCAGGCACCCAGTCGATCAGGCGGTCGGCGCTCCGCCCAGCCGGTCACGCAAGCCGGCGAGCGCGCCGAAGCTGCCGGCTTCGCCTTCGCTCAATATCCCGCGCTCCTTGACCACCCGGTCAGCATCGGGGCCGCGCGGGTAGGGGTCCAGCGACAGGGCCAGCGTTTCGGTGACCATGTCGCCCAGATCGACGCGGCCCTGATCATAGCCGATCACGTCGAGTTCCGCGTCGGACAGTTCGATTTCCGCTTCCGCTTCCGCCGCTTCCAGCTTCTGCTTGGGGACGAAGCGCACCATCACCGGCGCGTCGATGGTCGCAGCGACCGGCTCGGCAGAGACGACGCAGCGCTGCACCACCTGTGCCGACAGGCGGCCGGCAACGATGATCTCGTCGTCTTCGGTGTCGATGGACAGGGTCGCTTCCAGCCGGTCCACCGAATCGATGGCAAAGCGCCTGGCAATGGCGCTGCGCTGCGCGTCATCGGCGCGCAGTTCGACCGGTCCCGATTGCCGCCGCGCTTCGGCCAGCGTCATCAGATGCTCGAATTCGCTCACCGGGCAAGCCCGGGCAGGGTGCCGGCGAGGATGGTCGCTGTGTCGCTGGCATCGAGCGCGGCGGCGAAGGCCGCGAGGCGGGCGGCAACGGCGTCGGCCCCGGGGCCGGGGTCCGCGGTGCGCCACAGGTTGCGCACCAGCGCCGCGCGCAGCTCGGCGACGTCGCCGCCCGCGCTGCGGTAAGCGGTCAACCGGCCGCCGAGTGCCGCCATCATCTGGCCGACATGCTTGCCGACGGTGACATCGCCGATGCCGATCTGGCGCAACTGGCCATCCATGTCGTCGACGAACAGTTCGGCCAGCCAGACGCTGGGCTGCTTGGCGCCGTCGTCCTTTTCGAGGCGGATCAGCACATGGGTGAGGATCGCCGCAATCATGTCGAACCGGCCATCGACCGTGTCGGGCGCGCCATCGAGATACCAGGCGGGCTCGCGGCCCCGTGCGACAATGGCGTCGTACAGCGGGCGGACAGTGGAGCGGGGATCGTCGGATGAGCCGAACAGGCGCTTGAGAAGGTTCATGCCTGCGCAGATAGGAAGGAAAAGCGCCGCTGCAAAGCCATGCCTGTCTCCGGCATGGCGCCTGCCCTTGTGTGGCGCGCCCCTTATCGCCTAAGGCTGAGGGCAACCTACCGGGACCGGCGGCGGCACGGCCCCGTCGCCCTTGCACGAGGATTGCCCGTTGATGCCTTCTGTCCGCGCCCTGTTCCTGTCTGCCGCCGTGGCCGTTTCGCTCGGCGGCTGTGCCCAGTTCCAGACCCGTCAGGGCTATATCTTCGATCAGGTTCTGGTCGATTCGGTCACGGTCGGCCTCGACAACCGGGAATCGGTCGAGCGCACGCTCGGGCGGCCGACCTTCTCGAGCCAGTTCGGGGTCGCCGAAGGCCGGCCGGCCATCGTCACGCCCGAGCAGGCCAACGAATGGTATTATCTGGCGCGCACGACGCGTCAGCCGCCCTTCGGCCGTCCGCGCCCGGTCGACCAGGTGGCGATCCGCGTCCGTTTCGATGCCTTGGGCAATGTCTCTGCGATCGACCGCACCGGCGTCGAGACGGTGGTACGGATCAGCCCCAATGGCGACAAGACGCCGACGCTGGGCCGGGAGAAGAGCTTCTTCGAAGAGCTGTTCGGCAACATCGGCACGGTCGGCGCACCCGGCGCGGGTGCGGGCGGCGCCGGCGGCCAGGGCGGCCGCTGAGGCCGGGGCAGCGGCAATCGCCGCCGCCTTGCAGCAAAGCCCGGCTTGCGCCGGAACAACGCGATCGGGACAGGCCCTAGCGGGCGATGCCGCCTGAGGCGAGCACAGCCAGCGTCACCAGTTCGCTCGCCGTCGCTGCCATCGGCGCGACCTGCACCGGCTTTTCCATCCCGATCAGCATCGGCCCGATCACCGCATCCCCGCCCAGCTCGCGCAGCAGCTTGGCGGAAAGGTTGGCCGACTGCAGCCCAGGCATCACCAGCACATTGGCGGGGCCGGAAAGGCGCGCGAACGGATATTTGCTGAGCATGCGCATGTTGAGCGCGACGTCGGGCGACATCTCCCCCTCATATTCGAAATCCGCACCCTCGGCATCGAGCATGGCGACAGCCTCGCGGATGCCCTCCAGCCAGTTGCCCGGCGGGTTGCCGAAGGTGGAATAGGACAGGAAGGCGACGCGCGGTTCATGGCCCATGCGCCGCGCCACAGCGGCGGTTTCACGGGCGATCTGCGCCAGCTGCTCGGCCGAAGGACGCTCGTTGACGGTGGTATCGGCCATGAACACGGTGTGATGCTGGCCGACCAGCACATGGATGCCAAATGGGGTGCGCCCCGGCGCATGATCGATCACCCGCCGCACTTCGCGCATCGTCTGCGCATAGGTGCGGGTCACACCGGTCAGCATCGCATCGGCAACCCCCATGTCGACCAGCAGCGCGCCGAAGATGTTGCGTTCCTGATTGACCATCCGCTCGCAATCGCGCCTGAGGTAGCCGCGCCGCTGCAGACGCAGGTAGAGCCGGTCGACCATCTCGGCGACCAGCGGCGAGTTGCGGCTGTTGTGCAGCTCGAAACTGTCCGGATCGGTGACGCCCAGCTCCTTCAGCCGGTCACGCACATCGTCGCGCCCGACCAGCACCGGTGTGCCATAGCCGCCATCGCGGAACATGATCGCGGCGCGCAGCACCACTTCTTCTTCGGCCTCGGCGAACACCACGCGGCGCGGATTCTTGCGCGCCGCCTCATAGGCCAGCGTCAGCACCGAGGTCGTCGGGTTGAGGCGGGCGCGCAGCGACTGGCGATAGTCCGCCATGTCGTCGATCGGCTTCTGGGCGACACCGCTGTCCATCGCTGCCTGCGCCACGGCGGCGGGCACCAGTTCCATCAGGCGCGGGTCGAACGGGGCGGGGATGATATATTCATGGCCGAAGCTGGCGGCCCGCCCGCCATAGGCCGCCGCCACTTCCTCCGGCACCGGCTCGCGCGCGAGCTGGGCGATGGCGTTGGCCGCGGCGATCTTCATCGCATCGTTGATCTGCGTCGCGCGCACGTCCAGCGCGCCGCGGAAGATGAAGGGGAAACACAGGACATTGTTGACCTGGTTGGGGAAGTCCGACCGGCCGGTGGCCACGATCGCGTCGGGGCGCGCCGCCTTGGCATCGGGCGGGGTGATCTCCGGATCGGGATTGGCCATGGCAAAGATGATCGGCGCCGGGGCCATGTCCATTACCATCTCGGGCTTGAGCGCGCCGGCGGCAGACAGGCCGAGGAACACGTCCGCGCCCTTCAGGGCCTCGGTCAGGGTGCGGGCATCGGTAACGGCGGCATGGGCCGATTTCCACTGGTCCATCCCGTCGGTCCGGCCCTGGAAGATCACGCCCTTGCGATCGCACATGATGACATTGTCATGGCGCACGCCCATCGCCTTGATCAGTTCGGTGCAGGCGATAGCCGCCGCACCCGCGCCGTTGACCACCACCTTGACGGTGGCGAGATCGCGCCCGGTCAGCCAGCAGGCGTTGATCAGGCCTGCAGCGGTGATGATCGCGGTGCCATGCTGGTCGTCATGGAACACCGGGATGTTCATCCGCTCCTTGAGCGCGGCTTCGATGATGAAACAGTTGGGCGCGGCAATGTCTTCGAGGTTGATGCCGCCAAAGCTCGGTTCGAGCAGCTCGACCGCGGCGATGAAGGCATCGGGATCCTCGGTCTTGACCTCGAGATCGATCGAATCGACGTCGGCAAAGCGCTTGAACAGCACAGCCTTGCCTTCCATCACCGGCTTGGAGGCGAGGGCACCGAGATTGCCGAGGCCGAGGATCGCGGTGCCGTTGGAGATGACCGCAACCAGATTGCCCTTGATCGTATAGTCATAGGCAGCGGCCGGATCGTCGGCGATGGCGCGGACCGGCACGGCGACGCCCGGCGAATAGGCCAGCGCCAGGTCGCGCTGCGTCGCCATCGGCTTGGACGCGATGATCTCGATCTTCCCGGGGCGGCCATGGGCATGGTAGAGCAGCGCCTCCCGATCCGAAAACTGCACCTTGCTCTCGTTGCTCACCAGCCACGTCCCCTCTTGCGCTTACCGGCGACACCGTAGCGGCATATGCGTTGCGGCGGCAATCGCTTTTGCCCGCCCGCATTGCGCTTTGGTGCGGCAGCGTTAGGGACGGTGCCGATCATGTCGAGCGCCGCCGACCCCAAGATGACGCCGATGATGGCGCAATATCATGCCCTCAAGGCAGAGGCGGAAGGCTGCCTGCTCTTCTATCGGATGGGCGACTTCTTCGAACTCTTCTTCGACGATGCCCGCGCCGCAGCACGCACGCTCGATATCGCGCTGACCACGCGCGGCGACCATGGCGGGGAGCCGGTGCCGATGTGCGGGGTGCCTGTGCATGCCGCCGAATCCTATCTCGCCAAGCTGATCCGCGCCGGCCATCGCGTTGCCATTGCCGAGCAGGTGGAGACGCCGGAGCAGGCCAAAAAGCGCGGCGGCTCCAAGGCGCTGGTGGCGCGCGCCATCGTCCGCTTCGTTACCGCCGGCACGCTCACCGAAGACACGCTGCTCGACAGCAAGGCATCAAACTGGCTGGTGGCGCTGGCAGAGGCAGCGGGCGCGCAGGCCTGGGCGGCGGTCGATGTCTCGACGGGCAGTTTCGAACTGGGGCCGCTGATCGATGGCGCGCATGCCGAACTGGCGCGGCTGGCGCCGTCGGAAGTGCTGGTGGCCGACGGTGGCGCCTTTGCCGCCGACATTCCCGCAGCATTGCTGCATGCGCGCCCGCGGGGGGAATTCGACAGCGCCCACGGCGCGGCGCGGCTGGCGGCGCTCTATGGCGTCGCGACCCTCGACGGTTTCGGCGAGTTCAGCCGCGCCGAGCTGGCTGCAGCCGGTGCGCTCGTGGCCTGGCTCGACCGGGCGGGGGCGGGCCAGTTGCCGTGGCTGCAACGCCCGCGGCGACGCGAGGGCAATGACCGGCTGCTGATCGATGCCGCGACCCGCGACAGCCTGGAGATCACACGCAGTCAGTCCGGCGATCGCAAGGGCAGCCTGCTGGCGGAGGTCGACCGGACCGTGACCGGCGCCGGCGCGCGGATGCTGGCCGCCGATCTTGCCGCGCCGCTGGCCGATGCCGTCGCGATCATGGCGCGGCATGATCTGGTCGACTGGGCGGTGCGGGAGGACGGCCTGCGCTTCGATATCCGCGCCGCGCTGTCGGCCCTGCCGGACATCGGCCGCGCGCTCGGCCGGATCGTTGCCGGGCGCGGCAGCCCGCGTGATCTCGGGGCGCTGCGCGACGGGCTCGACGGTGCGCGCCGCTTGCGCGAACGATTGGCGGGCGGAGAGCTGCCACGCCTGCTCGAGACGATCCTGCCGCGCCTCGACGGGCATGGCGCGCTGGTCGACGAGCTGCAGCGGGCGCTGGTGCCATCGCCGCCGACCGAAGCTGCGTCAGGCGGTTATATCGCCGCCGGCTATGACGCCGCGCTCGATACGCTGCGCGACGCTGCGGCGGGCGGACGCCGCGCCATTGCCGCGCTGGAGGCGCGCTACCGCGAGTCCACCGGCATCGCCTCCCTGAAAATCCGGCACAACGCGGTGCTCGGCTATCATGTCGAGGTGACGGCCAAGCATGCCGATGCGCTGATGATGGCCGAATCGGGCTTCACCCACCGCCAGACGCTGGCCGGTGTGGTGCGCTTCAATTCGCCCGATCTTGCCGATGAGGCCGCCCGGGTCGTTCAAGCCGGTGCGCACGCCTTGGCTGCAGAATCGGCGCATCTGGAATCATTGATGGCCCTGGCGGCAGCGCGGGCGGACGCCATTGCCGCGAGTGCCGATGCGCTGGCCCGGATCGATGTCGCCTGCGCGCTGGCGGAGCGCGCCGTCGAAGGCGGCTGGGCCCGCCCAGAACTGGTCGACAGCCCCTGTATCGATGTGCGCGGCGGGCGGCACCCGGTGGTCGAGGCCGCGCTTGCCGCGACTCCCGGAGGGGAACGGTTCGTCGCCAACGATCTGTGCCTGCTTCCCGAAGACCGGATGTGGCTGGTCACCGGGCCCAACATGGGCGGCAAGTCCACCTTCCTGCGCCAGAACGCGCTGATCGTCGTGCTGGCGCAGGCGGGCAGCTTCGTGCCTGCATCGGCCGCGCGGCTCGGCATCGTCGATCGCCTGTTCAGCCGTGTCGGCGCATCGGACAATCTCGCGCGGGGCCGCTCGACCTTCATGGTCGAGATGGTCGAGACCGCCGCAATCCTGGCACAGGCGACCGAGCGCAGCTTCGTCATCCTCGATGAGGTGGGCCGCGGCACCTCCACCTATGACGGGCTGGCGCTGGCCTGGTCGATCGCCGAGGCGGTGCATGACATCAACCGCAGCCGCTGCCTGTTCGCCACCCATTATCATGAGCTGACGCGGCTGGCCGAGCGGCTGGATGCGCTGTCGCTGCACCATGTCCGTGCGCGCGAATGGAAGGGCGATCTGGTGCTGCTGCACGAGGTGGCGGACGGCCCCGCCGACCGCAGCTACGGCCTTGCGGTGGCGCGGCTTGCGGGCTTGCCGCCGGCGGTCATCGGCCGCGCCAGGGACGTGCTGAAGAAGCTGGAGGCCGGCCGCGCGGCGACCGGCGGGCTGGCGGCGGGGCTCGATGATCTGCCGCTGTTCGCGGCGTTGGCGGTCGAAGCGCCGGCTGCGGTCGACCCCTTGCGCAGCGCGCTGGCGGCGATCGATGCCGACGCATTGACCCCGCGCGATGCGCTCGATGCAATCTACCGGCTCAAGGGGCTGGCGGCGTCGGAGCCGGACGCCTAAGCCGGGCACATGGCCGACCGCTTTGCCTCCTTGCCTGACCGGCGCGCGATCATCGATCGCAGGGCGCTGGCCGAAGTGCTGGCCGAACTGGGCGGTGGCGACCAGAGCCTTGCGCAGAAGCGCGCCGCGCTGGCGGTGCTGCTGGGGGATGCGCTGGCGTCGGGGCGGGCGGAAATTGCGCGGCGGCTGGGCGAGCATCCCTCGCGCGGGCGTGAGGCGTGCCAGGCGCAGGCTTTCCTGATCGACCAGATCGTCCGCTTGCTGCACGATTTCACCATCGGCTACCTCTATCCCAGCGGCAACCGCTCCTCGGGCGAGCGGCTGACGCTGATCGCGGTCGGCGGCTATGGTCGTGCCGAGATGGCGCCGCACAGCGACATCGACATCGGCTTCCTGACACCTTTCAAGCAGACGCCCTGGGTAGAGCAGGTCATCGAATCGATGCTCTACACGCTGTGGGATCTGCGGCTGAAGGTCGGCCACAGCTCGCGCTCGCTCGACGAGATGGTGCGCATGGCGCGCAGCGACCTGTCTATCCGCACCGCGCTGCTCGAAGGGCGCTATATCTGGGGCGACCGGGCACTCTACGAGGATGCAACCGCCCGCTTTGCCGCAGAGGTGGTCAACGGCACCGAAAAGGCGTTTGTCGCCGAAAAGCTGGTCGAACGCGACGAGCGGCACAAGCGCATGGGCGACAGCCGCTATGTCGTCGAACCCAATGTCAAGGAGGGCAAGGGCGGCCTGCGCGACCTCCACACCCTGTTCTGGATCGGCAAATATCTGCACAAGGTGCGCACGGTGGGGGAGCTGGTCGACACCGGCCTGCTCACCCGCAGCGAGTTGCGGCAGTTCGAGCGGGCGGAAAATTTCCTGCTGGCGGTGCGCTGCCACCTGCACATCATATCGGGGCGAGCGGAGGACCGGCTGACCTTCGACGTGCAGCCCGAAATTGCGCGGCGCATGCGCTTTGCCGACCGGCCGGGCAAGTCCGCAGTCGAGCGGTTCATGCAGCTCTATTTCCTGCACGCCAAGACGGTGGGTGACGTCACCGGCGTGTTCCTGGCGCATCTCGACGACCAGATGGCCAAGAGCGGCTCGCGCTGGCTGCCCGATTTCATGACCCGGCGGGTCAAGCGGCTCGACGGCTTCGTGCTCGACCGCGGGCGGCTGGCTCTGCCCACGGACGACTGGTTCGAGCAGGATCCGGTGCGGTTGGTCGAGCTGTTCGCGCTCGCCGACCGGCATGGCGTGGAAATCCACCCGACCGCGATGCGCGCGGCGCGGCGCGACGCGCGGCTGATCGGCCCCGATGTGCGCCGCGATCCCCGTGCCAATGCGCTGTTTCTCGATGTTCTGACGTCACCGCGCGACCCGGAGACGGTGTTGCGCTGGATGAACGAGGCCAGTGTGTTCGGCCGCTTCGTGCCTGATTTCGGTCGCGTCGTCGCGCAGATGCAGTTCGACATGTATCATCATTATACGGTCGACGAGCACAGCATCCGCGCCATCGGCCTGCTCGCGCGGATCGAGAAGGGCGAGCTCAGGACCGACCATCCGCTGGCCACCGCCATCCTCGGCCAGCTGATGTCGCGGCGCGTGCTCTATGTTGCGGTGCTGCTGCACGATATCGCCAAGGGCCGTGGCGGCGACCATAGCGTGCTCGGCGCGCTGGTCGCCGAGCGGCTGTGTCCGCGCCTAGGGCTGACCGCGGCGGAGACCGAAACCGTGGCCTGGCTGGTGCGCCACCATCTGCTGATGTCAGCCACTGCCTTCAAACGCGACCTTGCCGATTTCAAGACGATCCTCGATTTCGCGGCGGCGGTGCAGAGTCCGGAGCGGCTGCGGCTGCTGTTGGCGCTGACCGTGGTCGACATCCGCGCGGTCGGGCCTGGGGTGTGGAACGGCTGGAAGCGGCAGTTGCTGTCCGATCTGTTCGACGCGGCGGAAGAGGTGCTGCGGCTTGGCCACAAGCAGCGCGGGCGCGAAACGCGCATCGCCGAGAAGCAGGCGGCGGTGGCCGAGCGGCTGGACATCGGCAGCGAGGAAATGGCGCGCATCGCCCGGCGCATGCCCGACAGCTTCTGGATCGCCGAGCCGATCGACGTCGCGGTGCGCAACGTGCTGATGGTGCGCAAGGGGCCGGTCGACGGGCTGCTGGTCGAAGCCGATTTCGACAGCGAGCGGCAGGCGACGCTGGTCAGCATTCTCGCGGTCGACCACCCCGGGCTATTCTATCGCATCGCCGGCGGCATCCATCTCGCTGGCGGCAACATCATCGACGCGCGCATCCACACCACGCGCGACGGGCTCGCGGTCGACAATTTCCTGGTACAGGACCCGCTCGGCCGGCCCTTTGCCGAGGACAGCCAGATCGCCCGGTTGCGCACGGCGATTGCCGACAGCCTGGCCAACCGGACCCGCCTGACCGACCGGCTGGTCGCCAAACCGCTCGCCCGCACCCGCGCCGAGGCGTTCCGTATCGAGCCATCGGCGCTGATCGACAACAAGGCATCGAACCGCTTCACGGTGATCGAGGTCAATGCGCAGGACCGGCCGGCGCTGCTCAACCAGCTCGCCTATGCGCTGTTTCAATCGAAGGTGACGCTGCACAGCGCGCATGTCGCGACTTATGGCGAGCGCGCGGTCGACACCTTCTACGTCACTGACCTGGTCGGCGGAAAAATCGACGGCAAGGCGCGGCTGCGGGCGCTGGAAAAGCGGCTGCTCGAAGCGGCGGGCGGGGGTGGTAGTGGCGATGCCGGCTCTGCCGCCGACCGGGCGCGCGACGCTGCCTGATCAGGGGCGGGCGTCGGGATCGCGGTTGCTGCCCGGTTCCAGGATCGCCGCGGTTTCGATAAGGTCGAGCGCGCGCCGGGCGTCATTGTAGCGGCGCGCCTCGTTGAGCCAGTTCTGCACCAGCGGATCCTGCTGGCCGGGCAGTGCCTCGACATCCTGGATCGCCTCATCCACCCGCCCGTTGTCAAGCGCCTGCTGCGCCTGTTCAAAGCGACGGGTCGGCCGGTTGGAGGGCGCATCGGCGCGCCGGATCACCACCAGGCTGGTCAGCGCCCGCCCCGCCCGCGTCAGCCAGCCGGACTGCGCATCGGTCAGCAGCACCGGGCGCAGCGCATCGAGCTGCGCTGCCAGCTCATCGGCGGTAATCGGGTTGTTGGCGGCGCTCAGGATCGAATTGACGGCGTTGGGCTGGCTCTCGCCGAAGCGCAGGCGCAGCTGGGCCTCCATCGACCCCAGCGGGAAGCCCCGCTCGACGGCACGGCGCGCGGCAAAGGCAACCAGCAGCGCTTCGGCGCGCGCGGCATTACCGGAAGCGCTCTCGGCGGCGAGGGTGATGCGCGCCAGCCGCTCCTCCAGCATGCCAAGACGCGCAGTCACGGTGCTGGTTTCGGCGGGGCTCAGCGGCATCGGCGCGGCGGCCGGGCGCTGGGGCAGCGGCTGGGCGGCGTTGGCGATGGGGGCTGGCGCCGCCTTTGGCTCGGGCGACAGCGCAAACCCGGATGCCGGGCCCAGAAAGGTCAGCGCCAGCCAACCACCGCCTATGCCGCCCAGCAGCAGCGTGAGGATCAGCGCGATGGTGGTCAGCCGCCAGGGCGAGCGCGCTGGCGCATCGATGGTGGCAGGGTAGATGGTCGGCCCGTCGCTGGCGGTCGGGAAGGATGCGCTTGCGCTGTCATTCATCTGCTTTGCCTTGCTCGCCCGGGCCGGCGGGTCGTTCGCGCGCCGTTGGGGCCATGTTCTGGCACAGCTTGGCGACGAGTGCCACCATCTGTGCGTCGCCGGGGCTATCCGCGACGAGGACCGATTGCCAGCCGGCACCCGCGGCATCGGCGACGGCCTGGCTTATCGCGACAAGCGCGACGCGGCTGCGGTCGGTGGCGGCCTCGGCCAGTTGCCCGGCGGCGCGGCTGCTGTGCAGCATCGCGATGCAGGGCTCGGCCAGCGCCGCTGGCGGCAAGGGCAGGGCCCTGCTGCGATAGACGGGCACAGCGGTCACCCGTGGCTCGATGACGTCATCCATCCGAGTGCGATCCTCGCCGCACAGCCACAGCAGGCGTTCGCTTCCCGCTCCGACCAGGTCTGCCACGCCGCGGTCGCCGACGCGGGCCGCATTAAAACCGGCAGCGCGCGCTGCCCTCGCGGTGCTGTCCCCCACACACCAGGCGGGAAGGCCGGTCAGCGTGGCCAGTCCCGGACCGCCGTGGCGCAGGGCATTGGCGCTGGTCAGCAGCAGGGCATCCTGCCGGTCGATCGGCGGGGCCTGCCATGCCAGCGGCTCGACCGTGAACAGCGGCAGCGGCGTGGCGGCGATGCCGCACGCTGCGAGCCGGCCGACCGTCTCCGCCGTACCCGGCTGAGGCCGCAGCACCAGCACCCGCGGTCGGGCTGTAGCCATCATCCGGCAAAAAGCGCGCGTACGCTGGGCGGTGCGGCGTCGAGCAGCCGGCGCGCGACGTCGGCAGGGGTCGTCTCACCGGCGATCAGCGCGGCTTCGCTGACCCAATCGCTGCCATCCATCGCCAGAATCTCGGCGGCCAGATGCAGCGCCCCATCCACGCCGATGGTCGCCCTCGCCGCGATCGGCGAGCGGCAGTCGCCGCCCAGCTCGGCCAGCAGTTCGCGCTCGGCTTCGACGCAGCGGCAGGTCGGCTCATGGTTGATGGCGCTGACCAGCGCCCGCACATGGGCATTGTCGGCCAGCACTTCGATGCCGACTGCGCCCTGCGACGGCGCCGGAAGCATGACGTCATAAGGAATGGCAACGCCGGTATCGGCCATACCCAGCCGGTCCAGCCCCGCTGCGGCGAGCAGCGTGGCATCGGCTTCGCCCGCCGCGATCTTGGACAGGCGGGTGCCGACATTGCCGCGCAGCAGCACCAGCTTGAGATCGGGCCGCAGCCGCAGCAGCTGCGCGCTGCGGCGCGGACTAGACGTGCCGACAATGGCGCCCTGCGGCAGGGCATCGATGTTCGGCGCGCCGATCAACCGGTCACGCCCGTCCGCGCGCTCGAGCATGGCGGCGACGACGAACTGGGTAGGGCGGATCGTCTCCACATCCTTCATCGAATGTACCGAGGCATCGGTGCGCCCTTCGCCCAGCCACACGTCGAGCTCGCGCGTCCACAGCGCCTTTCCGCCGACGTCGGCGAGGGCGCGATCGAGGATCTTGTCCCCCGATGCCACCACCGGCACCAGCTCGACGGCGCCGAGCGGCCAGCCATGGGCGGCGCACAGCGCCTCGCGCGTCATTTCCGCCTGCCGCATGGCCAGCGGTGAGGAGCGGGTTCCAAGCCGGAACGGCCGGTCGGGGAAAGGCAGGGTCATGCACCCTGACTAGCCCAAGCTTGCGGTGCGAGGGAAGGGGCGGGTATGTGGGGGTCCAAGCGGAGCATTTGCACACACCAATGGCCATCATCCTCGGACTGGAATCGAGCTGCGACGAGACCGCGGCGGCGCTGGTCACGTCCGACCGGCGGGTGCTGGCGCATGCGCTGGCCGGTCAGGCGGAAAGCCACGCGCCTTATGGCGGGGTCGTCCCCGAAATCGCGGCGCGTGCGCATGTCGACCGGCTGATGCCGCTGGTCGAGCAGGCGCTGGGCGAAAGCGGCCTTGCGCTGGCCGACGTCGATGCCATTGCCGCCACCGCCGGGCCGGGGTTGATCGGTGGCGTCATGGTCGGCCTCGTCACCGGCAAGGCGCTGGCCCATGCCAGCGGCAAGCCGCTGATCGCGGTCAATCATCTGGAAGGGCATGCGCTGAGCCCGCGCCTCGCCGATCCCGATCTTGCCTTCCCCTATCTGCTGCTGCTGGTGTCGGGCGGCCATTGCCAGTTGCTCGCCGTCGAAGGCGTGGGGCGCTACCGGCGGCTGGGCACGACCATCGACGATGCCGCCGGGGAGGCGTTCGACAAGTCGGCAAAGCTGCTGGGCCTGCCCTATCCGGGCGGGCCGGAACTGGAAAAGCTTGCCGCAACCGGCGATGCCAAGGCGGTGCCGCTGCCGCGCCCGCTGCTCGGCAGCGCCGAACCGCATTTCAGCTTTGCCGGATTGAAGAGCGCGGTCGCCCGCGCCGTTCAGGCCGAAAAATACCGGCGCGAGGATATCGCTGCCTCGTTCCAGGCGGCAGTGGTCGATTGCCTGATCGATCGCACCCGACGGGCGATTGCCGCGGCCGGGCCGGTCTCGGCGCTGGTGGTTGCTGGCGGGGTGGCCGCCAATGGCAGCGTGCGCGCCGGGCTGCAAGCCCTCGCGCGCGACAATGGCCTCGATTTCGTCGCGCCGCCGCTATGGCTGTGCACCGACAATGCGGCGATGATCGCCTGGGCAGGGGCGGAACGCCTGGCTGCCGGATTGACCGACCCGCTCGACACGCCGGCGCGCCCGCGCTGGCCGCTCGATCCCGATGCCGAGGCGGTGCGTGGCGCGGGGGTGAAGGCGTGACTGCGGCCATCGGCGTTCTCGGTGGCGGCGCGTGGGGCACCGCGCTTGCCCAGATGGCGGCATCCGATGGAAGCGCGGTGCGGCTGTGGGCCTTCGAACCCGAGGTGGTCGATGCGATCAACCAGACCCATGCCAATCCCGCCTACCTGCCGGGAATCGCGCTTTCCCCGGCAATCGTCGCCACGCAGTCGCTGGCCATGCTCGGCGATTGTCCGCTGATACTGGTAGTAGCGCCCGCCCAGCATGTGGCGGGCCTGCTCGGCCAGGTGCCCGACCATGGCCAGCCGCTGCTGCTGTGCAGCAAGGGCATGGAACAGGGCAGCGCGCGCCTGATGAACGAGGTCGCCGAAGACGCCGGCTGGTCGGGCCCGGTCGCGGTCCTTTCTGGCCCTACGTTCGCGCATGAAGTCGGCCAGGGCCTGCCTGCCGCCGTCACGCTGGCGGCGCGGGACCTGGCGGTGGCCGGCGATCTGGCGGTGCGGATCGCCCGCCCTGCCTTCCGGCCCTATGTGTCGGACGACGTCATCGGCGCGGAAATCGGCGGCGTGGTCAAGAATGTTCTCGCCATCGCCTGCGGTGTCGTCGACGGGGCGGGCCTCGGCCAGAATGCGCGGGCGGCGCTGATCTCGCGCGGGTTCGCCGAGCTGGTGCGCTATGGCCTCGCACGTGGCGCGAAGCTGGAAACGCTGGCCGGGCTTGCCGGTCTCGGCGATCTGGTGCTGACCTGTTCGTCGACGGCGTCGCGCAATTTCAGCCTTGGCAAAGCGCTGGGCTCGGGTGCGGAACCCGGCCCCTTGCTGGCCGACCGCCGCACCGTTGCCGAAGGCGCGTTCAGCGCGGCGATATTGGCCGAAGATGCGCAGCGCCGGGGCATCGACATGCCGATCTGCGCCGGGGTTGCGCAACTGGTCTCGGGCACGGCGCGGGTCGGTGACGTCATTCATGCGCTGCTGGCGCGGCCGCTGACCGGGGAAGGCTGGGCACGGCTTGGCTGATCCTGCCGCCCCCGACAGCCCTGCCGCAGGTGGCAGGGACGATGTGCAGGCGCTCGCCAAGGGCGGCCGCACCAACGTGTTCGGCTTCGTGCTGCGGCTCATCGCGCGTCTGCCCTTCCTCTATTTTGCTGGGCGCTGGTATGGCGCGGATGCGCTGGGGCGGTTTGCTTACGCGATACTGGTCGTGGAATTCGCCGCACAGCTGGCGACGCTGGGGCTGAAGCGCGGCCTGGCCCAACTATTGTCGCAATGCGAGGACGAGGCCAAGCACCGCAACATCGTGTGGGACGCCATGCTGGTTGCCCTGCTCGCCAGTCTCGCCTTTGCCGCGCTGCTGATGCTGGTGCCGCAGCTTATGTTTCCCAACAGCCAGATCAACCGCTTCGACCGGCTGTTGCCGCTGATCATCATCGCCATCGCCTGGACCGATATTGCGCTGGCGGCGCTGGCCTATCGCTACGACATCGGCGCCTCGGTGCGGGCACGCGCCATTGTCGAGCCGTGGGCGATCAGCATCGCTGCCTTCGGCTTTGCCTTCTGGACGCTGCAGGACGGCCTTATCCTGTCCTACGCGACAGCCATGCTGGCCGCGCTGGCGACGGCGATGATTCCGCTGCTGCGCGCCTATGGCCTGCCTCAGGGGTGGACGCTGCAGGGCAGCCGGCTGATCGGCATGGCGCGCCAGAACCTGCCGCTGGCCGGTGCCGATGCGATCGAATGGGGCTCGCGCCGGCTCGATCTGGCGGTGCTGGGCCTGTTCGCCGCACCGGGCATTGTCGGCATCTATTATGTCGCGCAGCAGGTCGCCTCGCTGCCGCAGAAACTCAAGACCAGCTTCGATCCGATTCTGGGCCCGGTGGTGGCGCGCGGCATCGCCGAAGGGCGGCTCAAGGACGTTGCCGCGCAGGTGGCGCAGGTCGGCTTCTGGGTGCTTGCCGCGCAGGCGGGGGTAGCGCTGGCGCTCGGCATTCCGGGGGAGGCGATCATGGGCCTCGCCGGACCGGGCTTCGTGGCCGGCACCTTGGCCCTCGCCCTGTTGCTGGCGGCGGAAGTGGTCGCCTCGACCGCGGTGACCAGCGAAGCGGCGCTGGTCTATCTGGCGCCACGCCGCAACTTCCTGATTTCGCTGGGCATGATTGCGCTGCAGGGCCTGCTCAGCCTGGGGTTCTGCTTCATCGTGCGCGAAGCCGGCTGGCCGCCTGCGGCCTATGGGGTGGCCGTCGCCCTGGCGCTCTCCATCGCGCTCGGTGTCGCCTCGCTGGTCAAGGCGCGGCTGCTGGCGCGGCTGACCGGCGCTCGGGTGCACGGGTGGCGCGCCGCGATTTTCTGGGCAACCGGCGGCGCGGTGGTGCTGGGCTATGGCGCGACCCAGATTCCCGAATGGGCCGAATTGCTGATCGGCGTGCCGGTGATCCTCGCCATTTATGGCTGGATCATCTGGACGCGCGGCTTCGGCCCGGCCGACCGGGAGCTGCTGCGGATCAAGTCGAAGCCATAACCCCCTCCCAATCAAGGGAGGGTAGGTTATTCACCCCAGCCGCGCGGCAACCAGCACCTTGAGGTCCGCCTGCGGGCGCGGGCCGATGTGGCCGATGCATTCCGCAGCACAGATCGCCCCCATCGTCAGGCTGTCGGCCAGGCTGCGGCCCTGCAACTGACCGGCGAGGAAGCCGGAGGTGAAGGTATCGCCGGCACCGGTGGTGTCGACGACCCGCGCCACGGCTTCGGCCGGCACTTCGGCGCGCGTCGCGCCCTGCACCGCCAGCGCGCCCTGTTCGGCGCGGGTGACGACCAGCGTCGGCACCTTGGCGGCGAGCTGGGCGATGACCGTTTCGAACGGCGTATCGGGGACCAGCGCCAGCACTTCTTCCTCGTTGCAGAACAGCACGTCGATCATGCCGTCATCGATCAGGCCGAGGAAATCCTGACGATAGAGGCCCATCAGATAGAGCGCCGACAGCGCGAACACGATCCGGCAGCCCGATGCCCTGGCAATGGCCATCGCCTTGCGGATGGCGGCGCGCGGCTCGGGCGGATCCCACAGATAGCCTTCGATCAGCAGATAGCTGGCGTTGGTGATCATCGCTTCGTCGATCGCGCTTTCGGGCAGGTAATGCGCGGCAGCGAGGCTGGTGTTCATGGTGCGCTCGCCATCCGGCGCGACCAGGATCAGGCAGCGCGCGGTGGGCGGCGGGCCCGGGCGCGGCGGCACATCGCAGGCGATGCCGGTGGCGCGCATGTCATGGACGAACACTTCGCCGAGCTGGTCGTCGGCGACCTGCCCGATGAAGGTGCAGCGGTGCCCGAGTGCGGCGAGCCCGGCCAGCGTGTTGGCCGCCGAGCCGCCGCTGACTTCCTGCCCTGGCCCCATCCGGCTGTAGAGATCGACCGCCTCTTCAGCGGAAATCAGGCGCATCGATCCTTTTTCCACGCCGATCTCGTGCAGGAATTCGGGCGTGGCACTGGCGATGACGTCGACGATGGCATTACCGATGGCAACGACATCGGTGCGCGGGCTGGTCATGGATGCTCCGTGGCAAGGAAAATGGTCGCGCGCGCTCTAGGGGGCCGGGCGCGTCAGGGCAAGCGTGGTTGACGGCAAGCGGGATCAGGCGGCATCACCTGCTTCGATGCTCCGTCTCGTGCTTCTTTCGCTGCGCCAGCTGCTCGATCCGCAGACCCTGCGCCTGCTGTTGCTGACCGGCGCGATCACCGCAGCGCTGTTCGTCGCTGCCGGGACCGGGCTGTGGTGGCTGCTGGAGACGCAGGTGATGCCGCGCTGGTTTCCGGCCGGGCAGGGCGCGCTGGCCGCGGCCATCGCCGCCGGGCTGGGCCTGCTACTGCTGTGGTTCCTGTTTCGCGCGGTCGCCATGCTGGTGATCGGCCTGTTCACCGACGGTATCGTCGAATCGGTGGAGCAGGATCATTATCCCGCCGCAGCGGCCGCGGCGACGCCGGTCAGCCTGCTCGGCGGTTTGCGGCTGGGCCTGCGCTCCGCCGGACGTGCGATCGGCTGGAACCTGCTGGCCGCGCCCGTCTATCTGGCGCTGCTGGTGACCGGCGTCGGCACGCCGGTGCTGATGGTACTGATCAATATGCTGCTGCTCGGCCGCGATCTGGAGGAGATGGCGGCGGCCCGGCATCCGGACCTCGGGCTGCGGCCGCTGGCGCGGCAGGACCGGTTGCTGCTGGGCCTCGCCGCGGCCCTGGCCTTCATGCTGCCCCTGCTCAATCTGCTGGCGCCGGTGTTCGGCGCTGCGCTGGCGGTGCATATGCTGCATGGCCGGGGGCGGACAGAAGCGGCGTGAGCGTGCGCGCCTCCGCCATCGTCGCGCTGCTATTGTGCGCTGTCGCTGCGGTACCTGCCGGGGCGCAGACCACCGGGCAGCGGCCGGCGAGCAATACGCACCGTGGCGGCAGCCTGCCAACGGCGAGCGACGGGGCAGAGCCGGTGATCGGCCGCTCGGCGCGCGATCTGGCCCGGCTGTTCGGCGAGGCCCGGCTCGATATCGCCGAGGGCCAGGCGCACAAGCTGCAGTTCGCGGGGGAGGCCTGTGTGCTCGACGCCTATCTCTATCCGCCCCGCTCGGGTGCCGAACCGGTGGTCACCTACGTCGATGCCCGCGGTCCGGATGGCACGCCGATGGAGCGCGACGATTGCGTGCGCGCCCTCCGCCGCCGCTAGCGTCTGTCCTGCTCCGCTTTGGCCGCAGGGCCGGGTCTGTCGAAGCACGCGCTTGCCGATTGGCGCGCAGCCCTCAGACCGATCGGGATAGACCTGGTCTTTACCGGCTGAGCTGCTCCAGCGCCCAACCGGCGGCTTCCGCGACGACGGCGTCCTCATCGCCGGTGAGGGCCTGGAGGCGGGGCAGCAGCGTCGCATCGCCGCTGTTGCCCGCGGCAATCGCGGCGTTGCGCACCATGCGGTTGCGGCCGATCCGCTTGATCGGCGATCCGGCGAACAGCGCGCGAAACCCGGCATCGTCGAGTGCGAGCAGGTCGGCGAGGCGCGGAGCGACCAGCTCGGCGCGGGGCAGGAAAGCGCGGTGCGCATGGGCGGTGTCGGCGAACTTGTTCCACGGGCATACCGCCAGGCAATCGTCGCAGCCATAGATGCGGTTGCCGATGGCCTTGCGGAATTCGTGCGGGATCGGCCCCTTGTGCTCGATGGTCAGATAGGAAATGCAGCGCCGCGCATCGACCCGGTAGGGCGCGGGGAAGGCGTCGGTCGGGCAGGCGCTCTGGCAGGCGTGGCAGGAGCCGCAGCGGTCCCGCCCCGGCGGGTCGGGGGCGAGCGTTAGCGTGGTGTAGATCGCGCCGAGGAACAGCCAGCTGCCGTGCGCACGGCTGACCAGATTGCTGTGCTTGCCCTGCCAGCCAAGCCCGGCCGCTTCGGCCAGCGGCTTTTCCATCACCGGGGCGGTATCGACAAAGACCTTGAGCGCGCTGTCGGGCGCGGTCGCGACAATGTCGCGCGCCAGCGCCTTCAGCGCCTTTTTGACGATGTCGTGATAATCCTGCCCCTGTGCATAGACGGAGATGCGGCCCCGGTCCCCCACGCCGTCCAGCGCCAGCAGGTCATGGCCGGGGGCATAGCTCATCCCCAGCATGATCACCGAACGGACCTCGCTCCACAGCCCGGCGGGCGAGCCGCGCTCGTCCGCGCGTGCCTCCATCCAGATCATCTCGCCATGACAGCCTTCGTCGAGCCAGGCGCGCAGGCGCGCGGCGGCCCTGGACGCGGCGTCGGCGCGGGCGATGCCGCAGGCGGCAAAGCCGTGCGCAGCCGCGCGGGCGCGGATATGCTCCGCCATGTCGCCGGGAAGTGCGCTTGCCTGAACCACTTGTTTACGCCGGTTGCCTATCGCCACCGGCACCCATATCCATGGGCGCGGCGCTTGTCACAGTGCCGCCACGACAAAGGGTCCAGATGTGAGCGAAGCGGTGGTGCTGGCCGACGGGCTGGTCAAGACATTCGGCGGCTTCCGCGCGGTCGAGGGCGTGTCGCTGATCATCCCGAAAGGGGCGATCTACGGCGTGCTCGGCCCCAATGGAGCCGGCAAGACCACCACCTTGCGCATGCTGATGGGCATCATCGACCCCGATTCGGGCACGCGCCGCCTGCTCGGCAGCGATCGCCCGCGCGATGTGGCGGCGCGGGTCGGCTATCTGCCGGAAGAGCGCGGCCTCTATCCGGGCATGACCGCGCGCGACGCGATCGCCTTCATGGGCGCGCTGCGCGCGCTGCCGCTCGACGAGGGCCGTCGCCGCGCCGATGCCCGGTTGGCGGAGGTCGGCCTGGGCCACGCCGCCAAGCAGAAGGTGCGCAAGCTGTCCAAGGGCCAGTCGCAGATGGTGCAGCTGGTCGGCGCGCTGGTGCACGATCCCGAACTGGTGGTGCTCGACGAACCCTTTTCGGGGCTCGACCCGGTCAATCAGGAACTGCTCGAACGGCAGATACTGGCGCAGCGGGATCGCGGTGCGACCATCATCCTGTCCACCCATGTGATGGGCCATGCGCAGCGGCTGTGCGACCGGCTGGCGATCATCGCAGGCGGCAAGCGCCGGTTCGAAGGCACGGTGGAGGAAGCGCGCAGCCTGTTGCCGCTGGGCGTGCGCTACCGCGCGCGCGACGGCGCCGACGATGCGTCGCTGGCGGCGCTGCTGCCGGCGGATGCCGATTACCGGGACGGCGAATGGCGCTTCACCGTGGCTGATGACGGGGTGGAGGCCATGCTCGCCAGCCTGGTCGCCGGCCACCATGGCGTCGAAGGCCTGTCGATCGAACGGCCCGGCCTGCACGAGGCGTTCGTCAAGATCGTCGGCGAAAGCGCCGATGAGCGTCACGCGCGCGAAGGAGCGGCCGCATGAACCTGTTCTCGCAAGCCCTCGTCATCGCGCGCCGCGATTTCGTCTCGATCGTCGCCACGCCGACTTTCCTCCTGTTCCTGCTCGCACCGCTGATGATGATCGGCTTCGGCGCGATCGGCGGGATGACGGCCGGCGGGCTTGCCGAAACGGCGGGCAAGCAGGAACGGATCGTCGCGGTGGTGCCCGAAGCCGAGCGTGCCGCCTTCGCCGCCGTCGACGCGCGCTTGCGCAAGGTTTCAGGCGGGCGCAGCGGGCCGCCGATGCTGGTGGTGATGCCTGCCTCGGCCGACCATGCCGACAGTGTTGCCGACATGCGCGGCGATGCCGACGTGCTCGCCATTCTGGAAGGCAATGCCGCCGCCCCGCGCATCGCGGTGCGCGGCGAAGACAGTTTCGAGGGCCGCTATCTGGCGACGCTGGCGGAGACGGTGGCGCGCGAAGGCGTCGACACGGCAAGCCGGCCCGGCCCGGCAAGCATGCCCCGCTTCACCACCATCGCGGCGAGCAGCAGCGGCCGCGCCGCGCAGACCGGCCTCGGCTATGGCGCGGTGTTTGCTATCTTCCTGCTTACCCTGATCCTCGCCAGCCAGAGCGTCGGCATGCTGGCGGAGGAAAAATCGAACAAGGTCATAGAGATATTGGCAGCGGCCGTGCGGCTGGAGGCGGTCTTTTTCGGCAAGCTGATCGGCATGCTCGGTGTCGCGCTGCTGTTCGTCGGTTTCTGGGCGACGCTGATCGGCGCCGGCCTTGCGACCGCGATCAGCCAGATGCCACCCGAGGCCGCCGCAGCACTGCAGCTGACGCCGGCCATCGGCTGGCCGCTGTTTCTGGGTTTCGGCCTGCTCTATTTCTTCGCCGCCTTCCTGCTGCTCGGCGCGATGTTCCTCAGCGTCGGCGCGCAGGCGGCGACGGTGCGCGAAATCCAGATGTTGTCGATGCCGATCACCTTTTTCCAGATCGGCATGTTCGCACTGTCGACCGCTGCCGCCAACAACCCGGGCAGCATGGTGGCGACGGTCGCGCAGATCGTCCCCTGGTCCTCGCCCTTCGCGATGGCGGCGCGCGGGGCCACCGATGCCTCCGTGCTGCCGCACCTGCTGGCGCTGGGCTGGCAGTCGCTGTGGCTGGCCATCACCATTGCCGTCGGCGTCCGCCTGTTCCGGGCCGGCGTGCTGCGTTCCGGCGGCAGCTGGTGGCCGTGGGCAAAGCGCGCCCCGGTGCCCGCCGACGGGCCTGTGTGACCGGGACAGAAGCGCTGCGCAACGACTGTTGACATCGCTGTAAACAGTGGCATTCTTCCCCCCAATGAGAGGCGCCGGGAATCGCGCCCGCAGCCCCCGTGTTTCAGGAGAGACCGACCATGGCCACCCTTGCATCCGAAAGCACCTACGCTCCCCCGCCCAGCGACCGCCCGGGCGTAGCCTCGCGCTTCGCCGACGTCTGCCATCCGGATCTCTACCAGCACCGCAGCTTTGAAGAGCCGTTCCGCGCGCTGCGCGCCGACGGCGGCATCCATTTTTTCGAAGATGCGCGCTTCGGGCCCTATTGGGCGATCACCACCTACAAGCCGATCGTCCATATCGAGGCGCTGCCAGCCATTTTCTCGTCTGCCGGCAATCTCGGCGGCATCACCGTCGCCGGGCAGGGCGAGGGGTCACTGCTCAGCTTCGAAACGCCGATGCCGATGTTCATCGCCATGGACCCGCCCAAACACAGCGCGCAGCGGCGCACGGTTGCCCCGGCCTTCGGCCCGACACCCGTTGCCGACATGAAGGCGGACGCCACCGCGCGGACCGCGGCGGTGCTCGATTCGCTGCCGATCGGCGAGAGTTTCGACTGGGTGCAGCGCGTCTCGATGGAACTGACCACGCAGATGCTGGCGCGCCTGTTCGATTTCCCGTGGGAAGAACGCAGCAAGCTGACTCGCTGGTCCGACGCGCTGGGCGACATCGAAAGCTTCCGCGAGGAGGCGGACCGCAAGGCGCGGCTAGAGCAGGCGATGGAAATGGGCGCGGCGTTCGGCGCGCTGTGGCAGTCGAAGATCGGCAAGGAACCGAGCAACGACCTGATCTCGATCATGCTCCATTCCGACGCGATGAAGGACATGGATCAGTATGAATTCATGGGCAATCTCATCCTGCTGATCGTGGGCGGCAATGATACCACCCGCAACACCATGTCGGCCTTTGCCTATGGTCTCGACAAATATCCCGATCAGCGCGCCCGGCTGGAGAATGATCCGTCGCTGATCCCCAACGCGGTGCAGGAAATCATCCGCTGGCAGACCCCGCTGGCGCACATGCGCCGCACTGCGCTCGAGGATCATGACCTGTTCGGCCATCAGATCAAAAAGGGCGACAAGCTCGCCATGTGGTATCTGTCCGCCAACCGCGACGAAAGCGTGTTCACCGATGGCGAGCATATCGATATCGGCCGCGAGAACGCGCGCCGTCACCTGAGCTTCGGCTACGGCATCCACCGCTGCGTCGGCGCCCGCGTTGCCGAACTGCAATTGCTGGTGCTGCTCGAGGAAATGGCCAAGCGGCGCCTGCGTGTGCGCGTCGACGCCGAGCCGGACCGGGTCCCGGCCTGCTTCGTGCACGGCTACAAGAAGATGATGGTCACGCTCGAACATTATTGAGCGCAGCGGTCAGTGCGGGGGTGGCAGTGCCTGAGGGGCGACCGCCGCGCCGCAATGACGCGATTGTGACCGGCTTTGTATCCAAATCGGGGTTGCGAACGTATATCCTGTCACACGAGGTCCAATCAGGCCGACAGGATGATGCCATGCACCACAGCCCAATTTCCCGACGCTCCCTGCTGGGGGTCGCTACCGCACTGGCCGGATCGCTGGTCGCGCTCGGCACCAGCGCGTGCGCGTCGGAACGCCCGGCCCGCTTCCCCTATATGCTGACCGACGCACAGTGGCGGCAGCGGCTGACGCCGATGCAATATTATGTGCTGCGGCAGGAGGGCACCGAACGTCCGTTCAGCCATCCGCTCAATAGCGAACATCGCAGCGGCACCTTCCGCTGTGCGGGCTGCGATCTGCCGCTGTTCTCCTCGACCACCAAATATGACAGCGGCACCGGCTGGCCCAGCTTCTACGCGCCCTTGCCGCGCGCCGTCGGCACCTCGACCGACTTTGCGCTCGGATTCCCGCGCACCGAGGTGCATTGCGCGCGCTGCGGCGGCCATCTCGGCCATGTCTTCGATGACGGCCCGCGCCCGACCGGCAAGCGCTATTGCATGAATGGCGTGGCGATGGAGTTTAGCCCCAGCACCCGCGGATGAACGGCTGACGCAATGCCGCGCCGAGCACACATCCGGCCGGTGCTTGCTTTTTGAAGGATTTGCGCGCATAGGCCGCAGCGACGAGTGCAGCACGCGGGCCCATTGCCCGGTGCGGACCCGGCAGCGTGATTGCCCGCGACCATGAAAACGCGAGGCCAGCCGGGCGCGTGCCTCGTCTTGTTCCAGAGATTGTCCCTTTCACGCGGGTCGGTTTCCAACCCGCTGCCGCGCCGGCTGTGCGCGCGCCGTCGATGGCGCGTGGCTGCCGGCCCGTCGGCCATGAAAGCTGTGTACCCATGACCACATTCCAGACCCTCGGTCTTTCCGAACCCATCCGCAAGGCGCTCGCCGCCAAGGGCTATGAAACGCCGACCCCCATCCAGTTGCAGGCGATCCCGCCGGTGCTCGACGGCCGCGACCTGTGCGGCATCGCCCAGACCGGCACCGGCAAGACCGCGGCCTTCGCGCTGCCGACCCTCGATTATCTGGCCCGCAACCCCGGCCCGCCGCCCAAGCGTTCGGCGCGCGTGCTGGTGTTGTCCCCCACGCGGGAGCTCGCCGCGCAGATTGCCGACAGCTTCCGCGACTATGGCCGGTTCCAGCGGCTGAGCGTCACCACCGCGTTCGGCGGCGTGCCGATCAACAAGCAGATCCGCGAAATCGTCGGCGGTGTCGACGTGCTGGTGGCGACACCGGGCCGCCTGCTCGACCTGATCGACCAGCGCGCGCTGCACCTCAAGGGCGTCGAGGTGTTCGTGCTCGACGAAGCCGACCAGATGATGGATCTCGGCTTCATCCAGCCGATCAAGCGCGTCCATGCGCTGTTGCCGGCCCAGCGCCAGACCCTGTTCTTCTCCGCCACCATGCCCAAGACGATCGCCGATCTCGGCGCGCAGTTCCTGACCGATCCAGTGCGCGTCTCGGTCGCGCCGGCGGCGACCACGGCGGAACGGGTCAGCCAGGCGGTGACCTTTGTCGACCAGAAGGAAAAGCCCGCGCTACTGGCGCTGGCGCTCAAGAACCAGCCGATCGACCGGGCGCTGGTCTTCACCCGCACCAAACATGGCGCGGACCGTGTGGTGCGCCAGCTCGCTGCCTGCGGCATCGGTGCCGTCGCCATTCACGGCAACAAGAGCCAGGCCCAGCGCACCACCGCGCTGCAGGCGTTCCGCGACGGGCGCGTGCGCATCCTGATCGCCACCGACATCGCCGCACGCGGCATCGACGTGTCGGGCGTCAGCCATGTGTTCAACTACGAACTGCCCAATGTACCCGAACAATATGTCCACCGCATCGGCCGCACCGCGCGTGCCGGCGCGGAGGGCGTGGCGATCAGCTTCTGCGCCAATGATGAAAAGCCGTATCTCAAGGACATCGAGCGGCTGACCAAGATCAAGCTCGACGTGGTGCCGCTGCCCGAAAATTTCGTGGCGCAGGTGCAGGCGCTGCCCAAGCCCGCCCCGGTGCAGGGCGAACGCGATGGCGTGCGCCGTCCGCAGGGCCGCGGCAATCCGCCGGGCAGCGCGCATCGGCGCGACGATGGTGCCAAGGCGGATCGCCCACGCAACTACAACCGCCGCAAGGGCCCGGTCGGTGCGCATCGCGGCGCGGTGAAGCGCAGCGGCTGACCAGCTAGCGCCGGGCGCTTTGCTCGCGGCTTGGCCGAGCAGGATCGACGATCCGCCACGCCTTCAGCGATGCGCCCGCGCCCAGGTCGAGCGGGACGAGCCAGTCCGGCGCAGGCCCGGTCGCCAGCCGATCGGCGAGGCCGTCGCCGGGGGCATCGCGGAAATTGCGATACTCCTGCGCGGCCGGACAGACCACGATCACCTGCGCACCGGTTGTCCGCGCCAGCGCTTCGGCGCGCTCGGGCGGACCGGTGAAGACGGCGATGACCTTGGCCATCACCGCATTGTTGCGGTGGTGGCCGGTGGCGACCACGCTGTGCGCCGAATGCTGCAGAAGATGCGGCCCGATATCGAGCGGCGTCAGCAGCACCGACGGCGGCAGCTTGGCAAGGCCGGCTAGGCTGACTGAATCGACGCAGGGCTTGTCGGGCACGGCCGCCGTGCCGTTGGCCGGCTTGCTGCCCACGGCGCCGACGATCAGCAGGGCCAGTACCGCGCCGGCGGCCGGCGGCAGGGCGACGGCTGTCGCCAGCGACGCCAGCACCCGCGGCACTGTCGTCGCGATGGCGCGGGCCTTGTCCCACAGCACCAGCCCCACCATTGCGCAGCCGGGCAGGGCGAACAGATGGGCGGTCGATGCGGTGCGGAACACCAGCAAGGACAGCAGGGTCATGCCGGCAAGCGCGCCGCCGAGCATCAGCCAGCGCTGGGCCGGCTCGACCTCGCCAGCGCGGCGCCAGCCTAGCCAGCAGCCGATCAACCCGACCAGCGAGGGCGCCAGAGCGAAGCCCGACAGGTCGTCGAGCGTGTTCCACCAGGGCAGGCCTTCGCGGACATTATTGTACCAATAGTGCTGGACCAGCGGATCGAGCGTGCCGAACGGCCCCTTCAGGCACAGCGGCTCGATGGAAACCAGCGCGGCTGCGGAGCAGGCCCCGGCCACGCAGAGCAGCAGGGTGCGCGCCATCCGCCCGCCGTGCCGCCGCTCGACGATCCAGTGGCCGAGAGTGACCAGGGTCGCGGCGACGCCGAGCGCCGCCAGATAGGGGAGCGACAGCGCGTCGCACCAGCGCTGCACCAGCGCGTCCGGCCCGCGGGTCAGGATTTGCAGCGCGGCCGCAGCGATGAACAGCGTCCACAGATAGGTCAGCAACCGCTCCCCCGCGGCCTTGCTGCCGCTCCACAGCCAGACGACGGCAAGCAGGGCGGCAAACAGCGCGACACCTGGCAGGCCCTCCAACGAGATAGCCAGCAAGGCCGCCGCGGCGAGGCCGGCGAACAGCCCGCTCCTGCCGCTGGCTGGCTGCAGCAGCATGGTCAGCGCCACCGCCGCGAGCATGATCTGCCAGCCATGATGGTCGATCCGCAGCGGGGCGAACTGATAGAGGATCATGTAATCGGTGGCGAGCAGCAGCGGGGCGATCAGCGCCACGCGCCGGTCACCGAGCAAGCTCGACAATCTGGCCAGCACGACGAAGGTCAGGGCCAGCAATGCCAGAGGCCAGAGCGCCAGCACCAGCTGTTCGGCGAGGGTGGTGCCGACCAGCGGCGACAAGGCGGCAATGCCGAGCGCGATCGGCGAATCGACAATGCGGCTCCAGTGCATCAGCCCGCCGCCGCCGGCCGGGTTGATGCGGTGCTGGCTGACATCCCACCACGCCTGCCCGCCGAGCAGGTCCCGCACCTGCACCAGGCGCAGCGCGTCATCGGGATCGACGGTGGCGAGGGTGGCAAAGCCGGGTGCATGGGCCACCAGCATGGCGACCGAAACCAGCGCCCAGCCGAGCAGGGCCAGACGCACCGGCGTCAGCCAGTTCAGGAACCGCGCCATCATGGGTTCAGGCGCGGAACACGATGTGGCGACGCAGCATGTAGGTCGCCTGGAAGCTGACGAAGATCGCCACCAGCTTGGACAGGCGCGGGTCGAGCCCGGCCGCGCTGCCGCCGCCGACGATGGCGGTGGTGATCGCCAGGCCGACCAGCGCCGAGCCGACGAACAGCGCCTTCTGGCGGGTGCGTTCGCCCGATCCGCGCGCCGCCGCGCCGTCTGCGAACACCAGCCGGCTCGATACCATCCAGTGAACCAATATCCCCATCATGTAGCCGGTCGCCGAGGCGGTGACCGGCAGCATGCCGCCGGCCAGCAGCAACAGGAACAATCCGGCGTCGGTGGCCAGCGCCAGCACGCTGGCGCCGACATAGCGCAGCCACCGGATGTCGCCACGCAGCGTGGCACGCACCAGCCCGGACAGCCGCTCGATCATCAGGCGGCTTTCGCCACGCGGGTGGGGACGTCGCGGACAGAGGCCAGCGCGGCCTGTTCGCCCTCGCTGCCGCTCTCATGATATTCGGCGTCTTCGTTGACGCCCCAGATGTCGTAGACGCGTTCGCCGGCGACGATGTTGCGCACCGTCAGCATCGCGGTCATCATCGCATGATCCTGGTTGTTGTAGCGGTGCATGCCGTTGCGGCCGACCATGTGCAGCGTGGGGTAGCGGGCTTCCAGCTCGGCGCGCATCGCCTCGACATTGGCCGCATAATCGTCGTCATAGACCGGATAGGCCTTTTCCTGGCGCACCACGGCGCCGCCCACCACATCCTCGGCACGGGTCAGGCCGAGCTGGGCCAGTTCCCTAGTGGCAAGCGCGATCAGCTCCTCGTCGCTCGACGACCACAGGCCGTCGCCTTCGAAGCAGAAATATTCCAGCCCGACGCAGGCCAGCGCAGGATCGGGCACCATCTCGGGCGACCAGCTGCGGAAATTCTGGACCCGGCCGACCTTCACCTTGCTGTCGTGGATGTAGATCCAGTTGTCCGGGAACAGGTCTTCGGAGCGGATCATCAGCGCGACGGTCAGGAAGTCGCGATAGCGCAGCGCGCCGGCTTCGCCGAAGCTCGCGGGCAGCGGGTGGATGCGGGCGGCAAGCTCGCGCATCGGCGCGCTGCTGATGACATGCGCGGCATCGATGGTGACGGTGCTGCCGTCGGCCTTGGTCGCCTGCATCTTCCAGCGGCCGGTGCCCTGGTCCTGCGTCAACTGCTTGAAGGCATGGCCCATCAGCACATGGTTGCCGCTGGCGACCACATGATCGCGCGCGGCTTCCCACATCATCCCCGGCCCCTGCCGCGGGTAGCGGAAGGTTTCGAGCAGCGTCTTGGTTTCCATGCCGTCATTGGGCTTCTTGTTGAGGCCCAGGCTGCGCTTGAGCCCGTCGAGCACCGCCGCACCGAGGCTCAGCCCCTTGATGCGCTGTGCCGCCCAGTCCGCGCTCATTTCGTCGCAGGGCATGCCCCATACCTTCTCGGTATAGGTCTTGAAAAAGATCGAATAGAGCTTCCAGCCGAACTGGTTGGCGGTCCAATCCTCGAAGCTGCGGATGGTCCGGCGCGGGAACAGCTTGGCCCAGCCGTAGCTTGCCATGCACATGGTCGAGCGCCAGATACCGAGGTTGAACAGCGCCTCGAACGCCCGCAGCGGGTAGGAATAGAATTTGCCCTCGTAATAGATGCGGCTCATCCGCGGGCGCTGGATGAAATCGTCCGGCAGAATCTCGTTCCACAGGTCGACCACTTCCTTGGATTTCGAAAAGAAGCGATGCCCGCCGATATCGAAGCGAAAGCCCTCATGCTCCACCGTGCGGCTGATGCCGCCGACATAGCGCTCGTCCTTCTCGATGACGGTGACCTTGTAGCCCGCCTTGGTCAGCAGATAGGCGGCGGTCAGCCCCGCTGGCCCGGCGCCGATGATGGCGACGTCGGCGCTGGTCGGTGAAGTCTGCATTGGTCTGGCTCCCTTGCGTCAATACGCTCGGGAGACGGAATGAACGAAGGCTTCTAAGGAATGGTTAACAGGCTGGTAGGAATGACGCCTGAAACGAAGAGTTACGGGCGCAGCGCGACGATGTAGAGTTGGCGGCGCTCTCGACAGTCGAGGATGCGCAGCATCTTCCAGCCACGATAGCCGTCGGCTTCAAGAATGCGCGGCACTTCGCACTGTGTGTGCCACCAACTGAACTGGCGGCTCTCGCCATAGGCCGCAAATTGCGCGGACGTAATCTCAGCTGGCCCGTGCATCACGTCGATCATGCGTTGCCGGTCATGCGCGCTCGGCTCGGTACGCATGTAGATCGCCCGGTCCGACCATGTTCCGAAATCGTCGGACAGCATGGCGTCCTCGCCCATCTCCGGGCGGAAACCGAACAGCTCTTCGAACAGCGCGGCATCGCTTTTCTGCAGTAGCGCCGAAATGCCGATCAGCGCCGCGAGCGCCAGCAGCGGCAGTGCCACACATCCAAACGGTGCGATCGCGAGCCCTATCCGCGCGGCTATGGTCCGGGGGCGGATGATGATGGCCGTGGTGATCGCCGCGGCGATCCCCGCGGCGAACAGGCCGGTGAGCAGCGGGATGACCCAGAGGCTCCACATCCCGGCGGCCGTCTCCTCAATGCCGGAAATGGCGCATGCCGGTGAACAGCATCGCCAGGCCTGCCTCGTCCGCTGCGGCGATCACCTCGTCATCGCGCATCGATCCGCCGGGCTGGATGACGCAGGTCGCGCCAGCCTCTACCGCGGCCAGCAGGCCGTCGGCGAAGGGAAAGAAAGCGTCGCTGGCGACCGAGGAACCCTGGGTGCGCGGCGCCGTCCAGCCAAATTCCTGCGCCGCCTCCACTGCCTTGGCGGCGGCGATGCGGGCGCTGTCGCGCCGGTTCATCTGGCCTGCGCCGATGCCTGCGGTTGCGCCATTCTTGGCATAGACGATGGCGTTGGATTTGACGTGCTTGGCGACCGTCCAGGCGAAGAGCGCGTCGCTGACCTCCTGCTCGGTCGGTGCGCGTCTGGTCACCAGCTTGAGGTCGCCGCGCTGCACCCGCCCATTGTCACGGCTCTGCACCAGCCAGCCGCCGAGGATATTCTTCATCGATAGCCCGCCGCGCGCGGGATCGGGCAGGGTGCCGGTCAGCAGCAGCCGCAGGTTCTTCTTTTTCGCGAACACCGCGCGCGCATCGGCATCGGCATCGGGGGCGACGACGACTTCGGTGAAGATGCCGGTGATCGCCTCCGCGGTCGCGCCATCGATCGGGCCGTTCAGGGCGATGATGCCGCCGAACGCCGAGACATGGTCGCATTCGAACGCTGCCTTGTACGCGTCCGCCAGCGTTGCGCCGGTGGCGACGCCGCAGGGATTGGCATGTTTGACGATGACGCAGGCCGGGCCGCTGTCACGGAATTCGGCGACCAGCTCCAGCGCGGCGTCGGCGTCGTTGAGATTATTGTAGGACAATTCCTTGCCCTGCACCTGTTCGGCCTGGCCGATGCCCCGTCCATGCGGCCCGGCAGGGCGGTAGAAGGCCGCTTGCTGATGCGGATTCTCGCCATAGCGCAGCACGGTGGGTGCCTCGGCGACCAGCGGCAGCGTGGCGGGGAAAAGCTGTTGCTGATCGGCGAAGCCGAACCAGCTGGCGATCATGCTGTCATAGGTCGCGGTATGCGCGAACGCCTTGGCGGCGAGGATTTTGCGGAAAGCAAGTTCGGTCGTGCCGCTTTCGATGATCGCGGCATAGTCCGCCGGATCGGTGACGATTGCGACATCGGCGTGGTTCTTGGCGGCGGACCGCACCATGGCCGGGCCGCCGATGTCGATATTCTCGATGATCTCGTCACGCGCTGCGCCACGCGCCACCGTTGCGGCGAACGGATAGAGATTGACCACCACCAGATCGATCGCGCCGATGCCGTGCGCGTCCATCGCCGCGACATGGTCCGCATCCTTGCGTACCGCCAAGATGCCGCCATGGACCAGCGGGTGCAGCGTCTTGACCCGCCCGTCCATCATTTCGGGAAAGCCGGTCAGGTCGGAAACGTCGCGGACAGCGAGCCCCGCCTCGCGCAGTGCCTTGGCGGTGCCACCGGTCGAAACCAGCTCCGCGCCATGCGCGGCAAGCGCGCGCGCCAGATCGACGATGCCGGTCTTGTCGGAGACAGACAGCAGCGCACGGCGGATGGGGATGACGTCGGTCACAAACGATCCTTCACATATCGGGTGGTTCAGCCGATCTGGCGCAACTGCCAGCCGATGCTGGCGCCGCCGGCGGGCACCACGCCGCTTAGCTCTATCTGGTAACAGGGGGCCGGGCGGCCATCGCCATCGACCCACAGGCTGTCCTCGATGGCCACCGACGCCCCGGCGCAGCGCAGCTGCCAGTGGACCCCGCCCGCCAGTCGCAGCAACACGGCCTGCCCGTCTGCGGTCATGCTGGGATCGACGTCCGGCCCCAGGTGGAAGCGGATGGCAAAGGGCAGATCGCCGGCGCGCCGCCGCCGTCCGCGCGGCAGCAGCACATCCTCGCCGCGCAATTCGCGGCCGTGCGATGCCAGGATCAGCAGCCGCTGGTGGATGAAGCCGTGGCGACGGACATAGCCGTCATGGGTCAGCTCGATGCGGGATCCGCCATCGGCTTCGCGCCGGTCGATCTCGACCTCGGTAACGCCCTTGCCCAGCGTTCCGTCCGCGAGAATGGCGGTCGAATTCTGGTCGGCCAGGGTCAGCGTCGAATGGGCAGCGGTGGTGCGCAGGCCCCGCGCCAGCTCGGCCGGCACCAGCGCGCCGGCGAGCGCGGCGCCGCCGCAGTTGACGATCAGCCGCTGCGGCCCGTCGGAAAATTCGAAGGCAAGCGTGGAGGCGCAGCCGGCGTCGGTGGCGCGGGCCACCGGCGGCGGTGCGGCATCCACCACCAGCAGCGCCCGGCCGGCGGTGAGCCGCTGATAGCCCCAGTCGCGCGCCGCGCGCAGTGGGCGGGCGCGGATGCCGCTGGCGGCGACGATCGCGGCCACCCGGTCGGGCGTCATCGCCCCGGCCCCCTGCCAGTTGCCGAGCCCGCCATCGCCATGTGCCAGCGCCGTCAGCGCCGGGACGGCCAGGGCGAGCGTCTCTCCGATCCATGCCGGCGGATCCATGCGACGCAGCGCGTAGACGCGGTTCAGCATGGAGAGCACCGCTATCGCATCGGCCTGCGCCAGCGGCGAGCGGCTGATGGTGCCGCCATCGGCGTAGAAACAGCCGAGCAGCGCCTTGCGCAGCCCGGCCTCGCCGAAGGCGCGGCGCGGCTCGCCGCCGGGCAGCGCGAGACCAGCCGCAACGATCGCCGACCAGGCGACCAGTTGCGGCACCCCCGCCTTGGCGGAAGCTGCGGTGCGATCGAGGTGGCGTGCCGTCCGCGCAATCGAATTGAGCGTGCGCGAGCGGTGGACGATGTCATCGCTGGCGAGCAGTGCCGGGGCATAGGCCAGCCAGAACAGCAGGCGCCACCCGGCATTGTCCGGCCGCCACGCCGGTTCGGCGATGGTCTCGTCATGCGCGTCGAGCCAGCGGCGCTGCAGCCCCTCGGCAATCGGGCCGACATCGTTGCGCGACCCCGCCGATGCCAGGTCACGGAGCCAGGCAAAGCTGTGGATATAGTCGGCGAAAGCCTCGGGCAGATCGAGCCGGGCAAAGTCGAGCCGCGCGGTCGGCAGCTTCAGGCCACGAAACAGGAAATGCCCCGCCCGCAGCGCCTTGCCCGCCATCGGATCGCCGGGCACCGGATCTTCGGGAACACCGAGCAGCTTGAGCGGAAACCGGCCGCGCAGCCGCAGTGCGTGCAGCGGCGTCCGCCAGCTCAGGCGGTAGAAGCGGGCAGCAATGCGGTCGGCCAGGCTGGCGCCGCGATCGTCGGACAGGCGGATCAGGCGGCGCCCGGTCTCGATCGTGTCATGGCTGTCGGCGGCGAGCGGTTCGATGTCGCGGACAGCGTGCGCCTCGGCCGGCAGCGATGCCTTGATCGCGGAGCCGCGCGCGGGCGGCACGATGTCGCCCTCATGCATCATCCCTGGCGCAGGGCCGCAATGTTGGCGGCGTAGCAGCCGGGCCCGCCCCGGAAACTGGCCGATCCCGCCACCAGCACGTCGGCCCCGGCGGCGATGACCTGCGGCGCGGTCACCGCATCGACCCCGCCGTCGACCTCCAGCCGGATATCGCGCCCGCTCTTGCCGATCATCTTGGCGATCGCCTCGATCTTGCGCAGCTGGCTGGTGATGAAGCTCTGCCCGCCGAAGCCGGGATTGACGCTCATCACCAGCACCAGATCGACCTCGTCTATCAGATAGTCGAGCATCTTCGCCGGGGTTGCCGGATTGAGCACGACGCCGGCCTTTTTCCCCAGCGCCTTGATCGACTGCACGGTGCGGTGCGCGTGCGGCCCGGCCTCGGGGTGGAAGCTGATGATGTCGGCACCGGCCTCGGCGAACGCCTCCAGATAGGGGTCGACCGGGGAAATCATCAGATGCACGTCGAACGGCTTGCTGCTGTGCGGGCGCAACGCTTTCACCACAGCCGGCCCGATCGTGATGTTGGGCACGAAATGCCCGTCCATGACATCGACATGGATCCAGTCGGCCCCCGCCGCGTCGATTGCCCGCACCTCCTCCCCCAGCCGCGCGAAGTCGGCAGACAGGATGGACGGGGCGATCAAAACTGGGCTGGCGGCACTCATGGTTGCCGACAGGCTCTAGCGACGATGCGAATCACGGGCAACCGTCCTCAGCCCTGCACACTCAAAGATAGCGACGGATATGCTCAGGAAGCGGGGCAGCAATTGTCGCAGCGGCGATAATGGCGTCACGTAAACGTCCGGATAGCGCGCATTCGTGGCGCGCGAAGAGGTGATAGCCGTTTTCATCAACCAGTTCGACCACCACGTGCATTCCATCCGCGCAAACGACCAAGTCACCATTCTCGTCTTGGAAGCCACCGCGAGCGTGCACCTGTTGGGAATCAATCGCTGCGGCCCGGTTCAGTGCGGCGATGGTATTGGCAAGGTCGCGGCGGATCGTTTGGCTGCGAGTTGTCGCAACGCGACCGGGCTCATATCCGCCCGCACCGGTCAGAGTGGTCATCCGCACAATTGGGCGCGTGTTCCGCGCATCGATGCGAACGGAATAGGCAGGATGGAAGCTCGGTAGAAACAGGACGCGCATGACATAGGTGTCGCGTCTGTCGGTTGGTTGCATCTTTTGCAGCACCGGCTCGCGCATCGCCGCCAGCTGATTACCGTACCAACTTTCAAGAAAATCCCCGTCGGCTCCGGGTTCGAGGGGAAAGTAGCGATCCCGTCCCTGCGGATGAAAAGCGTCGCTTTGGTCTTGGTCGCCAGTGGTGACGCTAGCCGCTACCAGCTCTTGGCCAATGCCACCGAGAGGCCAAGCCAGACTGATCGCTCCGACGGCACAAAGGGTGGCTCGCAAGATGCGACGGCTTTGCATGGTTACGCCCGAGTCTAACGGTGATCTGACTCAGCGGCAACCGCATAAGCAGTTGGCGGAGCGCATCCGTGGCCCAGTGCTGAGCCCGCCAAAGCGGGTCGGTTGCGGTTGTATCGGTTGCCCCGCTACAAGGCGACAATGATCCCCGCCTATTTCGATCCCGTCCAGTCGGCCCACGCGCCTGCACTCGAGCTGCACAATGGCGCCTTCGTGCCGAGCGCCGACACGCCGGCGCGGGTCGAGGCGTTGCTCGCGGCGGTCGGTCCGGTCACGGCGCCGACCGACCATGGTTTGGCCCCGATTTTGGCGGTGCATGACGTAGCATATGTCGATTTCCTGCAAGGCGCCCATGCCGACTGGCGCGCCGCCGGGCGGGAGGGCGATGCCTTCCCCTATGTCTTCCCGGTCCGCCACCGCCGCGATCTGCCGCTCGAGCGGATTGACGCACGGATCGGCCGCTACGCTTATGACATGGGCACACCGATTGCAGAGGGTACCTGGCCGGCCGTCTACGCCAACGCGCAGGTCGCGCTGTCGGCGCTCGACGTGCTGCTGGACGGCAGCGCACCGCACAGTCTGGCCCTGTGCCGTCCGCCTGGCCACCATGCGGGGCGTGACTATTTCGGCGGCTATTGCTACCTCAACAATGCCGCCATCGCCGCGCAGGCCGCAATCGATGCCGGGCGGCGGGTCGCCATCCTCGACATCGATTATCATCATGGCAACGGCACGCAGGATATCTTCTACGAAAGTGCGAACCCGCTGTTCGTCTCGCTCCATGCCGATCCGGTGCGCGACTATCCCTTTTACTGGGGGCATGCCGACGAGCGCGGGGCTGCCGCAGGGCAGGGCGCCACGCTCAACCTGCCGCTACCGCACGGCACTGCGCTTGGGCCCTATCGTGCCGCACTGGCGACAGGGCTCGCGGCAATTCGCGGGATCGATCCCGACCTGATGGTGCTCAGCTTCGGCGCCGACACCTTCGTCGACGATCCGATCTCCCACTTCGCGCTGGAGACGGCGGATTATGCCGTCATCGCCCAGGATATCGCCGCGCTCGGATTGCCGGTGCTTATTGTGATGGAAGGCGGCTATGCGGTCGATGCGCTGGGCGCCAATCTCGCCAGCTTGCTGTCAGGCTTTGTTGGCTAGGGTCAGCGCCGCCGTCTCGCCTTGTCCCGTTCTCGCCTGACGGCCTGCAGATCCTCCAGATCGACTATTTCCGAACGCGCCAGCACCCAGCGCACCATGCAGACGCTCCATCCGGCCAAGACAGCCAAGTAGGCGACGACCCCGAGCCAAAGCGTCGGCCCCTTCGGTTCAGCGGAGGCGAACCACACGAACGCGCCGGTCACCGGTGCCAGAGTCATCATCCAGACGAACAGCGCCCGCCAGCCAGCGGCGGTGCGCGGCAATATGCTGAGGGCCCACCGGCCGGACCGGTAGGCGACGAACGGCTTTTCCCTCCTACTCATATCCTGACCCTTCCTTCATGGCGGCCGGCCGGCCGCGTTTGGGCGTCTCGCTGACGGCGACGCGCACCCCGCGCCGCGCCAGCGCCTCGCGCAGCAGGAATTCGATCTCGGCATTGACGCTGCGCAGGTCGCCCGCAGCCGCCCGCTCGATCGCCGCATGCAGTGCGGGATCGAGGCGGAGCGGAAAGGGCTTTCTGGCGGGCGGTGGCATCCGGCTTACTGGTATAGCGACCCGGTATTGACTACCGGCTGGGTGTCGCGCTCGGAGCAGAGGACGACCATCAGGTTGGAAACCATCGCCGCCTTGCGCTCGTCATCGAGGTGGACGACATCCTTCTCGCTGAGCTGGTTGAGCGCCATCTCGACCATCGTCACCGCGCCTTCGACCAGCTTGGCCCGCGCCGAGATCACCGCCTCCGCCTGCTGCCGCCGCAGCATCGCGCCGGCGATTTCCGGGGCATAGGCCAGGTGGGTCAGCCCGCATTCGTCGACCGTGATGCCGGCGACGTCGAGCCGTTCGATCAGCGCCTTGCGCAGTTCGACGCCCACTTCGTCATGGTTGCCGCGCAGCGTGATCTCCTTGTGCTCGATATCGTCATAGGGAAAGCGCGAGCCGATCGAGCGCACCGCCGCTTCGATCTGCGCCATCACGAATTCCTTGTAGTCGTCGACATCGAACAGCGCCTGCGCGGTATCGGTGACGCGCCATACTACCTGGCAGGCGATTTCTATGGGGTTGCCGCGCAGATCGTTAACCTTGATCTGCTGCGAGATGACATTGTTGGCGCGCACCGCGATCTTGGTCCGCGTCAGCCACGGCAGCACCCAGCGCAACCCTTCGTTGCGGTCGGTGCCCTTGTAGCTGCCGAACAGCTGGATGGCGGCGGCCTCGTTGGGGTTAATCATGTAGAAGCCGGACAGGATCAGCGTGCCCACGACCGCGGAGACGATCAGCACGCCGATCGACACTATTGTTTCATTGTCCCCCGGAAACTGCAGCGCGGCCCAGATTCCCGCCGCCAGCAGCACCAGCCAGATCAGCAGCATCAGATAGCCGCTGGCGGTCGCCGCCGGCACCTCCCGGCTGCGGTTGAGCACCGTTGCTTCTTGCATCGCCACTGTCACGTCCTCCCTGAAAACATGATATCATAATTATATGAGATTCGGCGCGCGTCAAGCGCTCTTCGTTGCGCTGGCGATTCACGGTAAAATTATGATAAATACAGAATATCCAGTGATTCGACGGCAGGGGGGCGACTGTGCAGATCGACATCAGTTTCCAGAATTGGCAGCGGCTCACCGCGCTGCTCGAGAATGAGCGCGACAGCATCGACAATGTGATTGCACGGCTGATCGCGGATCGCATGGCGCAATCGCGCGAAGTGCTGATGGTCCGACAGGGGGCGAGCGAGCTGGCGGTCAAGGGTGTGACCTTGCCCAACGGCACGATGTTGCGCGCGACATTCAAGGGCAAAACCTATTTTGCAGAAATTATAGAGGGCCGCTGGTTCGATCGGGAGACCGGCCAGACCCGCACCAGCCCGTCGCAGGCGGCGATTGCCATCACCGGCGGCGTCACCAATGGCTGGCGCTTCTGGCAGGTTCGCCGGCCGGACGATGCCGACTGGCTGCCGCTGTCCGATCTTCGGGTGCGGCGTCCGCGCCTGCTGGTCAAGCAGGCGGCCTGAGCGCCGGGCACTGGTCAGCGGGGCAGTGTGCGCCCCAGCCAGTCGATGAGCAGGCGTTCGACCTCGGCAGCGCGCTCGGCCTGGATCCAATGGCCGCAGCCGGGCAGCATATGGCTTTCCAGCACAGGCACATGCGCCTGCATCAGCGGCAGGGGGTCGGCCGCGCCAAGCAGAAAGGCCGGATCGCTGGAGCCGCCGATGAACAGCGCGGGCATAGGGATCACCGGGTCGAATTGCTGCGCCCACGCAAAATCGCGGCCATGGTTGCGATAGCGGTTGAGCGCGCCGGCAAATCCTGTCCGCGCGAATGTCTCGACGGCAAGTTCGAAATAGCCCGGCTCCAGCCACGCCGGCGGCGCTTCGGGAAAGCGCAGCCCGTCCATCAGCGCTGCCGAGGCCGGCTTGTCGTTGGGCCAGTCGCCCGGCGCCGCGTCCCCCGAAATGCAATGGTAGAAAGCGCGCAGGAACCGCGCCGGATCCGCCTCCAGCGCGCGCTCGGCAACGCCTGGCTCCTGGAAATAGGCTTGGTAGAAAAAGCGGTTCCGCGCGGTGAAACGCTGGGTGAACAGCTGGTCGTACGGCATCTTCGCCCGGCCCGCCCACGGAATCGAGAGCGCCGCTACCGCGCCGAACACATCGGGCCGGGCCATCGCCGCATTCCAGACGATCGCCGCCCCCCAATCATGCCCGATCAGGGTGACCGGCGCATTGGGCGACAGCTGCCGCGCCACCGCGACCAGATCGCCCACCATCGCCTCCATGCGATAGGCCTCGATCGCCTCCGGCCGGTCGCTGTCCCCATAGCCGCGCACATCGATGGCACAGGTACGATACCCCGCCCCGACTGCAGCGGCAGACAGCCGGTTCCACGATTGCCGCAACTCGGGAAAGCCATGCACGAACAAGAGCACCGGCCCGCCACCCGCAACATCCGCAGCAATCCGCTGGCCGGCGTCGGTTACAAAGAGGTGCGAAGGCGCGCGCATGTCAACGCAGTGGCGCACCACCGGGGGCAACGTCAACTGCGCGCGGGATCGGTAAATGGTGCGCTTACAGGACTCGAACCTGTGACCCCCGCATTACGAATGCGATGCTCTACCGACTGAGCTAAAGCGGCACTGCTGGCGCCCCTACCAGCGGATCCGCGTGCGCACAAGCGGCGGAGCGTGCCGCAATCTCTTCGGGGCAGTCACTAGACGCAGGGCTCCGGGTCCAGGGCGAGCAGGGCGAAGCTGGCGAGCCAGTGTTCGCCCATATAGTGGCCGGATACTGCGCCGAGGCTGGCGTCAAGATGGGTGTCGGCGGCGGCGCGGGCAGGTGCCGTGGCGGGGTGCGCTTCACCCAGCGCGGCGGCGATGGCGCGCCAGCACCAGGCGCGGCTAAGGTTGAGTCCGTCGAGGTGGGCGATCTTGCCGTCGCTCGGGTCCGAGACGATGGCAGGGGTAAACAGGCTGGCGGGCTGCCCCGCCGATGCGCGCGGCAGGAAGCGGTCGAACCAGCCAGCGAACTCGTCGGGCGGCAGCACCCGGCTCATCAGCACCGCCTCGGTCAGCGCCGATGACAGGAATTCGTCGCCGCCCGGCTCCCACGCCTGGCAGTCGCGATCCTCGCCGAACCAGCCGCGCGCACGGGCATGGATCATCGCGACGAGCGCCGGATCCCTTGGCAGGGCCCAGCTTCGGGCATGCAGCAGGGCGAAGGCGATGTTGAAATGGGTGCCGACCCGCAGCGGATAGGTCAGTCGTGGCAGAAAGGCATGGAAGCGCGCGGCAAAGGCCTCGGCAAGCGGTTCCAGCGCGGCCGCCCAGCCGGCCTCGTGCCGCGCGGCTTCCGCATGCAGCGCCAGCAGCCACGCCCAGCCATAAGGCCGCTCAAACCCTGCGGCGGTGGGCCGATCGAGAAAGCGCCGTTCTCCGGCCAGCGTGTCGGGCACCAGCATGGCGTCGGCGCGCGCGATAATGGCCGGTGCGGACGGCATGTCGGGGAAATGGCGCAACAGCCGCAGCACCTGCCACCAGCCGTGCACGCAGCTGTGCCAGTCGAAGCTGCCATGGAACACCGGATGATGCGCGATCGGCGGCAGCGCGTCCTCGGGGCCATCGAGCACGAGGTCCATCTTGTAGGGATATTCCCGGCCAAGGTGCGACAGGGTCAGCCCGGCGAAGCGCTCGGCAAGCGCGGGAGTCAGTCGATGCATCGGCCTATCCGAACGCGAAGAGGTAGATGAAGGCGATATTTATCCCCAGCAGCGGCAGCGCGGTGCCGATCTGCCGGTGGATCACGGCATGCTCGTTCTTCAGTTCGAGCAGGGCGGCGGGCACCAGATTGAAGTTGGCGGCCATCGGCGTCAGCAAGGTCCCGCAGAAACCGGCGAGCATGCCGATCGCACAGACCACCGCCGGGTCGCCGCCATAGCCCTGGATCAACAGCGGCATGCCGATGGCAGCGATCATCACCGGAAAGGCGGCAAAGGCGTTGCCCATCACCATGGTGAACAGCGCCATGCCGAGGCCGAAGGCGATCACGGCGCCGAGCCGGCTGCCCTCCGGAATGCCGAGCTGGACCAGCCCGCCGACGACGTCGCCCACGCCTGCCACCGCGAACACGGCGCCGAGGCTGGCGAGCATCTGCGGCAGCACCGCCGCCCAGCCGACCGAATCCATCAACCGGCGCCCCTCTTCGAGCGGTTGCAGCAGGCGCGGGCGCAGATGCGCATAGCCGGCGGCGAGCGCGCACAGCACCCCCAGCGCCAGCGAGATCAGCGTCACCTGCGCGGTATCGAACAGCGACGGCATCGACTTGAACAGCAGCGTGCCGAGCAGCGCGGTGGCGGGAATGATCAGCGCGATCAGGAACAGGCTGGCACCGAAGCGCGCGGTGCCGGCCGGGGCATCGCTGGCGGCAGTCTGCTCCGGCGGCCTACGACCGACCAGACCGAAACCGGCAAGCAGCGCCAGCCCGATCACCAGCAGGCCGTTGCCGAGATCGCCCAGCCGGTCGCCCGCCAGCATGCTCAGCGCCATCAGCGACCAGAAGGCGGCATTTCCCCAGCGGTGCGGGTGGCCGGCGTCGCGGATGTTCATCCATGCGTAGGCGATGAAGGCGAGCCCGGCGATGACATAGACCCATTGCAGCGTGATCATGCGTCGCGCCCCGTGCTGCGCGCCAGCCGGCGGTCGAACAGCCACAGGCGAAACCCGTGGATGAGGAAGGCGGCGATGGCCGTGGGGATGGCCCACACGGACAGCTCGAAGGGTTCGAGGATGATGCCATATTGCTGCATCAGCCCTTTCATCAGCAGGATGGAGCCGATGGCGAGAAAAATGTCCTCGCCGAAGAACAGGCCGACATTGTCGGTAGCCGCGGCCATGGCCTTGACCTCCTCGCGCGCCGGCTCGTCGAGGCCGGGCTGCTGGCGCTCCGCTGCGGCCTCGGCCATCGGCGCGACCAGCGGACGCACCGTCTGGGCATGGCCTGCGACCGATGTCAGCCCCAGCGCGGCGGTGATCTGGCGCAGCAGCAGATAGCCGGTCAGCAACCGGCCGCTGGTCGCGCCGCGCATCCCGGCAATCAGCGCGCGGGCGCGGTCCTGCAGGCCATGGGCTTCCAGCAAGCCGATCACCGGCAGCACGATCCACACCACCGACACATAGCGCGCATCGTTGAAGGCGCGCCCGAACGCCTCGATGACCGCCTGCAGGTCCAGTCCGGCAGCGAGCCCGGTCGTCAATGCCGAGGCCAGAATGACCAGCATCGGGTTGAAGCGCAGCATGAAGCCCGCGACAATCACGGCGATCCCCAGCAATACCCACATTGTCTGTCCCCCTCACGCGCCGCTGCGGCCGGTCAATCCGGGCTGCCGAACCCGCCGCCACCCGGTGTTTCGATGATGATGGCGTCGCCTGCGGCCAGATGCGCGGTCGCTGTCGACGCCAGCTCTTGCGACGTGCCATCGGCGCGCAGCACCCTGTTGCGCCCTGGCGCTCCGCTGCCGCCGCCGGCCAGTCCGAACGGGGGCACCACCCGCCGGTTGGAGAGGATACCCGCGCTCATCGGCTCGAGAAAGCGGATCTGCCGTCGTGCGCCATCCCCGCCCCTGTGCCGGCCGCCGCCGCCGGTGCCGCGGCGCACCGCGAACTCGTCGACCAGCACCGGAAAGCGCGTCTCCAATATCTCCGGGTCGGTCAGGCGGCTGTTGGTCATGTGCGTCTGCACCACCGCCGTTCCGTCGAAATCGGGCCCGGCGCCGGATCCGCCGGCGATGGTCTCATAATATTGGTAGCGGTCGTTGCCGAAGGTCAGATTGTTCATGGTGCCCTGCGCCGCCGCCATCACGCCCAAGGCGCCGAACAGCGCGTCGGTCACCACCTGGCTGGTTTCGACATTGCCGGCGACCACCGCTGCGGGATAGCGCGGCGATAGCAGGCAGCCTTCCGGCACAACGATGGTCACCGGCCGCAGGCAGCCTTCGTTCATCGGCACGGCCTCGTCGATCAGCGTGCGCACGACATAAAGGACGGCGGCGCGCACCACCGGCAGAGGCGCATTGAAATTGCCCGGATGCTGCGCGCTCGATCCGGCGAAATCGAAGGTCACCGCCCGCGCCGCCCGGTCGACCCGCACCGCCACGCTGACGCTGTGACCGTCATCCATCGCATAGCGGAAGCTGCCGTCGTCGAGCTGGTCGATCAGCCGTCTGACTGCGGTTTCGCTGTAGTCCTGGACATGGCGCATATAGGCCTGCACATAGTCCGCGCCCATCGTGGCGCTGATGCGGATGAGCTCCTCTGCGCCTTTTGCGCAGGCCGCGACCTGCGCCTTGAGGTCGGCGATATTCTGGTCGACATTGCGTGACGGCCATCGCCCTGCCGACAGCATGGCGCGCGTCGCGGCGTCCAGAAACCGTCCATCCTCGACCAGCAGCACATTGTCGATCAGCACGCCTTCCTCGTCGAGCGAGCGGCTGTCGGGCGGCATCGAGCCGGGGGAGATGCCGCCGATGTCGGCGTGGTGGCCGCGCGCCGCCACGAAGAAGGCGGGCGCGGGGCCATCGTCTACGAACACCGGCATGATCACGGTGATATCGGGCAGGTGGGTGCCGCCGTCATAGGGGGCATTCAGCGCATAGACATCGCAACGGCGCATGCCGCGCCCGTCCCGCGGCCGCCCGTCGCTGCCATTGCCGCGCCGCGCCACGATGGTGCGCACGCTTTCCCCCATCGATCCCAGATGCACCGGCATATGCGGGGCATTGGCGACCAGCGAACCTGTCGCGTCGAACAGTGCGCAGGAAAAGTCGAGCCGCTCGCGGATGTTGACCGATGTCGCGCTTTGCTGGAGCGCGGCGCCCATCTCTTCGGCGATGGCCATGAACAGCCCGCCCATGATCTCGAGCCGGACCGGATCGCAGGAAAGATCGCGCATCGCTTCAGCCGCCGCCGGGGCGTCGCGGGTCAGCAGCAGATTGCCGATCGTATCGACGCAAAGGCTCCAGCCCGGCTCGACGACGGTCGTCGAAACCGCATCGACGATGATCGCCGGGCCGGCGATGCGGCATCCCTCGGCCAGCGTCGCGCGATCGTACAGGGGCGCCTGATGCATCGCGCCGGCCATATGGCAGCGTACCTCGGCCAGCGGCGTGGTGGACAGCGCGGGTTGCGGCGCGGCAATGCCCTGTTCGCTGCCCGGCTGCACCGCCTCGCAGCGGATCATGTCGACGATGATGTCGCCCGACGCTTCGAAGCCGAACAGCGCCCGATGCCGCGTGGCGAAGGCGGCCTGCAGTTCGGCCAGAGGCGCCATCGGCAGCTCGATCAGCGATTCGGCAGCCGCCGGGCGCAAGTGCAGCGTGACGTCACGGCGTACGACGCCCGTCACGCCTTGGCGGCGCAGTTCGGCCTCGGCCTCGTCGGCCAGCTCGGCGGCTGCCCGGCCGATGGCGGGCATGCCGGCGTCGCCCAGCGGCAGGCCCAGCGTGCGTTCGCGCACCGCCCGGCGGTCCGCCAGGCCCATGCCATAGGCGGACAGCACCCCGGCGAGCGGATGGATCATCACCCGCTGCATGCCTAGCGCATCGGCGACCAGGCAGGCATGCTGGCCACCGGCCCCGCCGAAGCAGGCCAGCGTGTAGCGCGCGATGTCGTGCCCGCGCTCCACCGAAATCTTCTTGATGGCGTTGGCCATGTTGGCGACGGCGATGGCGATCAGCCCCTCCGCGGCTTGCTCGGGCGTCATCGTCCGGCCGCTGCTCCGGGCGATTTCCGCGACCAGGGCATCGAACAGGCTGCGCACCCGGTCGACATCGAGCGGCTGGTCGCCGCCCGGGCCGAACAGGTGCGGGAAATGGTCGGGCTGGATCTTGCCCAGCAAAACATTGCAGTCGGTCACTGTCAGCGGCCCGCCACGGCGATAGGCGGCGGGGCCGGGCACCGCGCCGGCAGAGTGCGGCCCGACCGTCAGCCGGCTGCCATCGAACCGGCAGACAGAGCCGCCGCCGGCCGCGACGGTGTGGATGCGCATCATCGGCGCGCGCAGCCGCACGCCGCCGATCATCGTGTCGCTGTCGCGCTCGAACTGGCCGGCATAATGGGACACGTCGGTCGACGTGCCGCCCATGTCGAATCCGATGACATGGCTCTGCCCTGCCTGCGCCGCTGTCCGCGCCATGCCGACGATACCACCGGCCGGTCCGGACAGCACCGCATCCTTGCCGCAGAAGCTGTCGGCGCTGGTCAGCCCCCCGCTCGACTGCATGAACAGCATATCGACCTGCGGCCCTGCCGCGGTGCGCAGGCCATCGACATAGCGGCCGAGCACCGGGGACAAATAGGCATCGGCGACCGTGGTATCGCCGCGGCCGATCAGCTTGATCAGCGGTGCTACCTCGTGGCTCACCGATATCTGGGTGAAGCCGATGCCGCGGGCGATCTCGGCCAGCGCCTGTTCGTGTGCCGGGTAGCGATAGCCGTGCATTAGCACGATGGCGACCGAGCGCAGGCCCTGCCCATAGGCTTCGGCCAGTTGCGCGGTGGCGGCGGCCGTGTCGAGCGGGCGGAGCACCGTGCCGCTCGCGGTCAGCCGCTCGTCGATCTCGATCACCGCGGCATATAGTGGCGACGGGCGATCGATCCGACGGACGAACAGTTGCGGCCGCTCCTGGTGGCCGATCAGCAGGGCGTCGGCAAAGCCGCGGGTGATCACCAGCAGCGTCGGCTCGCCCCGCCGTTCGAGCAGGGCGTTGGTGGCGACGGTTGTGCCGATCCTGAGGTCGACGGGTGGCAGCGGCCCGTCCGCCACCCCGGTCAGCTGCCGCATCGCCGCCACCGCCGCATCGGCATAGTGGCCGGGATTTTCCGACAGCAGCTTGGCGACGCGGATATGCCCGGCAGGATCGCGGGCGATGACGTCGGTGAAGGTGCCGCCGCGGTCGACCCAGAATTGCCAGCGCTGCGCACCCCCGTCCATCGGTCCGCTATATGCCGCGCAGACAGGCCGTCAATCAGGCACCGTGCTGCGATGCCGGCATCAAAAGACGCTGTGCTCGCCCCGGTCGGGCAAGGCGGCGCCGTCGATCAGCACGGACCGGTAGAAATCGACCAGCGTCGTGGCGCCGGTCGACGGGGTGGCGGCGGCGTCATACCGGCCCGTGGCCGGGTCGATCGCCAGCATCGACTCGGTCGCATAATAGCGCCCGATGCGTGCAAGATCGGCCTTGTCGGCCAGCCTTGGGGCAACGCGGCCGAGCAATGCCAAAATCGCGACAATCGCGTCGAGCAGGCGCACCGGCACCGACCGGAAGCGCGGCGGGCGCCCCAGCAAGGCGAACAGCGCCTCGCCCTGCTGGCGCGGCGTGATCGCGGGGCCGGGCCCGCCGATCGGCAGGATGCGGTCCCAGCGCTGCCCATCGTCGAGGCAGCCGACGATATTGTCGGCAAGGTCCTCGTCGCTGATCGGCTTGCACGCAGTCAGCGCCCCGTCGCCGAACAGCAGGAACGGCCTGCCCTGGCGCACCCGTTCGATCTGGCCCGACAGCGATTTGAAGAAGGCGGTCGGCCGGACGATGGAATAGCGCAGCCCAGACGCCACCAGTTCGCGCTCGAACGCCAGCTTGGCCTGCTGGAAGGCGAGCAGCGGCTTCTGGACGCAGATGGCCGACAGCAGGATGAAATGGGCGACACCGGCGTCGCGCGATGCGGCCAGCAGGTGCGACTGCGCTCGATGGTCGATCGCCCAGGCATCGCGCGCTGTCCCGGTGCGCGATGCCATGCAGGATATCACCGCGTCGAACCGTTCCCCGGCAAAACCGTCGCGCGCAACCGATGCTGGATCGGCAAAATCGACGATGCGCACCTCGACGCTGCCAACGGAGGGCCCGCCCGGCACGGCATGCGAATCCCGCCCGCCGACAGCGCTTCGCCGCGCCAGGCAAACCACATCCCAGCCCCCGCGCTTCAGCGCGGCCAGCGTCGCCCGGCCGATCGTTCCGGTGGCACCGGTCAGGCAGATTCGGCGGCGCGCACTCACGGGCTTCTCGCTCGGCATGCTGCAACGTTTTGCGCCGAACGGACTTCACTGCAAGCTTTGAACTGGCGCAGTCTCGTTCAGTTATTCGCTGGTCGCTGCTCGCTTGCCGAAATGAAGCAACTGCTACATAAGGGTCAAGCCGCGCTTGTGCGGCAGCAAAGCGGCGCGCGCCGCACCTGGCGCGGGGGATGTCCAGCCGGCGCTTGCAGCGCGCGAGACCGTGCGTCACACCCCTGTTGTTCCACCCTGCCTGAAAGGCCGCGCATGCTCGATACGCCTTTGACCCTCCCCTGCGGTGCCACCCTGCCCAATCGCCTCGCCAAGGCGGCGATGACCGAGGGGCTGGCGACGCCCGACGGTGTGCCGACGGCCGAGCTCGAGCGGCTGTATGGCCTGTGGTCGGATGGCGGGGCGGGATTGCTGATCACCGGCAATGTCATCGTCGATGCCGACCATCTCGAACGGCCCGGCAATGTCGTGATCGACCGTGCGCCCGATGCGGCGATGGCCGCTGCGCTCGCCGGCTGGGCGAAGGCCGGCACGCGCGGCGGCAATCATCTGTGGGCGCAGATCAGCCATGGCGGGCGGCAGGTGCAGAAAAGCGTCAATCCGGCACCCAAATCCGCCTCCGACGTGCAGTTGGCGCTGCCCGGCGGGCAGTTCGCCAAGCCCGTTCCTTTGACCGAGGGTGAGATCGCCGATCTCGTCCAGCGTTGGGCGACCGCCGCCAAGGCCTGCCAGGACACAGGCTTTACCGGGGTGCAGATCCACGCCGCGCACGGCTATCTCGTCTCGCAATTTCTCAGCCCGCGCTCCAACCGCAGGACCGATCGCTATGGCGGCAGCCTCGACAATCGCGCGCGCTTCCTGCTCGAAATCGTGGCTGCGGTGCGCGCTGCCGTGGGCAGCGCCTTTCCCATCGCGGTCAAGCTCAACAGCGCCGATTTCCAGAAGGGCGGCTTCGACTTTGCCGACAGCCTGGCGGTGGTCAAATGGCTGGAGGCCGCGTCGGTCGACCTGATCGAGATTTCCGGCGGCACCTATGAGCAGCCCAAATTGCTCGGCATTGCCGGCATGGAGGCCGAGGAAAAGCAGGACATCGCCCCCTCGACCGCGGCGCGGGAGGCCTATTTCGTCGATTTTGCGCAGGCGATGCAGGCGGAAGTCGGCATCCCGCTGATGGTCACCGGCGGCTTTCGCAGCCGCGCAGCGATGGTGCAGGCGCTCGAGATCGGCGCCGCCGACGTCATCGGCATCGGTCGCCCGATGTGCGTGATGACCGATGCGCCACGCCGCCTGATCGAAGGGCTGGAGCAACTGCCGCGCTATGAGGACGGGCTGGAATTCATCCCCGGCTGGCTGGGCTTCCTCAAGCGCCTGCAGGTGATGAAGGCGGTCAACGGCTTTGCCGGCATGGCCTGGTTCTATGAGCAGCTCTGGTCGCTGGGCCATGACGGCCGCACAAACGAGGCGGCAAAGCCGCTCAAGGCGTTCCTCACGCTCGACAAGCGCAATCGCACTATCCTTGCTGCCCGCTCGGGCTGATCGGGTGGCGCGTCGCTGTGGCCTCCGTCAGGCGACGTGCGTGCGCAGATAGCGGTCGGTCCGGCCCATCTCTGCGCGTACCCAGTCGGCAAAGGCACGGACATGGGGCGGGGCTTGCCGTCCCGCCGGCAGCACCAGATGATAGCTCCACGGCGAGGCATGGCGTGGGCCGGCCACGATCAGCTCGCGATTGGCGATGCGGTCGGACAGCAGGATCAGATCGAGCACGCCCGCGCCCGTGCCCGCCGTCACTGCTCCGATCACCATCTCGCGGGACATCACACGGATTTCTTGTCCGCCTTGCTGCCATTCGGGCCACGGGTCCCAATCGTCCTCGCAGCCGACCCAGATGATGCGGGGGATGGAGCCGCTGCCGCTGCGGTCGCTGCGCACCAGCGGGCCGAAATATTGCGGCACCAGCACCTCTGCCTCCACCCCAGGCCAGCCGCCCGGGCCGAGGCGGATAGCGCAATCGATACGCTCGCGATCGAGATCGAGCAGGCGTGACGAGGTCGCCAGCCGGACGTCGATGTCGGGATGGGCTTCGGTGAAACGGGCTAGGCGTGGCAGCAGCCAGTTGACCGCAAAACTGTCATAGGCGCTGATCGTCATCACCTGCCGGGCGCTGCGCAGTTCGTCGATGGCATCGTCGATGGCGGCAAAGGCGCCGCCCAGTTGCGCGGCGAGCTTGGCGCCGTGCGCGGTCGGCAGCGCGCGCCGCCCCTCCTTGCGCAGCAGCGGCAGTGGCATGGCGGCGTCGAGCGCCTTGAGCTGGTGGCTGATCGCCGACGCGGTCAGCCCCAGCTCTGCCGCCGCCGGATGCACCCCGCCGAGCCGCACCACCGCCTCATACACCCGCAGCGCGTTGAGCGAGACGTTGAGCGAGGCGCGACGGGTCATTGTTTATATTTCTTCATATAATGGTCCGGTCAATTCGATAGTCAGCAACCGATTTTAGAGAGAAATCGCCGGCTCTTACAACTGGGCAGTCTGTTCAACCGATGAAAAGATCAACTATCGCCAAGGCCGTTGCAATGCTGCTGGCGAGTGGGATGGCGACGCCGCTGCACGCGCAGCGCTCGGCCGAAAATGCATTGCAGGCCGCTGAGGATGCGTTCGGCACCAGCATCGGGCGCGAAACGATCGGGCTCTACGGTTCGGACGATGTGCGCGGCTTTTCGGCGGTGGATGCCGGCAATGCCCGGCTCGAGGATCTCTATTTCGATCCGGTGACGCTGCCCTCCTCGCTGCTGCGATCGACCACCACCATCCGTGTCGGCATCGCGGCGCAGGGCTTCGCCTTTCCTGCCCCGTCGGGCGTCGTCGACATCCGGCTGCGCCGACCGGCGGAGCGCCCTGCGCACAGCCTGTTCGCCTCGGTCGATACCTATGGCTTTCTGGTGTCGGAAGCGACTGCGGACGTGCGGCTGTCGCCCCGCCTGGGGGTGGCGCTGGGCGCGGGCGCCTATCGCGAAAGCTATGTCAATGGCACCACCGACTGGATCGCCTCGGGCAGCGCCACCGTCGAATGGCGGCCGACCGAGCAGCTGGAGGTGGTGCCCTTCTTCTCCTATCTGGCGATGCGCGAGGCGCAGACCCCGCCCGATTACATCACCGCCGGCGACTTTCTACCGCCTCGCTTGCCACGGCGGGTGTTCGCGGGGCCGCTCTGGGCGGAGAATGCGCGCAACCGCTATAATTTCGGCACCATCGTCCGCTGGCAGGACGGCGGCTGGCGGCTGCGCGCCGGGCTGTTCCGCTCGGTTTCGAATGCGCCGGCGAGTTTCGCCAACCTCTATCTCGACATCACGGCGGATGCCACCGCCGACCAGCTGATCGTTGCCGATCCGCCTGCGCGCAATGGCTCGACCAGCGGCGAGCTGCGGCTCGACCGCGCGCTCGGCAGCGGCGATCTGCGCCATCTGTTCACGCTGTCGCTGCGTGGGCGGCTGCGCGAGCGCCTGTTCGGCGGCAGCCAGTTCATCGATCTGGGGCGGATCCGGATCGGTACCCCGCAACGCGCTCCGCGCCCCGATCGTGCGTTCACCGAACAGGACCTCAACGAAATTCGCCAGGGCACGATCGCGGCCGGCTATACCTTCAGCTGGCGCAATCGTGGCGAGCTCAGCCTCGGCATCCAGAAGACCGACTATCGCCAGCGGGCGACCCCGGGCAATGGCGCGCCGCTGGTCGGGCGGGCCAGCCCGGTGCTGCTGACCGCAACCGGATCGGCGCGCCTCAGCGACAGCCTGTCGGTCTATGCAAGCTATGCCGAAGGGCTGGAGGACAGCGGTTCGGCGCCGGGCAGCGCCACCAATCGCAATGCACCGCTGCCAGCCAGTCGCACCCGCCAATATGACATAGGCCTGCGCTGGAAGGTGACGCCCGACCTCAATCTGGTGGTGGGCGCCTACGATCTCAGCCGCCCCTATTTCCAGTTCGATCCGCAAGGGGCGTTCAGCCAGTTGGGCAGCACCTCCAATCGCGGTGTGGAAATCAGCCTGTCGGGCGCAATCACCCCGCGTCTCGACGTGGTCGGCGGGGCGATCATCGGCGATTCCACCGTGCGCGGCCCGGCGGTCGCGGCGGGGCTGGTAGGGGCCGAAGCGGTCGGACGGCCCGACCGGCGATTCAACCTTGCCGTCGACTGGCGCCCGCCGTGGGTCGATGGCCTCACGCTGTCGGCCGGTGTACGGGCGATGTCTTCGGTTGTGGCGACCAGCAGCAACAGCGTCCGGGTCCCGGCCCGCGCCCTGTTCGATGCCGGGGTGCGCTATGGCTTCCGCATCGGCGATCTGCCCGCCCAGGCCAGGGTCAGTGCCACCAATCTGGCCAATGATTTCGGGTGGGAAGTGTATGGCAGCGGGGTCTATGGCTTCATCGACCGGCGCGTGGTGCAGTTCAGCCTGGGGGTCGATTTCTGACGCTGTCGGCGGCGTCCGGCAGCGCCGGGGCACCGTCCAGCGCCATGATCGCCTTGCGCGCGGCGAGCAGGATCCGGTCGGCCCGCTCGTCTCCGGCAAATACGCGGGACAGGGTGATCGCCCCGATCATGGTGGACCAGGCCGCCATCGCGAATTCCTCGGCGCGCTCCGGGTCGTCGGCCGACGCGGCCTCCGCCATCGCTTCGAAATAGCGTTCGAGCTTGCCCATCATGATCGCGCGGGTCAGCTTGCCGCCGCGCGCGACGTCGCCGGACAGGGCCGATACCGCGCATCCCGCGGCGGGATCGTCGCGGTGGGTGCGGCTGAGGTAGCCGTTGACGACCGATTTGACGGTACGTTTGCCGCCGCTGCGATTGCCGGCGGCGGCGGATGCCTCACCGTCCAGCAGCGCCCGCTCGAGCGCGGCGGCGATCAGTGCGTCGCGCGATTCGAAGTGCACGTAAAATGCCCCGTGGGTCAGCCCCGCTTCCTTCATCAGCGCGCCGATACTGATCGCATCGATGCCGCGCGCGCGGATGGTCTGCCCCGCCAGGCTGAGGATCCGCTCGCGGCTCTGCGCCTTTTCGGCTCTCGAATGCCCCATGATCTGTCGCCTTCCATGCTGGCTTGACTCTCTGCATGATAAGCATCATGCTGTTTGAAAGAGCAATGCAGAGGATGGTAGCAGTTATCCTCTGAAAAAGCGAGAAATATCGGGCCTGTCAGCGTGATGCATGTCACGCAGACAGGTGTATCGGTGGTCCGGATCGGGAGGATAGGCGGTGTCGGCAGCCAATAGCATCGCGGTGGAAGACTTTCTGTTCCTGCTGCATGACGTGCTGCGCATAGACCAGCGCCACGACCTGGCCGGATTTGCCGAGCTCACTCCCGATCTCACCGGCCCGATCCTCGAAGGCATCGCCGAATTCGCCAGCGGCGTGCTCGAGCCGCTGAACGCGGTGGGTGATGCGCATGGCTGCACCCTCGAAAATGGCGTGGTGCGCACACCGCCCGGGTTCGGCGACGCCTATCGCGCCTATTGCGAGGCCGGGTGGAACCGGCTGACGGTCGGCGAGGCGCTGGGCGGTGCGGGTTTGCCAGGCGTGATCGGCACGGCGGCCAACGAGCTGTGCGCATCGGCCAACGCGGCCCTGATGCTTTATCCCGGCCTGACCCGCGGCGCTATGCACAGCATTGCCCGCGCCGGTTCGGACTGGATGCGCGCGCATGTCGTGCCGCGGATGGTCAGCGGCGAATGGACCGGCACCATGTGCCTGACCGAGCCCGCCTGCGGCACCGACCTCAAGCTGATGTCGACCCGCGCGACACCGCTGCCGTCGGGCGGCTATCGCATCGATGGCACCAAGATCTTCATCTCCGGCGGCGACCATGACCTGACCGACAATGTCATCCATCTGGTGCTGGCCAAGCTGCCCGATGCCGACGGGCGCTATGTCGACGATCTCGCCACCGTCGCGCTGTTCATGGTCTCCAAGATGGACCTCGACGAGGAAGGCCGGCTGACCGGGCGTGGCAATGGCGTCTCGGTCGGCGGCCTCGAAGCCAAGATGGGGCTGAAAGGCAGCGCGACCACGGTGCTCAACTTCGACGGCGCCGTCGGCTGGAAGCTGGGCAGCACCAAGGCCGATGCGACCGAAGCGTCGAAATCGAGCGGCATGAGCGCGATGTTCGACATGATGAACGGTGCCCGGCTCGGCACCGGCGTGCAGGCGGTGGCGACGGCTGCCGCGGCCTATGCCAAAAGCGCAGCCTACGCCAAGGAGCGGCTGTCGGGTCGCGCCGCCGAGCCTGCCGACCGCACCGCCGGGCGCGCCGATCCGATCATCGTCCACCCCGATGTGCGGCGCATGCTGCTGAAGCAGGCCGCCTTCCTCGAAGGCGCGCGCGCGCTGGCGCTGTGGGTTTCGCTGCTGCTCGACGAACAGGCGCACGCCACCGATGCGGCGCAGCGCGCCAGGGCAGGGGCACTGGCGTCGCTGCTGACGCCGGTGGTCAAGGCCTATTGCAGCGACAAGGCGTTCGAAGCCTCCAATCTGGCGGTGCAGGTCTATGGCGGCCATGGCTACATCCGCGACAATGGCGTGGAACAGCATGTCCGCGACGGGCGCATCTTCCAGCTCTACGAAGGCGCCAACGGCATCCAGGCGCTCGATCTGGTCACACGCAAGCTGCCCGCGCAGGGCGGGCTCGGCGTTGCCGCCCTGATGGAGGAAAGCGAGGCGGTGCTGGCCCGGATGCAGGGCCAGGCGGCGCTAAGAGTGCAGGCCGACGCGCTGGCCGCCGGCTTGGCCGGCTTGCGCCAGACGCTGGCGCTGCTGCGCGAGTCCGCTGCGGATCGCAACGCGGTCGCCGCGATGGCCAGCGACAGCCTCGCGATCTTCGGCATCGTTGCGGTCGGCCTGATGTGGGGCCGCATGTCGCTTGCCGCGCTGGAGCGGCTCGACACCAATGTGGGGGATCCGGCCTTCGCCCGGCGCAAGATCGCCGTCGGCAACTACTGGGCGCTGCGCGAAATCCCGCAGATCGACAGCCTGCTCGCCGCGGCCCGGTCCGGCCCGGCACCGCTGATGGCGCTGGCCACCGCCGATTTCTGAATTTCCCTCATGCAGCAGCGAGTGACATCATGACCGATCCGACCAAGCTTTTCGACCTCACCGGCAAGACCGCGCTGGTGACCGGCGGTTCCCGCGGGCTGGGCATCCAGATTGCCGAGGCGCTTGGCGATTTCGGCGCGCGGCTGGTCATTTCGTCGCGCAAGGAAGCCGATCTGGTCGAGGCAGAGGCGCATCTCGCCGGGCGCGGCATCGACGTCAGCTATGTCGTCGCCGACAATGCTGAGGACGAGCAGATTTTCGCGCTGGCGGACGCGGCGATCGACCGGCTCGGCAAGATCGACATATTGGTCAACAACGCCGGCGCCAGCTGGGGCGCGCCGACCGAGGACCATCCGATCGATGCGTTCGACAAGATCATGAACCTCAACATCCGCGCACTGTTCGTGCTGTCGCAGCGCATTGCCAAGCAGTCGATGATCCCCAACCGCTATGGCCGCATCATCAACATGTCGTCGATGGCCGGGCTGCGCGGCGCAGACGGGCTGGTCGCCTACAACACCAGCAAGGGCGCGGTAATCAACTTCACCCGCGCGCTGGCGGCGTCGTGGGGCAAATATGGCATCACCGCCAATGCCATCGCGCCGGGCATGTTCCCATCGAAGATGACCAAGGGCACTTTCGAGAAGTTCGGCGTCGAACGCTTCGCCAATGCCGCGCCGCTGGGGCGCATCGGCGACGATCAGGATCTGAAGGGCACGGTGCTGCTGTTCGCCAGCGACGCGGGCAAGCACATCACCGGGCAGACCCTGGCGGTCGATGGCGGCGTCACCTCGGTGTGACGCGGCATCCGCAGCGATCGGAACGAAAGGAAAGCAGATGAGCCGTGAAATCAGTCTCGACGCGTATCGCGCCTTGCTGGGGCAGGAACTGGGGGTGTCGCGCTGGTTCGCCATCGACCAGGCCCGGATCGACGCCTTTGCCGACGTCACCGAAGACCATCAGTTCATCCATGTCGATCCCGCCAGGGCCGCGGCGACGCCGTTCGGCGGCACGGTGGCGCACGGTTTCCTCAGCCTGTCGATGCTGGCGGCGATGGCGTTCGATGCCCAGCCGAGCATTGCCGGGCGGGCGATGGCGGTGAATTACGGCTTCGACCGGGTGCGGATGCTGACCCCGGTGCGATCGGGCGCGCGCGTGCGCGGCCGCTTCGTGCTGCGCGAGATCATCGACCGGGGGCCGAAGGAGATCATGACCAAGAGCGAGGCGACGGTGGAGATCGAAGGATCGCCCAAGCCGGCGCTGGTCGCCGAATGGATCGGCATTTCATATTTCGCCTGATGCCGGCCGGCAGCAGCGACGGGGCCGTCGGACGGCCGTGGACAAGGAGACAAGACAGCCATGAGTGAACAGAGCGAAGCGCAGGTCCGCCACGAGCGCCACGACCATATCCTGAAGATCGTCATCGACAATCCCGCGAAGAAGAACGCCTTCATCCCCGAGATGATGGAACAGCTCGCCGCCGCGCTGACGCTGCTGGACCAGGACGATTCGCTGTGGGTGGGGGTCCTGTGCGCGGAGGGCGACCATTTCACCGCCGGGCTGGACATGCCCAAATTCTTCGGCCCCGGCGCCACCGCCAAGCCGCTGGCCGACGGCCAGATCGATCCGTTCGGGCTCAAGAACCAGTGCCGCAAGCCGATCGTCACCGCGGTGCAGGGCATCTGCTTCACCATCGGCATCGAACTGGCGCTGGCCGGTGACATCGTCGTCGCTGCCGATGACAGCCGTTTCTGCCAGATGGAATCGAAGCGCGGCATCGCCCCGCTGGGCGGGGCGCATTTCCGCTACATCACCCGCGCCGGCTGGGGCAACGCCATGTACCATCTGTTCCTGTGCGACGAGTTCGGTGCCGCAGAGGCCTATCGCATCGGGCTGGTGCAGGAAGTGGTCCCGGCCGGAACCCAGGTCGATCGGGCGATGACATTGGCGCAGACCATCGCCACCAACGCGCCGCTCGGCATCCAGGTCACCAAGGAGGCGGGACGCAAATATATCGAAGCCGGCGAACAGGCGGCGATCGCGGCCGTCGCCACCGTGCGCGACCGCGTCATGGGCAGCGCCGACGCGGCAGAGGGCATCATGTCGTTCATGCAGCGCCGCGCCGCGGTGTTCCAGGGCCGGTAACCGGAACGGGCAAGACCATCCCGCCGCCACGGGCACACCCTGCCGTGGCATATGGGCGGGCCGCCTGGTCCCAGCCGGTTCCCTTACAGCAGCCGACCTGCGACCGCCCTGTACAGCGCTGCCGGCGGCAAGCGTTACCGTAATCCGTAAATTCAATTGGTTATTCGAAATTATCATTCTGGCACATAGCGGCCAGCCGTCTTGTAGCGCGCGGCGGTCGTCAAGTGCATCAAACGCTCATCCCGCCAGCAGGAATTGTCCTTGGGCGAAGGGGAGACAGTTGATGCGCGATCTCAATCTTGACGAACTCGACATGGTTTATGGCGCTGGCGGGCGTGGCCGTAGCGGCTGCGGCGACTCGCCGACCCCGCCGTCGTCGTGCGGCACCCGCGGCAAGGGCAGCAAGTCCAAGGGTACCAAGGGCAAGGGCAGCAAGTCCAAGGGCAAGAAGAGCAACAAGCGCGGTTCGCGCGGCTATTGCGGCTAAGTCCGGCGGCTCCCAAGGGGGCTGAACGGATTTGAAAACGGGCGGCAAGCTATCGGCTTGCCGCCCGTTTTGCATGGATAAGGTGCAGGAAACCTTATCCTAACCCGCATCTGCCATTGTCCGCCGATGGCCAGCCTTGCCTGTGTGCGGGGCTTCGAAAGGGTAAGGGCAGGGTGGCAGGAAAACAGGGCAAGACAGGCCGGTCGTCGCACATCGGCCATCCGCTGATCTGGCTGCTCGGCCAGCCGCACCTCGGCGACTATCTGTCCTTTGTCGAAACCCGGGTGGTCGGCGGCGGTGCAATCGACAAGCGCCAGCTTGCCGACGAATGGCGCGCCGCCAACGATGTCTATGCCGGTCTGGAAGGCAGCGAGGCGGGGATTGCGGATTCGATCGGCTGTCGCCCGGCCGGCGCCAAACGTGCCGCGCAGGTCGCCGCGCTCGAGGCCAATCCCTGGTTCCGCGAATCCTTCGACAATCTCCCCTACAGCATCGAAAAGGTCGAACTCGACAAGCTGGTCGTTTCGCAACTGCATGTCGAGGCCAGCTATTCGGGCGATGTCCGCGAGCGGTTGGGCGACAAGGGAGGCGACAAGGCACTGTTCGATTTCTGCCTTCCCGTCTCGCGCCAGGCACCGCCGGTTCGCATCCAGCGCCTCGGCAGCAGCCGCTATCTGTTCGCCTCCCCCTCCACCGATTTCCGCACCCATGAGCCGCGCCTGCTGCGCGGTGCCGAGCTTGCCCATCTGACGTCGAGCGGTCCCGTTGAAGCGATGCTCGGGGTGATGATCGGATTCGGCTCCAATTTCATGAGCGGGGTGCGCAGCGGCAGCCGGATCTTGCTGCAGAACGGCTATCACCGCGCCTACGCCCTGCGCCGTGCGGGCTTCACCCATGGCTGGTGCGTTGTCGAAACGGTGACGCGCAAGGACGAGCTGAAGCTGACGGCCAGCGACGAGGTGGCCGAAGACCCCGAATTCTACTTCGCCGCCAAGCGCCCGCCGATCCTGCGCGACTTCTTCGATCCGCGCCTCGCCAAGACGCTGCATGTGCGGGAAATGGAAACGCAGGTCGAAGTCGAGATCAAGGTACGCTCGTCGACGGCGACGCTCTATTGAGCTCCGCTCAGGCGGGCGACAGCCAGCCGGTGATCGCATAGCGGCGGCGCGGTGCTGCCGGGCTGACCAGCGACACGCTGTGGTAACGCGGCACCGCGAACAGATCGAGCGTGTTGAATTGCGGCACCATGCCATGGACGTCGCGGCTGCCCAGATCGTGAAACAGCAGCAAGCCGCCCCACTCCAGACGCCACTGCGGCGTCAGCCCGAACACGCAGGCGGTGGTGCGGCGGCGTCCGGCGACATCGTCGTCATGGCCGGTCAGGAAATCGCCGGTGCCGTAAGCGGTGGCCTGGCCATCGTTGAACGCCGGCGAGCGGGTGCCGGTGATGGCTTCGAGCAGCGCCTGCGTCTCTGCTGATTCCATGAATTCGGCAAAGATGGTCATCGGGTCGCGCAGCGGATTGCGCTCGTCCTGATCGGGAACACGCATGGCGGCATAGCTGTACTGGAAGCCGTCGGTGGCGCGTTCGTGCATGGTGCGCTCGATCGGCCGTCGCTTGCCGGCCGGCATCGACACCCAGTCGGCATAATCGATCTCGATCGCCCCGCCTTCGCTGCTGATCAGCTGGATCCAGTCGGAGCATTGCTGGAACCACAGGAACATTTCGCGCGCGCCGGAGGCGAGGATGCGTTCGACCCGGACATGGCCCTGCTCGCGATAGGCGCGGGCCAGCGCCGCGATGTCGAGGTCGGGGTTGAGCCTGAGCTCGATGTCGGGACCGGCCGGGGCAAACCCGGACTGCGGCGGTTGCATGGTCAATGCTGGGCTCCCCTCATGGACAATCGGCGGCAGGGCGGTGGGCTCATGCGGCACCGCGCAGGCGGTGGCTGGCGATGTCGTCCGGATGCGCCATCCGCTCGATCTTGCCGTTGCTGACGCGCAGGACGATGTCGGCGCGGCGTACCAGCGCCGGGCGGTGGGCGATGACGATGCGGGTGATCGGCAGCGCGGCGATCGCATCGGCGATTTCACTCTCGGTCTTGCCGTCGAGATTGGCGGTGCCCTCGTCGAGGAACAATATGTCCGGGTCGCGATACATGGCGCGGGCCAGCAGCATGCGCTGCCGCTGACCCGACGACAGCGCGGAGCCCATGTCGCTGACCAGGCTGTGATAGGCCATCGGCATCGCCACGATATCGTCGTGAATGCGCGCGAAGCGGGCGGCCTGTTCGATCTTGTCCTGATCGGGCTGGGGATCGAAGAAGCAGATATTGTCCGCCAATGTGCCCGACAGCAGATAATCGTCTTGCATCACCGCGCCGATGCGCGCGCGCCACGCGGCCATGGTGGCCGGGCCGAGCGTGACCCCGTCCACCTCGATGCCGCCCTGCTTGGGGTCGAGCAGGCCAAGCAGGATGCGCATCAGCGTGGTCTTGCCCGAACCCGACGGCCCGACGATGGCAACGAAACTGCCAGAGGCGATATCGATCGTCGCCTTGTCCAGGATCGGGCTTTCGCTCGCGTCATAGGCAAAGCTCAGGCCGCTCGCGCGGATCGCCGGGCCGGCAAGCAGACGGCGCGGCGGAGCGACCTTCAGCGTCTCCTTCGGCTGGCCGACGATATCGGACAGCCGCTCGAGATGGACGCCAAGCAGCCGCCATTTCTGCAACTGGTCGATGAGCGCGATGGCACTCGAGCTGAAGCTGCTGCGGTAGGACAGGAAGGCGAGCAGCAGGCCGACGCTGATCGTCTGATCGACCACCTGCAGCGCGCCGAAATAAACGGTCAGCAGGAACGACAGGCTGAGCAATATGTCTTCCGCCAGATCGATGCCGATACCGATGATGCGCGCCTTGTAGGTGGCGGAGACGACATCGGCATAACGGTTGCGCCAGCCATTCTCGCGCATCGCCTCATGGCCGTGCAGCTTGATCGCGCGAATCGCGCGCATGCTCTCCATCAGGTAGGATTCCTCGCTGGCACGCGCGACGATCTCCTCCTCGGTCCGCTGGCGCAGTGCCGGATAGATCAGCTGCGATACGGCGAGATAGGAGAGGGTGAACAACAGGACGATGGCGGTCAGCTGCAGGCTGATGATCGCCATCACCACCAGCGTCGCCACCATCAGCATCGAATCGATCACCGCATTGACGAGGCCCTTGGTCAGCAGCGACTGGATCGGCTGGATCGAGCCGATCCGCGACAGCAGATCCCCGACATGGCGCCGCTCGAAATAGCCCAGCGGCAGACGCAGCAGGTGGCGGATGACATTGCCGCCGAGCTGGAACGACAGCGATTCCCCAAGGCACAGGATCACCCAGTTGCGCAGTGCACGGGTCAGTCCCTGCAGCAGATAGATGACGGCAAAACCGACCAGCAGCAGCGTCAACAGGCTCGCATCGCCCTGCCCGATGCCCTCGTCGATCACCAGCTGGATGAAGAAGGGGACGACCAGCGCGGTGACCTGGATGACCAGCGACAACAGGAAGATTTGCAGGATCGGTCCGCGGAAATTGACCAGCCGGCTCCACAGGTCGGTGAGCCGGGTGCGCACCCGCACGACGATCGGCTTGAAATCGGCTGTCGGCGACAGTTCTAGCGCCACCCCGGTGAAATGCCGGGCGAGCTTGTCGAGCGGGATCCGCCGGCGCCCCGTCGCCGGATCGAGCACCACGGCAACCCCGCGCTGCACCGCTTCCAGCACGACGAAATGGTTGAGGTCCCAGTGCAGGATGGCCGGCATCTGCAACTTGGCGAGCTCGGCCACCTCCAGCCGCACCGCCCGCGGTGCGAGCTCAAGATCGGACGCCACCGCCATCATCTGCTTGAGCGTCATGCCCTTGATCGAGGTCGGATAGCGTTGCCGCAACCCGACCAGATCGACGAGATGGCCGTGATGCCGTGCGACCATCGCCAACGAGGCGAGGCCGCATTCCGCCGCTTCGGATTGCAGGATGGGGCGGACCCGGCTGGTCCATGGCCATTCGATGCTGCTCATGACGCCAATGCCTCACGCACCGGGTTGAACAGCACCTGCCAGAGGCTGCGCCGCTCCAGCACCAGGTTGGCCGATACCGTCATTCCGGGGCGCAAAGCATCGATGTTGGTCGGCGCGCGCGGCGCGAAGCTGTCGATGCGGACGCGGATCCGGAACACCGGTTCCTGGAAGCCCAGATCGACGCCGATATTGCCCGGCTCTGTCGGCACCCGCGACACCTCGGTCACCACGCCCGCCCCGACACCATATTTCTGATAGGGAAAGGAATCGAAGCGCAGCCGCACGTGCTGCCCGGGCCGCGACAGGCCGATCGCGCGCGAGGGCGCGTAGAGCCACACTTCCAGCCGGCTGTTGTCGGGTACGACCGTGACCAGCGACGCATCGGGCCGCGCCCGCTGCCCCGCTTCGGCGCTGACATCGCCGACCGTGCCGTCGATCGGCGCCGTCAGCGTCACCTGGTCGGACCGCGCCAGCAGGGCGCGCTGCTCGGCCAGCGCGGCGCGCTGGGCCTGCAGCACGGACCGGCTCTGCCGGGCCTCGAGCGTGCGGCGCTGGATGTCGGCCTCGGTGTTGCGCAGGCTGTCGCGCTGGGCGATCAGCCGCTCGCCGATGGCTTCCAGCTCGGCGCGGCGCGCGAGCAGGATCGAGCGGCTGTCCTCGACCTGGCGCTGCGTGCCTGCCCCTTGGGCGGCGAGGCTGGTGGCACGTCGCAAGGCGGCCTCGGCCAGCGCGATCTGGCCGTTGGCAATGGTACGCTGCCGCTCGAGCGAGCCGATCGCTTCGGTCAGGCTGCGGCGCTGGGCCTCGAGCGTGCCGGTATCGGTGGTGCCGATGACCGAGGTCAGTTCGAGCTGCCGGGCAAGCTCTGCATCCTGCGCGGTCAACTGCGCCAGCTGCGGGGATACCCCGCCCAGTCCTTGAGTCGGTGTCAGCGTGACCAGCGGGTCGCCCGATGCCACCCGCTGCCCTGTACGTACGTGAATGGTCCGTATCTCTGCCGCGTTGGAAGGATAGACCCGCGCAATGCCATTGTCGTAGGAGACGATGCCGCGCACTTGTGCACTGCTGGCATAATCGCCGAAGATCAGGATGAGCAGGATCAGGCCGACCACGCCGACGACCAGCCAGGTATAGAAGCGCGACGACGGCGGTACGGCCGCGACGACCGTCCCGGCCAGCCGTTCGCGGCTTGCCTCTATAACCTCCTGACGAAAAAGCGGCTCTGCCATATGCCCTGCTGGTGGAATGCAAAGGCTGTCCATAGGCGCGAAGGGTTGAAAGCGCGGTTAACTGCGCGGACACCAGAGCGCGGCGCTCCGGCCATGGCTTAGGCAAATTTAACCCTGTCGGGCCTATGGCGGTGCCGATGTCGACGCTCAGGACCTTGCTGCCGCTTGTCGGCCTGCCGCTCGCGGTTGGCGGGTGCGCGCCGCAGGTAGCCATTGCCATCCCGCCCAACATGGCCTCGGATAGCTGGACGATCGCGCCCGGACCGGCGGGGCAGGCGATGCCGGCCTCGCTCGGCTTCGCCCTCGGTTCGCCCGATCTCGACCAGCTGATCGGGCAGGCCCGCAACCGCAATACCCAGATCGGCGTCGCCACGGCGCGCATCCGGCAGGCGCGGGGCCTGCTGCGCACCGCGCGTGGCACCATGCTGCCGGTGGTCGGTGGATCGGCCGGGATCAGCCGGTCGCGCAGCCGGGGTGACGGCAATCCTTTCGACTTCAGCGAATCCTTTGCCGGCATCGATGTCGACTTCGCGCTCGACCTGTTCGGGGAAGCGCGCGCCGCCCGTCGTGCTGCCGGTCAGCGCGTACTCGCCGCCGAATATAGCCGGGATGCAGCGGCTCTCGCGATCGAGGCCGAGGTCGCCCGGTCTTTCGTTCGCCGCGCCGCGCTGGCGGAGCGGATCACCATTCTCGACCGCAACACCCAGCTCGCGCTCGATCTTGAACGGATCATTGCCGCGCGGGTGCGCGCCGGCGATGCCAGCCGGGTCGATCTCGGACTGCAGACCATCCAGGTCCGGCAGCTGCAGGCGGAGCGGCTGCGCCTGGTCGAGGCGCTCGACCGCACCCGCACCGCACTGGCAGTGCTGGTCGGGGAGGAGGCCCCGCTGTTCCACAGCGCGCCTGCGCCTTTCGCGGGGCTCGCGCCACCGGCGCTGGCGGTGATGCAGCCGGCCCCGTTGCTGGCGCGCCGTCCCGATGTCCGCGCCGCCGAAGCGGCGATGCTCGCTGCCAACGCCGATATCGCCGAGGCGCGCGCCGCCTTCATGCCGCGCATCAGCCTGAGCGCGCGGGGCCTGTTGCAGGCGGTCAGCCTGACCGGCCCGCTCAACTCCGGATCGTCGATCGGGCTCGACCTGCTCGCCCCGATTTTCGATCGCGGCCGGCTGCACGGCAATCTCGATTTCGTCTCCGGCCGCCAGATGGAGGCGGCGAATCTGTATCGCGCGTCGATCCTGACGGCGCTGGCCGAAGTGGAAGATGCCATGTCGGCCACCCGGCTTTCGGGCGAACGCGCGGACCTGCTGACCGAGGTGGTGAATGAAGCGCGAGTCACCGCGCGGCTGGCGCGTCTGCAATATCTGGGCGGAGAGGTCGATCTGCAATATGTGCTCGACGCCGAGCAACTGCTGAGCGCCGCGGAGGATGCTGCGGTAGTCGGCCAGCAGGAGCGGCTCGAAGCGAGCATCGATCTGTTCCTGGCGATGGGCGGATCGCCTGTCAGCGGTGGCGGTTCGATCTGAAGCCCCGCCTGCCGCTGCCTGCACCATCGCGCGCCGGCGGGTCAGCGCACGGCTGCGTAAAGAGGGCCTTTGCCTGACGCGTCGATCAGCTTGGCGAGCGCGGCCTTGGGGAACCGTCGCTGGATGGTGACGGCGTAGAAGGTCTCGACGATGCCGGGCAGTTGCGCGGCTTCGACGAGCGTGCCCGCGGCCAGCTCGTCGGCCACGACGATCGGCGCCAGCACGGCCAGTCCGGCGCCTTCGCGCGCCAGCAGCCGCATCATTGCCATGTCGTCCACTTCCGCGGCGACCCTTGGGTGGACGTCGAGGCGGACCATCAGGCTGTCGAACGCCGCGCGGACCAGCGTGCCGCGTGCGGGCAGGACAACCGGTTCGGAGCGCAGCCGCTCGGCCAGGGTCTTGGCCCCTTGCGCGAAGGCGCTGCGGCCGATCAGGGCGATGGGCTGCTCGGAGATCCGGTGCACGACGAAGGGCGACGGGCCATCGTCCGGGGGCGGGCGGGTCGACAGCACGACGTCGAGGTTGAGCGTGCGCAGCGCGCTCAGCAGCTCGGTCTCGCTACCCGAACGCAGGGTCAGCTCGACATGCTCGCTGCCCAGCAGCGGCCGCAGAAAGCTGACCTGGAGGTTGCGCGACAGGGTCGCCTGCGCGCCGACGCGCACTGTCTCGCGCGCCGATCCGGTTTCGCCGAGCGTGGCGAGCAGGTCGTCGCCGGTGGCAAAGATCGCATCGGCATGGTCGAGCGCGATGCGCCCGGCCTCAGTCAGGTGCAGCGCCTTGCCGCGCCGCTCGAACAGCAAGTGGCCCAGCCGGTCTTCCAGCTTCCTGATCTGCACCGACAACGCCGATTGCGACAGGTTCAGGCGGTCGGCGGTGCGCGTCAGGTTGCCGTCCCGGGCGACCTCCCAGAAATAGCGCAGGTGATTGTAATTCAGCGACGGCATTCATTCTGTAGAACAGAACGATCTTATCTTTACAATGCATTTTACGCGGGCCTGCCCTGCGCCTAGCTGCGGCCCCTGCAGCACCAAGGGGGTTGGCGATGGTCATGGTCTTTCCGATTATTCTTGCCGCTTTGCCCGTGGCCCTGGCGGCCCTGCTTGCCTTCGTGCTCGGTGAGCGGCAGGCCGGCAGGGCGGCCCGCATCGCGCAGGGTGCGGCCTTGCTGTCGCTGCTCTGCGCCGTCGCAGCCGCCCCCTCGATCGACGCCGTGGCGGCAGTGATGCTGGTTCTGGTCAGCTTCATCGGCTTCATCGTCGTGCGCTATGCCGAAACCTATCTGCGCGCCGAGCCCGGGCAGGCCCGCTTCACCGGCTGGCTCTGCGCGACGCTGGCCAGCGTCATCCTGCTCGTCTCGGCGACAACGCTGCCGATGCTGGTGCTGGCATGGATTGCCTGCAGCCTGTTCCTGCACCGGTTGCTGCTATTCTATCCCGACCGCGCTGGTGCGCGGCGTGCTGCGCGCAAGAAGTTCCTCACCGCGCGGACGGGCGATGCGGCACTGATCGTGGCGGCTGCCTGTTTGTGGGTCGCCTATGGCAGCGTCGATATCGCTACCATTCTCGCCGGCGCGCGCGATGGCGCGGGCGGTGGCTGGGCGATGGCGGCGGCAGCATCGTTGGCGCTCGCTGCAGTGCTCAAGTCCGCGCAGTTCCCGACCCACGGCTGGCTCATCGACGTCATCGAAACGCCGACGCCGGTATCGGCCCTGCTGCATGCCGGTGTAATCAATGCCGGCGGGTTCCTGCTGATCCGCTTTGCCGATGTCATGCTGCTCGCCCCGGGCGTGCTCGCGCTGCTGGTGGCGGTGGGCGGCCTGACCGCGATTGTCGGCGGGCTGGTCATGCTCACCCAGCCTGCGGTCAAGACCTCGCTGGCCTGGTCGACCATTGCGCAGATGGGTTTCATGATCCTGCAGTGCGGGCTCGCGCTGTTCCCGCTGGCCTTGCTGCACATTGTCGCACACTCGCTGTACAAGGCGCATGCCTTCCTCTCTGCGGGTGGCGCGGTGGAGCGCATCGCCGCTGCGGCGCGGCCTGGCCCCGTGGCTGTGCCCGGACCCAGGGCGGTGGCCGGTGCCTTTGCCCTCGCGCTCGGCATTTACGCGCTTGTCGGGCTGGCGTTCGGCATCTGGCACAAATCGCCGCAGGCCATCGCGCTGGGGGCGATCCTGATCTTCGGCACTGCCTATCTGATCGCGCAGGGCCTCGCTGACGCCGCGCCGCGCGCGCTGACCCGCGCGACCGCGCTTTATGCCACGGCCGCGGCTGTCGGCTATTTCGCGCTGCAGGCTTTCGCGAGCTGGCTGATGGCCGATATCCTGCCGCCGACGCCGGCGCCGCAGCCGCTCGAATGGGCGCTGATCATGCTGGCCGTGACCAGCTTCGGCGCGGTTGCGGTGGCCCAGGCGATGTTCCCGCTGTGGGCCTATCACCCCGCCGCCACAGGGCTGCGCGTCCACCTGTCCAATGGCTTTTACGCCAACGCGCTGTTCGACCGGCTGCTGGGCGGATGGTCGCACCCCCGATCGACCCCGTCGCAGGAGGCCCGGAGATGACCGAGATGCTCGCCACCGCAATCGATGATGCCGTCCGCGCCATACCTCCGGCCTGGCCGCTCGCCGCGACGGTCGCGGTCAACCCCTTCCTCGGTCAGACCGGGCAGGATCTGGCCGAGACGGCGGCACGGCTGGCACGGGTCGCCGGTTCCGCCGTCACCATGCCGCGGCCCTGGTACGCAGCCCGGATTGCCAGCGGGGCGATCGGCGATGACGATCTTGCCGGCGCCCTCGCTGCGTCCGGCTCTCCGCTCAGGCCTGCCGATGTCGCCGCCCTGAGGGCGCTGGCGGATCGGCCGCGCGCCGCACCACGCGCGCTCCCGACGATTGCCGATCTGGCGGCGGAGGCGAGCGGAATCGATTGGCCCGGCATCGTCACCGACCGCATCGGCGCCTGGGCAGTAAGCTGGTTCGATCAGGGCCAGGCGCTGTGGTCGGCGGCCGGGACCGGATCGGCCTATGCCGCATGGCGCGCGACCGCGATCCGGGATCTGACACCGGAGATTCTTGGCCTGCGGGGCTTTGCCCGGCATGTCGCCGACGCGCCCGCCGACGCCGATACCGCCATCGCGCGCGCTCTCGCCACGCTGGGCGTAGGCAGCGCCGCGCTGCCGACGGTGCTGCATCGTCTGCTGATGACGCTCGAAGGCTGGGCGCAAACGGGCCGCTACCGGCTGTGGATGGCCGAACTGGCCGGGGCGCAGGATGCCACCGTGCGGGAGCTGCTGGCGGTCAGGTTGGTCTGGGAAGAAGCGCTGTTTCTGGCCCATCGGGCCGCCATCGCGCGCCGCTGGTCGGACACGCTGGCAGCGCATGCCGCCCCGGTCACCGCGAGCGCGGACGATGTGGCCGATGCCATCCTTCAGGAGGCGGCAGAGCGTGCCGGGCAGCGCGCGCTGGGCGCCACGCTGGCGCGGCCCGGCATGGCCGCGACGGCTGAGCGCCCCGCCATGCAGGCCGCCTTCTGCATCGACGTGCGCTCGGAAGTGTTCAGGCGCGCGCTCGAAACGGTCGATGCCGGCATCCGCACGCTCGGCTTCGCCGGCTTCTTCGGCCTCACCGCCTCGCACCAGCGCTTCGCCTCCGACACCGCCGAGTTACGGTTGCCGGTGCTGCTCAACCCCGCTGTGCGCAGCCGTGCGGACGAGGATGGCGATCCCGCAGCGAGTCTCGACAGCCGGGTCAAGGCCCGTGCCCGCCGCGCCTGGGGCCGCTTCAAGGCGGCCGCCGTCTCGTCCTTCGCCTTCGTCGAGGCGGCGGGCCTGCTCTATGTCGGCAAGCTGCTGGGTGATTCGTTCATCCGCACCCCGGCCCCGGCACCGCATGACCCTGCCCCCCGGCTGGTGCCCGCGCTCGATCTCGACGCGCAGGCGACCGCTGCCGAAACCATCCTGCGTGCGATGTCGCTGACCGGACCCTTCGCGCCGATCGTCGTGCTGGCCGGGCATGGCGGCAATAGCGTCAACAACCCCCATGCCAGCGCGCTGCATTGCGGCGCCTGCGGCGGCTATTCGGGGGAGGTGAACGCGCGCCTGGTCGCGGCGCTGCTCAACGACGCCGACGTACGTCGGGTGCTTCAGGCACGCGGCATCCGCATTCCCGCCGATACGCTGTTCGTCGCCGCCCTGCACGACACCACCACGGACAAGGTGACGCTGTACGACGGCGATCTGGCATCCCCGCCCGCAGCCCTGCCGCAGGTGCAGCGCTGGTTCGATCAGGCCGCGCTGCTGGCCCGCACCGAACGCGCCCTGCGCCTGCCGGGCGCGGCCAATGGCGCGGCACTGCCATCGCGCAGCCGCAACTGGGCGGAGGTGCGCCCCGAATGGGGTCTGGCGGGATGCCAGGCCTTCATTGCCGCCCCGCGCGCGCGAACCGCAGGCAAGCCGCTGGGCGGGCGCGCTTTCCTGCATGATTATGACTGGTGTGCCGACGCTGATTTCAAAATTCTCGAACTGATCCTGACCGCCCCGGTCGTCGTCGCAAGCTGGATCAGCCTTCAATGTTACGGTTCCGCCGTTGCGCCGCGCGTGTTCGGCGGCGGCAACAAGCTGATCCACAATGTCGTCGGCGGACTGGGCGTTGTGGAGGGCAATGGCGGCGCCCTGCGCACCGGGCTGCCCTGGCAGTCGGTGCACGACGGCAGCGACTATGCGCATGAGCCGCTGCGACTGTCGGTCTGCGTCGCGGCGCCGCACGATGCGATCAGTGCCATCCTGGCTCGCCATCCCGACGTGGCTGCGCTGTTCGACAACCGCTGGCTGCACCTGTTCACGCTCGACGACAAGGGTCACATCGCCCTGCGCTATCAGGGCGGGCTGGCGTGGGCAGCGGAGTCTCGCGCCGACGAACAGATCGGGGGAGCCGGGGACATGGTCCGAGCCATTCTCGATGGCGGATACCCGGAAATAGCCGATCTCCGCCCGATCGACGCCTGAGCGATCGACGACGCCCGACCCCGGCGCTGGCACGACATAAGTCCGGACCGTCCGCTTGCGGCCCGCGTCGACCACGGCTGGCCTCGCCGATTGGCCTTCCAATCGCGCATGGCCTTAGCAACGACCGGGCTCTTGCGAGCACGTTGTCTTGCGGCAATATCGATCGGGATGACGTCCCTTGCAGAAAATCACGATGCCAGGCTGCATGGTTCGGGGGTCGAGCTGATTGAAGCGGAGCTGCGTGCCGGAGCCTTTTCGCCGCATCGCCACGATACCTATACCATCGCCGTGACGACAGCCGGTGTGCAGTCGTTCAATTATCTGGGAAAGCTTTGGCAATCCCGGCCCGGGCAAGTGGTGGTGTTGCATCCCGACGAAGTGCACGACGGATATTGTTGCGATCAGACGGGCTTCTCTTACAGGGCGGCCTATCTGCCGCCGGCGCATATCCAGACTGTCATCGCAGGAGCGGCTCTGCCGTTTCTGGCCGAAGGGGTTTCGGCCGATGCCGGCCTGGTCGCCTCCGCGCTTCGCCTGATCGACATGTGCACGGCGCAAGATGATCTCTTCGGCTATCAGTCGGCCCTCCACCAGTTCGTGTCGGCAATGCAGCGGTGCGAAGGTAACCCTTTGCCAGCGAGGCGGACGGTCAATCGCGACGCCGTCATGCGGGTGCGCGCATTCCTCGACAGCGTTCCGGCACCCGGGACAAACCTCGATCACCTCGAAGACCTCGCCGGTTATGACCGCTGGCAGTTATCGCGCGACTTCCGTGTCCTGCTGGGCACAAGCCCCTATCGTTATCTGCAATGCCGCCGGCTTGAGCGCGCGACGCAGTTGCTGCGCAGCGGGTTGGGCCTGGCTGCTGCTGCCCACGAGGCCGGATTTGCCGACCAGAGCCACTTCGGCCGGGTCTTCCGCCGCACCTTCGGGACGACGCCAATGACCTGGCACCGGTCCGGGCCGCCGCGCACGATCATTCTATAAGCCGCGCTGGCACCCGGAATACGGTGCCGCAATGACCAAGACCATCTTTTCGCCCGAACCGCATCGCGGCTGGTTGCCCTGGGCCTGGTTCTCGCCGGTGCTCTGCGTCCTGCTTGTCGCATTCTCCAGTGTCCCGCTCGATCTTGCCCTCCAGCGGAGCGGCGTGATGGATGGAGAGGGGCAACCCGTGTCCGCTGCCGGCTTCTGTCTGAATCTGCTGCTGCCATTTGCGGCTATGGGGATTGCAGTCTGGGCCTGGTCGCGGTTCGTCGAACGCCGCAGCCTAGCCACCATGGGCTTGACCGGCGCGCAACGGCTGCGCCCGTACCTGGCCGGGCTGGCGACTGGGATCGGCATGATGGTCCTGGCGGTCACGGCGATCTGGCTCGCCGGGGGGTATATCGGCAGAGACATACTGCCTGCCTTTGCCTCTCCCGCATCGCTGTTCTGGATCGCAATCCTGTTGCCCTGCTTTGCCTTCCAATCGGGCGTGGAGGAATTCATCTTCCGCGGCTGGCTGCTCTCGACTGCAACGCGCCGCTGGAACCTGGCGGCGGGGTTCATTGCCAGTTCGATCGCCTTCGCCTTCCTGCACTTCTCGCCGCATCAGCCGTTTCGCGAAATCATCATGACATTTGCCTTCGGGCTGTTCGCCTGTGCCTGGGCGTGGCGTGCCGGTAGCATCTGGGGCGTGATGGGATGGCATGCAGGCTGGAACTGGATCACGGGCGTCGGTTTCGCCGTGCCGATCACCGGCTTCGATTTGCAACTGCCAGCGCTGGTTGTTCAATTGATGCCGTCGGGCCCCGATTTTCTGACCGGCGGGCCGGGTGGACCGGAAGGCAGCGTGCTGACCATCGGCATGCTGGCCGTGGCCACGATGCTGCTGCTGTTCTGGCCCCGCAGTGCCGTCGCGCCGCAGGTCTCAGAACAGGGCGGCGCTTGATCGCAAACGCGCACCTGAACGCCGGCCAACCGGCACCGCCGCTGCGGATTTCGCCAATCCACCCCTCGACAAGTCGGATTGTCGCGGGACCATGAAACTGGCTGGAGGCCCGAGCCGGAATCGAACCGGCGTGCAAGGATTTGCAGTCCTCTGCGTCACCACTCCGCCATCGGGCCGCGCCAGTGGTCTTTGGCAAGGGGCGCGGACTAGACCAGTGGCGCGCGCTTTGCAACGCCCTATGCGGGTTGCGCTTTGCAGCGCCGGTTCAAGCGGCTAAGGCCAGCCTGACCGGCGAACAACTGTATTACTATTGCAATACAGACGCGGAACCGGTAGAGCCGGGCCGAACCGAGGATCCATCGATGACTCTGACCGACACCCTCCAGCAAGCCGGCGCAGACAGCAGTGCCATTGCCCGGCGTGCCATGGTGGACAACCAGTTGCGCACCAATGACGTGACCGAGGCCGCGCTGGTGCAAGCGCTCAAGGACACGCCGCGCGAGCCGTATCTGCCGGCTGAATTGCAGGCGGCCGCCTATATCGACCGGGCGCTGCCGCTCGGCAACGGGCGCATGCTCAATCCGCCGCTGACCACCGCGCGGTTGATTGCGGATGCGCAGGTCCGGCCCGGGCAGCGTGTGCTCCTGATCGGTGCCGCAAGCGGGTATGCGGCTGCGCTGCTCGCCCATCTGGGTGCCTCGGTCGTGGCGGTAGAGGAGGATGCAGGGCTGCTCGCGCTGGCACGCCAGGCGCTGGCCGGCGTCAGCGCTGTGCAGCTGGTGGAGGCGCCGCTGGCTGCCGGCGCGCCCGATTTTGGCCCCTATGACCGGCTGATCGTCGATGGCGCGGTCGATACGCTGCCCCGCGCGCTGCTTGCCCAGTTGCAACCCGGTGCCCGCATTGCCTGCGGCATTGCCGGCGGTCCGGTGACCCGGCTGGCGCGCGCCGTGGCGCTCGCCGACGGGCAGCCGGTCAGGCCGCTGGCCTTTGCCGATCTCGAATGCGGCATTCTCCCCGGATTCGCGGCCCCGCCGCGCTTCACCTTCTGATCGGACCACCATGCGCTCTCCCCGCTTTTCCACCGCCCTGGCTGCAACGGCAGCGCTGATCATTGTCGTACCCGCGCGTGGCGAGACGCTGCGGGATGCGCTCGCGGCGGCCTATGAGAGCAACCCGACGATCACGGCGGCACGCGCCGGGCAGCGCATCACCGACGAGAATGTGCCAATTGCGCGGGCGGACGGCATGCCCAGCCTCAACGGCCAGCTCGGCTATACCGAGGTCCTGGTCCAGGCCAGCAACAATGTCTTCACGCCGGATCGTACCGCGACAGCGCAGGCGCAGCTGTCGGTTCCGGTGTTCCAGGGCGGCGTGGTCCGCAACAGCGTGCGGGCGGCGCGCGCGCGGGTCGAGGGCGGGCAGGCCAGCCTGCGCGGCACCGAATCGGGCGTGTTCACCCAGGTCGTCGCAGCCTACATGGATGTGCTGCGCGACGAGGCCGTGGTGGCGCTCAACCGCAACAATGTGAATGTGCTCACCGTCAATCTGCAGGCGACGCGTGACCGCTTCGACATCGGCGATCTGACCCGCACCGATGTCGCCCAGTCCGAATCGCGGCTGGCGCTGGCGCAGGGCAATCTGCAGGCGGCCGAAGCGCGGCTGATCGGCAGCCGGGAAACCTATATCCGCCTCGTCGGACGCGAACCGGGTGATCTGACGGCGCCGCCGGCGCTGCCCGGACTGCCGGAATCGACCGAGGCCGCCGTCGCCACCGCGCTCGAGGAAAATCCCGATCTCCAGGCGGCGGAGATCGAGGCACAGGCCAGCGGTTTCGATGTTCGCGCGGCGCGCGGGGCGCGGCTGCCGCGCGTGTCGGCGACCACCAACGGCAGCTACAGCAACTTTCTGGGCTCGATCTCGAGTCTTCCGGGCGTCCCTGCCGCACAGTCGCAAACCAGCTCTTCGGCCGGCGTAACGGTGACCTTGCCGATCTTCCAGGGCGGCCGTCCGGCGGCCCGGGTGCGGCAGGCGCAGGCCCGGGAAACCCAGGCGCTGGATCAGGTGATCGGCGCAGAACGCGCGGTGATCGCGCAGACCCGCGCCGCCTATGCCAGCTGGCAGGCCTCACTGGCGGTCATCAACTCCAGCCAAATCGCGGTCGACGCGGGCAAGCTCAGCCTCGAAGGGGTGCGGGCGGAAAACAGCGTCGGCACACGCACCATCCTCGACATTCTCAATGCCGAGCAGGAACTGCTCAACGCCCAGGTGCAGCTGGTGACGGCACGGCGTGACGCCTATGTCGCCGCCTTTTCGCTGCTGGCGGCGATGGGGCAGGCCGAGGCGGAAGATCTGGGCATCGTTGCCAGCGACCAGCTGTACGATCCCGACGTCAACGCCCGGCGCGTGCGCGGCATCGTCTGGGACTGGGATACCGACCCCCGGCCTGAGGCGCAGGCGACGCGGACCACCGCCACGCCCGCCCAGACAGCGGCCATTCCGGACGGCGAGCTGCCCGAACTGGCGCAATAAGCCGCTGCGAATTGCACTGCGCGGCGAGTCGGGATATGGGCCGTTAACCACATTGCGTCCGATTCTGCCGGTGCAAGCGCGGTTTACGGGCGATCAGGGGGCCGCAGCATGGGCGATATGTCACGCGAACCGTCGATGGAGGAGATTCTCTCGTCCATCCGCCGCGTCATCGCGCGGGACGAATCCGCCCAGCAGGCGTCCGCCCAGTCGATCGCGCCGCTCGCCGATGCGGTGGACGACGACGACGATGTTCTCGAACTGACCGAAACCGAAGGCGCCGCCCAGACGGCAGAAATTCAGCCCGCGCAGGAATCCCCCGACATGCCCGCTTCGGCCAAGCCAGCCGCGACCGACAATGCTGCCCCCGAGCTGGTGTCCCCGCTCTCGGCCGCCGCGTCGCGCAGCTCGCTCGACGTACTGGCGGCGGTGCTGGCATCGGGCAAGGACAGCAGCGAGCCCGCCGCGGTCCCGCACGGTGAGGTCAGCGTCAACGCGCTGGTCGAAGCGGCGCTGCGGCCGATGCTCAAGCAATGGCTCGATGCCAATCTGCCGGCCATCGTCGAGCGGCTGGTAGCTGCCGAGATTGCCCGGATCACCGGCACGCGCGGTTGATCCGCGGCGCTTGACCGCAGTCGGGCGCACCGCCATTTGAGCGGCGATGCCGCTTCACCTCACCAAGATCGCCTATGGCTGCAGCAGCCTGGCCGTGCTGGAGGCCCGCCTTGCCGCGCGCGGCACCGAAGCGCGCCTGACCACGCGCTATCGCCCCAAGCGTGCCGAGGAGATCGACGGCGGATCGCTCTACTGGATCATCGCCCACCGGATCGTCGCGCGCAGCCCGATCCTGCGGTTCGACGAGGCCGAGGGCGGGCGGACCGATATCGTCATCGCCGCTCAGGCCATTCCGGTGATGGCGCGCCCGCGCCGGGCGCACCAGGGCTGGCGCTATCTCGATGGGGCCGATGCGCCGCCGGATCTGGCCGATGCCGGAGAGGGGGCGGCAGCGATGCCCGCCGAATTGCGCGACGAACTGTCGGCGCTCGGCTTGGTCTGACGGGTTCATACCACCCTGCAGTGATTCTGACCCATGAGGATTGCCATTTCCTGTTTGCTGGCGAGGAGCGGACGCCGCCGCGATGCGGGGCATCGTGGCAAGGCCGCGACGATGTCCAGCGGGCGGGAAATGGCAACCGAAGGCGGGTTCTGGCGGCTCTCGGACAGCGTCGCGCCCTCGTGACGATGAACCACATCACCACGTCGGACGCTCCTTGCCGAGAACCGCCAGAACCCGTCCTCATGAGGCAGAATCAGTGCAGGGTGGTATCAGCCGGTCTCCGCCAGCCAGTGGGCGAACAGGCTGTAGGCGATGGCGAATGGCGGCGGGGCGATGAAGGGCGCGTCGGCGTCTCCGGCCATTGCCGCCGCCACGCCCGCCCGATCGACCCAGAAGGCCGCCTCCAGCTCGGTCTCGTCGAGGACGATGTCGCGGCCGCGGCTTTCGCCGATGCAGGCGATCATCAGCGATGACGGGAAGGGCCAGGGTTGGCTGGCGACATAGCGTACCCCGTCGACCTCTATGCCGGCCTCTTCGCGCAGCTCGCGCGCGACCGATTCCTCGATGCTCTCGCCCGGTTCGATGAAGCCTGCCAGTGCGGAATAGCGCCCGGCGGGCCAGCCATGCTGCCGCCCGACCAGCACGCTGCCCTCATGTTCGGCGAGCATGATCACCACCGGATCTGTGCGCGGGAAATGCTGGGCACGGCAGGATGGGCAATCGCGCTGCCAGCCGCCCTTGGCGACCTGGGTGGGTGTTCCGCAATTGGCACAGAAGCGGTGCCGGGCGTGCCAGTCGATCAGGCTGCGTGCTGCGCCATAGAGCGCCACCTGGTCCGGTGCGAGGAACGGCAACACCCGCCAGCAACTGCGCGACCGGGCATCGATCGCCGTACCGGGTGGCGGCAGCGCGGCGAAGCGGGGCTTGCCCTGTTCCAGCCCCAGAAACAGCAGTTCGGCGTCAGGCGCTGCCTCCGCCAGCGATCCCCAGGCGAGGCAGCCGGGCTCACCCTCGACCGGATCGATGCCTTCGAGCCGCAACAACCGCGCGGAGAGTGACGCCATGGCGTCGGCGAGCCGATCGGGGCTCTGGCGGAGCGCATCGGCCCGGTCGATCAACGCGCCGGTGAAGCCCGGGGCCGCCGCCGCCATCAGCCGCGTGCCGCCATTGCCGCGAGGTCTGCATAGAAGACTTCGGCGACCCGTCGCTGGAAATCATAGACTTCGGACGGCATGTAATTGGCATAGCCGCCAAAGCGGACGCGGCGGGTGCGATCGACAAAGGCGATGGTGCCTGCCGCACCGCCCCAGCCGAACACGCCCGCACCCTGCGGATTGCCCGGCAGGCTGACCCGTCCGCCGGCGCCGAAGCCTTGGCCTTCGACGAAGGTGCCTGCGCGCTCGATGCTGTCATCGAGCAGGTTGGACATGGCGAGCTGGGCGGTCGCGGTCGACAGGATGCGGTTGCCGCCCAATTCGCCTTCGTTGAGCAGCATCTCGAGGAAGCGGTCATAGTCCCGCGCCGAGCTGACCAGCCCCGCTCCGCCGAAGGGGAAGGCGGGATCGTCGAGATAGATGCTGGTCGCCGCCGGATCGAGCGGGAACAAGGTGCCGCCGAGTGGCGCATAGTTGGTGGACAAGCGCGCGACATTGTCTGGTGCGACGCGGAAGGAGGTGCTGGCCATGCCGAGCGGATCGAAGATGCGGGCCTTGAGGAAAGCGTCGAAGCTCTGCCCGGAGACCACTTCGATCACCCGGCCCATCAAATCGAGGCCGATCGAATAGCTCCAGCGGGTGCCGGGCTGGTAGACCAGCGGCAGGCGCGCCAACCGGTCGGCGAATTCGGTCAGGCTCGGGGCCGGCGTGCCGCGCGAGATGCCCGGGAAGGTCAGGCGGCTGACCTGACCGGGGACGATGCCATTGTCTTCATAGGCTGTCTTGATCGGCCCGCTCTGGATGATCGAATAGCCAAGCCCGGCGGTGTGAGTCAGCAACTGGCGGATGGTGATCGGGCGCGCGGCGGGCACCGTCTGGTCGATCGGCGCATCGGCGCTGGTCAGCACCCGCATCGAGGCGAAGGCAGGCAGTATGTCGGCCAGCGGCTGATCGAGCTGCATCTTGCCTTCGTCGATCAGGATCATCGCAGCGATGCCGGTGATCGGCTTGGTCATCGAATAGATGCGCCACAGGCTGTCGAGATCGACGGGGGTGCTGCTATCGTTGGCGAGCGTGCCCGCTGCCACGGACTGCAGCGGCATGTTGCCCAGACCGATGGCGGCCAGCGCGCCGGGCAGCCGGCGTGAGGAGACATAGTCGGCGATATAGGCGCGCAGCCCGGAGAAGGGCGCGCTCGCCTGCCACAGCGCCGCTGCCGGGCTGGACGTTGCCGCCAGCGCCGCGCCGCCTGCCATCCAGCCGAACAGGCTGCGGCGGCTGGGCGTGAATTCGCTGATGCCGACCGGCGAAATCCTGTCCAAAGCCATGTTCATTCTCCCAATGCCAGTTGCGCGGCGCGGCGATAGAGCGTCGGCAGGCCTGCTTCGTCAAGCCGGTCGATCGGCCACCACTCGCCTTCCCCTACGGCCGCAGTGGTGCCGCTGAGGCGGTCTACCGCGAGATCGAGCGCGAAGTGGGTGAAGACGTGGCGTATCTGCCCGATTTCCCGTCCGGAGGGCATAGGCTGCGGCGGCGAATCGGACCAGTCGCCGCCCGGCAGCGCGCGCATACCGCCGAGCAGGCCGCGCGGCGGGCGGCGGACCAGCCACACCGCCCCGTCCCGTTCGATCCACCAGGCGCGGCCATGGCGCAGCGGCTTGGCCTTCTTGGCCGGCCGTACCGGCAGATCGAGCGCAATGCCTGCGCGCCGCCCCTCGCAATGCGGGCTGAGCGGACACAGCAGGCAATCGGCCGTGCGTGCAGTGCACAGGGTCGATCCCAGATCCATCATCGCCTGGGCGAAATCGCCGCCGCTGCCGTCGGTCGGCCACAGCGCCCGGGCAGCCTCGCCGATGGCGCGCCGCCCTGCCGGCAAAGGCATCGAAATCGCAAACAGGCGAGCGACCACGCGCTCGATATTGGCATCGACCGGCACCGCGTCGGGCAAGCCGAAGGCGATGCCGGCGATCGCCGCGGCCGTATAGTCGCCAATGCCTGGCAGGGCGCGCAGCGCCGCCTCGTCGGCCGGGAATATGCCGGCATGATCGCGCATCACCGCCTGCGCACAGGCGATGAGGTTGCGGGCGCGGCTGTAATAGCCAAGCCCCGCCCAGGCAGCGAGAACATCGTCGGGGTCGGCCGCTGCCAGCGCGGCGAGGGTCGGCCAACGGCTGGTGAAGTGCTCGAAATAGGGTCCGACTGCGGCAACCGTGGTCTGCTGCAGCATGATTTCGGACAGCCACACCCGGTATGGGTCCGGCCGGGCATTGGCGCCCGGCGGGCTGCGCCACGGCAGGCTGCGGCCGTGCCGACGATACCAGTCGAGCAAGGCTCCGCGAATGTCGGCACGCTGGCTCTCGACGGACATGCCGCGGCCATGCCATAGGCGGCGGTGTGACGAAAGCACCCCCTTCTCCTGCCAAAGCACGCCAGCCGCGCCCCGCCAAGGCGCCCGTGGCCGAGCGCGCGCGCGGTGGCGAGGCGCGTCGGGTGGCCGATTTTCTCCCGGCCATCGGCGATGTCGCCTTCCGCAAGTTCGGCTTCGTGCAGAGCGCGATCGTCACCCGCTGGCCGGAGATCGTCGGGGCGCGACTGGCCAAGGTCACCGCGCCCGAATCGCTGCGCTTCCCGCAGGGCAGCAAGAGCGACGGACTCTTGTGCATCACCGTGGCGGCGGCGCACGCACCGGTGGTGCAGCATGTCGTCCCCGACATCATCGCGCGGGTGAACCGCTTTTTCGGCTATGCGGCGGTCGCCCGGGTGCGGCTGGCGCAGGGCAGCGTCAAGCGCCACGCGGGCGACGCGCCTGCTGGCATCGCGACGGCGCAGCCGGTGCCGACCATCGCCCTTTCACCGACGTTGAAGGCGATCGCCGATCCGGAGCTCCGGACGGTGCTCGAAGGATTGGCAAGCAGTCTTGCCAAGCGCGACGCGCTGCCTAAAGTCCGCTGAACTTCGTATATTTGCCGAGTGACGATCTGCCAATGAAAGCCCTGATGCTCCGATTTGCCCTGCTGGCCGTGGCTGCCTTTGCTGCCGTGCCGCATGCCCCGGTCGCGGTTGCCCAGCAGGCGGCCCCGTCGGCGTGGCTCAGCCAGGTGGCGCGCGGGGAAGGTGGCAGCCACATCTGGGGCAATCCCGCCGCGCCGGTCCGCCTCACCGAATATGTCAGCTACACCTGCCCGCACTGCAAGGATTTCGTCGAGGAATCGCAGGGGACGCTGCGGCGCCATGTCGCGAGTGGCCGGGTCAGCGTCGAGGTGCGGCATCTGGTGCTGAGCGCGCCGGACATCGGCATGACCGTGGCGGCCCAGTGCGGCAGCCCGGCCCGCTTCTTTTCGCGGCATGAGGCGCTGTTCACGCTGCAGCCCAGCGTGCTGCAGCGCACCTCCGCGATCACCGAGCAGCGTGCGGCCGAAATTGTCGCGCTGCCGACGCTGCAGCGCATCCGTGCACTGGCAACCGACAGCGGCGTGATCCAGTGGATGCGCGGCCGTGGCTTCACTCCTGCGCAGATCGACCGCTGTTTTGCCGATCAGGCGCTGGTCGACCGGATCGAGGCGATGCGCCGCAATGCCCTCAATGCCGGTATCAACGGTACGCCGACCTTTGCCATCAACGGGCAGGTGGTCGATGGTGTGCACAGCTGGGCTGCCCTGCAGTCCCGGCTCGATGCCGCCCTCGCCAGTGCCCGCTGAGCGTGTTCCCCCGAATAAGGAAACCCATGACTATGCTGTCCAAAGCCCGACTGATTGCCCTCGGCACGCTCGCCGCGATGACGCTGGCGGCCTGCGATGGCGCGAGCACCGGACCGTCCGGCGATGCCGTTGCCAAGATTGCCGCCCCTGCCGGCCAGAAATGGTCGGAAGTCGTCCGTGCGACGCAGGACGGGTTCGTGATGGGCAATCCGGATGCACCGCTCAAGCTGATCGAGTTCGCATCGCCCACCTGCAGCCACTGCGCCGAATTCTCCCGCACCGGCGCGGCCGCGCTGAAGAGCGAATTTGTCGATAGCGGTCGGGTCAGCCTGGAAATCCGGCCGTTCCTGATCAACCCGCTGCAGGATTCGATGATTGCAGCCACGCTGACCTGCGCCGGGACGGACCGCTTCTTCCCGCTGCTGGAAAATGTCTATGCCTCGCAGGAAGAGCTGTTCGGCGGCTTCCAGAATGCCGATGAGGCCGCGGTGCAGGCTGCCGCCAACCTGCCGCCGGATCAGCGGTTCGGCAGCGTTGCCAATGCCATCGGCATCAGCACTTTCTTCGCTGCGCGCGGTATCCCGGCGGAGGAAACCGCCCGCTGCCTGTCCAACCCGGCGGCGATCGAGAAATTCAACGAATCGACCCAGCGCAATTCGACCGAGTTCGAAATCAGCGGCACACCGACCTTCGTGCTCAATGGCGAAGTGCTGGAGGGTGCCGGCACCTGGGAAGCGTTGCGCGAGCGGCTGATGGCGGCGGGCGCACGCTGACGGCGCGATTTGGGGCGCTGGGGGGCGCAGACGTTGGATGATCCTGTGACAGGCCGGACTGCGAGCGCGCGATGCGCATAAGCCGTCTGCGCCTGACAGGCTTCAAAAGCTTCGTCGAGCCCACCGAACTGCACATCGAGCCGGGCCTGACCGGGATTGTCGGGCCCAATGGCTGCGGCAAATCCAACCTGCTCGAGGCGATCCGCTGGGTGATGGGCGAATCCTCGCCCAAATCGATGCGCGCCGGCGGTATGGATGACGTCATCTTCGCTGGAACCGCGACGCGTCCGGCGCGCGAATTTGCCGAAGTCACGCTAGTCTGCGACAGCGAAGGTGCGCCGCTGCCGGGCCTGGTCGCCGAACAGGACAGCGGTGCGCTGGAGGTCGTCCGCCGTATCGAGCGCGGTGCCGGCAGCGCCTATCGCGCCAACGGGCAGGATGTGCGCGCGCGCGACGTCGCGCTGATCTTTGCCGATGCCGCCACCGGCGCGCACAGCCCGGCGCTGGTCAGCCAGGGCAAGGTCGCCGGCATCATCAACGCCCGTCCGCAGGAACGCCGGCAGTTGCTGGAGGAAGCCGCCGGCATCGCCGGGCTGCACGTCCGCCGCAAGGATGCCGAGCAGAAGCTGCGCGCCACCGAAACCAATCTGGCGCGGCTGGCCGATCTGCTCGCCGATATGGATGCCCGCGCCGGCCAACTCAGGCGCCAGGCGCGCGCGGCGGAGCGCTATGCCCGCCTTTCCGACCAGATTCGTGTTGCAGAAGCGCGCATGATCTACGCACGCTGGCGCGAAGCGGCTGCGGCGGCCGATGCCGCGCGCAGCGAAGCCGCTGCTGCCGAGGCGCGCGTGGTCGAGACACAGGCGGTGCAGGAACGGGCGGCACAAGCGCAGGCTGAAGCGGTAGCCGCCATGGCGTCAGCGCGCGATGCCGCCACGGCCGCGCGCGATGCCGAGCACAGGATCTCGACCAGCCTGTCGGAACAGCGCGCCGAACGGCAGGCGCTGGAACGGCGGCTGGCGGACATCGACGCCGAACTCTCACGGATCGCGCGCGATCGCGATGCCGAGGACGCGCTGGCGCGGGAGGGCGCGGCGGCGATCGAGCGGCTCGAGGCGGTGGCCAAAGCGGCTGCCAAGGCGGTTGCCGATGCCGAGTCAGGGCGGCCGCGCCTGTCGGCCGACGCGGCGCTGGCGGCGGACCGCCTGCGCGATGCCGAGGTGACGCTTGCTGGCGTTCGCGCCGAAGCGGCCAACGAGCATGCCGAGCGCCGTATCGCCGAGGCCGCAGCGAGCGAGGCACGCCGCCGGGTCGAGCGGATCGAGGCCGAAATGGCCCGGGTCGCGCGCGCGGTCGCCGAAGCCGGCGACGGCGCGGCGCTCGAAGCGGTGGCCGAGGTGGCCCGTGCGGATGCGGAAGGCAAGGCCGCCGCCATCGGCGAAGCGGAATCCGCCATCGCCAGCGCAGGGCAGGCGCGCAGTGCCGCCGCAGCCGCGCTGGCAGAGGCCGACGCAGCGCTGGCCGAAGCGCGCGCATCGCTCGCGGCGCTGGAGAGCGAGCTGGCAGCGCTTGACCGCTCGCTGAGCGCGTCTGCCAAGGATGCACGCGGCGTTCTGGCCGACATGCGGGTGCAGCCAGGCTATGAAGCCGCGCTGGCCGCCGCCCTCGGCGACGATCTCGGCGCACCGCTGCTGGGGGCAGCGGAAGAAGCCGCGCGCGGGTGGAGGGCGATGGACGGAGGGGATGGAGCCATCAACGCCGCCTTACCGCCCGGCACGGTTCCGCTATTGTCGGTCGTCGACGCTCCGCCGGCGCTGCGCCTGCGTCTCTCCCAGATCGCCGTTGCCGACCGGGACGGTGGTCAGCCGCTGGCCCCCGGTCAACGGCTGGTGACGCGCGACGGGCGGCTGCGGCGATGGGACGGCTTTGTCTCGTCAGGCGATGGCGCTGCCGCTGCCGAACGGCTGATCAGGATCAACCGGCGTGAAAGCGTGGCCGGGCAACTGCCGCAGGTGAAGACCGGCCTCGACCAGATCGAAGCCGCGCGCGCTGCTGCTGCCGTCCGCCAGAATGAGGCCGATGTCACGCTGGCGGCGGCACGGCGCACGCTGGCCGCAGCCGAGGAGTCTGCACGCACGGCCCGCCGTGCGGCCGATGCCGCCGACGCGGCGCTGGAACGCTGGCGGGCGACTGCAGCGCATCTCGGCGAACGGCAGGCCGGGGTGGCGAGCGAGGCAGGCGATGCCCGCGCTGCGCTTGCCGAGGCAGAGGCGCAGCTAGCGGCGCTCCCCGATGGCAAGGCGACAGCCGAGCGACTGACCCAGCGCGAAGGGGACGCAGAAGCGGCGCGAACGGCTCTGGCGACGGTGCGCGACGCGATTGCCGCGCTCGATCGCGCCATCGCCCGTGAGCGCGAGGCGCAGGTCGAAGCACAGGCCGAGGCCCGCGGCTGGAAGGCGCGCACCGGGGAGGCGGCACGTCGGCTGTCCTCGATGGCCGCGCGCGAGGAGGAAATCGGCAGCGAACGGGCGATACTGGCAGCAAAGCCTGCGGGTATGGATGCGCGTATCGCCGAGGCGGAACAGGCGCGCGATGACGCCAACCGCCATGTCGCCGAGGCGCTGGCGACCGAACGGGCCAGTGCCGATGCGGCGCGACTGGCGGAAGCGGCGCTCGATACCGCGCGTGAAGCGCTGGCGTCAGCCCGAGAAACGCGCGCGGGCGCCGTCGCCCGCGCCGAAAGTGCGGAGAGCCGCCGCATCGAGATGGGCCGCATCTCCGGCGAACGCTTCGAATGCCCGCCGCCCCTGCTGCCGGGCAAGGCCGGGTTCGAGGCTGACTCGGTTGGCACGCCGCAGGAAGAGAGCGCGGGTCATGAGCGGCTTTCACAGGAACGGGAGCGAATCGGGCCAGTCAATCTGGTCGCTGCGCAGGAACTGGCCGAGCTGGAGGCCGAGCAAGCGACATCCGCTGCCGAGGCGGAGGAGCTGACATTGGCCGTCAACCGGCTGCGCGGCTCGATCGGCCACCTCAATCGGGAAGGCCGGCAGCGGTTGCTGGCGGCCTTCGAACAGGTCGACGGCCACTTCCGCCGCCTGTTCGAAACGCTGTTCGGTGGCGGACAGGCGCATCTTGCGCTGGTCGAATCGGACGATCCGCTCGAAGCGGGGCTGGAGATCATGGCCCAGCCGCCCGGCAAGAAGCTGGCCTCGCTGACCCTGCTGTCGGGCGGCGAACAGGCGCTGACCGCCGTGGCGCTGATCTTCGCGCTGTTCCTCACCAATCCCGCGCCGATCTGCGTGCTCGACGAAGTCGATGCGCCGCTCGACGATGCCAATGTCGAGCGATTCTGCGACTTGCTCGACCGGATGACCGCGGAAACCGCAACCCGCTACCTGATCGTCACCCACAATGCGGTGACGATGGCGCGGATGCACCGTCTGTTCGGCGTCACCATGGTCGAACGCGGGGTCAGCCGGCTGGTGTCGGTCGATCTGGGCGGGGCCGAGCAGCTGCTCGCCGCCGAATAGCCGTCAGGCCGCAATATCGAGACGCGCGCTGGTGCCCGGCCCATCGGTGCGGGTGGCCAGCCTGAACTCGCCGCCAAGCTGGCGGGCAAGCTGCTGGGCGATGCCGAGGCCAAGGCTGTTGAGCTTCTCCATCGCGAAATCCGGCGCCAGTCCGCTGCCATCGTCGTCGATCGACAGCTGGATGAAGCCGTCGGCGCGATGCCGCATCGATACCATCACCCGGCCGGCGCGATCGGGCATGCCATGTTCCAGCGCGTTGGACAGAGCTTCGGTGAACACCAGCGCCAGCGGCACCGCGCGTTCGGCCTCGACGGTCAGCCCGGGTTCGACGTCGAACTGGCAGGTGACGTCGGTGCGGCCGTTGGCTCCCAGCACGGCTTCGGCCAGGCGCTGGAGGAATTCGGCCATGTCCGCCTGCTCACCATCGGCGCGGTAGAGGGTGCGGCTGATCCGTCCGACCACGGTCAGGCGATTCGCCGCCTCTTCGAGCGCATGGCGCGCAGCCTCGTCATCGACCCGCCGCTTCTGGGCGGAAAGCAGCGCGCCGATCACCTGCAGATTGTTGGATACCCGATGCTGCAATTCGTCGAACAGCAGCGCGCGGGTCTCGGCCAGCGCGCGGTTGCGCTCGCGCTCCTCGACCAGCCGCGTGCTGGCAACCTGCGCCAGATCGACCAGGAAGATGTCTACCGCGACGATGAACAGGTAGAAGAGCAGGGCGACGACGATCGACGGGTTCAGAGCAAATGTGCCGGCAGGCTCAATGAACAGATACCATGCCGCCAGCCCGCCGAGCAGCGCCGTGAGGATGCCCGATTGTCGGCCGAAGAAGAAGGTGGTCAGGATGACGGCCGGGAAGAAGGTGAGGAAGGGATAGCCCGAGGGTATCGCCCCTTCGAGCGCAACCCTGAGGCCGCTGGCCAGCAGCACCGCCAGCACGCTTACGCCATAGCCGACCCACGGCCGGTCTGCGGCCAGCGGCAGATGCTCGAACATCCGGATGAAAGGATTTTTCTCGGTGCGCACTGCCCCGCCCTATCGCCGGTGCAGGGCTGGCGCAAAGAAAAAGGGGCCGCACCATGGCGGCCCCTTTCCCGGATATCTAGGTGCCTCAAGGGCAGCGATCAGTCGTCACCCTTCAGGAAGGCAGGCACATGGCCGGCGTCTTCGCTGCCGCCATCGCGTTCGCCACGCTCCCGGCGGCCTTCGCCGCGCAGTCCGCGGTCGCGATCACCGCCTGGCCGGCGCCGGCCGCCGCGGTCATCGCGTCCGCCGCGATCGCCACGCGGGCCACGGTCACGATCGCCACCTTCGCGCGGCTCGCGCGGCGGGCGGGTGTCTTCCAGCTCGGCGCCGGTTTCCTGATCGACGACGCGCATCGACAGGCGCACCTTGCCGCGCGGATCGATCTCCAGCACCTTGACCTTCACGGCCTGGCCTTCGGAAACGACGTCGGTCACCTTCTCGACGCGCTCGTTGCGCATCTCGGACACGTGGACGAGGCCGTCCTTGCCGCCCATGAAGTTCACGAACGCCCCGAAATCGACGATGTTGACGACCTTGCCGTCATAAATCTTGCCGACTTCGGGTTCCTCGACGATGCCTTTGATCCAGTTGATCGCGGCTTCGATCTGGGACAGGTCGGACGACGACACCTTGATCAGGCCTTCGTCGTCGATGTCGACCTTGGCGCCGGTCTGCGCGACGATCTCGCGGATCACCTTACCGCCGGTGCCGATGACGTCGCGGATCTTCGCCTTGTCGATCTGCAGCGTCTCGATGCGCGGGGCGTGCGCCGAAAGCTCGGTGCGCACTTCGCCCAGCGCCTTGTTCATCTCGCCCAGGATGTGGGCGCGGCCTTCCTTGGCCTGGTTGAGCGCGGCTTCGAAGATTTCGCGGGTGATCCCGGCCACCTTGATATCCATCTGCATCGTGGTGATGCCTTCGGAAGTGCCGGCCACCTTGAAGTCCATGTCGCCCAGATGATCCTCGTCACCGAGGATGTCGGAAAGGACGGTGAACTGGTCGCCTTCGAGGATCAGGCCCATGGCAATGCCCGACACCGGACGGGTCAGCGGCACGCCGGCGTCCATCATCGACAGCGAACCGCCGCAGACGGTGGCCATCGACGACGAGCCGTTGGACTCGGTGATGTCGGAGACGACGCGGATGGTGTAGGGGAATTCTTCCTTGCTGGGCAGCACTGCCTGCAGCGCGCGCCAGGCGAGCTTGCCATGGCCGGTGTCGCGGCGCGAGGGCGCGCCGAAACGGCCGACTTCACCGACCGAATAGGGCGGGAAGTTATAGTGCAACATGAAACTGGAGTAGCTGAGGCCCTCCAGCCCGTCGATCATCTGCTCGGCATCCTTGGTGCCCAGCGTGGTGGTGCAGATCGCCTGCGTCTCGCCACGGGTGAACAGCGCCGAACCATGGGTGCGCGGCAGGAAGCCGGCGACCGCCTCGATCGGGCGGACCTGGGTGGTGGTGCGGCCGTCGATGCGGGTGCCGTCCTTGAGGATCGCACCGCGGACGATGTCGGCCTCGACCTTCTTGACGGTCTTGATGGCGACCATCTGCGTCTGCGCATCGGCGTCGGCAAAGGCTTCCTTGGCCTTGGCGCGGGCGGCATTGAGCGCGTCCGAGCGGGCCGACTTGTCGGTCAGCTTGTAGGCGGCGGCAATGTCCGCGCCGATCAGATCCTTGAGCTGCGCCTTGATCGCGCTGTTGTCGCTGATCGCGATTTCCCACGGGTCCTTGGCCGCCTTTTCGGCGAGGTCGATGATCAGGTTGGCGACCTTCTTGCACTCGTCATGCGCGAAGATGACCGCGCCGAGCATCACCTCTTCGGAAAGCTCGCGGGCCTGGCTTTCGACCATCATCACCGCGTTGCCGGTGGCAGCAACGACCAGGTCGAGCGCGCCGGCGGCGGCTTCATCCTGCTTGGGATTGAGCAGATATTCGCCATCGGCATAGCCGACGCGCACCGCGCCGATCGGGCCCATGAAGGGCACGCCGGAGATGGTCAGCGCAGCCGAGGCGGCGATCATCGCCAAAATGTCGGGCTCGCATTCGCCATCGAACGACAGCACCTGGGCGATGACGTTGATTTCGTTGTAGAAACCTTCGGGGAACAGCGGGCGGACCGGACGGTCGATCAGGCGGGAAACCAGCGTTTCCTTTTCGGTCGCGCCGCGCTCACGCTTGAAGAAGCCGCCGGGGATGCGGCCGGCTGCAAAGAATTTTTCCTGATAATGGACGGTGAGCGGGAAGAAATCCTGCCCTTCCTTGACCGACTTGGCGGCGGTGACGGCGCACAGGACGACGGTTTCGCCATAGGTGGCGAGCACCGCGCCATCGGCCTGACGGGCGATGCGGCCGGTTTCCAGAGTCAGCGTCTTGCCGCCCCATTCCATGGAGACGGACTTGGTATCGAACATGCTCATAGTATCTCACCCGCGCGCCAGATTGCGCCACGGGGCCTCTTCTTGGTCCCGGACGATCCGGCCCGGGTCGGTGCGGGGCGCGGATATGGCCCCTTGGGTTTGCGCCCCCTCACCGGATTGCGAGGGTAGACAGCATGGCCGTTACACAGGCGTGCAACAGGCCGGATAAGCGAACGGCCCCGGTGTCGGGGCCGTCCGTGAAACTCTTATTTCCGCAAGCCGAGCTTGGCGATGAGGGCGGCGTAGCGCTCGCTGTCCTTCTTCTTCAGATAGTCGAGCAGCGAACGGCGCTTGTTGACCATCATCAGCAGGCCACGACGCGAGTGGTTGTCCTTGTGGTGCGCCTTGAAATGCTCGGTCAGCTGGTTGATGCGGGTGGTCAGGATCGCGACCTGGACTTCCGGCGAACCGGTGTCGTTGGCGGCGCGGGCGTTGTCCTTGATGACTTCCGCCTTCTTCTCTGCAGTGATCGTCATGTCTGTCTTTCCACGGTATCGTGCCTTAAAGATTGAACCCGCGTTCGACCGCCAGCACACCGGCATGGACCATGACCAGCGCGACCGGCACAGCGCCGTCCTTCGCCAGATAGAGCCCGTCGTCCACGGATTGCCCGGAAAGCGTGCCGCCTGTGCGGATCACCCTTGCCTCGCCGGGCGCGAGAGAGAGAGCCGGGATACCGTCCAGCCCTGCCTCCAATGGCAAGAGATGCGCTTCTAGGCTGCGCCCCTTAGCGCTTTCGGCCAATAAGTCCAGCGATATCGCCACATCGAGCCCAAACGGCCCGGCGCGGGTGCGGCGCAGCATCGACACATGGCCGACGGTGCCGCAAGCCAGCGCGATGTCGCGGGCCAGACTGCGGATGTAGGTTCCCTTGGAGACATGGGCGGTGAGGGTGATCGACTCCAGAACCTCCCCGGCACGGGGAGGGGGACCGCCCGCAGGGTTGTGGAGGGGTCCCCCCTCTCCTCGTTGCACCCTGTCGAGAGGCTGCACCCCTCCACCACTTCGTGGTCCCCCTCCCCGTGCCGGGGGGGTTCTGATGTCGTGCACGACGACACGGCGCGCCGCCATCTCGACCGTCTCGCCCCGTCGCGCGCGATCATAGGCGCGCTCGCCATCGATCTTCAGCGCGGAATAGGCTGGCGGCACCTGCTCGATCGGCCCGGTGAAGCGCGGCAACACCGCCTCGATCTCGTCCAGCGTCGGGCGAACCTCGCTCTCCGCCACCACCGCACCCTCGGCATCCAGCCCGTCGGTCTGGGTGCCGAATTGTATCGTGAAATCATAGGTCTTGCTCGCATCCAGCATCCGTCCCGCAAGCTTGGTCGCTTCCCCAAGCGCTACGGGCAGCACGCCGGTCGCCAGCGGATCGAGTGTGCCGCCATGGCCGACCTTGACCTTGGCATAGCCCCCCTCACGCAGCGCGCGCTTGACCGCGCTCACCACCTGGGTGGAACCGATGCCGAGCGGTTTGTCGATGATCAGCCAGCCGTTGAGGGCAGGGCCATTGCGGTCGGTCATTTGGGCCTGGCCGCCCATTCTTCGGCGAGGATCGAGAATACGCCGGTGTCGCGGACGTGCCCGGTCCAGGTGATGCGCTCGGCGCGCAGCACGCCTTCCTTGGTGGCGCCCAGCTTCATCACCGCCGCTTGGCTGCGTCCATTGCGTTCATCGATGCGGAATTCGACGCGGCGCACCCCGCAGCCGAAGGCGCGGTCCAGCAGCAGCCGCTTGACCCGTCCGTTGATACCGGTGCCGCGCACCGACGGTGCCATGAAGGTGCCGCCGATTTCCAGCGCTTGCCTATCGAGCGCGAGGTTAAGATAGCTGGTCATGCCGACCACATCGCCATCGCGCAGCACGACAAAAATATGACGGTTGCAGTTGGAAAGATGTCCGTCGTAGGCGCTGTCGAACTTCTCGCCAGAAAAATCGGTGGGATAGATGGGCCACACCGGATCCTCCGGCTGGCAGCAGGCGCGCATGCCCTCCCGATGCGCCTCGCCGATCGGCTCGAGGCGGATGTGTCCGTCCGGCCAGCCACCGTCTTCCATCGGCGCCATCAACGCCTCGATACGGATCGCCTCACCCACGCGCTTGCTCCCCTGCGGCACGGCGCGCCTCCGTGAAATGCCGCCGACACAGGGCGACATAGCGGTCATCGCCGCCGATCTCGGTCTGCGCGCCTGCCAGCACCGCTGTGCCGCTGGCATCGACGCGCAGGTTCATCGTTGCCTTGCGGCCGCAGTGACAGACCGCCTTCAGCTCGACCAGCGCATCGGCAATGCCCAGCAGCGCGGCGGAGCCGGGGAACAATTCTCCCTGAAAATCGGTGCGCAGGCCATAGCACAGCACCGGGATGCCGCCCTCGTCGGCGATACGTGCCAACTGCCACACCTGTTCGGCCGACAGGAACTGCGCCTCATCGACCAGCACGCAGGCGAGCGGCGTCTCGCCATGCTGCGCCAGCACCGCACCATGCAGATCGGTTTCGGCGTGGAAGCGATGCGCGTCGGCATTGAGCCCGATGCGCGAGGCAATCGCCCCGAAGGTCGGCCGCACATCGAGCGCCGCCGTCCACAGCATCGTCGCCATGCCGCGCTCGCGGTAGTTGAAATCGGCCTGCAGCAGCGTCGACGATTTGCCGGCGTTCATGCTGGCATAATAGAAATAGAGCTTGGCCATCAGGCAAGGATTTCGACGGGGACCGGCGAATTGTCGCCTGCATCTTGGGCAATGGACGCGTCGAACGTGGCAAAGCGCTCGCTGCTCCCGGCCATGGCAATATGAATCATATCGGGCAGATCGCCACCACAGCGATAGCGTTCAAGCGCCCAGCCTAGCGTCTCGGGATCGACAATGACACCCGGCATGTCGAGGACAGCAATCAGCGCGTCTGCGATGGCGGTGCGCGGCCATCGGTAACGCGATGCCAATACCCAGCCAGCTTCGAGCAAAACCGTCGCTGAAACAGCACAAGGTCCTTCGAAAATCGCGCGTGCGATCACCGCCTGAGCCTCGTCATCCTCGACGAGCAAGCGCAACAGCACGTTGGTATCGACGGCGACAGTCAGACCTAGTCTTTCCACTCATTGGCAAACATCGCATCGACCGAGGCGTTCATTTCCGCGATTGTGACTGGCGGACCGACGTGACGGGGACGAATTCGCCTGATCTCTTCCATGATCTCGTCCGTTGTCCGCCCGCTCTTCTTATGCTGTGGTCGCAGGAACAGCCCATTGCCCGAACGGATGACATCCAGCTTCTGACCGGGAACGAGACCGAGCGCATCCCTGACGTCTTTGGGGATGACCACCTGTCCTTTTGCCGAAAGCGATGTGGTTGCATTCATCGCGGTAAGATACGTCTTACCTGATCAGCGGTCAAGCGCCATTCCGGCCTATTGCCCCTGCCCGCTTGGCAAATCCGCTCTTCATCGCTTATGCACGGCGGCGGAGGGTTTGGAGAGACTGGCATGAGTGATGTGCTCGCCAGCGCGAACCCTCCGTCGCGCGGCATTTTGGGTTGGATCGAGCGGGTCGGCAATCGCTTGCCCGACCCGGTGGTATTGTTCCTGTGGCTGGTCGGCGCGCTGGTCCTGATTTCCATCATCGCCGATGCCGCCGGCTGGTCGGCGGTGCACCCGTCGGAGATCGACGAGGCGACCGGCGAACGGCGCGTCATCACTGCCGCCAGCCTGCTCAGTGCTGAGAATATCGCGCGTCTGTGGGTGGAGATGCCCAAGACCTTCACCCATTTCCACCCATTGGGCTATGTGCTGCTGGTGATGCTGGGTGCCGGTGTCGCCGAGAAATCGGGACTGTTCGGCACGGCGATGCGCGCCGGTGTGCGCGGCGCGCCCAAGGGCTTGCTGACCCCGATCATCGCCTTTGTCGCGATGATGGGCAATCTCGCGGCGGACGCAGCCTATGTCGTCCTGATCCCGCTGGCGGGCGTGCTCTATCATGCGGTCGGGCGGCATCCTATTGCCGGCATCGCGGCGGCCTTTGCCGGGGTATCGGGCGGTTTTTCCGCCAATCTGCTGCCCGGTCAGCTCGATGCGCTGCTGTTCGGCATAACCCAGGCGGCGGTGGAGACGGTGTTTCCGGGCTGGGAAGCCAATATCGCCGGTAACTGGTATTTCATCGCGGCGATGCTGTTCATCTTCCTGCCGGTAATCTGGTACGTGACCGACCGGATCATCGAGCCTCGGCTGGGCGTCTATGCCGGTGAGGGTGAGGCGGCCGACGCGGCGGGCGATGTGCAGGACCGGGCGCTCACCGGAGACGAACGCAAGGGCCTGCGCCATGCCGGGCTGGCCATGCTGGCGGTGGTCGGCCTGTGGCTGGTCTTCACGCTGGGGCCGGGCACCCCGCTGATCGATGAGGCGGCGGGCGAGGCCGGGCAGATGACACCCTTCTACCAGTCGCTGGTCGCCGCCTTCTTCCTGCTCTTCCTGCTGGCCGGCTGGGCTTATGGCAGGGCTACGGGCGTGATCGGCAATCACCGCGATCTGGTGACGATGATGTCCGATTCGATGGGCACCATGGCCTATTATCTGGTGCTGGCCTTTGCCGCGGCGCATTTCGTCGCGATGTTCGGTTGGTCGAACCTGGGGCTGATCATCGCGGTGCATGGCGCGGCGGGGCTGCAGGGGCTGGATTTGCCCGCGCCGGTGCTGCTGGCGCTGATCGTCGTCTTCACCGCCGCGCTCAACCTGTTCATCGGCTCGGCCAGCGCCAAATGGGCGCTGCTCGCGCCAGTGCTGGTGCCGATGCTGATGCTGCTCGGCATCAGCGCGGAAATGACCACGGCGGCCTATCGTGTCGGCGATGGCGCGACCAACATCATCACCCCGCTGATGGTCTATTTCCCGCTGATCCTGGTGTTCGCGCAGCGCTGGCAGAAGGATTTCGGGCTCGGCAGTCTGGCGGCGACGATGCTGCCCTACTCGGTCGGGCTGCTGCTCTCCGGCATCGTGCTGACGGTCGGCTGGGTCGCGCTAGACCTGCCGCTGGGGCCGGGGGCGAGCGTCTATGCGCCGGTGCCGGTAGCAACGCCCTAAAGCAGTGCTGATAGAAGCGAGCCGTCGTGCTGCGCTTGTCGGGGCGCGCTAATGTCACAAGCGCGCTTCGACAGGCGCAGGGCTGCGGCTGGTTTCAACCTGTCAGGACAAAGTCCAGAAAATCGGATGCGGAGCCACAGGAGGGCGGCGCGGACGCGGTCAGGCGTCGTCGTCCCCGGCCAGATCCTGCGCCACCTTGGGGTCGCGCAGCAGCCGGTCGATGTGGCTGCCCTCGTCGAAACTGTCGTCGGCGATGAACTTCAGCCGTGCGGCATATTTCATCCGCACCCGCCGCGCGACCTCGCGCTGGAGGAAGGCGGTGTTGGTGCGCAGCGCCTTCAGCACCTCGGCCTCGTCGCGGCCGAGCAGCGGCTTCACGAACACGGTCGCGTGGCGCAGGTCCGGGGACATGCGCACTTCGGTAACGCTGACCGGGTGACTGGCCAGCACATCGTCATGCACGTCGCCGCGCTGCAACAGCTCGGCAAGGACATGCCGCACCTGCTCGCCCACGCGCAGCAGGCGGACCGACGGGCCGGACTGGGTAGAGTTGGCGTTCATCTTGACATTCTGCACAAATTCGAGCATCTAAAAGACATCACTGCGGTGAAGTTTCCAAACTTCATCCTCCTGAGCCCGGACGTTGCCGCGTCCGGGCTCAAATCGTTTTTGGGGACCAGCGTTGCCGCGCCGGTCCCCGCACTGGCTATTTCCGGCTCAGCTCAATAAGCTTAACCGTCAAAGCGATCAATGCGACGATAAAAATCGCAACATTGGTCACCAGAATCACTGCGGTATTGATATCCATAATTCACTCCTCCTTCCTGTCGCAGGTTGCGACAAGAAGGAGAGTAATCAAATCATTGTAACACCGCAGTATAAATTCACCGCTGGTCACATATCAGAGCGTCCGTGCGCGTTCCTCGACCTCGAACACTTCCAGATTGTCGCCCGGCTTGATGTCGTTGGTATCGGCCAGCAGCACGCCGCACTCCATGCCGGCGCGCACTTCGGTGGCGTCGTCCTTGAAGCGGCGCAGCGAGCTGATCGTCGTCTTGGAAACGATGACATCCTCGCGGGTAAGGCGGGCATGCAGGCCCTTCTTGATGCTGCCTTCGAGCACGAGCAGGCCGGCGGCCTTGTCCTTCTTGCCCGCGGGGAACACTTCCTGCACCCGCGCGCGGCCGACCACGGTTTCGATGATCTCCGGCCCCAGCTCGCCCGCCATCTCCTTCGCGATATCCTCGGTCAGGTGATAGATGACGTCGAAATACTTCAGCCGCGTCTTGCGCTGGTTGATGATTTCGCGTGCCTTGGCGTTGGGACGGACGTTGAAGCCGATGATCGGCGCGTTGGACGCCGATGCCAGCGTGACGTCGCTTTCGGTGATCGCACCGGCGCCGCTATGCAGCACCCGCACCTTGATCTCGTCGTTCGAAAGCTTGTTGAGCGCATTGACGATCGCTTCGACCGACCCTTGCACGTCGGCCTTGACCACCACCGGATATTCGATGACCCGGCTCTTGTCCTCGAGCGCGGAGAACATGGAATCGAGGCTGGCCGGCGCGATGGCGGTGCGCTTGAGCAGCGCCTGCTCGGCACGATAGCTCGCGACCTCGCGGGCACGGGCTTCGCTTTCGACCACGGTCAGCGTGTCGCCGGCGCTCGGCATACCGCCCAGGCCGAGCACTTCGACGGGGACCGACGGACCGGCCGACTTCACCTGCTTGCCGGCATCGTCGATCAGCGCGCGGACGCGTCCGCTCTCGGTGCCGACCACGAAGATGTCGCCGACCTTGAGCGTGCCGCGCCGCACCAGCACGGTGGCAACCGGACCACGACCCTTGTCGAGCTTGGCCTCGACCACCGTCGCCTCGGCGGCGCGGTCGGGATTGGCCTTGAGCTCCATGATTTCGGCCTGCAGCGCGATGGCGTCGATCAGCTTGTCGAGGTTGGTGCCCTTGAGCGCGGAAATCTCGACATTCTGGACGTCGCCGCCCAGCTCCTCGACCACCACTTCTTCCGACAGCAGGCGCTCGCGCACCTTCTGCGGATTGGCGCCTTCCTTGTCGATCTTGTTGATCGCGACGATCATCGGCACGCCCGCGGCGCGGGTGTGGTTGATGGCTTCGACCGTCTGCGGCATCAGCCCGTCATCGGCGGCGACCACCAGGATGACGATGTCCGTGACATTGGCACCGCGCGCCCGCATCTCGGTGAAGGCGGCGTGGCCCGGCGTGTCGAGGAAGCTGATGACATGCCCGTCCTTGGTCGTCACCTGATAGGCGCCGATATGCTGGGTGATGCCGCCGGCTTCGCCAGCGACCACACTGGTCCCGCGCAGCGCGTCGAGCAGGCTGGTCTTGCCATGGTCGACATGGCCCATGATGGTCACCACCGGCGGACGCGGCTTCAGCGTCTCGGGCGCATCGACATCGCTTTGCGTATCGATGTCGACGTCCGATTCGGCGACACGCTGGATGTTGTGGCCGAATTCGGTGACCAGCAGTTCGGCGGTGTCCTGGTCGATGGTCTGGTTGACGGTAACCACCATGCCCATCTTGAACAGGGTCTTGACCAGGTCCGCGCCCTTTTCGGCCATGCGGTTGGCGAGTTCCTGCACGGTGATCGCCTCGGGCACGATCACGTCGCGCACCTGCTTTTCACGCGGCTGGGCCGGCCCGCCGAAGCTGCGGCGATGTTCCTTTTCGCGCGCGCGCTTCAGCGCGGCGAGGCTGCGCGCCCGCGCACCCTCGTCGTCGCCCAGCGCCTTGGTGACGGTCAGCTTGCCCGACTGGCGGCGGTTGTCCGGTGTGCGTCCGGCCTTGGGCTCCGGGCGCTTGGGCTCGGGGCGCTTGGGACTCTCGACCGGCGTGAAGCGGCGCGGCGGCGGGATGGTTGCGGCCGGGGTGGCCTCGCCCGCTGCCGGCGCGGCTGCGTCGGCGGTCGGTGCCGCGGCGTCGCTGTCCGGCTGAGCGGCTGCCGTGCGCGTCTCGGCCTCGGCGCGCGATGCGTCCTCGGCTGCGCGGCGTGCGGCTTCTTCCTCGGCCTTGCGGTTTTCTTCGGCGCGGCGGCGCTCCTGCTCGCTGGCCTGCTGCCGCTCGTCGTCTTCTCGGCGGCGTGCTTCCTCGAGCGCGGACAGGCGGGCTTCCTCGGCCTCGCGCAGCAGACGGGCCTGTCGCTCCTGACGCGATTCCAGGCTCTCGGCCGGCGCGCGCGACGGGGTCGGCGCGGGCGTGGGGGCCTTGGCAACCGGTGCCGGTGCCGGCGTTTCGGCGACGGCGGGCTCGGGCGCGGCCTCGGCCTCGCCGGGCTTGCCCAGGATACGGCGGCGCTTGACCTCCACCACCACGGTATTCTTGCGCCCGTGGCTGAACTGCTGCTGCACCTGGCCGGCCTCGACCGTGCGCTTCAAGCCCAGCGGCTTGCGCGTCAGGGTCGGCTTGTCGGAATCTTCGATACTCATTGAAACGTCTTCGTCCTTCAAACAGCAGCGGGTCCGGCGTCCGGGCGGGAACCGGTCGGCGGATCATCTCGTGTGGCAACCACCGCAGCAGCAGGGCTGCCCGTAGCGCAAGTGGCATAGGCATGCCAGCGGTCCAGCAAGGCCGACAGGCGGCTTGCCCAGTTCGCATCGATGATGGCGATGTGAACGGCGTTGTCGCGGCCCAATGCCACAGAAAGGGCGGTGCGGTCCACCGGCAGTATGCGGCCCGCCTGGCCCGACCCTTCGGCATCTTCCCCGACCCGCCAGCTCTGGTCGCGCTTGCGGCGACCGTCCTCGGCGGCATCGGCGGCATGGTAGAGCATCGCCACCGCGCCCGAGCGAGCGGCGGCGTCGACCTTCTCGGCCCCGGTCAGCAGCACGCCGGCCTTCGCCGCCATGCCGAGCTGGGCCAGAAATGTGCGTTGCAGCGCGGCCTCTATCGCTGCCGGCAGATCGGTAGGAATGGTCAGCGACGCGCCCTTGTGGGCCCGCGCCAGCGCTCCCTTTAGCTTGCCCTTGGCCAGCGCATTTTCAAGGGTCGGGCGGTCGACCGCGATCCACGCGCCGCGCCCGGGTGCCCGGGCGAGCACGTCGGGCACCACCACCCCGTCGGGCGAGATGGCCAGGCGGTTCAGCGTGTCGCGACCGCCATGCGCGCCGGTCAGGATGCAGCGCCGCTCCGCCGCGGCTGCGGCATCGCTCGCCGCACGCCTGACGGACGCAAGGCTGGCGGTCGGGCCGCGGGTCTCCGCAGCCGTCCCGTCCGTCGGGATGTCGGGCGTCAGCGCGTGGTCATACTGAGGACTCCGCATTGGCGGCCTCCCCGGATGCTGGCTCTTCGTCGAACCAGTGCGCGCGCGCTGCCATGATGATCTCGTTGCCCTGCTCTTCGGTCAGGCCGTAGCTGCCCAGCACGCCGCCCTTGTCCTCGGGGCGTTCCTTGCCGCCGCGGCGCGGCTCGCTGCGCTTCTTGGCGATCAGCTCGTCGGTGGCGAGATCGGCGACATCGTCGAGCGTCTTGAGCCCGGCCTTGCCCAGCGTCACCAGCATCGCTTCGGTCAGGTGCGGCAGCTCGGCCACCGCATCCTCGACGCCCAGCGCGCGCCGTTCCTCGCGGGCGGCCGCCTCGCGACGGTCGAGCGCTTCCTGCGCGCGGTTCTGCAGTTCCTCGGCCAGTTCCTCGTCGAACCCTTCGATCGCCGCCAGTTCCTCGGGCGCGATGTAGGCGACTTCCTCCATCTCGGTGAAGCCTTCGGCGACCAGCAGCTGGGCCAGCGTCTCGTCGACGTCCAGCTCTTCCTGGAACATGGCGGAGCGTTCGAGGAATTCGCGCTGGCGCTTCTCGCTCGAATCGGCCTCGGTCATGATGTCGATGGCGCGGCCGGTAAGCTGGCTGGCCAGGCGCACATTCTGGCCGCGGCGGCCGATGGCAAGGCTGAGCTGATCGTCGGGGACGACCACCTCGATCCGGCCCTCATCCTCGTCGAGCACCACGCGGCTGACCGTCGCCGGCTGCAGCGCATTGACGACGAAGGTCGCGGTGTCTTCCGACCAGGGGATGATGTCGATCTTTTCGCCCTGCATTTCCTGGACCACCGCCTGCACGCGGCTGCCCTTCATGCCGACGCAGGCGCCGACGGGGTCGATGCTGCTGTCGTAGCTGATCACGCCGATCTTGGCGCGGCTGCCCGGATCGCGCGCCGCCGCCTTGATCTCGATGATGCCGTCGTAGATTTCGGGCACTTCCTGCGCGAACAGCTTCTTCATGAAATCGGGGTGCGCGCGGCTCAGGAAGATCTGCGGCCCGCGGGTTTCGCGCACCACCTTCAGGATGACGGCGCGGATGCGGTCGCCCATGCGCACCATTTCGCGCGGGATCTGCTGGTCGCGGCGGATGACACCCTCGGCGCGGCCGAGGTTGACGATGATGTGGCCGAACTCGACCGACTTGACGACACCGGTGATGATCTCCCCGGCGCGGTCCTTATATTCGGCATATTGCCGCTCGCGGTCGGCCTCGCGCACGCGCTGGAAGATGACCTGCTTGGCCGACTGGGCGTCGATGCGACCGAGATCGATGGCCGGCAGCGGATCGACGATGAAGTCGCCGACCTTGGCGCCGGGCTGCAGCTTTTCGGCCTGGCCAAGATCGACCTGCTTGAAATAATCGTCGACGCTCTCGACCACCTCGACCACGCGCCACAGCCTGAGGTCGCCGGTCATCGGGTCGAGCTTGGCGCGAATGTCGTTTTCCTGACCGAAGCGCGCGCGGGCGGCGCGCTGAATCGCTTCCTCGATCGCCTCGATGACGATGGCCTTGTCGATCAGCTTTTCGGTCGCGACCGAATTGGCGATGGCGAGCAGTTCTGCCCGGTTGGCGGAAATGGCGTTGGCCATAGGTCTCTCAGTCCTCACTTGCCGATGCGTCGGCGTCTTCGAATTCGTCCGCGCCGCTGCTGTCTAGCGGGCGGGTGGCGGCAATCAGGGCGTCGGTCAGGATCAGCTTGGCATCCGCCAGGTCGGCGAAGGCGAAGGTCATCGGCCCTGCCTTGCGATCGCGGATGGTGACATGCACGCCCTCCACGGCGAGCAGTTCGCCCGACAGATTCTTGCGGGCGCCATCGCCCAGCATCGTCTCGGGCGGCGGCACCACGCCGGTGGTCAGCACCACGCGCGCCTCATGGCCGATCCAGTCGGCGAAATCCTTGAGCCGGGTCAGCGGCCGGTCGATGCCGGGCGAACTGACCTCGAGCCGGTAGGGCTCGTCCATCGGGTCGCGCCCTTCCTCTTCCAGCCGGTCGAACAGGTCGGACAGGCGGTGCGAGAGCGCGGTACAGTCATCGATGGTCAACTGCCCGGTCTCGGGCCGTTCGGCCATGATCTGCAGCGTCACATCGTCGCCGCCCTGCAGGCGCACGCGCACCAGATCGAAGCCGAGGGCCTTGGCCTCCGGCTCCACGAGCGCAGCGATTGCGGCGATGTCCGCCATGAAAACTCCATCCGATAAGCATGGGCCGATGCCCGCCGGAGCGTCTGCCCCGGCGCTGCCGAACCTCTGTCGATGTCTGGAAGCCCCCTGCTCATAGACGCGAACCGGCCGCGAAGCAAGACGGCGCTGCAGCCCCCTTGCCGTCGGCAACCGGCGACCGCACATGCGTGGCCGATACACCCCCATGCGCTACCAATCATTTTTTTCCGGGAGTAGAGACATGACCTTGCGCCTGCCGATGACTGCCATTGCCGCCGCCATGCTGGTGACCGCCTGTTCCGCCAATGGCCAGTCGGGCACCCCGACCCGGGAGGCCGCCGACAATCTCGGCCCGGTCGCCGCGGAAACCCTTGCCAACGCACCGTTCACGCTGACGCAGATCGCCGACTTCGAGGATCCGTGGGCGATCGCGTTCATCCCCGATTCGCCCTTCGCGCTCGTCACCGAGCAGGCCGGCAAGCTGATGCTGTGGGAACAGGGCGGCGAGGTGCGCGAAGTCGCGGGCGTGCCGGCCGTGTCCTACGCCGGGCAAGGCGGCCTCGGCGACGTCGCCCTGCATCCCGATTTCGCCACCAACCGCCTCGTCTATCTGAGCTGGGCGGAGGAAGGCGAGGGCGGCAAGGGCGCGGCGCTCGGCCGTGGCCGGCTGTCCGCCGACATGACCCGGCTGGAGAATTTCGAGACGATCTGGCGCGCGCAGCCGTTCGTCACCGGCAACGGCCATTTCGGCCACCGCATCGCCTTCGGCCCCGACGGCATGCTCTATCTGAGCACCGGCGAGCGACAGAAGTTCGATCCCGCGCAGGACATGGACGCGACCCTCGGCAAGGTGCTGCGGCTGACCGATTCGGGCGGGGTGCCGGCGGACAATCCCTTTGCCTCGGCTGGCGGCGCGCGCGCGCAGATATGGTCGCTCGGCCAGCGCAATCCGCTCGGCCTCGCCTTCGATGCCGACGGGCGGCTGTGGGAGATGGAGATGGGCCCTGCCGGCGGGGACGAGCTCAACCTGATCGAGCGCGGCAGCAACTATGGCTACCCGACCGTCTCGAACGGCGATCATTATGACGGGCGCGACATCCCCGATCACAGCGCCGGCGACGGTTTCGTCGCGCCCAAGCTGTGGTGGAACCCGGCCATCTCGCCGGGGGACCTTACCATCTATTCGGGCGATGCCTTTGCCGACTGGCGCGGCGATGCCTTCATCGCCGCGCTGGGGGCGACCGGCCTGGTCCGGGTCGATCTCGATGGCGACACCGCGCGCCACGGCAACCGCTGGGACCTGGGTTTCCGCGTCCGCGCTGTGCGCCAGGGCAATGACGGCACGCTGTGGCTGCTCGAGGACGGCGGCAGCCAGGGCGACGGGCGGCTCTACCGCCTGACCCCGCGCCGCTGACCGGCGGTGAGACGTCAGCCGGCGCGGGCGGCCTCCGTCCGCGTCGGCAGCCTGACCAGCACCAGCGCCGCCGCGATCATCGCTCCGGCGGCGATCTCGATCAGCGTCAGCCGCTCGCCATAGACCATCCAGCCGATCAGCGCGGCAATCGCCGGCTGGGTCAGCAGCGCCAGGCCCACCACCAGCGCGGAAAAATGCGGCAGCGCATAGATCAGCAGGCCCTGCCCGACGATCTGGCTGGAAAAGGCGAGCGCGACCACCGGCCCCCAGTTGCCGGGCAAAATCGCCTCGCCCATCGCCCAGGCGAACAGCAGCAGCGGCAGGATGCCCGTCGCGGTCGACAGCGCCAGCGTCGGCCAGCTGCTGAGCGTGCCGCGCGCGCGCTGCATGGTCAGCATGTAACCGGCGTAGAGCACACCAGCGAGCAGGCAGAGCAGGTCGCCGATCAGCCGTGACTGGCCCTGCGTGCCGCTTTCGCGCATCAGCACCACCGCGCCGGCGCCGGCCAGCAGCAGGGCGATCGCCTCGGTGCGATAGGGCAGGCGGCGGGCGAGCAGCAAGGTGGTCGCAGCGAGGATCAGGCTGGCGGCGTTGCCGAACAGCGTGGCATTGGCCATCTTGGTGTGCAGGATGCCCAGATGCCAGCTGGCAAGATCGGCGGCAAAAAACAGGCCGCCGACCGCGGCGAGGCCGAGCGCACCGCGGATGCCGCTCCAGCCCGCCGTGCCGTTGCCCTGGCGCAGCGCGAACAGCAGCAGGATCGGCAGGGCCAGCGCCAGCCGCCAGAAGGCTGCGGCCACCGGCCCGACGTCTGCCAAACGCACGAACAGCGGCCCCGCCGCCAGCGCGGCATTGCCGCCGAGCAGCGCGAGGAAGGCGAACGGCGCTGCCCCGGCGAATGTCTTCGCCGACGACAAGTTTTCCTTCGCAACCGAATCTGTTGCATCGTCCATGCGCCGCCCCTAGCTGGTCGTGGCGTTTGTGCACAAGAACGGCCGAAAGGCCGAGCGACAGCGAGGAGACTGAAGTCCATGCCTACCCTGTTCGATCCGATCCAGCTCGGCGACATCGCCGCCCCCAACCGCATCCTCATGGCGCCGCTGACGCGCGGGCGCAGCGTCGAGGGGCATGTGCCGATCAGCGCGCTCAAGGCGGACTATTATGCCCAGCGCGCCGGTGCGGGGCTGATCATCGCCGAAGCGACCGGCATCAGCCAGGAAGGCCTCGGCTGGCCCTCCGCGCCCGGTATCTGGAGCGAGGCGCAGGTCGAAGCCTGGAAGCCGGTGACCGATGCCGTGCACCAGGCTGGCGGGCGCATCATCCTGCAGCTCTGGCACATGGGCCGTCTGGTCCACCCCGATTTCCTCGGCGGCCAGCCGCCGGTTTCCGCATCGGTGACGACGGCGCCGGGGGATGCCCACACCGCCACCGGCAAGAAGCCCTATGAGCAGGCACGCGCGCTGGCGCTGGACGAGATTCCGCGGATCATCGGCGATTATGTCCATGCCGCGAAGAATGCGATCCGCGCCGGGTTCGACGGGGTGCAGCTGCATGGCGCCAATGGCTATCTGATCGACCAGTTCCTGCGCGACAACAGCAACTTCCGCGATGACGCCTATGGCGGCCCGATCGAAAACCGCATCCGCCTGCTCTCCGAAGTCACTTCGGCGCTGATCGATACCGTCGGCGCGGGCCGGACCAGCGTGCGCCTGTCGCCCAATGGCGAGACCCAGGGCGCGGACGACAGCAATCCGGTGGCGCTGTTCACCGCAGCGGCGGCCGAGCTGCAGCGGCTGGGCATTGGCTTCCTCGAGCTGCGCGAGCAGAAGGACTACGGCAATTTCGGCAAGACCGATGTGCCGCGCGTCTCGCCCGACATCCGCAAGGTGTTCACCAACCCGCTGATCCTCAACCAGGAATATCGGCTGGACAATGCCTCGGCGGACGTCGCATCGGGCCTCGCCGACGGCATCAGCTTCGGCCGTCCCTATATCTCCAACCCCGATCTGGTCGAGCGGCTGCGGGTGAATGCCGAACTGGCGCCGGACAATTTCCGCACCTGGTATTCGCCGGGGCCGGAGGGCTACACCGACTATCCGGTGCTGGAAACGGCCTAACCGAGGTTAGGACATCGGCGGAAACTTACCCCTCAGCCGGTACGTTAGCATGGTCCGGTCGACCCTTGAGGTGTCGGCCGGACCATTTTTTCAAACACGTACCGGTGCTCATGTTCGATCTATTGCTGGCTGACGGGGCAGATATCCTGCCCCTGCCGCCCTTCGACCTTTCCCGCCTCCGCGCGCCCGATCCCGCCAAGGCGGTGCCCTATGGCGCATCGTCGGAGACAGGCGTGCTGCGCGACGTGCTTCTCGCCCAGCCGCAATATCTCGAAGCCGTGCCCTGCTGCGCGGTGACCCGGGCGCGCCTGCGCGACGGCTTTTCCGCCTGCCGCACCACCGCGCTGGCGCAGCACCGCGCGCTATCGCAGACGCTGCGGCAGCAAGGCGTGCAGGTCGTGCAGGTGCCCGCGCTCGAGGGCCTTGCCGATCTGTGCTTCGTCCGCGACGCGGTCAGTATCTCGCCATGGGGACTGATCCGGCTGGCGCCCGCCAAGCCGCACCGGCGGCGCGAGGCAGAGCATGTCGCCGCCTTTGCGCAGCTATGGGGCGTGCCGGTGCTCGCGCCCGATTTCGACGGCGGGACGATAGAAGGCGGCGACGTCTGCCTGATCCGCCCGGGCGTGCTCGCCATCGGCGTGTCGGGTGAACGCACCGACGATCGCGGCGCGCGCGTGCTCGCCGATCTCTACGAGGCACAGGGGTGGGAGGTCATCCTCTGCCCGTTCGACCCGCATTTCCTGCACCTCGACACGCAATTCTGCATGCTCGACGCGGAGACCGCGCTTGCCTGTGTCGACGTGCTCGACGACGGCTTTCTGGATGCGACGCGGCGGCTGGGCATCCGCCTGCTGCCGGTCAGCTACAAGGAAGTGCAGGCGCTCGGCTGCAACATCGTCTGCCTGGGCGACGGTCGCATTCTCTCTGCCACCGCCAACCGCCGGGTCAATGCGATGCTGGAGGCGCAGGGCTTTCATGTCATCGCGCTGCCGCTCGACCAGTTCACCTGCTGCGGCGGCGGCCCGCACTGCCTGACCATGCCGCTGCGCCGGGTGGGCTAGCGCGCCCGTTCGCGCCGCGTCTTCCATTCCTCGGCGCTCTGCCCCCAGGCATCGACTCGCGCCTCATGCAGCGGTGCCGGCAATATCGTCGGCCCGCGCAGGGTCGCGCCGAGCCGCCGCGCCAGCGCGATCGAGCGGGCGTTGTCGGGGTGGATGGTCTGGATGATGTCGCTCCAGCCGAGCACGTCGACCGCATAGTCCATCGCGGCCACGCTGGCCTCATGGGCATAACCGGTCCCGGCGAATTCGGGCAGCACGCCATAGCCGACCTCGGTGCCCGGCCAGCCTTCCGGGCACCATGGCCCCAGCCGCCCTACCCAGCGGCCGGTGGCGCGCTCGATCACCGAGAACATGCCATAGCCATTGACCACCCAGCTTCCCGCCATGTTGGCGAGGATGCGCCACGCTTCGCTGCGCGTCTTGACCCCGCCGAGGAAACGGGTCGTCTCGGGATCGCTCTCGAACGCGGCAAAACCGTCGAGATCGCGTCCGTCGGGAACGCGCAGCATCAGCCGTTCGGTGTAGAGGATGGGTCCGAAGGGGGCGGTCATGGCTCAACCTTCGGTGCTGGTAAAACGATGCTCGCCACCATGCCCGCCACCGCAACGGCAAAGGCAAGGCCGATGAGGCCGGTCAGGAGGCCCAGATCGAAATTGCCCGGATCGGCATCCTGCGGCGCAAACAGTTTTCCAAAGAAGCTGCCGTAGAGCATGCCCACGCAGATTCCCCACGCGCCGGTGAAAAAAGCGCGTCGCGCCACCGTCGGCATGCCAACCATGATCGCGCTGGCGATCAGCAACCCGCCGGCCAGCATATCGTCCATCCAGAAGGCGACCGGTCGCCCGACGCCCCAAGACCGATAGGCTTCGCCGACCATCAGCGCGAGCGCGCCGAGGATGGCGACGACGCGCAGCGCCTTCATCAGGCAAAGCGCTCCTTGAGCGCCAGCATGGCAATCGCCGCTTCCGCCGCGCCGCCGCCCTTGTCGAGCTGGGCCGGGTCGGCGCGGCGGATGGCCTGCGCCTCATTCTCGGTGGTGAGGATGCCGTTGCCGATGGCCATGCCGTCCATGGTCAGCGCCATGATCCCGCGCGCGCTCTCCCCGGCGACGATCTCGAAATGATAGGTCTCGCCGCGGATGACGACGCCAATGGCGACGAACGCGTCATAAGCCTGCGACGCATCGGCCAGCGCGATCGCGCCGGGGACTTCGAGCGCGCCCGGGACGGTGATCGTCTCGTGGCTGTGCCCGGCCTTCTCGATGGCGGCGCGGGCTCCGGCCAGCAGCATGTCGTTGAGATGCTCGTAGAAGCGCGCTTCGACGATGAGGATATGCGCCATTATTCTGATTCTCCCGGAATGCTCCGCTCGCCGACGATGCTGAGGCCATAGCCTTCCAGCCCGACGATATTGCTGTGGCTCGACGTCAGCAGCTCCATCTTGTGCACGCCGAGATCGGCAAGGATCTGCGCGCCGATGCCGTACGCGCGCAGGTCCATGCCGCTCGCCGGGGCCGGCTCGGTCGCTGCCGCGCCGGGCAGGGCCGGCATCAGCACCACGATGAGGCCCGCGCCTGCTGCGCCTACCGCCTCCATAGCACGCTGCAGCCGCCGCTTCTTGGGGCCGGGTGCGCCCAGCATGTCGTGATAGGCGGACATGGCGTGCATCCGCACCAGCGTCACCCCGTCAGGATCGACCGCGCCCTTCTGCAGCACGAGATTGACGCTGCCGTCGATGGTGTTGCGATAGGATTTGAGCCGCCAGTCGCCGCCGTAGTCGGAGGTGAAGGGCTCGTCGGACACGCACTCGACCAGGCTGTCGTTGCGGTGGCGATAGGCGATCAGGTCGGCGATGGTGCCGATCTTCATGCCATGCCGCCGCGCGAAGGGGATGAGATCGTCGAGCCGCGCCATCGTGCCGTCGTCGTTCATGATCTCGCAGATCACGCCTGACGGGTTGAGCCCGGCGAGGCGCGAGATGTCGACCGAAGCCTCGGTATGGCCGGCGCGCACGAGGACGCCGCCGTCGCGCGCGATCAGCGGGAAGACATGGCCGGGCGTCACGATATCCTCACGCCCGCGGCTGGCATCGATGGCGACCGCGATGGTCCGCGCCCGGTCCGCCGCGGAGATGCCGGTGGTCACGCCCTCGCGCGCCTCGATCGAGACGGTGAAGGCGGTTTCGTGCCGGGTGCCGTTGGCGCGGGACATCAGCTCCAGCCCGAGTGCCTCGACCCGCGGCTTGGACAGCGTCAGGCAGATGAGGCCGCGGCCGTGCGTCGCCATGAAATTGATCGCGGCGGGCGTCGCCATCTGTGCGGGGATGACGAGATCGCCCTCATTCTCGCGGTCCTCGTCATCGACGAGGATGAACATGCGCCCGTTGCGCGCCTCGTCGATGATCTCCTCCGGCGTCGCCATGGGGGACGCGTCGGAGCCATAGGCCATCCATTCCTCCAGCTTGCGCAGCGTCTCTGCCGTCGGGTTCCAGTCGGCGGCGTCGAGATCGCGCAGCGTGTTGGCATGGAGGCCGGCCGCGCGGGCCAGACCGGATTTGGTGATGCTGCCTTCCTCGACGAGGACGCGCACGCGGTCTATCACGGATGTGCTCATGTCAATGGCGTATCACATTGTGATGTGATGTCCAAGAGGCGAATCACATCGTCAGGCGGCGTCGCCTAGCGGCAGTCGCGCCCGGCCCGGCTCTGCACGAACTGGCTGACCGCGGACATCACCGCTTCGCCGCTGCGGTGGTTGCTGAGATACTGCCAGGCGCGCTCGCGGCGATTGTCGATATGCGGCGGGGCGGTGACGAGATTGTAGGTCAGCGCGCCGCTTGCCGAAAGCCGGGTGAAGCGCCATCCGGCCAGCGGTTGCGCGGGGTCGGCCGGCGGAATCGGCCCGGCGCGCGGCAACAGGAAGGACCAGACATCGCGGATCTGCTCGGCAGGAATCGCGCTCGCCAGATAGGCAGCCAGCGCCCGCCGATCCTCGGCATGGCAGGCCGGCTCGGGCGCCGGCTGGCCGGGCGGGCAAGCCGCAGTCGCAGGCGCATCGGGCAGCAGCAGCATGGCGAGGTCCGCCGCGCGATCGAGGGTGGCTGCCTCCTCCCGCGCATTGACCGCCTGGCCTATCGCCCGCGCATATTCGATGGCTTCCCGCTCCGCGCCGTAGCGGCTGAAATCGGGCGCGGCCGGGCAGGCGGCGATCGGCTCGGCCGACGCCGGCACAGCGGCAAAAGCGGCGAACGCCAGCACGGCGGCGAGCAGGGCTCTCATGCCGCCATCACCGCCTGCATGCGCTGCAGATAGCGCGCCAGCGTGTCGATCTCGATATTCACTGCCTGCCCTTCGGACAGACCGGCGAAGGTGGTCACGTCCCAGGTGTGCGGGATGATGTTGAGGGTGAAGTGGGTGGTGCCATCGGGCTGGTCGGCCACCGCATTGACCGTCAGCGAAACGCCATCGACTGCGACCGAACCCTTGGCAGCGATGAACGGGGCGAGCGCGGCGGGGATGGAGACGGTGACGCGGTGCGATCCGCCGTCCTCGACGATGGAAACGATCCGCCCGACGCCATCGACATGGCCGGTGACGATATGGCCGCCGAGTTCGTCGCCGACCTTCAGGGCGCGCTCGAGGTTGAGGCGGCGGCCTTCCGCCCACATGCCGTCGGCGGTCTTGGACAGCGTCTCGGCGCTGGCATCGACCGCGAACCAGTCTGCCCCCTTTTCCACCACGGTCAGGCAGCAGCCCGAACAGGCGATCGACGCGCCGATGGCGACGCCGGCCATGTCATAGCCGCAGCCGATCGTCAGGCGCAGGTCGCCGCGCTGCTCGGCGGAGCGGATGATGCCGATGTCGGTAACGATGCCGGTGAACATGGGGTAACGCCTTGCTGCTCCCTTCCGCTCACCTGTGAGCCTGTCGAAGGGCTGATCGTGCTTCGGCGACGATCGCTAGAGGAAGGGCTGTCTTTCGACAAGCTCAGGACGTGCGGGAATAGGTCTCGATCCTGTCAGGCCCAAGCTGCCGCGCATCGCTGAGCCGCCAGCGGCCATGCGCGTCGGCGAGGGTCGCAAGGCCGATGTCGGAGAGGCTCGCCTTGCCCCCGCCGATCAGGATCGGCGCGCGATAGAGGACCAGCGTGTCGACCAGATCCTCGGCGAGGAATGCCGCTGCCGCCTGCGCGCCGCCTTCCACCAGCAGATCGTTGATGCCGGGCAACGCCGCCGCGGCACGAGCGGTGGGGACATGCAGCGCATCCTCCCCCTTGGGGGAGGTGGCCGAAAGGATCAGCCGCTGCGGCCTGCGCGCTTCCAGCCCGGCCAGGCGCACGTCGAGCGCGGGTCGGTCCGCGTCCCACGTCCCTCGCCCGACCAATATGGCGTCGCTGCGCGCGCGCAGCAGATGGGCGTGCGCCCGCGCGCGCTCACCGGTGATCCAGCGGCTGCTGCCGTCGGCCAGCGCGATGCAGCCGTCGAGGCTGGTGGCGAGCTTGAGCGTGACATGGGCGCGGCCGAGCGTGGCGTGCGTCCACCATCCGGCCATCGCGGCCTGCGCCTCGCCGGGCAGGATGTTTTCGGTGACGGCGATGCCGGCGACGCGCAGCCGCGCCAGCCCGGCACCGTCGGTGCGCGGATCGGGGTCCCGGGTGGCGGACACCACCCGGGCGACCCTGGCCGCAATCAGGCTGTCGGCACACGCCGGTCCCCGGCCGCCTTCGTGCGCGCAGGGTTCCAGCGTGACATAGGCGCATGCGCCGCGCGCGGCCTCGCCCGCCTCGGCCAGCGCCATCGCCTCGGCATGCGGCCGCCCGCCCGGCTGGGTCCAGCCGTGCCCGACCACCCGTCCATCATGGACGATGACGCAGCCGACATTGGGATTGGGGGTGGACAATCCCCGCCCGCGCGCCGCCAGCGCGATGGCGGCGGCCATCCAGCGATGGTCGTCGGACGCGGCAGCCATGGTCAGATCCCGCCGCGCCGCGCCTGTCGAAGCGCATTCGGCGCCTTGGGCAGGCGCCCTTCGGCAGGGTCAGGGCAGCGGTCGATCGGTGCGGCCATGCCTATTTGGCGGCCGGTGCAGCCGGGGCCGCTGGAGCCGCGCGCTCAGGCACGGCGCGGCGTGGCAGTGGCGGCAGCGGCCGGCCAGCGGCCTCGGCGGCGTCGAGATCGGCGAGCGCCTGCTCCATCAGCGCGCGGGCCCGGTCGAACTCGGCATCGGCGGCGGCCTTGTCATAGGTCGACTGGCCGATGGCATTGCCCAGCTCGCCATAGGCATGGCGCCGCCGCCGGTTCTGCTCATTCTCCTCGATGCCGCGCTTCAGCCAGTCGCGCCGGACGTCGAAGTCCGAGCGGTCGATCGGCCAGCTTTCGACGAAGATGATGCTCGGCGGCTCGGGCTTGGGCTCCAGCGCCTTGACGATGAAGTAGAAAATCACCCCGACGATGGTCAAAGCCAGGCCCAGCGACGCCCATTTGTGCGGCTTTTCCTGGCGGATGTAGATCCAGAAATCCTTGAGACCGCCAGCGATATCGGGGGGTGTGTAGAGCGACATGGCGGCTAGATAAGCCCGATTTCCGGCTTTGGCGAGGGGGCGAGCTCGCCCCCGTCGAGCCAGTCGGCAAGGATGGCATTGACCCGTTCGGGCGCCTCCTGCTGCACCCAGTGCGACACGCCGGGCAGCCGGTGCAGCATGAAATCGGCGACATAGGCTTCGGTGCCATCGGTCGTCGCGATGTCGAGCGCGCTGTCCTCTTCGCCCCAGATCATCAGCGTCGGCACATCGACCTGCCCGTCACCGGCATAGCCGGACGGCAGGTCGCGCAGCAGCGCGCGGTAATAGTTGAGCATCGCGGTGATCGCGCCGGGGCGCAGCGCCGCATCGGCATAAACGCGCGTCACCGCCGGCGGAAAGCGCGTCTTGTCCACCGCCATGCCGGTAAAGGCCCGCGCGATGGCGGCGGCACGGTGGCGGGTCAGCCCGGCCTCGGGCAGCCAGGGCAACTGGAAGAAGAAGATGTACCAGCTTTTCTTCAGCTGCTTCCAGGTGCGGATCTCGCGCGCGGCGCAGTGCGGATGCGGTACGTTCATGATCACCAGCCGCGCCAGCGGGCGAACGCGGCGGATGGCGAACATCCAGGCGACGATCGCTCCCCAGTCGTGCGCCACCAGCATCACCTCGCTGGCGCCGCTGGCGTCGATCAGCGCGGCGACATCCTCGAGCAGCCGGGGAATGGCATAGTCACGGCGATGCGCCGGTTTGTCGCTCGCGCCATAACCGCGCAGATTGGGCGCCCACACCCGCCAGCCGCGCGCACTGAGCAGCGGCATCTGGTAGCGCCAGCTGAAATTGAGCTCGGGAAAGCCGTGGAGGCACAGCGCCAGCCGGTCGGTGGTGCAGTCGGCGGCGTCGAGTTCGGCCAGCTCGAAATTGAGGCCATTGGCTTCGATAAAGCGGGTGCGGATGCCCGACGCCGGGTCGGGCATCCAGCTGAAGGTCGGCAGGGCGGTGTCCATGCCCCCTGTTATCGCAGACGCCAGCAATTCAGAAGCGGCGCGCCGATGGAAGCTTACCTGATCTCGAAGGTCACCGTCAGGCTCTGGGTCGATTGCACCGGCACCCCATCGCGGGTGGCGGGCTGGAAACGCCAGTGGCGCAACGCCTGCCGCTGTGTCGCGGCAAAGAAGGCCTCGTCGTCGCAGCCATTGCTGGCGACATCGCTGACCCGCCCGGATGGCGCGATGGTCACGGTGACCGGGCAGCGTCCTTCGATGCCATCGCGAATGCGCGACGCGGGATAGTCCGGCTGGAACCGGCTCGCAAAGCGTGGATCGCGGGTGGCGCCACGGAACACCGGCACACGGGGTGGTTCGGGAAGGACAATGCCGCCACCATCGCTGGTTGCCGGGCCGATCACCGGGCCAGGATCGAGCGGCGGCAGCGGGTCGGGAATCACCTGTGGTGCCTGGTCGTTCTCGATGACGGGCTTTCTGGGCACTGTCGTGATCACGCTGCGCGTCGGCTCGGCGGGATCGGTCTTCTCGGGCTCGATTTTCGGTTGCTCGAACGGGTAGTTCGTTACTTCCAGGCCTGTGTCGTCGGGCTTTATGAAGGCGGGCGCGACCAGCGCCAGAACCAGCGATGCACCGACGCCGCCGGCAATCGCAATGGCGGCAGCGGCAGACAGGGTGCGGTGCGCGCCGCCGGGGCGGTACACGCTCGGGCCATTGGCAAGTGCGGGTGCGCGCGATGCGGCCGACAGAATCAGGAAGGGCAGGGCCATCTCGTCTCTCCTCTTGTCACGCGCCGGCGGGCGGGTACGGGGCGATGATGGCGGTTGCGACGGCTCGTGGCGGCCCTCTCGTGCAACCGGGCCATCCCCATGACCGGCGCATGAGAAGGATGTTACAACATTACATAATTGTCAAGCGCTTTGGTTGAGGTGAGTTTTGCAGCGTTCGCGCGGGTTCTATGCGACAGGGAGCCGCAGCATGCGCAGACAATATGCCGTGCCCGGCACCCACACCGGGCTCGGTTGGCCGGTTCGGGCCCAGCGCCGGTTCGGCTCAGCCCGCCGCCGCGCGCAGCCGTTCGATTGCCGCGGCCTGACCTATCAACGGCAACAGCGCTGCCATGTCCGGGCCATGGTCGAGCCCCGTCAGTGCGCGTCGCAACGGCAGGAACAGCGCCTTGCCCTTGCGGCCGCTGCTCTCCTTCAAGCCGCCGGTCAGCGCATGCCAGGGGTCGGCCGACCAGTCGACCGTCGCCGCAAGCGCTGCGGCCTGCTCCAGATAGGCCGAGTCGCCATCTTCCGCCGCCCCGCTGTCGACCGGCGCACTGTCGACTGGCCCGGTGACGATGCGCCACCAGTCCGCCGCTTCGGCCACGGTCGTCAGATTGGGGCGGATGGCCTGCCACGCCGCCTCGCCCATGCCTTCGGGCAATCGGCCTGCCACGGCGGCAAAGTCGAGCTGATGGACGACGCGCGCATTGAGCTGGCGCAGCTCATCCTCGTCGAACCGCGCCGGGGCGCGACCGAACCGGGCAAAGTCGAAGCTGGCAACCAGCGGCTCGGCGGAGGCGAACGGTTCGACCGGATCGCTGGTGCCGAGCCGGGCGAGTTTCGAAAGCAATGTCGCCGGCTCGATCCCGTTCTCACGGAAATGGGTTACGCCGATGCTGCCCAGCCGCTTGGACAGCTTGCCTTCGTCCCCCGTCAGCAGCGCGGCATGGGCAAAGCGGGGGACAGCCGCGCCCATCGCCTCGAACATCTGGATCTGCATCGCGGTGTTGGAAACATGGTCCTCGCCCCTGACCACATGGGTCACGCCCATCGCGATATCGTCGATTGCGGATGGCAGCATGTACAGCCACGAGCGGTCGGCGCGACGGATGACCGGATCGGACAGCAGGCTGGCGTCGAACCGCTGCGGCCCGCGCACCAGATCGTCCCAGGCGATCGGCGCTGCATGGTCGAGCTTGAAGCGCCAGTGCGGCGCGATACCTGCCGCTTCCTTGGCGGCGCGCTCGTCGGCGGACAGGGCCAGCGCGGTGCGCTCATAAACCGGGGGCAGCCCGCGCGACGCCAGGATCTTGCGGCGGATGTCGAGCTCTTCCGGCGTCTCGTAGCAGGGGTAGACGCGGCCATCGGCGACCAGCCGGTCGAAGGCGGCCTCATAGAGATCGAAACGCTCGGACTGGCGGAACTCGGCATCGGGGATCATCCCCAGCCATGCCAGATCCGCGCGGATCGCCTCGACAAAGCGCTCTTCGGAGCGGGCGCCGTCGGTATCGTCGATCCGCAGCAGAAAGCGCCCGCCCGCCTGCCGCGCGAACAGCCAGTTCTGGATGGCGGTGCGCAGATTGCCGACATGCAGCTCGCCCGTGGGGGAGGGCGCGAAGCGGGTGACGACGGGGGTGGCGGGCTGGCTCATGACGCGCGCCTATAGCCCAATCGCGCTCCGGCGCGAGCCCCTTGCCGGAGCGGATGTTTACCGATGGTTCACCATGACCGCCTAGCGTCGCACCATGGCTACGCTCTTGTCCCTGTGGCGCCGCTTCTGGCCGCCCGTACCCGCCGACGTACGGGATGAGCTCGCCATGTTCCGGCTCGAGCGTCTGCGCGCCCAGGTGCCGACCCTCTATGTCACCACCATGCTGGTGGTGTTGACGGCCATGTCGGCGGCCGATCCGCGGGCCCCGGCCTATATCAGATATGGCCTGCCGATATCGATCATCGCAGCCTGCGTGATTCGTCTGATCTGGTGGTTGCGCAAGCGGCACGTGTCGGTTTCGCCGGATGAGGCACGGCGCATTGCCAGCCGGGCGGCGCTGATTGCAGCGCTGATCTGCGGCACGGCGGCGGCTTGGACGGTTACGAGCTGGCTCGAGTCTGCTCCGGGCCAGAGAACCTATTATCCGCTGTTCATGGTCATCGGCGCATTGGCAGCAGCCTTCTGCGTGTTCAGCACCCGCGTCGCCACCGTGCTCGTTCTGGTGACAGGTGTCGGCCCTGTCCTCACCGCGCAGATGCTGGCCGGCAACGACATGGATCGCCTCGCTGCGGGCGTGATCCTGCTGGCAACGCTGTTCCTGCTCAGGATGAACCAGCAGCACCATGACCAGCAGATCGCGCTGCTGCGCCTGCAAAGGCACATGCGGGAACAGGCGGCGACCGACGCGCTGACCGGCATCGGCAATCGCCGTGCCCTCTATGAGCGGCTGGCGGCCGAGCTGGCGCAGGGTCGTCGTGTCGGGCTGGTGCTTCTCGATCTCGATGGCTTCAAGCCGGTCAACGACGCGCATGGCCATGCCGCCGGCGACCGGCTGCTGATCGCGGTGGCCGAACGGTTGCGCGCGGTCGCGCCGGACATCGCCACCCCCTACCGGCTGGGCGGAGACGAGTTTGCGGTGCTGGCCAACCGGGCGGGCGATTACGAGACGCAGCTTCTCGCCACCTCGATTCTCGGCGGCATTGCGACGCCGTTCGACATCGACGGCCGGCATCTCGCCATCGGTGCCTGCACCGGTGCCGCCAACAGCCGCGCCGACGACAGCGTCGACAGCCTGCTCGCCCGTGCCGACGAGCGGCTCTATGTCGCCAAGGCGCTGCGCTATTCCGCCACGTTCGACCGGCGCGCCAATCGCGCCCCGGCGGATCGATACCAGGCCTGACGTTCAGGCCGAACGGAAGGCGTGGGTGATCGGGTAGCGCCGGTCGCGGCCGAAATTGCGGCTGCCGAGTTTAACGCCGGGCGGGGCCTGGCGGCGCTTGTATTCGGCGATGGCGAGCAGCCGTTCGATCCGCACCACCGTTGCGCGGTCATGGCCGCGCGCGGCGACTTCATCGACCGACAGCTCCTGCTCGACGAGGCCGAGCAATATGTCGTCGAGCACCGCATAATCGGGCAGCGAGTCCGAATCCTTCTGGTCGGGGCGCAGTTCGGCGCTGGGCGGCTTGGTGATGATCGCTTCGGGAATCACCGGACCCGCGCGACCCAGGCCAATGCGCGGCACATGCGCATTGCGCCAGCGGGCGATGCGGAACACCGTGGTCTTGTAGGCATCCTTCAGCGGATTGTAGCCGCCGGCCATGTCGCCATAGATGGTGGCATAGCCGACGCTCATCTCGCTCTTGTTGCCGGTGGTCAGCAGCATCGGGCCGAATTTGTTGCTGAGCGCCATCAGCGTCACTCCGCGAATGCGCGACTGGACATTCTCCTCGGTGATATCCACCTGCCGGTCGGCAAAACTGTCCGCCAGCATCGCGTCGAACGCCTCGACCGCAGGGGCGATCGGGATGGTGTCGTGCCGCGCGCCGATAAGTTGCGAACATGCCGCGGCGTCGTCGAGGCTGGCCTGACTGGTGAACCGGCTCGGCATCATCACGCACCACACCCGTTCCGGCCCCAGTGCATCGGCGGCGATGGCGGCGCACAGCGCGCTGTCGATGCCGCCCGACATGCCCAGGACGACTCCGGGAAAGCGGTTGCGCTCCACATAGTCGCGCAGCGCCAGCACCATCGCCGAATAGATGTCGGCGGGGTGGTCCTCCCACTCGACCAGCTCGCCGGCGGTGCAGGACCACCGCCCGTCGCGCCCGCGCACCCAGTGCGTCACCCGCTCCTCTTCCGCCCAGTCGATCAGCCGGTGGCGGACACTGCCGTCCCCGTCGAGCACGAAGGAGCAGCCGTCGAACACCAGTTCATCCTGCCCGCCGACGCGGTTGAGGAACACCAGCGGCAGTCCGGTCTCGCGCACGCGCGCGGCGGCGACCTGCATCAGGCGGCGGTCGTCCTTGTCGATTTCATAGGGGCTGCCGTGCGGCGCGATCAGCAGTTGCGCACCAGCATCGGCGAGGTGCGAGCAGATGGTCGGGAACCAGATGTCCTCGCAGATGGGCAGGCCGAGCCTGACCCCGCGAAAGTCGATGGGATCGGGCAGCGGCCCGCTCGCGAACAGCCGCTTTTCATCGAAGGTGCCGTAATTGGGCAACTCATGCTTGCGGGTGATCGCGGCAATCTTGCCGCCATCGAGCAGCGCCAGCGCGTTGAACAGATGCCCGCGCTCCTGCCGCACCGTGCCCACCAGCATCGCCGGTCCGCCGTCGGCCGTGGCGGCGGCCAGCCGGTCCAGCTCAACCGCGGCGCGCTCGATCAAGGCCGGTTTCAGCACGAGATCCTCGGGAGGATAGCCGATCAGCTGCAGTTCCGGATAGCAGATCAGGTCGGCATCCCCGTGCCGCCCCCGCACCGCCAGCATGGCATCGGCATTGCGGACAAGATCGCCCACGCTCTGGTTGAGCTGGGCGAGGACGATGACAAGCTTGTCGGGGGCAGGTGTTTGCGTCATGCAAGGCTCTGTAAGGCGCAAAGACGCCGCAGGAAAACCCTCAGTTCGTCCTTCCCGCGAAAGCGGGAAACCAGCTGATGCGGTTTCGGACGGATTCCCGCCTTCGCGGGAATGACGAGGCTGGGGAGGCAATGGCGATGACCGACGACAGCGCGCTGACAGCAGCGATATCGGCAGCAGGCATAGCAGGCGCGGTCGCCCACATCGCCGGGCCGGAAGGGGTGCGCTACAGCCGCGCCTTCGGGGTCACTGAAGCCGGCGGCACCACCCCGATGCGCGAAGACACCATCTTCCAGATTGCGTCGATGACCAAGGCCATCGTCTCGGCAGCCGCGCTGCAGATGGTCGAGCGCGGCCAGCTCGCGCTCGATGCCCCGGTCGCGGCGCTGCTGCCCGAGCTTGCCGCGCCGCAGGTCATCACCGGCTTCGATGCCGATGGCGCCCTGCAGTCGCGCCCCGCCACCCGCCCGATCACACTGCGCCATCTGCTGACCCACACCGCCGGACTAGGCTATGATTTCGTCCACCCCGACATCCTCAAGGCGCGCGGCCCCGGCGGCCCGCCCGCGCCGGGCACGCTGGCGACGCTGTCGATGTCGCTGCTGTTCGATCCGGGCGAGCGCTGGGAATATGGCGTCGGTATCGACTGGGCCGGGCGGCTGATCGAGGCCGCAAGCGGGCGCAGCCTCGGCGATTATCTGGCGGGCGAGCTGACCGGGCCGCTGGGGATGCAGGACACGGCGTTCCGGGACGAGCAGGCGCTGCCTGCGGACGCGGCTCAGGTGCACGCCCGCCTGCCCGACGGCACGATAGCGCCTTACCCGATGGTACTGGGCGGCGGCGAATTCCAGGCCGGCGGCGCAGGGCTTTCCTCGACGGCGGGCGACTATGCCCGCTTCCTGCGCATGGTGCTGAACGGCGGGGAGCTTGACGGCGTGCGGGTGCTCGCGCCTGAAACCGTCGCGCTGATGACCGGCAACCAGATCGGCGCCATCCGCGCAGGAGCCATCGGCACGGCGATGCCCGAGCTGTCGCCGGCCTACGATCCCTTCCCCGATCAGCACAACGGCTGGAGCCTGGGCGGCTTTCTGATCAATCCCGAGCCGGGACCGAATGGCCGCTCGGCAGGCAGCCTGTGCTGGGCGGGCATCTTCAACAGCTATTATTGGGCCGATCCCGCGACCGGCATCGCCGGCATATTGATGGCGCAACTGCTGCCCTATGCCGACGAGCGGGTGCTCGCCGCTTATGGCGCGCTCGAGCGCATGGCTTATGGCCGCGCCTGAGCTGCCGGCCTGGGTCGTGCCAGCAGGGCTGGCCGGGCTGTTCGCGCTGCTCGTGCTGCTTGAGCTCGGTCGACCGGCGCGAGCGGCGCAGCGCGGCCGCTGGCCGGTCAACCTCGCGCTCGGCCTCCTCAACGCGGTACTGGTGCGGGTGCTCGGCATTGCTGCCCCGCTGGCGGCAGCAGGATGGGCTGCGGCCAGCGGCGTCGGCCTGTTCAACTGGCTCGCAATGCCGTCGTGGGCAGAGGCAGCGGCGGTGATCGTGGCGATGGATTTCGCCATCTACTGGCAGCATCGCGCCATGCACGTGCTGCCTTGGGGCTGGGCGCTGCACCGGCTGCACCATGCGGATGCGGATTTCGACGTGACCACCGGCGTGCGCTTCCATCCCGGGGAAGCGCTGGCGTCGATGCTCTACAAGAGCCTCGCCGTCCTGCTGCTGGGGGCATCGCCCCTCGCGGTGCTGCTGTTCGAGGCCTATCTCGCGGCGTTCAGCATGATCGAGCATGCCAATGTCCGCCTGCCTGCGCGCGCCGAGCGGCTGCTGCGCGGCTTCTGGATCACCCCCGACGTGCACCGGGTCCATCACAGCGCGCACGGCGCCGATCATGACCATAATTTCGGCTTCGCCATCGGCCTGTGGGACCGCTGGTTCGGAACCTGGCAGGATCGCGCCAACGGACCAGACATCGGCCTTCCCCAAGCGGGGGACAGGCTCTAAGGGGCGCTCACAAAAGCGTCATAGTCGAAGGGGCCGCCACCGCCATGAAGATCATCTCCGGCAACAGCAATCTGCCGCTGGCCAGCGCGGTCGCCGACTATCTCGATCTGCCGCTGACCGACACCAGCGTGCGCCGCTTCGCCGACGAGGAGATTTTCGTCGAAATCCATGAGAATGTCCGCGGCCAGGATGTGTTCGTGGTCCAGCCGACCAGCTACCCCGCCAACGACAATCTGATGGAACTGCTGATCATCATCGATGCGCTGCGCCGCGCCTCGGCCAAGCGGATCACCGCCGTCGTCCCCTATTTCGGCTACGCCCGGCAGGACCGCAAACCGGGCCCGCGCACGCCGATCTCGGCCAAGCTGGTCGCCAATCTGGTGACCACCGCCGGCGCCGACCGCGTGCTCGCGGTCGATCTCCACGCCGGGCAGATCCAGGGCTTCTTCGATATCCCGACCGACAATCTCTATGGCGCGCCGGTGATGAGCGCGGACATCCAGGCGCGGTTCGGCTCGCGCAACCTGATGGTCGTCTCGCCCGACGTCGGCGGCGTGGTGCGCGCGCGCGCGCTCGCCAAGCGGCTCGACAATGCCCCGCTCGCCATCGTCGACAAGCGGCGGGAAAAGGCCGGCGAATCGGAGGTGATGAACATCATCGGCGACGTGCAGGGGCGCTTCTGCATCCTCATCGACGACATCGTCGATTCGGCCGGCACGCTGTGCAACGCCGCCGGCGCGCTGAAGGCGGCGGGGGCAGAGGAAGTCGTCGCCTATTGCACCCATGGCGTGCTGTCGGGCGGCGCGGTGGCGCGGGTCGACGGGTCCCAGCTCAAGGAACTGGTCATCACCGATTCGATCCAGCCGACGCCCGAGGTCAGTGCGTCGGATCGCATCCGCACCCTTACCATTGCCCCGCTGCTGGGCGAGGCCATCAAGCGCATCGCCGACGAAACCAGCGTGTCGTCCCTGTTCGACTGAGAAGCCCGGTCATGACCAGTCCCAGCATCTACACGCAGCCGCTGCATCTGGGATTGGGCGCGACCGCGGTCGTGCAGCCGCCTTTCAGCGGGATGGACTGGTATGCCGGCTATGGCGAGCGCCACGGCGCGGACGGCGCGGAAGGCCGGCTGGTCAGCCATTATCGCTTCACCGAGAATTGGGACAGTTGGGAGATGCACCCCGCCGGCGACGAGGTTGTGCTGTGTCTCGACGGCAGCATCGTCATCCATCAGCGGCTGGCCGACGGATCGGAGGCGACCGTGACGCTCGGCCCCGGCGATTATGCGATCAACCCGCCGGGCTGCTGGCACACGGCTGACGTAGCCGGTGCCGCCACCTGCCTGTTCATCACTGCCGGCCTCGGCACCGAGCATCGCCCGCGATGAGCCTCGCCACCGACATCGCCCTCGCCCAGCGCCTCGCCGACGCGGCCGGTGCCGCCATCCGTCCCTACTGGCGCGGGGACATCGGCCTCGAAAGCAAGGAGGACGCCTCGCCCGTGACGCTGGCGGATCGCGCGGCAGAGGCGGCGATGCGGCAGATATTGTCTGCAGAGCGCCCCGCCGACGGCATCATCGGCGAGGAATATGGCAATGAACGCCCCACCGCCTCGCGCCAGTGGGTGCTCGATCCGATCGACGGCACCACCAGCTTCGTCGCCGGCCGCCCGATCTTCGGCACGCTGATAGCGCTGATGCAAGATGGCTGGCCGCTGCTGGGGGTGATCGACCAGCCGATCGGGCGGGAACGCTGGGTCGGCGCGGCCGGGCAGGCGACGACCTTCAACGGCACCCCGGCGCGCGCGCGGCTATGCCCTGCGCTCGACCAGGCGGTGCTGGGGACCACCAGCCCGCACGCCTTTTCCGCGCATGAGGGCGAGCATTTCCTCAATCTCGCCGGCCGGGTGGCGCAGCGGCGCATCGTCTATGGCGGCGATTGCTACAATTATGGCCTCGTCGCCTCGGGCCACATCGATATCGTGGTCGAAGCCGGGCTGAAGCTGCACGATCTTGCCGCGCTGGTGCCGGTGATCGAAGGCGCGGGCGGCATGATGACCGACTGGAACGGCGATCCGCTCAACGCGGACAGTGCCGGGCACGTCATCGCGCTGGGCGATCCGGCGCGGCTGGAGGATGTGATGGAGGCGCTCGCCTGCGGCCATTGACCGAGGGCGAGCGCATGGTTCACAACCCCGGGTAGGGGGGAAGCGTGGATCAGCCGGATGTAGACATGCTTTTCGCGCAGCTGTCGCCGGAACTCCACGGCCTGGTGACGGCGATCTATGAGCTGCAGATCGGCGATGTCGCGGTGGCCGACCAGCAGCACCCCGAATGGTTCAACCTGCGCGTGCCGCTGTCGGGTCACTGGTGGTCCCGTCTCGATGACGGACCGGTGGAGCCCTTCCTGCCCAGCTTCGTGCAGGGCCCCAACACCTCGCTGATCGATTTTGGCGGCCATCGCGGGGCGATGTTCGGCTTCGGCCTGATGCCGGCCGGCTGGGCGCTGCTGTTCGGCGGCACGGCCGACGGGCTGGCCAATGCCAGCCGGCCGCTGTCGGATTTTCTCGATGCCGGGGAACTTGCGGCGCTGGTCGATGGGCTGTTTGCCCTGCCCGACTATGCGGCGCGCGCGGCGATGGTGCAGGCGATGCTGCTCAAGCGGCTCGCCGGGCGGCCGGTCGACACCTATGCCGCGCGGGTCATGGCCGCGCAAAAGGCGCTGCTCGATCCCGACGTCGGCACGGTGGAGGCCTTTGCCGAAGCGACCGGCCTGTCGGTGCGCACCCTTGAGCGGCTGTGCCATTCGTCGATGGGCTTTTCGCCCAAGCTTTTGCTGCGGCGCCAGCGCTTCATGCGCATGCTCGGGCAGATGCATCTCCAGTCGCCGGCCGACTGGCCCGGCTTTCTCGATCCCTTCTACAGCGATCAGAGCCACATGATCCGGGATTTCCATGCCTTTCTGGGCACCACGCCGACCCGCTATTTCGCGCGCGAACGGCCGATACTGGCGGTGGCGACCAAGCGGCGCATGGCGATGATGGGCGCGCCGGTGCAGATGCTGCCCAACAAGGTCGGCTGAGCCACGCCGGCCCGGCGGGCGAATCGCTTGCATTTGCGGGCATCAGCGGCTAACGGCACCGCTTCCTTTGCGCAGGCTGGCTGAAATGGGCTGCCACGCTTGTGCTCGAGGGAATCCCAGAAGTGCAATCGCGCAGGCGCGACGCACTGCCATAAAGGAGACCGAAATGCCCAAGATGAAGACCAAGAGCGGTGTGAAGAAGCGCTTCAAATTCACCGCAACCGGCAAGGTGAAGCACGGCGTCGCCGGCAAGCGTCACCGCCTGTCGAGCCACAATGCAAAATACATCCGTACCAACCGCGGCACCAGCGTGCTCAGCGAAGCGGATTCGGCACATGTGCGCCTGTGGGCGCCGTACGGCCTGAAGTAAGGGAGCGCTGAACCATGGCACGTGTCAAAAGAGGCGTTACCACCCGCGCCAAGCACAAGAATATTCTTGAACAGGCAAAGGGTTATTACGGCCGCCGCAAGAACACCATCCGCATCGCGCGGCAGGCGGTCGAAAAGGCCGGCCAGTACGCCTATCGCGACCGCAAGGTAAAGAAGCGCAGCTTCCGCGCCCTGTGGATCCAGCGCATCAACGCTGCCGTCCGCGCCGAAGGCCTGACCTATTCGCAGTTCATGCATGGCGTGAAGCTGGCCGGCATCGAACTGGACCGCAAGGTGATGGCCGATCTGGCGATGAACGAAGGCGCAGCCTTTGGCGCGATCATCGCGCAGGCGAAGGCGGCTCTTCCGAAGGCGGCGTAAGCCGGCTTCCCACCCTTCGAGACATGCGCACATGGGCGTGGGCGGCGATTGCCGTTCGCGCCCATTTGCTTATGGGGCGGACATCATGACCGACATCACCACACTCCAATCCGACCTCCTTTCCGCCATCGACGCGGCAGCCACGCCGGACGCGCTCGAAGCCGTACGCGTTGCCGCACTGGGCAAGCAGGGCAGCGTATCCGCGCTCTTGAAGACGTTGGGCGGGATGACGCCCGAGCAGCGGCAAGTGGATGGGCCGCGCATCAACGGGCTGCGGGAGGCGGTCGCCAATGCGCTCGCTGCACGCAAGGCGGCGCTGGACAGCGCGGCGCTCGAGGCGAAGCTGGCCGCCGAACGGCTCGACATGAGCCTCCCCGCCGATGCCACGCCCCGCGGCAGCATCCATCCGGTCAGCCAGGTGATGGACGAGCTGGCCGAGATTTTCGCAGACCTGAGCTTTGCCGTGGCAACAGGCCCGGAAATCGAGGACGAGTGGTTCAATTTCGACGCGCTCAACATCCCCGAGACGCATCCGGCGCGGGCGATGCACGATACCTTCTATTTCCCTGCAGACGTGCGCGGCGAGCGCGGCGGTCGGGTAGTGCTGCGCACGCACACCTCGCCTGTGCAGATTCGCACCATGCTGCAGGGCAAGACCCCGATCCGCATCATCGCGCCCGGCCGCGTCTATCGCAGCGACAGCGACGCGACGCACACGCCGATGTTCCATCAGGTGGAAGGACTGGTGATCGACCGGGCGATCCACATGGGCCATCTCAAATGGACGCTGGAAACCTTTCTCAAGGCCTTCTTCGAGCGGGACGACATCGTCCTGCGCCTGCGGCCCAGCTACTTCCCCTTCACCGAGCCGTCGGCGGAGGTCGACGTCGGCTACAAGCAAGAGAAGGGCCGTCGCGTCGTTGGCGGGTCGGGCGACGATGAAGGCCATGCGTGGATGGAGTTGCTGGGCTCGGGCATGGTCCACCGCAAGGTCATCGCCAATTGCGGGCTCGATCCCGACGAATGGCAGGGTTTTGCCTTCGGCATCGGCGTCGACCGGCTGGCGATGCTCAAATATGGCATGGACGATCTGCGCGCCTTCTTCGACGGCGACCTGCGCTGGCTGGCGCACTACGGGTTCAGTGCGCTGAATGTGCCGACCTTGAGCGGGGGGATTTCGGCATGAAGATCACGCTGGACTGGCTGCGCGATCATCTCGAGGGCAGTTTCACCGTCGATACCGTCGTCGCCACGCTCAACCGCATCGGCCATGAGGTCGAAGGGGTCGAGGACCCCGCGACGCGCCTGCGCGGCTTCCGCATCGCGCGGGTGCTGACCGCCGAGCGCCACCCGCAGGCGGACAAGCTGCAGGTGCTCAGCGTCGATACCGGCGATGGCGCGCCGCTGCAGGTGGTCTGCGGTGCGCCCAATGCGCGCGCTGGCCTCGTCGGCGTGCTCGGCCTGCCCGGTGCGGTGGTTCCGGCCAATGGCATGGAGCTGAAGGTCTCGGCGATACGCGGTGTCGAATCCAACGGCATGATGTGCTCGACGCGCGAGCTGGAGCTCGGCGACGACCATGACGGCATCATCGAATTGCCTGCGGACGCGCCGCTGGGCGCGGCCTTCGCCGATTATGCCTGCGCCTCCGATCCGGTGATCGACATCTCCATCACCCCCAACCGCCAGGACTGCATGGGCGTGCGCGGGATTGCGCGCGATCTGGCAGCAGCCGGGCTCGGCACCCTGAAGCCGCTTCACGTCCCCAAAACCGTAAGTGCTGAGCTTGTCGAAGCACGGCTCTCGGACGACACGCGCCCTTCGACAGGCTCAGGGCTACGGGATTTTGTTGAAGCAGGTCCCTGCGCCGCCGAAATCCGCACCGACGATTCCGAGGGCTGCCCCGCTTTCTACGGTCGCACCATCCACGGTGTGACCAACGGCGCTTCCCCCGACTGGATGCAGCGGCGGCTTAAGGCGGTGGGTCAGCGGGTGATTTCGGCGCTGGTCGACATCACCAACTATGTCATGCTCGATCTCGGTCGCCCCAGCCACGCCTATGATCTTGCCAAGCTGAGCGGTGTCGTGGTGGCGCGCAAGGCGGTGGCGGGAGAGGTCGCCGAGGCGCTCAACGGCAAATCCTACACATTGACCGAGAGCATGACGGTGATCGCCGACGACGTCTGCGTGCATGACATCGCCGGGATCATGGGCGGGGCGCATTCGGGCTGTTCGGACGACACCACCGACGTGCTGCTCGAAGTCGCCTATTTCACGCCCGAGCGCATCGCGCTGACCGGCCAGGCGCTGGCGCTGACCAGCGATGCCCGCGCCCGCTTCGAGCGCGGCGTCGATCCGGCGTTTCTGGACGACGCCACCGCGATCCTCACCGCGCTGATCCTCGAACATTGCGGCGGCACCGCCTCGCAGATGGTCCGCGCCGGTCAGCCGCCGGTCGAACCCAAAGCACTTGCCTATGATCCGGCCCGCTGTGCGGCGCTGGGCGGTATCGATGTACCCGCCGACCGGCAGCGGAGCATCCTGACCTCGCTCGGCTTCGATGTGCGCGATGATTGGGACGTTACCGTCCCCACCTGGCGCCGCGACATCGACGGTCCGGCCGATCTGGTCGAGGAAGTCACCCGCATCATCGGCTTCGACGCCATCGCCTCGGCCCCGCTGCCTCGCGACGCCGGTGTCGCCAAACCGACAGCGACGCCCGAACAGCTTGTCGAACGCAAGGTCCGCCGCGCTGCCGCCGCTGCCGGCTTCCACGAGGCGGTGACCTGGAGCTTCATCTCCGAAAGCGAAGCGGCCCGTGTTGGCGGCGGCCTCTGGAGCCTTGCCAACCCGATCAGCGAGGACATGAAGGTGATGCGCCCCTCGCTGCTGCCCGGCCTGCTCTCCGCCGCAGCGCGCAATGCCAATCGCGGCGCGGCATCGGTCCGGCTGTTCGAGCTTGGGCGGCGCTATCTGGCCGATGCCGAACGGCCGACGCTGGCCGTGCTGATGGCCGGCATGAAGCGCGATCGCAGCTGGCAGTCCGGCAAGGCAGGCCCGTTCGATGCCTTTGATGCCAAGGGTGCGGCACTGCATTTGCTGGAGGCCGCCGGCGCGCCGGTAGACCGGCTGCAGGTGATGGCGGTGGAGGGTGACGGCATCTGGCACCCGGGGCAGTCCGGCACGCTGCGGCTGGGGCCGAAGACGGTACTCGCCGAATTCGGTGCGTTGCACCCGGCGCTGACCAGGGCGTTCGATGTCGATGGACCGGCCATGGCGGCTCAGATCTTCCTCGACGCGCTGCCTGCGCGGCGCAACGCGTCGCCCGTGCGTGAGGCTTATTCGCCCCCCGCTCTGCAGGCAGTGACGCGCGATTTCGCCTTCCTCGTGCCCGCAGGCCTCCCGGCTGGCGACCTCGTGCGCGCCGTGCGTGGTGCGGACAAGGGAGCGATTGTCGACGCCCGCCTGTTCGATCGCTTCGCTGGACAGGGCGTGCCCGAAGGGCAGGTGAGCCTGGCGCTCGAAGTGACGATGCAGCCAGGCGACAAGAGCTTCACCGATGCCGAACTCAAGGCGATCAGCGACAAGGTGGTTGCCGCTGCGGCAAAGCTGGGTGCGAGCTTGCGCGGATGAGCGAGACGCTGACCATCGGTTCCGATGCCCTGACCGCGGTGATCGAGCCGCGCGGGGCGGAACTGCGCGCGCTGACCGATGCCAGCGGTGGCCGCTGGCTGTCGGATGGCGATCCGGCGTGGTGGAGCGGGGTTGCGCCCTTGCTGTTTCCGGTGGTCGGCGCGGTCGCCGATGACCGGATCCGGATCGGGGACGGCAGCTTCCCGATGCCCAAGCATGGCATTGCCCGCAAGGCGCTGTTTAGCGTGGTCGACCGCAGCGAGGCGCATGTCACGCTGCGGCTGTCGGATGCGGACGTCGGTCGGCAATCCTACCCCTTCGCCTTCCTGCTGGAGGTGACCCACTGCGTCGAGGGGCCGCAACTGGCCACGACAGCAACAGTGCATAATGCCGGCGATGTGCCGATGCCGTTCAGTCTCGGCTTCCATCCGGCCTTTTCCTGGCCGCTGCCGGGCGGGGAAGGCCAGGTGCATCGCGTGCGCTTTGCCGAAGCGGAGCCACAGCCCATTCGTCGTATCGATCCGGCGAGCGGCCTGATCCTGCCCGACGCCCGGCCGACGCCGGTCGAGGGCGATGTGTTGATCCCCGCGGCCGCGCTGTTCGAGCCCGATGCGATCATCTGGGACCATCTGCATAGCCGCAGTCTCTGGTTCGGCGTCGAGGGCGGGCCAGAGCTACAGCTCGACTACCCCGACTGTCCGATGCTCGGCATCTGGCAGAAACCCGGTGCCCCCTTCCTGTGCCTCGAGCCATGGGCCGGACATGCCGACCCGCTGGGCTATGACGGCGCGTTCGCCGACAAGCCTGGGTCGATGCATCTGGCGCCGGGCGTGTCGCGCAGTTTTCGCCTGACCGTCACCTTGCGCCCCTCAAAGCAGTCCTCGTCTTCATGACCCTCAACCGACGCACCTTCGCCATCATCGCCCACCCTGACGCCGGGAAAACCACGCTGACCGAAAAGCTGCTGATGGTCGGCGGCGCGATCCATCTCGCCGGAGAGGTCAAGGCGCGCGGGGCTGCGCGGCGTGCGCGGTCCGACTGGATGAAGATCGAGCAGCAGCGCGGCATCTCGGTCACCTCCTCGGTGATGACCTTCGAGCGCGACGGGATCGTCTTCAACCTGCTCGACACGCCGGGCCACGAGGATTTCTCGGAAGATACCTATCGCACCCTGACCGCGGTCGATTCGGCGATCATGGTGATCGACGCTGCCAAGGGCATCGAGCCGCAGACCCGCAAGCTGTTCGAGGTGTGCCGCCTCCGCTCGGTGCCGATCATCACCTTCGTCAACAAGGTCGACCGCGAAGGGCGCGATCCGTTCGAGACACTCGACGAGGTAGCGGACACGCTGGCGCTCGACGTATGCCCGATGAACTGGCCGGTCGGCATGGGCGGCGAATTCGAGGGGCTGTACGATTTCGCCAGCGGCCGCCTGTCACGGCCCGAGGGAGACAGCCGCGAGTTCCTCGGCGACGTCTCGCTGCACGAGGGCGTCGACGATCCCTCGCTGGAAGGCCGCCTCACTGCCGAAGGGCGTGCCCGGCTGGTGGCGGAGGCGGAGCTGGCGCAGGCGGGCTACCCAGAATTCGACGCTGCGGCCTATCGCGCCGGGGACCTGACGCCTGTCTGGTTCGGCTCGGCGCTCAAGCAGTTCGGCATGCCCGAGCTGCTCGCCGCGATCGCCGAGCATGCGCCACCGCCGCGCCCGCAGCCTTCGGATCAGGGCGAGGTTTCACCCGAGCGCGCCGACGTCACCGGTTTCATCTTCAAGGTGCAGGCCAATATGGATCCGCAGCACCGGGACCGCATCGCGTTCATGCGGCTGGTATCGGGCACCTTCCGCCGCGGCATGAAGCTGACCCCGTCGGCGCTAGGCAAACCGATCGCGGTGCATTCGCCCATCCTGTTCTTTGCGCAGGACCGGGAGATCGCCGACAGTGCCGAGCCGGGCGACATCATCGGCATCCCCAACCATGGCACGCTGCGGGTGGGCGACACGCTGTCCGAGCGCAACGACATCCGCTTTACCGGCCTGCCCAACTTTGCGCCTGAAATCCTGCGCCGCGTCGCGCTGAAGGACCCGACCAAGACCAAGCAGCTTCGCAAGGCGCTCGACGATCTGTCCGAAGAGGGCGTCATCCAGGTGTTCACGCCGGAGATCGGCTCCAACCTGATCGTCGGCGTGGTGGGGCAGCTCCAGCTCGACGTGCTGATTTCGCGCCTCGAGGCCGAGTATAAGGTCGAGGCGATGCTCGAGCCCTCACCGTTCGACACCGCGCGCTGGATCAAGGGCAGCGACGCGGCGATGAAGGATTTTGCCACCTACAATCGCGACAAGCTCGCCCGTGACCGTGATGGCAATCCGGTGTTCATGGCCAAAAGCGTCTGGGACGTGAACTATCAGGCCGAACGCCACCCCGAGGTCGCCTTCTCGGCGACCAAGGAGCGTTAGGCGGCGGCGTACAGGCGCCGGTGCCACCACCAGAACAGGGGTGGCAGGATGAGTTCCAGGCCGCCCAGAACGATGAACAGCGGCCCCGGCAGGCCGACGGCGAGCGCCGAGATGATCCGCGCGACACCGGTCAGGAAGAACAGCAGCAGCAGCGCACCAAAGGCCTGCGAGCGGGCCGCAAGATCGCGGCTGCACCAGATCATCGCCGCGCCGAAGCCCAGGAACAGGGTTGCGTAGAAGCGATCCTCGCTGTCCATGTTCGCGTTGACCGGCAGCGATCCGGGAATGACCGCCGGGCCGATGGCGATATGCGCCACCGCGATCAGGCAGCAGACGGCGCCGAACAGGGCAATGAGTGCAGCGAAAAGACGTGGCATCGGCCCACGCTTGCCCCCGCGCGCGACAAAGTCAAACATGCCGGTTGCAAAACGGGCCGCAAAGATTGCTCCCTGCGGCCCGCTTTCCTGACCACAAGAGGATGTCAGAAGTTGAACGTCACCGTGCCGAACACCTGGCGCGGGTTGCCGTAATAGGCCGTCAGCACGCCTTCTGCGCCCAGCGTCGAGCTGAAGCCCGGCTGGCCATTGGCAAGGATGAACGCTCCGGTATCGGGGTTCTGCCGCAGGAAAGTGTAACCGGAGACGATATACTGCTTGTCGGTCAGGTTGCGGGCATGGATGCCCACCGACCAGCGATCGTTCGGCGCGGTGTAGACCAGGCTCGCATCCCACAACGCATAGCCGGGCTGGTCGAGGAAGGCGTTGGCCAGCTCGAACTGCTGGGTGCGGCTGCGGTAGGAGACGGTGGTCGAGGCGTTGATATTGCCGTCACCGACCGGGACATTCCACGCCAGCGTGCCCGACGTCGTCCATTCAGGGGTGTTCTGGAAGGCCCGCCGATCGGCGACATTGATGCCGCGCGAATCGATGAACTCCTTATATTCGGCATCGATGTAGCCGAGCGTACCGGTGAAGGTCAGGCGGGCGCCGTCCATGCCGAAATCGCGCGCCGTGGCGACCGTTTCCAGCTCGAAGCCGTTGATGCGCGCCTTGCCGGCGTTGGTGGTGATGCCGATGAAGGTCTGCTGCCCGTTCACCGTGGTGCCGATTGACCCCGGGATCTGTACGTCCTCATAATCGGCGCGGAAGGCAGCGACGGCCACCGTCAGCGCGCGATCGAACAGCGATGCCTTGTAGCCGATCTCATAGCTGTCGACCGTTTCGGGATCGAAGGCGAGGAAATCATAAACCTGGTCGGCGTTGCAGGCGCCGCCGGCCGGCGTGCGGCAGGCGGTGGTCTGTCCACGCGGATCGAAGCCGCCGCCCTTGAAGCCCTGCGAATAGGAAATGTAGAAATTATGGTCCTCATTGGGCTGGAAGCTCAACGAAGCGCGCGGGGTGAAGCGGCCGAAGTCGGCATCGCCCCGGAAGTCCGATGTGGTGGCGAACAACACGCCGGTGCCGCCGAAGAAGGGCGACCCGCCGGCCAGATAGGTGCGGCGCAGCACCTGCGAGCGGCGGTTGTCCCACGTGTAGCGGCCGCCGAGCGACAGGCTGAGCTGCTCGGTGAAGTCGAAGGTGACATCGCCGAAGATCGCACCGGTGTCGGTATCGACATCGCCGAAGGTCAGCGCAGTGACCCCGCCGGGCAGGCGCACGTCGAAGACGGTGCGGGCATTGGCGTTGAGATAATAGGCGCCGAGCAGCGCATTGATCGGACCATCCGAGTAGAGGATCTGCAGTTCCTGGCTTATCTGGTCGTTGTTGTAGAAGGCGGGCACGTCGACATCGACCGCGGGCAATGCGTCGAAATCGATCGGCGTGGCGCTGTCATCCTTGCGATAGGCAGTGATCGAACGGACGGTGAAGCGGTCGTCGAGCTCGGCTTCGGCGAACAGCGACACGCCCCAGGCTTCGACATCCTGGGTCGGGGCGAGGAGCCCGCCACGCGAATCATAGACGTCGGCCAGAACCGGTGCGTTGGTGGCGAGGCTGGGGATCAGCCGGTGCCCGCCGCGCGGATTGGACTCATCCTTGGTATAGTCGCCCGACAGGCGCACGAAGATGCCATTGCCATGCACTTCGGCGGTCAGCCGGCCAGCCCAGATGTCTTTGTTGTAATTGTCCTGTCCGGTGGTGAGGTTGGTGCCGAAGCCCCCACGGCTGAGGCGCGCCAGCGATCCGCCGAAGCGCAGCGTGTCATCGCCGACCGGCAGGCCGAAGCTTATCACGCCGTCGGCCTGATCGTCGGTGCCATAGGTGGCACGCACCCGCAGGAACGGATCGTCGTCGATGCGGCGGGTGACATATTTGACCGCGCCGCCGATGGTGTTGCGGCCGTACAGCGTGCCCTGCGGGCCGCGCAGGATCTCGATGCGCTCGACGTCATAGATGTCGAGCACGGCGGCCTGCGGACGGTTGAGATAGACATCGTCGAGATAGAGGCCGACGCCCGATTCGAATCCCGCGACCGGATCCTGCTGGCCGACGCCGCGGATGAAGGCGGTCAACGTCGAATTGGTGCCGCGCGAGGTTTCCAGCGTGACGTTGGGGGTGACGTTGCTGAGGTCGGTGATGTCGATCGCACCCGTCGCTTCCAGGCTTTCGCCCGAAAAGGCGGTGATCGCCACCGGCACATCGAGCAGGCTTTCCTCGCGACGGCGCGCGGTGACAAGGATGTCGCCTTCATCGGCGGCATCTGCGGCGACGGTGTTGTCCTGCGCCAGAGCGGGAACGGCGCTCAGCGCCGAGAGCGCGACGGTGGCAAGCGAAACGGCACGCAGGTGGCGTTGCAAACGGCTCATGATATCCTCCCAATCGAGGGGCAATTGCCGGTCCGGGCCGTTGCGCCGATGGCGAGGCAGGAGTCGGTTGCGCCCTATCGACTTTCGCCTATACTGAAACCTGAACCAAGTTTCAACTTGGTCCTGCGAGGGTGGGTGAGAAATGGATCAGCAGCGTGACATTGCTGCAACGCCGGCGGCAGACCGGGCAGCGGGCGGGGCAGCAGGCAAGACGCCGCGCACGGCGCGCGGCGAGCGCACGCTGCGCGCGCTGCTCGATGCAGCGGCGGTGGAATTCGGCGAACGGGGCTTTCACGACGGATCGATCAGCGGCATCACCGGGCGGGCCGGCGTCGCGCTCGGCACCTTCTACACCTATTTCGATTCGAAGGACGAAATCTTCCGCGCGCTGGTGCACGACATGTCGCGCCGGGTGCGCGATCATGTCGCCCCGGCGCTGTCGGCCGCGCCCGACCCGCTGAGCGGCGAACGCGCCGCGCTCGAGGCGTTTCTGCGCTTCGCGACCGAGCATAAGGAAATCTATCGCATCATCGACGAATCCGAATTCGTCGATCCCGCAAGCTTTCGCCTGCATTATGAGACGACGGCGCAACGCATCGAGCAGCGTCTGGCCAAGGCGGCCGCCGAAGGGCGGGTACGTGGCGACATCGGTGAGGTGCATGCCTGGGCGATCATGGGCATGAACGTCTTCCTCGGCCTGCGCTATGGCCTGTGGGAAGGGGCAGATGCGGCAGCGGTGGCGGCCTGTGCCAACGACATGATCGTCAACGGCATCAAGCCGCAGTCTTGAAGCTGCAATCCCCGGGGCCCACGTTCCGATCCCGGCACCCTGATCCGCCACGGCAAGCGTGCGTCCGTCGCCCCGATGATTGTCGCAAAAAAAGGGCCCGACGACCTGCGCCGGGCCCCTGAAAGTTGAGCAATCCCTGTAGCCGGAAGGAAACAGGGACTGCCTTCGGGTCGCAGGGGTCCAATAGCGGTGATTCGGCGGCATCGCCGTGACAGAAGTCACAGATCGGTGCCGCTTCCGGCACGACGCAAAAAAATTGCAAATACAGAGGTTTCCGGAGGAGTAACCAGCGGGCCGCGGCGACCGGGGCAGGGCGCAACCCGGCGGCAGGCGGGCGTTGGTCCGGTGAACGGGGGCGCGACAAGCGCACAAAATGGATGGGCGCTGATCCCTTGCTGTCGCTCGCAGGCAAGCCTGCTTCGCAACCGCGCGGGGTCAGCGCCCACTTCGCCGATACGGCCTGATGCGATTTCCCCCGGTCATTTGCCGGCGCAAGCGCTGGCTAACGTCCTTCGGGCCCTGCCTTGGCTGCGCAAGCGCTGCTGGCTGGACGGCTTCGATCCGGTGAGGGATCGCCTGCCTGGTCTTCACATCCGCCCTTTCCGGCGGTGGCTCCGGCATCTACGCTTTGCTCCCCCTTGCAGGTTCGCTCCCCGTTCCAGCCTTTGCCTGATCCCCCTGCCCTGTCCGGCGGACGGCTGCGCTTTCGCTGAGCCTTGCCGGTCCGGCCTTGGCGGATCGTTTCGCTCGGGTTTCACCAGACCGGCATGGCCAAGGCCGCCTGCGTCTTCTGTTCCGCCCTTGCTCCTGGACCTCTGGTCATCTCCTTGCCGATCCCGCCGGTCCGCTTGCGCTTCCCTTTCGAACCGTCTGGAAGCTCCCTTCCGTCCGATGTCTTGAAGCTGTCATGAAAGCGGTGAGTCGCAAAGCGGGATTGCGCAAAGTGATGCACAGGCCGCAATCGAATCTGTGGATAAGTTTGCGCCAGCGACATTTTCATGCGCCGAGCCATGGGGGCGGCCCGCTGCTCGCTCAGGCGCGCCCCAGATCGCCCTTGCCGACCGTGCCGCTGGCCATGTCCAGCATCCGGTCGAGGCTCTTCTTCGCCTTCAGGCGCAGCCCCTCTTCCAGCTCGATGCGCGGCTCCAGATCGCGCAGCGCGACATAGAGTTTTTCCAGCGTGTTCAGCGCCATATAGGGGCAGATATTGCAGTTGCAGTTGCCGTCGGCACCGGGTGCGCCGATGAAGGTCTTTTCCGGCACCGCTTTCTGCATCTGGTGGATGATGTGCGGTTCGGTGGCGACGATCAGCGTGTCGCCGCCCATCGTCTTGGCGAATTGCAGAATGCCGCTGGTCGATCCGACATAGTCGGCATGGTCGATGATGTGCGGCGGGCATTCGGGGTGCGCGGCAACGGGTGCGCCGGGGTGCTGCGCCTTCAGTTTCATCAGCTCGGTCTCGCTGAACGCTTCATGGACGATGCACACGCCCGGCCACAGCAGCATGTCGCGTCCGAATTTGCGATTGAGATAGCCGCCCAGATGCCGGTCAGGGCCGAAGATGATCTTCTGCTCGGGCGGGATCTGGCTGATGATTGTTTCTGCCGAACTGCTGGTGACGATGATGTCGGAGAGCGCCTTCACCGCCGCCGAGCAGTTGATGTAGGTCAGCGCGATATGGTCCGGATGCGCGGCGCGGAAGCGGGCGAACTGCTCGGGCGGGCAGCTGTCCTCCAGGCTGCAGCCGGCGTCCATGTCGGGCAGGATGACGATCTTGTCGGGCGACAGGATCTTGGCCGTTTCCGCCATGAACTTGACGCCGCAGAAGGCGATGACGTCCGCGTCCGTCTCCGCCGCCTTGCGGCTGAGCTCAAGCGAATCGCCGACAAAGTCCGACAGGTCCTGGATTTCCGGCCGTTGATAATAGTGGCCTAGGATGACGGCGTTGCGCTCGACCTTGAGGCGCTTGATCTCGGCTACAAGATCGAGGCCGGTCAGATTTTCGCGGGTCTGGGCGGTCATGTCTATCAGCTCCGGCCCGGGACGGGCACCGCGCTAGATGCCCTCGCCGACCGACAGGGACAAGCGGTTGACGCGACTATTTTTGGTCAAAGGCCGGGTGGAGGCGTGCCATAGGCCAGCGGGGCAACCATCGCGCCGGGCGTGCCGGCGGTGACCCAGCCATAGATATTCCCCGCCAGCGGCGAATGACCAAGGATGTAGCCGAGCACCAAAACCAGCGGCAGGACCGGCAGCCCCCAGCGCCATGCCGGATGCACCGCCCCTTGTCGCCATTCACGGGCCACCGCGATCAGCGGGAAAACGATACCGGCAAAGGTGCTGATCTCGAACGCCCAGGGGATCAGGAAGGGCGACGGCAACAGCCGACCGAAGGCAGGGCCGAGTATCATCGCCATTGCACACAAGTGCAGCCTTCGGTGCCAGTCGGTGCGCTTGCGCATGGCAATTGCTGCCAGCACCAAACCGGTAAAGGCGAATAACGTCAGTGGGTTCGCGACCAGAAAATGCTGCGGGAGAAAGAAAAAGGGCGTGGTGCCGCGCTGGACGACAGTGACTGTGATGGCGAGACCGAAGACGAGCATCAGACCCACCCAGCCTAGCGCGAGCCAGCCAAGTCGGCGGTGAAGGGCGATGCGTCCGCTTGCTACCAGCGCGTGCTGGGTCATGAAAATCACTACCCAGCCCATGAAGACGATACCGTGCAGGTGATAGACGAGCGGCTGCGCAAAGGTAGAGCGGCCAAGCGCCATGTGCATGCTGAAGGCCGCGAAAATGATCAGGCCTATCGCCAACGCCAGCTTCATGAAGAAGCGCGCGTCATCACCGCTAGTCGCTGTTGTTACTACGCTCGCCATCGGGCCCCCCTCCCTATGTCGCCCAATTGATGGGCATGCAGCTGTTCTATGCGTCTCGATCGCAGAAATTGCCACCCCTGGGATCAGGCCCGGACATACCATCTTTCGCCGTCGCGTGCGGCCACGCCGCGTGCTTCCAGATCGAGCAGGTGCGCGAGGACCGATCGCCCCGCCGCGCCGGTCAGCCGCGGATCGAGGCCCTTGTACATGGCGGCGACCATCGCAGGGATGGCACGCGGGCCGTCGGCCAGTTCGCGCAAAATCTGCGCCTCGCGGCTCTTGCGGTGGCCCAGCATGCCGCGCACCAGCTGCTTGGGCTTGGTCACCGCTGCCCCGTGCGCGGGGTAATAGACGCGGTCGTCGCGCTCGTAGAGCTTGGCGAGGCTCGCCATATAGTCGGCCATATTGCCGTCGGGCGGGCTGACCACGCTGGTCGACCAGGCCATGACATGGTCACCGGTAAACAGCGCACCGCTTTCCTTGAGCGCGAAGCACAGATGGTTGCTGGTGTGCCCGGGGGTGGCGACGGCTTCGAGCGTCCAGCCATCGCCCTTTATGGTCTCGCCGTCGCGCAGCACGCGGTCCGGTGCATAGTCGGGGTCGAAGGCCGAATCGGCGCGCGGGCCATCGTCGGTCAGCGCGAGCGGGGCGCAGCCGATGATCGGCGCACCGGTCATGGCCTTCAGCGGCGCGGCGGCGGGGCTGTGGTCGCGGTGGGTGTGGGTGCACAGGATCGCCGCGACGCGCGCGGTGCCGACCGCGCGCAGGATGGCCTCGACATGCCCGGTGCCATTGGCGTCGGCATTGAACGGGGAGGCAGGGTCGCCGACGCTCTGGCCGCTGCCGGTCGGGCCGGGATCGATGATCGCCACGTCGCTGGCATTGCCGACGATCCACGTCTGGGTGCCGGTGAAGGTATAGGGCGAGGGGTTGGGGGCGAGCACCCGGCGCACCAATGGCTCATGCTGCTCGCAATCGCCGGCGCGGATGCTGTCGGGCCAGGGCTTGTCTTCACTCACCTTTGTCCCTGTGGCACCGCCGCGCGCAAAGGGAAAGGGCGGTCCGTTGCCGATGACCGGCGCCGGCCTCGTCAAAAAGACGGGCCGGAGCCCAAGGGGGAGGCTCCGACCCGAGTGCGCCCGGCGTCTTGCGGAGACCCCCGGGGTAACTGACTGGCGACGATCAGTTCTGGCGGTCGGCGATCTCGCGCTCGAGTTCCGCGATTTGCTCGTCCAGTTCGGCGAGCGCCTCGTCGCGACGGTCGCCGGCAAGCGCCGGGGAGTCGAGTGTTGCAAGGGCGCGGCGCGCCGAGCGCATGGCGTCGAGTTGAAGCGCCGGGCTGCCGTTGGTGCAGGTGAAAATGCTGAAGCCGGACGAGTCGTCATCCCCGTCGCCCGACCGCTCGATGACGCGGCGCGTGGTGTCGCCATCGCCGCAATCGATAATCTGCGCCGCACTGGCACGGCGCAGCGCTCGCCGCGCCTCGCGCTGGGCATCGGCACGGACGCGGCGCATGTCGATGACGATGCGCTGGTTCTCTGCGATGACGCGGTCGGCGTCGGCATGCGCGCGGGCAGCCTCCGCACGGGCTTCAGCAACGATCGCGGCAATTTCCGATTCGCTCGGCATGGCATCGCGATTGCGGATGATCACCCGACTTGTCTCACGATGACGCGTAGCCTCGCGTTCGGCGCGCTCCCGCGAGCGCTCAGCGTTGCGCACCTCCGCGTCGGACAGGCGACGGTTGCTGTGCAGGATGACGGTGGTGCCGTCATCGCGGCCGATGCGGGTGACAAAAACACCGTCTTCGCCGCTGATGTCGATTGTCTGGATGCCGTCAGGATGCGCCGGAGGTGCCGGTGGTGCGGGCGGCTCCGGCGCCTCGGGGGCTGCGGGTGCCGCAGGCGCCGCGGGCGGGTCCACCGGATCGGCGAGCACCGGCGTTGCGGTGGCGACGAGCGTGCCGATCAGCACCGTGCCGGCGAGCAGCATGCCGGCGCGGCGGCGGCCTTGCGAATGGTCTGGCTGGATCATCATGGCGAGTCTCTCCTTGAGACGGTCGGGCGCGACCATCGGACTGGCGAAGGCGGACATGTGGCCGCTGGCGGCCTTGGCCAGCGTGCGGGCATAGGTGGCGCGCGAATCGCGGCCGGTTTCGGCAAGCACGCAGGCGTCGCAGGCGGCTTCCTGGTCGAAGCGGAAATTGGCCCAGGCGCGGCGCACCAGCGGGTTGAACCAGTGCAGCGCCGCGAACAGCACGGCAAAGGCATTGGCCCACAGATCGCCGCGCTGGTGGTGCGCCAGCTCATGCGCGATGGCGAGCCGCTGTTCGACGGGGGTCAACGGCAGGATATGCTGGCTGGGCAGCACGATCACCGGATTGAACAGACCGAACGACACTGGCCCGCCAACCTCGTCGCTGACATAGACGCGGATGCGGCCGACATGCTCGACCAGCTCGCCATGCCGCAGCGCCGCGAGCAGGCGGCGGTGGATCAAGGCCTGCCATGCCAGCGTCACCGCGGCTCCACCCAGCCACAGCGCCAGCAGCAGCCATGGCCAGCTTGCGGGCACATAGGCAGCCGCCTGATCGATCAGCGACGGCGCAGCCGGGCCGGTCGCGTCGATCAGCAGTACCGTCGCACCGGACGTGGCCCCGGTGGGCGCAGGCAGCGACGGCAGCAATTGCGGCAAAGGCGGCAGGATCAGCCTTGCCGCCGGTATGGCCCACAGCAGATAGGCGATTTCCGGGCCGAAGTGGCGCGCCACCGGCTTGCGGACCGCGATCACCAGCAGCACCAGCAGGGTGGTGACCACCAGCGTGTCGATCGCCCAGATCAGCAGCGCGGGCAGGCCGGACGCCGCATCGATGAACAGCGGGGCGATCATTGCTCCAGCCTTTCGATCAGCGCTTTCAGTTCGGCGATGTCATCTTCGGTCAGCGCCTCGCGCTCGGCGAGATGCGCGACCAGCGGAGAAACCCGCCCGTCGAACAGCCGGTCGACCAGTCGCTGCGATTCGCGGGCCTGGAAATCCTGCTGCGCCACCAGCGGACGGTAAAGGAAGCGGCGGCCGTCTTCTTCGGCCGCAACTGCGCCCTTGGCGACGAGGCGTGACAGCAGGGTCTTGACCGTTTGCAGGCTCCAGCCGCGGTCGTCCGCGACGTCGTCGCCCACCTGTGCGGCGGTGGCGGGGTTGGTGCGCCACAGGGATTCCATGATGGCCAGTTCGGATTCGCTGATTCGCTCGGTCATCGGTCATTCCTACTTGACTACATGTGTAGATGATGACCTGAAAGCAATGGCCTTGTCAAGCACTTGGGCATCGCTTCATCGCCGCAGTCATTCGATCGGTCGTTACACGGGCGATGAAAGGCCTAACCGGATTTTCACCGGCTTCTGTCGGAAAAATTGACATAAGGCGCAGATGGTTAGCAGAGCTTAACCATCATCAGGCGCGGTTTTGCGCGATTTGCCAAAACTGGCACGGGGTCTGCATAGTATAACGCGTTCCTGAGGGCTTTCGCCCACATGAAGCGGGTTGGCACAGTCTGGTCCCTGTTCGCCAACCCGCTTCAACCCGGAACCTCCCCTGACATCGGTATCGACAGCTCCGGTCGCGCTACAGCAGCGACACGAACTCCTCGAACTTGCCGTTCCTGCCGAGCGGCAACCGCCCCTCGAAATAGACCAGCTCGATGCGATAGGGGTGGCGCAGCTTCCACTGGAAATGCGCAACCAGCGCGGCTTCTTCCTCACCGGTGAGCGGGCGCTCGGTCACCAGCCGCACCTCGATGCGGTCCACCTCATGCTGGCGGAACTGATATTGGATGATCGGGGCGATGTCGCGCATCTGCTTGTAACCGGTCAGCGGCCAGTGACGCGATCCGTCGGGCTTGACGATCATGTTGCGCGTGCGGCCCAGGATGCGGGTCAGCGTCGGCAGCCCGCGACCGCAGCGGCAGGGGCCGCCGGCCACCGCATGATCGCCGATGGCATAGCGGATCATCGGCGATGCCAGATTGTGGAGATCGGTCAGCAGCACCCGGCCGGTCTCGCCTTCGGCCACCGGCTGGCCGGCGTCGTCGACCAGTTCGACCAGCAGCGTCTCCGAACAGATATGGTAATGCTCCGGCACATCCGGGCATTGCAGCGCGATATAGCCCATCTCCTCGCTCGAATAGCAGTCGATGATCGGCGCATCATGCACCATCGCCACCCGCTCGCGCGTGTCCGGTGTCAGCGTCTCGCCCATGCTGCGCCAGCGCTTGACGCTGGGCAGGGCGATACCCCTGGCCTGCATCCGCTCGGCCAGAGCGGCCAGATTGCTGGGATAGATCAGCACCGTTTCGGCCCCGAATTCGGCAAACATGTCGAGCTGGCGGTCGATGTCGGTTTCGATGTCGATCAGCAGCATCGGCCCGGTCTGCCACAGCAGGTTCATCGGTGCCGACCAGTCGGGCACCGGGCCGTGCTGGGTCAGGTTGGCACGGATCGCAGTAAAACGGGCCGTCAGGTCCGGCTCTGCCCACAGATGGAACCGCACGGACAGGCCCAGCCAGTGCAGCCGGTTGAGCGCAGTGCGGACCACCCGCACCGGCTCGCCGGTCGATCCCGACGTGTTCACCATGCCGGTCGGGCGATGCATCTTGGGCAAAGCCTCTGCCGCCGCCACGTGCCGGCCCGATTGCACCATCGGGCGCGTCAGCTCGGGCAGGCGGCACAGCGCCTCGGGGGTGGCGAGTTCGTCTGCCGTCAGTCCGGCGGCGGCCAGCCGCTCGGCAAAGGCAGGGCTGTGCCGGGCGTGGAACTGCGCCAGCACCGAGAGCTGGCGATACTGGCGCGCGACGATCTCCTCGACCGGCAGCCACTGGCTGCGGTCGAACTGCCACGCCATGCTGGCGAGCACCGCGTGCCGGTCATCGGCCACAGGCGGCCAGTCGGACAATGGCGTGTTGCTGCGCATGGCCGCCAGGCGCGGGTCCGGGAGCCCGTGCAAGCCCTTCATGGCCGTTCGAGCACCAGCAGCGGGCAATGGTCGGCGAGCGGATAGCCCGATGTTTCGACAAAGCAGCTCGGTGCCGGCCAGTGGCGGTCGAGCAGCGCCGTCAGCTCGGCACGTCCCGGATAGCAATGGACATAGCCCGAACCCCGATAGGCGTCGATTTCTGCAATCTCGTCCAGCGACCAGCCGGTCGCGGCGGACAGCATCGCGCGATCGGGTACCAGCGCCTCGAACCGCTCGTGCAGGCGCGCGCTGGCCACGGTGATGTCCGCACCCTCGCGCGCCACCGCCATGTTGAAACGCTGCTTGAACGCGTGGAAGCCAAGCGTGCCCTGCATCGCCTCGGCGAGCACTGCCTCGGCCGGAGGATGATGCTCGGGCGTGGCGAAGCAGCGCAGCACGATCCGCCCACCCGGGCGCACCACCCGCCACAGTTCGGCGAGCAGCGCCGGTTGCTCATGCGGCCAGCCGAGCATCGACACTACGCCGTCCCCCATCGCCCCGCCAACCGATGCGTCGGCCAGCGGCATCGCTTTCCAGTCGGCAAGCAGCGCGTGTTTGGTGGGCGTGTCGCCGGGCCAAGCCAGCGCAATCATCTCTGCATTCCAATCCATCGCGACGATGGCGCGGCCGATATTGGCGAGCTCGGGGGTGACGCCGAGCAGCAGCAGCGGGTCGCTGCAGGGCGCGAGCAGGTCGGCGATGTGCAGCGCCACCGTTGCAGGCGGGCGCAGTGGCGGCTTCAGCGTGGGCCAGCGGCGATGGAAGTCGCGGGGAAGGGAGTTCGCCCCTTTACCCATTTCCGAATATGCTGAGCTTGTCGAAGCACTGCCCTTTTCTTTGAGCGTCGCAGAAAAAACGGCAGCCCTTCGACAAGCTCAGGGTGGTCGGGATTGAGGAGTCGATGGTGCTAATCATCGTCCCCCGAACAGGTTGCCGAGAATGCCGCGGACGATTTGTCCGCCCACCCCGCCGCTGCGCGAGCCACGCCCGCGTCCGCCGCCGAAGATGGCGCGACCGACCTCGTTGGCGACCTGCCGTCCGATCGAGGAGGAGGCCGAGCGCACGGCCGCGTCGAAGGCGCTGGGCTTGGCCGCCTCACGCGCTGCGGCACGCTCCTGCGCCAGCCGCTCGCGCTCGGCGGCCGCGCGCTGTTTTGCTTCTTCTTTGGCGCGCGCGGCCTCTGCCTTGGCGGCTTCGTCGGCAGCCTGCGCCTCTGCGGCAGCCGCGACCGCGGCCTGCCCGCGCGCGGCGAGCAGTTCCTCGGCCGACTCGCGGTCGATGGCGGTGTCATATTTCTCGCCGACGATGCTGGTCGAGCGGATGATCGCCCGTTCGCGCGCGTCGAGCGGTCCGACCCGGCTCGACGGCGCCTTGATCAGCGTGCGCTCGACCATCGACGGCGCGCCATCGGCCATCAGCGTCGAGACCAGCGCCTCACCGACCTTCAACTGGGTGATGACCTGTTCGACATCGAGCGCCGGATTGGGGCGGAAGGTTTCGGACGCGGCCTTGATCGCCTTCTGTTCGCGCGGGGTAAACGCGCGCAGGGCGTGCTGGACGCGGTTGCCGAGCTGCCCGGCAACGCTGTCGGGAATGTCGATCGGGTTCTGGGTGACGAAATAGACGCCGACGCCCTTGGAGCGGATCAGCCGCACGACCTGCTCGACCTTTTCGAGCAAGGCTTCCGGCGCTTCGTCGAACAGCAGGTGGGCCTCGTCGAAGAAGAAGACCAGCTTGGGCTTGTCGGGGTCGCCGACCTCGGGAAGCGTCTCGAACAGTTCGGACAATAGCCAGAGCAGGAAGGTGGCGTAGAGCTTGGGGCTCGCCATCAGCTTGTCGGCGGCGAGGATGTTGATCACGCCGCGTCCGCTGTCATCTTGTCGGATCATGTCCATGATGTCGAGCGCGGGTTCGCCGAAGAATTTGTCGCCGCCCTGATCCTCCAGCGTCAGCAACTGCCGCTGGATCGCGCCGACGCTGGCCTTGCTGACATTGCCATAACGGGTCGCGAGATCGGCGGCATTTTCCGCGCACCACGCCAGCATCGCCTGCAGATCGCCAAGATCGAGCAGCAGCAGCCCCTGCTCGTCGGCCAGGCGGAAGGCGATCGAGAGCACGCCCTCCTGCGTCTCGTTGAGTCCCAGCAGACGGGCGAGCAACAGCGGTCCCATCTCGGAAATGGTGGTGCGGACCGGATGGCCCTGCTCGCCGAACAGGTCCCAGAAGGTGACGGGATTGTCCTTGTACGCCCAGTCGCTCTGGCCGATTTCGGCGGCGCGCTGGCTGAAAATCTCGTGCAGCTTGCCGGTCGGCGTGCCCGCCAGCGCCATGCCGCTGAGGTCGCCCTTCACGTCGGAGACGAAGACGGGAACACCGGCGGCCGAGAAGCTCTCGGCCATGCCCTGCAGCGTCACCGTCTTGCCGGTGCCGGTCGCTCCGGCGATCAGCCCGTGGCGGTTGGCGCGGCGCAGCGTGATGACCTGGCGGACACCACCGCCCATGCCGATGAAAAGGTCGGTCGCGTCGGTCACTATGCTTCATCCCCCCACGGATGCCAAAAGGGCGGACCGTTGCCGGCCCGCCCTTGGTCTAATCGGTCGCTTGGCAGAATCAAGCTGGGGTCAGTTGCCCAGCACCAGCGGCACATATTGCGGGCGCACGCCGCGGCGGACGATCTGCACCAGTATCGCCGTGCGTCCCTGCTGCTTGGCCTGCGCGATTGCCGCCGCAAGATCGGCATTGCTGGTCACGGCGCGGCCGTGCGCGTTGAGGATCACGTCGCCGCGACGGATGCCCTTGGCTGCGGCGTCGGACGATCCCGATACGGCCGCAATCACTACGCCACGGGTGGATGTGTCGATGCCGATCGCACGGGCAATTTCGGCAGTCAGCTGCTGCGTCACCAGCCCCAGTTCGGAACGGATGGCGGTGTCCGCCGTCTCGGTCGGTGCCTTCTGCTGGCTGAAATCCTCTTCGGCATCCATGTCGAACTGTTCGCCAGCCAGCTCTTCTGCGGGCGGGCGGGTGCCGACGGTGACATTGACGGTCAGGCGGCGGCCATCGCGCAGCAGCTCGACCGGCACGCGGGTGCCTGGGGCGATGTTGGCGACAATGTAGGACAGATTCTGGTCAGGCGTGACGTCCTGCCCATTGATCCGCAGCACCACGTCTCCGGCCTCGATGCCGCCGCGCGCTGCCGCGCCATCGGGCACCACCCGGTTGATGAACTCGCCGCGCGAGCGGTCGATGCCGAGCGCATTGGCGAGGTCTTCGGTCAGCGGGCCGCGCTCGACGCCGAGATAGCCGCGGGCGATGGTGCGGCCCTCGATGAGCTGGCGGACAATCGGATCGGCCACTTCGGCCGGAATGGCGAAGCCGAGACCGATGCTGCCGCCATTGGGGGAGATGATCGCCGAGTTGATGCCGATCACCCGGCCCGACATGTCGAACAGCGGCCCGCCCGAATTGCCCTGGTTGATGGCTGCGTCGGTCTGGATGTAGCGGTCGAACGCGCCGCCGGTGCCCAGACCTGCCGGGCCGACATTGCGGTAGAGCGCCGAGACGATGCCGGAGGTGACGGTTCCGCCGAAGCCGAGCGGGTTGCCGATGGCGATCACCCAGTCGCCCACGCGGGTCTGGGTGGAATCGCCGAAGGCGACGTGCGGCAGGTTGCGGCCGTCGATCTTGAGCACCGCCAGATCCGAATCGGGGTCGCGACCGACCAAGGTCGCCACATATTCGGTGCGGTCGGGCATGGTCACGGTGATCTGTTCGACCACCGCATTGGGCGCGCCGGGCGAGACAACATGGTTGTTGGTGACGATGTAGCCATCGGCCGAGATGATGAAGCCGGAGCCGAGCGACTGGCCGCGCCGGGTGACCGGGGCGCCCTGCCCGCCGCCGCCCTGGCCGCCGCCGAACAATCCTTCGAACGGCGTGCCGGCGAACGGGTTGCTCGGCACCTGGATGCGCTGGCGGGTGGAGATGTTGACCACGGCAGGCTGCAGTTGCGCGGTCAGATCGGCAAAGCTGGTCGGCGCGCCGGCGCGCGGCGTGATCGCCGTCGGGCTCGCGCCCGGATCCTGGGCAGAAAGTGGCGCCTGCGCAGTCAGGGCGAGTGCGCTGCCGCCGATCAGCAGGGCAGACGTGATGGCATAAACATGTCGCACGGTCGGGTTCTTCCTCTTCGATTCGCGCCTGTCATGCCAGCTTCGGCGCTGACAGGCTATCGATTACATACATAGACGTGAAACATGAACCGTCGGCAACAGTCTTTCAACTTCGCTGGTCAAACCGTGCCTGATCAGCGCTGACCGGGGTTCATCTGCGACAGATAGCCTTCGCCCGGCGGCAGCACGAAGGTCGTCTCACCGGCGCCTTCGCTGCGGAAAGTGCGGCGATAGGATTCCATCGCACGATAGAAAGCGTAGAACTGCGGGTCCTTGCCATAGCTTTGCGCATAGATGCGCGCGGCTTCTGCATCCGCATCGGCGCGGATGATCTGCGCCTGTTTCTCGCCTTCGGCGCGGATGGTCGCGGCCTCCTGGGTACGCGCGGTGCGCATACGCTCGAACACCGCGTTGCGCGACGATCCTTCGGGAAGGTCCGCCCGGTTGATGCGGACATCGATCACCTGCACGCCGTAATTGGCAGCTTCGCGCGCCAGCCCCTGCTGGATCGAGCTCATCACCTGTCCCCGCTCCGGGCTGAGCAGGCTGGCGAAGGTGCGGCGGCCCAGTTCGTTGCGCAGGGAAGAGGACAGCAGGTTGGTGATCTGCGCCTGCAGCCGTGCCTCGCTGCGGATCGTCTCATACATCCGCTGCGGGTTGACGATGCGGTAGCGGGCATAGGCATCGACCTGCACGCGCAACTGATCGGTGGACAGCACTGGCTGGTTTTCCAGCTTCACGCCCAGCACCCGCTTGTCGATCAGCACCAGCTGCTCGAAGAAGGGGATGCGCGGGACGATGCCCGCGCGGGTCTGGCCGAACGCCTGATTGGGCCGATAGGGGTTCACCACCCGCTGGATCTGCCCATAGCTCAGGATGATGCCCTGCTTGGTTTCGGGAACGATCGACAAGCTCATGCTGGCGATTACCGCGAGCGACAGCGCGCCGACGGCGGTGTAGACCGGATTGCGGGTCAGGACCGAAAGCGCACTCACTGGCCGGCTCCCTGGGCTGCGGGTTGCTGGGGTCGGGGCGGGGTCTGGCTGCGACGGCGCACGTCAGGCAACGCCAGATAGGGGGTGGTCCCCTCGGACGAGACGACCGTCTTGTCGGCCGGCTGCAGCACATATTCCATGGTCTCATAATAGAGACGGCGCCGGGTCACTTCGGGTGCCTGGACATATTCGGCATAGATACGGTCGAATGCTGCGGCATCGCCCTGCGCCCGCTGCAAGACCTGCTGCGCCTGGGCGCGGGCATTATTCTGCGCGGTCTCGGCCTGCTGGCGCGCCGCGTTGACCTCGTTGAACGCTTCCTCGACCTCGCTCGGCGGCGCCGAATCGCGGATCGCGACGCCTTCGATGCGCACGCCGCTGTTATAGGCATCGAGAATGCGCTGCAGACGCTCTTGCACCTGCGCCTCGATTTCGTTGCGCCCAGCACCGATCGCCTGTGCCAGCGTGAAGTTGGCAATGGTCGCCCGCATCGCGCTTTCCGCCGCATCACGCACGGTGCCCTCGGCATCCTCGAGCTGGAACAGGAACCGTTCCGGGTCGCGGACATTCCAGCGCACCGTATAGGCCAGGTTGATGATGTTGGCGTCGCCGGTCAGCACCAGATTCTGGGCGGTGCCGTCAGGAATGTCGATGGTGCGGATTTCCAGCGTGGAGACCACCTCCAGCCGCTCGATCGGCGCGGGCAGGGTCAGATTGAAGCCTGGGCCGACGGTACGCGAATAGCTGCCGAACCGGGTGATGACGCCTTCTTCCCCGGCGTCGAGGATATGCACGCTCGTCGCCGCGACCCACAGCGCCAATATGCCGCCGCCGATCAGCAGCCACAGCCGCTTGCCGCCCGGCATCTGCGGCATGCCGGGACCGAACGGACCGCGTTTGAGCAGGTCGTCCAACCCCTGCGGGCGCCTAGGCCCGCCGCCATTGCCGCCACCGCGTTCGGGTGTACGTGGCGGCATCCACGGGCTGTCCTTGCGCGGGCCGCTGTCCTTGGGCGGGCCATCGTCGTTCCCGCCCCACGGGCTGTTGCTGTTGATGGAAATTGCCGGAGGAATCTGGCCTCCCGGTCCGTCGGCTGGCGGTGTCATGCAGCAGTTATAGGAAGCCTTGGCGCGAAAAACAGTGGCAATGGTGAAAAGCGGCGATAACAGCGCTGCATGACCGAGCCAGACGACCTGCGCAGCGCCATCGAACAGCGCGCCTATGCCATCACTTCGGGCCGCGCCTCCGGCGTTCGCCTGGCCGACGGGCGGGTGACGGTGGCGCTCGACGTCGCCGGCCTCGGCACGGACGAGCGCGAGCTGCTCGCCGCCGATCTCAGGCGCGAGCTTGGCCGGATGGCCGGGATGGAGGATGTGCGGGTCGCGATGCTGGCTGCGCGCAAGCCCCGCACTCTGATCGCCGTCGGATCGGGCAAGGGCGGGGTCGGCAAATCGACCCTTGCCACCAACATCGCGCTCGCGCTCGGCGCGCTGGGTTACAAGGTGGGCATGGTCGACGCCGATATCTACGGCCCGTCCCAGCCACGCCTGCTGTCGAGCGAGGGCAGCCGGCCCGAGGCGAGCGGCGAAAAGCTGGTTCCGATCATGAGCCCGCACGGCATCCCGCTGCTGTCGATGGGCCAGATTGCCGCGCCGGGTCAGGCCATCGCCTGGCGCGGGCCGATGGCCGGCAAGGCGCTCGACCAGCTGATCGATGCGCATTGGGGCGATACCGATCTGCTCATCGTCGATCTGCCGCCCGGCACCGGCGACATCCAGATTTCCATGCTGCAGAAATACAAGCCGGCCGGTGCGGTGATTGTTTCCACCCCGCAGGACGTGGCGCTGATCGACGCTGCACGCGCCATCACCCTGTTCCGCGACGCCGGTGTGCCGATCATCGGCATGGTCGAGAATATGGCCGGCTATGTCTGCCCGCATTGCGGGGAAATCAGCGATCCGTTCGGCAGCGGCGGCGCAGAGCATGAGGCGGGGACGCTGGACCTCGCTTTCCTCGGCCGGGTACCGCTGCACCGCGACATCCGCCTCGCGAGCGACGCCGGCATTCCCCCGGTGGCGCAGGGTGGCGCGCAGGCAGAGCCGTTTGCCGCGATTGCCGGGCGCATCGATACCTGGCTGCGCAGCAAGGGCATCGGCGGATGAGCCGGCCGGGCGGGCCATCATGCCGCTGAGCGCGGATGCCGACATCGCTGCGCTGCTGCAGCGCACCCGGCGTATCGCGCTGGTCGGGGCTTCGGCCAAGCCGGCACGTCCGAGTTATGGCGTGATGCAGGCGCTGCTCGCGCACGGTTATGATGTCGTGCCGGTCAATCCGGGGCTCGCCGGGCAGGAGATCCACGGCTGCCGTGTCGTCGCCAGCCTTGCCGATGTCTCGCCGCCGGCCGACATGATCGATGTGTTCCGGGAACCGGCGGCGGTGGCGGCACTGGTCGATGAGGCGATCGCGCATGGTGCCAGGAGCCTGTGGCTGCAACTCGGCGTGATCGATGCCGAGGCGGCCGCGCAGGCCGAAGCGGCCGGGCTGACGGTGGTGATGGATCGCTGTCCGAAGATCGAACTGGCACGGCTCGGCATCGGCGGGCCTGCATGAGCGAGGCGGGCGACCTCAGGCGCAAGGTCGGGCGGGGCCTTGCCCTGCCGCGCCCGGACCGGCGCAGCCTGCTGATTGGCGGCGGTGTAGTCGCAGGGCTGGCGGTGGCCTGGACGCTGTGGCCGCGCAGCGCGGTGGTCGATCTGCCGCTCCAGCCCGACGAGCAGGCGTTCGGCGTGTGGCTGAAGATCGCCACCGATGGCCGGGTGACGGTGATGGTGCCGCAGGCCGAACTGGGGCAGGGCGCATGGACCTTGCTGGCCCATATCGCCGCCGACGAGCTAGGTGCCGACTGGCGGACGGTCGCGGTCGAGCCGGCGCCGATCAGCGCGGCCTATATCAACCATCTCTGGCTCGACGAAGACGCGCGGGCCGCAACGCCCAGGGTTGCCGTGCCGGAGGCGCTCGCCGGTTTCGGCGGCTGGCGGCAAGCGGTCCTGGCCGGCAGCGCACCGGCGATGCTGACCACCGGATCCACCACCCAGCGCATGTTCGAAGCCCCGCTGCGCGCCGCTGCGGCGACAGCGCGGGCACTGCTGTGCATGGCGGCAGCGGCGCGCTGGGACGTCGCATGGGAAGCGTGCGACGCACGCGACGGGTTTGTCCTTCATGAGGGCAGGCGGCTGCGCTTCGCCGAGCTGGCAGGCGCGGCCGCCGAGCAGGATCCGCCGCCGTATCCGCCGCTCCGCGAGCCGGGCAGCGGCCCCCTGTTCGGTCAGGACCTGCCCCGGCTTGACGCACCGTCCAAGGTCGACGGCAGCTTCGCCTTCGCGGCCGACGTGCGGCTGCCGAACATGGTCTATGCCGCCATCCGGCAGGGCCCGCATGGCGACAGCCGGCTGAAACGGCATGACAAGGCAGCGGCCGACCGCGTGCCCGGTTTCCTTGCCGCCATCCGGCAGGACCGCTGGATCGCGGCGGTCGCCACCAACAGCTGGGCGGCGCAGCGCGCGCTCAACGCGATGGACCCCGTCTTCACCACCCAAGGGCAGCGCGCGGACAGCAGTGTCGCCGACCGGCGGATGAAAGCGGCCTTCGCCGCAAATGACGGCGCGCGCGTGGCAGAGCGCGGCTCGGTGGCCGATACGTTCGCCGGTCGGCCGGTGCTGCATGCCGACTATCAGGCAGCGCCGGCGCTGCACCAAGGCATCGAAACCCGCACGGCCACCGCCGCCTTTCAGGACGGGCGCATCCAGCTGTGGGTGGCGACCCAGGCGCCGGGCCTGTGCCGGACGGTCGTGGCACAGGCGCTTGGCGTTGGGGAAAGCAGCGTTTCGCTGATCGCGATGCCGGCCGGCGGCGGGTTCGATCGCGGGCTGGATCATGAGGTGGCGGTGCAGGCGGCGCTGATCGCCCGGTCGCTCGACCGCCCGGTGCAACTGACCTGGTCCCGCACCGAGGAATTGCTGCGTGACCTACCCCGCCCGCCGGCGCGGGCGCGGATGCAGGCCAGCTTGACCGCGGCAGGCGCGATCGACGGCTGGCATGCCGTGATTGCTACACCGCCGGCACCGCATGAGGCCCGCGCCCGCCTGACCGGCGCACGCCCCCAGGACGCGCTCGTCGGGGCACGGGGCAGCAGCGATGCGGCCGCCGTCGCCGGGGCCGTCCCGCCCTATGCCATTCCCAATCTGGGGGTCGACCATCTTCCGGTCGATGTCACCATCCCCGCCGGGCGCTGGCGCGGCAATGCCGACAGCCTGACCTGCTTTTTCACCGAATGTTTTGTCGATGAACTGGCGCGCACGGCTGGCGTCGACCCCTTCACCTTCCGCATCGCCATGCTGGGTGAACAGCCCTTGCTCGCCAACTGCCTGCAGGTCGCGACGGCCCTTGGCGGCTGGGACGGGGGCACCGCCGGCTCGGGACAGGGCCTTGCTTGCGCCTCGCTGCGCGGCAGCCATATCGCGCTGATGGCGGTGGCCCGCCCCGGCGCTGCCGGGCTGGTGGTCGAAAAGCTGGTCGCCGCAGTCGATGTCGGGCGGGTGCTCAATCCCTCGCTGGTGCGCCAGCAGATCGAGGGCGGATTGGTCTGGGGGCTCGCGGCAGCGGTCGGTGCCACCACCCGCTATCGGCGTGGCCTTGCCGGTGCGCGGCGACTGGCAGACATCGGCCTGCCGACGCTGGCGCAGACGCCGGAGATCGTGTGCGAGCTGGTCGTGAGCGACCGTCCGGCAGGCGGCGTGGGCGAACTGGCGGTGCCCGTGGTCGCGCCAGCTATTGCCAACGCCCTATTCACTGTTACGCGACGCCGACTACGCCGCCTCCCCTTGAGCGAAAAGCCGCTGCCCTGACATGACCCAGCTCCCCCCCAATCACCCTCCCGTCGCGGCGCGGCGCATCGGCGTCCTGATTGCCAATCTGGGGACGCCAGATGCGCCCGACACGGCATCGGTGCGGCGTTATCTGGGCCAGTTCCTGTCGGACCGGCGCGTGGTTGAACTGCCGCCGGTGGTCTGGCAGCCGATCCTGCGCGGCGTCATCCTCAACACCCGGCCGGCCAAATCGGCCGAAGCCTATCGTGCGGTGTGGACTGACAGGGGATCGCCGCTGGCCGCCATCACCCGCGATCAGGCAGAGGCGCTGCAGCAGGTGCTGGGCGAAGCAGTGCTGGTCCGCCACGCCATGCGCTACGGGCAACCGGACATCGGCGATGTGCTTGCCGAGATGCATGCGCAGGGGTGCGACCGCATCCTGCTCGCCTCGCTTTACCCGCAATATTGCGCCGCAACCACGGCAACGGCGTTCGACGCGGCGGCTGCGCGGATGGCCGGGATGCGCTGGCAACCGGCAGTGCGCACGCTGCCGCCTTATTATGACGATGCCCTTTATGTCGACGCGCTCGCCGCCAGCGTGCGTGACGGGCTGGCCAGCCTGGATTTCGTGCCCGAACGGCTGCTGGCGACCTTTCACGGCATGCCGCAGCGGACGCTCGAACTGGGCGATCCCTATCATTGCCAGTGCCGCAAGACCGCGCGGCTGCTGGCAGAAGCGCTCGGCCGACCGGTTGATGTCGCCTTCCAGTCGCGATTCGGCCGGGCCAAATGGCTGGAACCGGCCACCGACGACACGCTGACCCAGTGGGGCCAGCAGGGTGTCCGCAAGATTGCCGTGATCGCGCCGGGCTTTTCGGCCGATTGCCTCGAAACGCTCGAGGAAATCGCCATGCGCGGCGAGGAGCAGTTCCATGAAGCGGGCGGCGAGCGGTTCGCCTATCTGCCCTGCCTCAACGCCTCCGCACACGGCATGGCGATGCTCGAGGCGCTGGTCCGGCGCGAGTTGGCCGGCTGGATCGGCTGACCGGCCGGTCGCAGCGTCAGGCGCTGCGCTGCAGCGAGGCCTGGGCAGCGGCCAGCCAGTCGAGCGAGACCGTCTGGTCGAAAGCGAGGCCGCAGCGGCGATCCTGCCACCACACCACCCGCACCGGCAGGGTCGGTCCATCCTGGATGGCGAGTTCGCCGCGGCTGCCGACGGTGAGGAAGTCCGGCGACTCGATCATCGTGCCTGTTTCGGAGATATTGCGCAGCCGCACCGCAAGCTGGCGCCCGTCGAGGGCAAGTGCCGCACGGCGCAGCACGGTGATGCGCGGCGCGCGGGCGGCCTTGTGGCCGACCTTGCTGGCGGTGCTGCCCAGCATGCCCAGCTTTTCGCCCAGCTCGGATGATTCGAGCGGAGGGCCGTAATAGAAACCCTGGATGTGCGAACAGCCGAGCCGGCGGATCAGTTCGATCTCGTCCTCGGTTTCCGCGCCTTCGGCGGTGGTTTCCATGCCCAGCGCTTCGGCCAGCGTGACGATGGCGCGGATGATCGCGGCGTTCTGATTGTCGCCGCGGGTCGCGCCACGCACGAAGCTCTGGTCGATCTTGATCTTGTTGAGCGGCGCTCGCTGCAGATAGCCGAGCGACGAGTAGCCGGTGCCGAAATCGTCCAGCGCCAGCCGGACGCCGATCCGCTTCAGCGTCTCGAACTGCCGCTCGGCATGCGCTGCTTCGGCCATGAACACGCCTTCGGTGATCTCCAGCTCGAGCCGGGACGGTGCAAGGCCGGTCTGCGCCAGCACCTGCGCCACCAGCGTCGGGAAGGCAGGATTGGCGAACTGGTTCGGCGAGACGTTGACGGCGACGCGCGCCGGGATCGACCAGGTCGCTGCCTCAGCGCAGGCCTTTCGCAGCACCCATTCGCCCAGCCGCTCGATCAGGCTGGTTTCCTCGGCGATGGGGATGAATTCCGATGGCGATATCGGGCCGTGGTGCGGGTGGTGCCAGCGCAGCAGCGCCTCGAATCCGGTTACGCGCTCGCCCTTGCAGGAGACGACCGGCTGATAGACGAGGCGCAGGCTGTCGCGCTCGACCGCCTCGGTCAGGTCCTTCTCCAGCCGGTTGCGCCTGTCCGCCGCGGCATGCATCGACGCTTCGTAGAAGCGGTGGACGCCGCGCCCGGCTTCCTTGGCAGCGTAGAGCGCAAGGTCCGCGTTGCGGGTCAGTTCGTCGTCGGTGCTGCCATGGTCGGGTGACACGGCGATGCCGATCGACGCGCCGATCGACATCTGGGTGCGTTCGATCAGATAGGGGCGCGACAGCGATTCGATGATCGCCTTGGCCAGCGCCTCGATCTGGTTGCGGTTGGTCTTGCCGGGCAGGACAACCTTGAATTCGTCGCCGCCGAGTCGGCCGACGTGGCCGTGCGAGCCGATGGCGTTGAGCAGCCGCTGGGCAACCTGCTTGAGCAGCGCGTCGCCCGCCGGGTGACCGAAGCTGTCGTTGATGTTCTTGAACCGGTCGAGATCGAGCAGGAACAAGGTGGCAGGGCGCGTGCTGTTCGCCTGGCCCAACAGAGCCTGACGCAGGAGATTGCCGATCTCCGAGCGGTTGGCGAGGCCGGTCAGCGCATCGAACCGCGCCAACCGCGAGATTTCCGCTTCCGAGCGGCGTATTTCGGTCAGATCCTTGCCGGTGCCGATGAAGCCGCGCAGCTGGTTGAACTTGTCATGCACCGGCCGGCCCGAGATCGACCACCAGCGCTCTTCGGGGGTCGCGGCGCGAATCGACAGATCGGTAAAGGCGGTCTGGGTCGACAGCAGAAAGGGGATGGTCCGCTCTCCGGCGGGCGTCGCCGGATTGCCATCGTCTTCCTGTTCGGGCGCGGCGATCGATGACAGCGGCTTGCCGATCATGCAGCCGTGCGTCTCGGCCAGAATGTCGGCAATACGGGTCGACAGATACAGCAATTTGCCGCGCCGGTCGGTTTCCCAGAACCAGGCGGTGCCGCTATTTTCCAGCTCGTCGAGCAGACGCGCCGGCCGGCTCGCTTCCAGCTCGGCGCGCCACAGCGAACGGGCGTGGCGGAAATCGGCCCGCGCCGCTGCGATGGCGACGAGGCAGCAGCAGAATTGCATCGGCGCGAGGATCAACAGCGACACGGTCGTGCCGATAGACAGCAGAACGGTGGCGATAAGAGCGGTCGAAAAGGCCACCATCGTCACCGGCAGGCGGGCCAGCGCCGCCATAACGACGAATCCGGCGGCGCAGAAGATCAGGAGGGCGACTTCGGACGATTGGGTCTGCAGCGCGGCCAGCGCCACGGCCCCGAATCCGGCGCCTGCGGCAGCCGTGATGACGGTCAAGGCCCAGACCCGCCAATGCGGCGCGATCCGGCGCAAGGCAGCAAGATGGAACATCAGCAAGGGCGCGGTGCATAGCAATGTCATCGCCAGCAGCAGCGCACTGCCGCTGGCCGTCGCCGTCATTTCGCGCAGGCGCGGCGTAACACACAGGATGGAGGCGAGCACGACGATCGGCCAGAGTGGCGCAAAAGCGGCAATTCGCCGGTCGAGCGCTTCGACATCCGAGGGTGTCGGGCTGCGCGTCAGTCCGAACTGAACGGCGAGACCCGGCAGCTTTTCAAGGCTGGGGTCCGAATGCATGTCCAGTTTGGGAGAGGGGCGGTCCTTCATTGCGTGACTGCCATGCCAGCAAATTCCCAAGCAAGCCTTAATGAACCGGCTGGAACAGCTGACGTTTCCGTCAGCTTGCGTGGCGAAGTGTCGCTGCTATCCAGCTAAAAACGAAGGGCCGAGCCTGAAAATGGAGAGAGCGATGCAGCGAGTAGCGGTGGTAACGGGCGGATCGCGCGGAATTGGCAAGGCAATCTGCGTGGCTCTGCGCGATGTCGGCGTGCGGGTGGTCGCCAACTATGCGGGCAACGAGGAAAAGGCGGCAGCGTTTTCAGACGAAACCGGCATCGCCGCCTATCGCTGGGACGTCGGCGATTATGATGCCTGCCAGGAAGGCTGTGCCCGCATCGCCGAAGAGGTCGGTCCCATCGACATCCTGGTCAACAATGCCGGCATCACCCGGGACGCCACCCTGCAGCGCATGACGCTCGACATGTGGGAGGATGTGATGCGCATCAACCTCGGCGGCTGTTTCAACATGGCCAAGGCGGTGTTCGGGGGCATGAAGGACAGGGGCTGGGGCCGGATCGTCAATATCGGCTCGATCAACGGGCAGGGCGGCCAATATGGCCAGGTCAACTATGCAGCCGCCAAGTCCGGCATCCATGGCTTCACCAAGGCGCTGGCACAAGAGGGCGCGCGCTTCGGCATCACCGTCAACGCGCTGGCGCCCGGCTATATCGATACCGACATGGTCGCGGCGGTGCCCGAAGCGGTTCTGGAAAAGATCGTCGCCAAGATTCCGGTCGGCCGATTGGGGCAGGCGAGCGAGATTGCCCGCGGAGTGGCTTTCCTCTGTTCGGAGGAAGGCGGTTTCATTACGGGCTCGACGCTGTCCATCAATGGCGGCCAGCACATGTACTGATGGAGGCCGAGACGCCGTTTCCGACCGATATCGATCTTTTCGATCCCCGGCTGTTTGTTCGGGCCGACAAGCACAGCATTACTATCGCCGGCCATCCGACATCGATTCGAATCGAATCACCATTTTGGAATTTTGTTCAGGCCGAAGCCGATTCGCAAAGGCTGCCAGTCAGCGCGCTAATCGCCGAGATCGATGCCGCGCGGCTGGCTGCTGCCGATCCGCCTAACCTTGCCAGCGCCATCCGGCTATGGGTGCTGGCCCGCGCCGAAGGCCGCCACGCGGCGCCACCGCACCAAGATTAACTCATTGACCTGCATCGCAAATGAAATGGGGTGCCCCTTTCGGGACACCCCATGATTCAGTGCGACACCAGCCCCGAGACCGTTCCGGAATGGAACGAATTCCTGCACCGCTCAAAGCGGCGGGATCTGAGAGCCGCCAGCTTCACGACCGAAAAGTGCTTCGGCGACGATCGACAGCATCACTATGCTCCCTATTGTGGTTGCCAGTTGTCCTTAACGTTTCGGTAACCAGTTTGCAAATCATCCGGCGCGTGCCGGGTGCGCCATGGTGGCACAGCGGTGTCATCGTTAAACTTATCTTCATGCCCTTGGCGCACAGCCGCATCGATCATGCCGCACTCGCGCTTGCCCTCCTTGTCCCTGCCGCCGCGGCTGCCCTTTGCTGCGGCAGATGTTTCGCGCGGCATCGATGCGGGGGAGTTCCGGCTGGTCTATCAGCCCAAGCTCAATATACGCCGCGCGCAGATCGACGGAGCCGAGGCGCTGGTGCGCTGGGATCATCCCCAGCTCGGCGTGATGCTGCCCGATAGGTTCATCGAAGCGAGCGAGACCGGCGGCAGTATTGCCAAGCTCACCTTGTGGACGATGCAGCAGGCGCTTGCCGATCAACGCCTGTTGCGCACGACCGGGCATGGCCTGCGCCTGTTCGTCAATCTCTCGGCCCAGCTGTTGACCGACGAAGCCATGGTCGTGGCGCTGTGTACATTGGCCCGCTCCGAAGGCGCAGACCTCGGCATCGAGGTGACCGAGCGGTCGGTGATCGCCGACCCCGATCTCGCCTTTGCCAATATCCGCCGACTGCGCGAAGCAGGGCTCTGCATCGCCATCGACGATTATGGCACCGGCCTGTCGTCGCTGACCTATCTCAAGCAGATCGAGGCTGACGAGCTCAAGATCGACAAGAGCTTCATCACCTCGCTCGGCACCAGCCACCGCGATCCGCTGATCGTGCGTTCGACCATCGATCTGGCGCATGCGCTGGGGATGACCGTGACGGCCGAGGGCGTCGAAACGCCGGCGGCGCATGCGCTGCTCTCGGTCATGGGCTGCGACATGGTGCAGGGCTATCTGATCGGTCGCCCGATGCGTCCCGAGGCGCTGACCACCTATCTCGACGCCTTCGACCCTGCGACGATAACCTTCCCCAACGACGGGCGGGTGCTGCGCGACCATAAATTCTGGAAACGCGCATGATGTGGCGTTGGCTGGCGGTGGTGCTGGCCGGATGGCTGGCAGTGGCAAGCCCGGCTGAGGCCGCTGCGGGCCGGGGCACGGCAAGCTTCATTGATGAAATGACGGTACCTTTGGCAGTCGATCCAGCGTCTGCCTTGGCGAGCGCCGATCAGGAGTTGGCACGGGCAGCGCAGCGTCGATCACGGTTCAGCGATGCCGAGATTAACTGGGTCAAGGCACAGGCTCATTTTCGACTGGGCAATATCGACGAAGCAAAAACTTCGCTCGCCTTGACGCGACAAGTGACGCCACAAGGTGCCGCAGGATTGCGCGTGCGGGGTTACAGTTACCTGCTGTCAGGATTGCTGAGCCGCGGCGAAGGGGATTTCGCTGCTGCGCTCGTTGCAATTCGACGGGCGCAACAGCAATTTATTGCTGTGCGGGACCGCCGTGGGCATGCGTTGGCCATTCAATCTCTCGGCGTCCTGTATAATGACACTGGCAATTCCACAGAAGCCATTAGATATTTTGAGTTGGCAGAAGAAACTTATGACGAAGACGATGTGTTCCGGCTTAGTCTTAACAATAACTTTGGCGTAGCACTCTTGAAGATAGATCAATTCAATTCGTCTATTTTGCGGCTGCGACGTGCTCAGCAAAGCGCCTCGAGACTTGGTATCGATAATTTTTATCGGCAGATTCAGCTAAATATTGCGGCAAACCAATCTTTTTCCGGAGACTATCGTGGCGCAATTGACTCGCTGGTGGAACTAGATCGTGATAGTGCTCAATTATCGCTTTGGCAGCTAAGCGAGGTACAGCGCATCAGAGCACTTGTAGCTTGGCGCAAAGGCCAACGCGGCGAAGCGCTGGCAAGAATTCGAATCTCCCTGCGGGAAATCGCCGGCCAGCCGGATTCGGTCACCTTCTGGCCGATGCATTATCTCGCTTACCAGATTTTCGACGACTACGGCCTGCGCGACGAGGCCTATACACAGTTGCAGATCGTCCGGCGCATCGAGCGGCAGGATGCAGAGCTGACTGCGTCCAACCGGGCCGCGCTGCTGTCGGCGCAGTTCCAGTTTGCGGCGCAGAATGCGCAGATCGCGCAGCTCAAGGCCGACAGTCTCGAGCGGGAGATCAAGTTTCAGCGAACGATGACGGTGACCATCGTCATCGGCTCGGTGCTCGCGCTTGGTCTGCTGGTGGCTTTGCTGATCATCGCCATCCGGGCGCGCAACCGGGCGCGGGCCGATGGCGCCGAGCTGGCGGTGGCCAACCAGCGGCTGGAGCGCGCGCTCGCCGCGAAGACCGAGTTTCTCGCGTCGACCAGCCACGAACTGCGCACGCCGCTCAACGGCATCCTCGGCATGGCGCAAATCCTGCTCGCCGACAGCACCGTCTCAGCACGTCACCGGACCCAGCTCGAGCTGCTGCACGATGCGGGATCGACGATGCGCATGCTGGTCGACGACATTCTGGACGTCGCCAAGATCGAGCATGGCGGGTTCGTCATTTCCCCGCGGCCGACCGACGTCACCGCGCTGGTCGAGCGCGTGGTCCGCATGTTCGGTGCGCAGGCCGAGACGGCCGGGCTGACGCTGTCGGCGGAAGGGCTGGACGCGCCGTTGCTGACCATGGCGGATTCGGACCGGCTGACCCAGATACTGTTCAACCTCGTCGGCAATGCGCTGAAGTTCACGCCGCAAGGCGGTGTGACCGTAAGCGTGCGGCACCAAGGTCCGGATGCCGCCGGCAAAGCGACCGGCACGTATGAGCTTGTGGTCCGCGATACCGGCATCGGCATCGCGCCGGAATGGCATGAGGCGGTGTTCGACATGTTCCGCCAGGTCGATGGCGCACGGACCCGCAACTATGGCGGCACTGGGCTCGGGCTTGCCATCTGCCGCCAGCTTGCGCGTGCCATGGACGGCGACATCCTCCTCGACAGCGCCGAGGGCGAAGGCTCGAGCTTCACCGTGCGGCTGCCGTTGAGGCCGGTGCCGGTGCTGCAGGCGGCCACCGGCACGGATGCGGCTGAACCAGCCGACAGCGCCGTGCCGGGCGGCACTGCGCAGGCGGTTGTCATCGTTGCCGCCGATCCGATGCGGGTGGCCATGCTGAGCGCGATTGTCCGCAAGGCCGGCCACAGTTTCCACGTTGCCGATTCGGTTGAGAAACTTCAGTCCATAGCGGCGGACGATGGCTTGACTTTGCTCGTCGATGCGCCAGCATGGCACCTGATTTCGATGAATGACGAGCAGCTGTGCAGCGCGGGCAACAGCCTGATCGTCGTCGGCGACGCACTGGGGGAGGGACCGGTGACGCAATTAGGCACTGCCAGGGTGCGCCATGTGCGATTCTCGCGCAACGCGGTCGCCGCCGCGCTCGACGCTGCGTTATCTTGCGATAATCCACCCACCGCTGCTGTTTTGACCTTGCCAGTCGCAGCAAGCCCGGCCATCGCACGCGCAGACAGGAGAGCAGAGCCGCAAAGGCCGATCTCCATGAGCCGGAAGTAGATGCGCATTTTATTCATTGAGGACGATGCGATGAACCGTCGCGTCGTCAGGGACATGCTGCACGTGGCAGGATTGCCGTTGGCCGAGGCCGATGGTGGTCGCAGCGGAATAGCAAGGCTCGAGAAGGAGCCGTTCGACGTGCTGCTGCTCGATTTGCGCATGCCGGAGATGGACGGGTTCGACGTGATCCGCGCCATCCGCGGCCGCGATGACAGTCTAAAAACCCTGCCGATCATCGTGGTGACAGCAGACGCATCGCCGGGCCTTGAGGACGAATGCCTCGACGCCGGTGCCGATGTGGTGCTGTTCAAGCCGATCGCCATGCAGTCCCTGTTCGACAGCATCGCCGAAATCGTGGTCGATCGCAGCGACCCGGATGCGCCCATCGGCTGAGGCCCGCTTCGGCTGGAGGCTGCCCTCAGCTCCGGTCAACCTCATCTTCGAACGGATCTTCTATCGCGTCGTCATGGCCGGTGCCGGCTGACAGGAACACCAGCCCCATCAGCGCGGCACCCAGCAGCACGGAAACGAACACGCCGGCCGCGGCAGCGATGAACAGGTGGATGCTGGCGCCCGGATTGCGATGGTAGAGGACAGCGATCGCGAGCACCGCGCTGACCAGCGCCGCGCTGGCCATCCACCCCATCAGCCGCCGGTAGCGCGCCCAGGCAAAGGCCGAGACATCGGGATCGTCGAGTTCTGAACGGAGCACCATCGCTGCCCCATAGGCGCTTGAGCGGGCGAGCGAAAGCGGTTGAACGGTTTCGTCCGCTGCCAATGCATGATAGCCTGTCGGCGTGGCAATCCCGGGGGGCCACATCCGTACGAGCGGCGAGAGGGAGAACGGCGATGACGATAAGGGCCATACTCGCAGGTCGCGACGGCACCATCTGGTCGGCGACGCCCGACGAACAGGTGGCCGATGTCGTCGCGCGGCTGACCGAACGGCGAATCGGTGCGGTGCCCGTGCTCGATGAAGGGCGGATCGTCGGCATCTTTTCCGAACGCGACGTGATGCACTGCCTGACCGCGCATGGCGCGGCGGCGCTGGGCATGCGGGTTGCCGATGTGATGACCAGCCCGGTGGTTTCGATAGAGATGGATGCGCCGGTGCTGACGGCGTTGTCGCTGATGTCGCGGCGGCGCTTCCGCCACCTGCCGGTGCTCGATGGCGATCGCCTCGCCGGGTTCGTGTCGATCGGCGATCTGGTCAAATACCGGATCGAGCGAATCGAGGCCGAAGCCGCAGCGATGCGCGACTATATCGCTGGCGCCTGAATTGTCGGCTCTGCGGGACGGCGCGGCCGGACCATATTGACCAGCGTCATCAGCGTGGGCCGCTGCAGCCACCAGCTCAGCAGCGCGTAGCTTGCCCCGCCGATGGCGATCAACGCCAGCACATGCGGCACGGCGGGCAGGTGCGGGTCGAACAGACGGTCGCACAGCCAGACGATGCCGCCCATTGCCAGCGCGCAGCCGCAGGCCGGGCTGGCCGCCCCGATGAGGGCGCGCGCGGTGATCCCGGTCAGCGCGGTGCCCAGCGCGATGGTGGCGAGCAGCAGCAATGGCGCAGCGATCAGCCAGGCGGTCGCCAGCCCGATCGTCCCGAACTGCGCGCCGATGAAGAAGGCGCTGCCGAACAACAGCGCACCGCATGCGGAACTCTTGACCGACAGGTCTGGGCGGCCAAGCGCGTTGTGCATCGGCGCGAACAGGATCTGCAGGGTCATCAGCGGCATGGCGAAGGCCAGCACCTGCACCAGCGGGACCATGGCGAGCCATTTGGTGCCGAACAGCAGCTCGATCAGCGGCGCGGCGCTGGCCGCCAGCCCGATGTAGATGGGCGCGGTGGCGAGCATGATCAGCCGCACCGAGCCCAGAAAGCCCCAGCGCAACGTCGGCAGATCGTCCTGCATGCGCGCATAGGCGGGAAAGGCCACCTGGTTCAGTGCCGGTACGAACTTGGCCATCACCAGCTGGGTGAGGAACAGGGCTTGGGCGTAGAGGCCGATCTCGCTCGGGCTGTAGATGCGCCCGGCGATGAAGATGTCGCTTTGCGCCTGCACCACCCACAGCAGGTGGCTGGCCATCATCGCGCCGCCGAATCGGGCGATGCTGCCGGCGCCGCGGAAATCGAAGCTGGGCAGGACGAACAGCCGCGCGGCGATGGTCAGGCCAAGCCCGCGGGTAAAGGCGACCGCGATCGGGGCATAGATAAGCGTCCAGATGCCGAAGCCCGACCAGGCGAGGGTGAGGCTGACGGTGGCGCCGACCATCGCGGCCGTAAGATTGACGATGGCCTGTTTGCGGAAATCGAGCCCGCGCGCGAGAATCACCTCGGGAATGATGATGAACGGAGTCGCCAGATAGATGATCGCGAGGATGCGCAGCAGATCGGCGACCTCCGGCCGGCCATAATAGGCCGCTACCAGCGGCGCGATGCCAATCTGCAGCGCGGCGATCGATCCGTTGAGCAGCATGGTGATGCCGAGCGCTTGCCGAATCGCGGTCCGCTCAAGATTCTTCGACTGGATGAGGGCGCTGGCAAAGCCATAACCGTTCAGGAAGTCGAGAAAGGTCATCATCACCTGTGC
>NZ_JBXPBT010000001.1:0-762500 GCF_056931895.1 Sphingomonas sp. jy18 | reverse complement strand
GGTCGCCTCCTAAAGAGTAACGGAGGCGCGCGATGGTAGGCTCAGGACGGTTGGAAACCGTCTGCAAGAGTGCAATGGCATAAGCCTGCCTGACTGCGAGACTGACGAGTCGAGCAGAGACGAAAGTCGGTCATAGTGATCCGGTGGTCCCGAGTGGAAGGGCCATCGCTCAACGGATAAAAGGTACGCCGGGGATAACAGGCTGATGATTCCCAAGAGCTCATATCGACGGAATCGTTTGGCACCTCGATGTCGGCTCATCACATCCTGGGGCTGGAGCAGGTCCCAAGGGTTTGGCTGTTCGCCAATTAAAGTGGTACGTGAGCTGGGTTCAGAACGTCGCGAGACAGTTTGGTCCCTATCTGCCGTGGGCGTCGAAGATTGAGAGGAGTTGACCCTAGTACGAGAGGACCGGGTTGAACGTACCTCTGGTGTACCTGTCGTGGCGCCAGCCGCGCAGCAGGGTAGCTATGTACGGACGGGATAACCGCTGAAAGCATCTAAGCGGGAAGCCTCCCTCAAGATTAGTCTTCATCGAGCCGTGATAGACCATCACGTTGATAGGTCGGATGTGGAAGCGCAGTAATGTGTGGAGCTAACCGATCCTAATTGCTCTTTCGCGCATTGAGAGTCCCGCCATCAACGGCAGCCCTGCAAAGGGTCATGCCGCTGGTGCGGCAATTATCTCAGCTAGATAACAGCATCGATTGCACAGCAAAACAGACGCAAGGGCGTGTCCGCACGCCCGCTCGCGCCGGCTCCATTGCTTGGTGACCATAGCGTCAGTGACCCACCCGATCCCATCTCGAACTCGGCCGTGAAACCTGACAGCGCCGATGGTACTACCGCTTAAGCGTTGGAAGAGTAGGTCGTCGCCAGGCATTGCAGCCGGCGCGAAGCGTAACGAATGCTGATACCATTCACATTGCCAAATGGGGCGTGATCCTGACCGGTCTCGCCCCTTTGTCGTCTTTGCCGCAGATGCGGCACATCTTTGGCGCGGGGTGGAGCAGCCCGGTAGCTCGTCAGGCTCATAACCTGAAGGTCGCAGGTTCAAATCCTGCCCCCGCAACCATCGCTGGCATATAAGCGGCCCCTTCGGGGGCCGTTTTTGTTCCTGCCGTCAGTACGGCCGCGAGGAGGCCGTGGAGTTCTAGGTTGGCGCCGCGGGCGGTCTGGTTGGGTGTCATTACCACCTTGCCGATCATCGCTCGCATGATGTCGTGGACTTCAGCGAAGTCGGGCCCGTCCATTCGCAGGCGCTCCTCAAGCTGCTCGATGTAGCGGCGATAGGCGCTGGCCACTTCAGGGTGCCAATCAACGTCATCGATGACATCGATGTCTGCGAGCTGCCGCTCGATCGCATCCATCTCCTGCTGGGTCTCGATAAGCCGCTGCTTCGTGACGGAGTAGTCCCCGAGCCCGTCGGCGATCGCGTCTACCAAGCGCTCCGACCGATCGGCCAATTTGGCGCGCCGGCGCTCAAGCTGCGCACGCCGTCGGAGTGACTCGGCGGACTGTGCCGACTTTGCAGCGGTGAACTCGCTGATGCACTGTTCGACGAATTTAGGGGTGAGAAATTCACTCTTCATGGCAGCGACAACGCGACCCTCGAGCAGGCGGGTCGATATCGTCCGGTTGTTGCTGCAGGTGCCGGTGTCGCGATGGTTGGCACAGCCCCAGCGCTCGGCGCCGATGACGTTGACGCGGCCGCCGCACAGACCGCACTGGACGAGACCCGAGAGCAGCCGGCGCGGCCGTCGCTGTTGCGCCGGATAGAGATGCGAGGCGCTGGCGATCTGTTGCTGCACCGCTTGCCAGAGCGCGTCGTCGATGATCCGCAGGCCCGGGACGTCGTTGATGACCCATTGCTCGGGCGGGTTTGGCCGCGCGACGCGCCGGCGGGTTTCAGGATCCTTCTCGAAGCGCTGCCGGTTGAAGACCAGGCGGCCGATGTAGAGCTGGTTGTGGAGGATGCCGTTGCACCGGGCCCGGTTGCCCGAGATTGCGTTGGCACGCCACAGCGCCCCGCGCGGGGCAGGCACCTTTTCCCTGTTGAGGCCAGCGGCGATCGCCCGCGGGCTGCGGCCGTTGCGGAACTCGGTGAAGATCCGGCGGACGATATCGGCCTCGGCATCGTCGATCGTCAACCAGCCTCGCTCTGGCTGGCCACGCGCATCGATGCGCGGATCCGGACGGTAGCCATAGGACCGGCCACCGCCGCTGCGGCCGGCGTGGATATTACCGATCTGGCCACGCCGCGTCTTCTCGCCCAAGTCCTTGAGAAAGAGCGCCGACATTGTGCCCTTGAGCCCGATGTGGATCTCCGACACATCGCCATCGGCCAACGTCACGATGCGGACGCCGGCGAAGCGGAGGCGCTTGAAAATGGCGGCAATGTCCTCCTGATCGCGGCTCAAACGATCCAGCGATTCACAGATGAGAATATCGAAGTCACCAGTGCCGGCGAGGAGTGAGTTGAGGCCGGGCCGATCGCGCTGTGCGCCGCTGATAGCATAATCCGAATAGACCGGGCCCAGGCCCCAGCCTTCGCGTTCTAATCGCTGGGCGCAAAGGCGGATCTGATCATCTACGGACCTATCGCTTTGTCGGTCGCTGGAGAAGCGGGCGTAAATTGCGGCGCGGGGCATGGGCATTGTCACTTGCGGAGGCTTCTTCTGGGTCGATCGAAAGACCTGATTCGTAGCGGTTCAACTCAGCCAGCATTGCACGCCCCAGCGCGCGCGCAAAATCGCTGGCAAGATCGCTGCCGGGGCGATCGTTTGCAGGGGCTGGTAGCGGACGGGCCATGGCTAGAACAAAGTCACTGAAGCTGTGACTTCGCGGCGAGGCATCCACGACTCCAATCCGCATCGCGGGCGGTGGACGGTATTAGTTCCACACCGGCAGCAGGGTCAGCTTCAAGCATTAGCATTGCGCAATGCTCGTACTCGAACGAGTCTTCGTCCGGTCCCACGATCGCGCGCGGGGCCACGCCGGGCGCACGATAGGCAAGGGTAATCGGATGCGTGCAATGCTGGCACATGTCGCCGAGGATATGCAGGGCGGGAATGCCTCCCTCATGAGCGAGGCCGTCGAACATCGCCTTGTTCCAGCTGTCGATTCCGGGCTCACCACATTTGGGGCACAGCCAGCGCGTAAATTGGTCGCTCATGCTGGCTCTCCGAGAAGTGGCAACTGAGTGTCGCGCGCGGGGATCCAGCTGATCGGGACGTGGGGCATCCAGCGCCGGCGGTCCCAGACCACCCACATGTAATCGACCTTCCCCTCCTTGAACGCCTTCTTGCCCAGCTGCTCGATGATGTGGCCGGGTGGCATCGATGGCCGCTCGCACAGGATCAAGATCTCGGTGGGCGGATGATCCTTTGCGAACAGCCGATAGCGGCCCCTGCTCGCCAGCCACTTGACGGGCAGAAGGGCCGCGACCTTGTGCGTCGCGACAGTGAGAGCGCGGCGGATGAAGCGCTCGGCGAGGCCTGCGACCAGCTGGCCGTCCTGCCGGCTGTAGGGCGGGTTGAAGATGATCGACAGCGGCTGCATCGCCTCGAGCATGTGCACCTGGTCTCCCAGCCAGTCGTGCACGCCCATGAAGTGCGGGCTGCTGTAGCGGTCGAACAGATCGGTGCCATAGGCGGTGAGGCCGCGGGCGCGCAGGGCCTCGACGATGTTCCCCTGTCCGCAGCATGGATCGAGATAGGTGGCGTCCGGCTCGAGCTCGACGAAGTCGGCGAGGCGATGGGTGACCCATTGCTCCTCGACATACCAGTCCCACGGGTGGCGATTCGAGAGCGGCGATGTGCTGATCTCGCCGCTCATGGGTGGCTCGCTCTGTTGTTGCGCAGCCTGCTATTGGGCGGGTTGTGGACAGGGCAGTCAGAGTCCATTTCCCACGCCCCGGAATAGTCGGCGGTGCAGATGCATTGGCCGGGGTCGGGGGTCTCCAAGATGGTGCGGACCTGTAGGCCGAGAGGGATGTTCCAATACATGTCGCCGTACGAACAGCCATGCGTGTAGCTTCCCAAGCCCTTCGCCTCTAAGGAACGAGCAACGCGATAGTCGGCTCCGCGTATATCGACGCCGCAACCCTCTTCGCCCGTTATGTCGTCAGGCCCGCTCGCGAGAACCAATCGCTTCTGCGCCTCACTCATCCGCGCAGCTATCTCTTGTGGTGTCGGGGTCATGCGAGTTGTCCTGTGGCTACGCCGCCGAGGGTGACGTCGGGCAGGGCGCGGGTGGGCATGGGGATGTTGGCGATGACGCGGGCTTCGCCGCGGCGGACGCGTTCGAGCTGCTCTTCGAATGAGAGCGATCGGAGGGGTCGATGCTCGGCTCTGCGCCGTTCGGCTGCCTCGAGGCGGGCCTGTTCGATCTCGGCGAGGATCGTCGCCTTGGCCTCGTCGGCCGACATCGACCGCAGCAGCTCGCGATAGCGGTAGATGTTCTTCGCACCCTTCGGCAGCCATGCGGATGCGCGGGCGGGGTGGCGAGGATCCGAGATGCGCCCGGGCATGACGGGATCGGGCAATACCTGCCCTTTCGCCTCGAGCTCTGCGCGGAGCTCGTTCCGAATCCGGTAGGCGGAGGATCCACCGATGCCGATCTGGCGGGCGGCGCGCGCGACGGGCACGCGATCGATGATCATGGCGCGCAGCTGCTCGATCGCCTCCGGTGGGATGAAGCGCGATGATTCGGCTTGCGTGTGGCGACGGCCCTTCAGATCGCAGCCGGGCAGGCACTCGCCCTTGCGGCGGAGCCGTTTGACCAGGCGCTGCCTGATCCGCTGGACGGTGGTGTATGAGACGCCGGTGCGTTCGACGATCTTCCGCGCGCCAAGGCCCTGCATGTAGAGGGCCTCCACCTTCTTGCGATCGTCCTTGCTGACCAGCTTGCCGGAATAGGCCTGTCCACCGCCCGGTGGCGGCAGCGGGGCCTTGTTCCGCTCCTTGAGATCGCGCTGGTACCGGCGGCGCTGCTCGGCGACACAGGCCGCGCTGACACCGCAGCGCTCCTGAATATCGCGGGCCTTCAAGCCCTTGCGCATGAGCAGCCGGATGGTCTCGATCGACTCTGGCAGGAGATGGCCATGCTCGTCGCGCGGCACCGGTCGATAGCCCTTGCGCCGACCTTCCTCGATGATGATGGCGTTCGACACGGTGCCTTCGGCAAGGCCGTATTTCCTGCCGATGCGCTCACATCCCCAGCCCTCTGCGCGCAGCTGCATCGCCTCGACCAGCTGCTCGCCGGTGAGCGCCAGCTGCGGTGCGGCGTTGCGGTGCGTGGTGCGCAGGCCGAGCTTGCTGGCCTTGAGGTAAATGGCCTGCCGTGGGCGGTGCGGCAGCGCCTGCAGGGCGGCATCGATGCCGCCGGCGGAATAAGTATCGCGGAGGAGGGCGAGCTCCTCTGACGTCCAACGAGCGGGGCTCATAGTCCGGCTCCTTCCAATGTTGGCCAAGTCCAGAAGCCCTGCGCGCCGCGGGCGGGGATGGGGGTTTCCCACTGCTCGATATCGAGCATGGGCCAGCCCCAGTTGGCGTGCTCGTCCCGATCGCTGTCGTTGGCCCTCGGCACGCCGAACTCGGCGGCGATGTCGAGGCCGTTGCGGGGCTCTCCGAGAACGGCGGTGCCGACGCCGGCGGAGAGCGGCAGCGGCTCGCGGTAGGGCATCCATGCGCGGCCGAGGATGGGCAGTGCGGCGTCCGGATGCAGGCAGGTCTCTGCCGCGGCCTGCCGCAGCGCCTCGCTCTCTTCCCGATGCCGGAGCACCTGGTAGAGCAGGGATGCCTCTGGCCGATCGATCTTGCGGGCGGCGGCGTGGATGACGATGCGCTGGCCGATCAGCGACCGGGGGAAGCGCCAGCCCCTGAATTCATAGGGCTTGGCCCCGGCGATGATCAGCGAGGCCCATGGCTGCCAGATGGTGAGCGCCTTCATCGCCGTGCCCTTTCGCGATCGATGACGTCCATGGCGGCGAGGCCGGTGGCGATGGCTTGGGCGATGCGGCGATCGAGAAGGTCCAGCTCGGCCGTGGTGAGCGCATCGATGCGGCCCATGGCCATATCCCCCGCCATCTGCAGATCGCTGTCCATGTCGCGGAAAGCGGTCTGCAGGGTCTTCAGGATCTTGGCCCGGGAGACGGCCACGAGCTTGCCGACGCCGGCGGCGTCATCGGCCGCGGCGGTGTGGCCGTGCTGCTCGATCTGGCGGAGGCGGGCGGCGAGGACGCGGCCCAGCGCCGGCGTGGCCAGCGGGGTCAAGTCCGCCGGGCGGATATCGACCGGGACGCTCATGGTGCCGACTCCCTGACGACAAGGTCGACGTCGACGCCGAGGGCTCCGCGCAGGGCCTCGCTGGCCGCGGTGATGTCGATGGTGGTTTCGGGGACGTCGCCGGCGACGGCGATCTTTGCCGAGAGGCGCGGGGTGGCGAACAGGGCCTTAGGCAGGGAGGCGGTGACCTGCATGGCCCGCTCGGCGCGGCCGCAGCTGGGCTCACCGCGCGAGAGGCGCATGCCGCCGACGTCGTCGAAGATCAGCCAGAAGCTGTATTCGATCCTGTCGCTGAAGATGAAGGAGAAGCGCGTGCTCATGATGCGCCTCCCGGGAAGGCGTCGTGCTGGACACCGTCGAGCAGGCGACCGGCGCGGGCCTTGCCGACGCGGCGCATGACGTGGAAGCGTTCGCCGTGGAAGCCACGGCCGCCTTCCAGATTAAGCCATTTGGACTTGCCGCGATCAACGTAATCATTGCTGTAATCGGCGCGCCAATCTGGGTCGTCACGCTCACGGTCCAGCGCGACTTCCCACTCGCCCCATTGCTTGAAATGGAACGGCACGTCAGCGGCGGCGCACTGGTCGCGCAGGCTGCGGGCCCAGTCCGGGTGCATCGGGCGGGCGTTGGGGCCGCTCTCTCCGCCGACGATGACCCATCGCACGCCCTGCATGTCGTGCGATGCGTACACGAAGTCGTCGGGATCATCTGGACATGGTAAGCATCCGTACATGCGATAGCCCGCCACATCCCATTCGACCTTGCTTAGGTCCACCGGCCCCAGTAGCGGCTCTGCGCTGATGAAGCGGACGGCGGCGGGGGTGGCGAGCAGATCGGGGATGCGCTCGTTGGCGCGGGTCTGATCCTCGATGCTGACACCCAGCCAGACGTTGGGAAGCGGAAAAAAGTGCCAATCGAGATCGGGGTCGCAAGCCAGTGTCTTTTGCCGCTCCGGCAAGCTCTCGATGTATTCTCGCATCCGGTCAGGCCGCTTGGTCAGGACCATGTGGATGTGCTGGGGAGTGAGCCCCATGACGGCGAACTGGCGGTCGATGACATCAAACGGGACGGCGTCGTGGAAGAGATCGCCGTGGCTGTTCCAGAAGATGCGGCGCGGCTTGCGCCAGCGGAGCACCGTCTCCAGCCATTTATCGACGACGCGGATCTCGCCGGTCCACACATGGCCTGCCCTCGTCGGCCTGGTCAGGCCAGTTGAGGGGTGGCCGGGCAGGTTGCGCCCGCCGCTGTGCATGGCGAAGCAATTGGTGCAGCCGGGCGAGATCGGGTCGCAGCCGCTGACATAGTTGGCGGTGGCGTCTGCCCATTCGATGGCGGTGTTATCGGACATTGCGGTCGTCCTCTTCTCCGAGAAGGTTGCGGGCGATGGCGAGGAAGGTGCGCCATGTGTGGATCGGATGCCGGATCGCGCGGCCCGCCAGCCACAGAGCCATCAGCAGACTGACCGCGCAGAAGATGAGCGTGGCTGCGAGCAGCAGGCCGAGCGCGGAGCCTCTCCAGAATGCGGTCAGGACCTCGAGCAGCGCCTGAAGGGTGGGACTGGTCATGCTGCGCGCTCCTGCAGGCCGAGCGCGGCTGCCTCGGCGCGGAGCCGGGCGATGCGGGCGGTGAGGGTGTTGATCGCGTCGGGCAGGTATTTGCGCCGGCGGAAGTGATATTCGTCGCAAAACAGGCGGGTGCACCGCAGCTGCTCGAGCTCGCGCAGCATGCGGCGCAGCTTGTCCTCCGCGGCCTCCAGCTGGCGGAGATCCGGGAAGCGGCCGTCGGGCTGCTTGCCGTACATGCGGCAGCGATAGTCGGCGCGGCGATCGGTGCCGCCGATGTTGTCGACGATCAGCGTGCCGAGGATCTCGGTGCGGCCGTCGACGGCGCTCTGCAGGATGATGGGGACGACGATCATCGGGCGTCTCCCTCGGCGGGGACAGCCGGCTCCGGGATCGACCGAACGCCGCAGAACGGGCAGTAAGTGTGCCCGAAGAGCCTTGGCTTGCGGCTCCGGGTTTCTTCCTTGCCAGTGTCGAGACGGATCAGCCGGCTGTAGGTCGCAGAGACCAGCCCGCCGCCGATCAAGCAGATCGAAGTGTCAAGCCTAAGGTGGTGTTCTGCGGCCAACTTCGTGTCGATTTCATTGATGCAGTTACAGGCCATTGCGGGGCTCCTTCGGTTGAAAAGGGTCAGCCGAGGCCGAGCGCGGCTCGATAGGTGTCGAGCAGGGCGTCTCGTTCGGCGCGATCGTGGGGGTGCATGCGGCGGAGCTTGATGACCTCGCGCATGATGCGAGTGTCGTAGCCGACCGCCTTCGCCTCGGAGTAAGTGTCGCGCTTGTCTTCCTTGAGACCGCGCTCCTCCTCCTCGAGGCGCTCGATGCGTTCGATGAAGAGCTTGAGCTGATCGTCGGTGGCGCTGACGTCCCCCGCGCGGATCGACATGCCGCCCTTGGTCTCCTCGCAAGCCGGGCAGACGAGGTAGGCGGTGCCGGTGAGTCCGCTGGTGTGCCGGGCCCAGTCGGCACCATCGGGACGGCGGGCGTCGCAGCGGGCGCAGAGCTCGCTCATGACAGCAGCAGCTCCGGCGGATAATCGCCGAGCCCTCCAGCGCCGTCTCCGGTGTCCGCCAGCGCCTCGGCACGGGCTTCCTGCACCACCGCACAGCTGTGCGCCGGCAGGCCGCAGCAGGCGCAGTGCAGGGTGGGGCTGTGGGCGAGGGCAGTGGCCCATGCGCCGGGCTCCGACCCGGTATCGATGCAGGCCGGCGTCGCGGTGGCCATCGCGGATTCGAGGACGCGGACCTGCTGGCTGAAGCCGCCGTTCATGGCTTGATCCCTTCGATGATGAGTTCGCCGGCGCCGAGCAGCAGGCCGATGGCTGCGGCGGCGGCAAGGAAAGCGCAGTCGATGAGGGCCGCGATCCAGCAGCTGCGCTGCGGACGCTGGCCGTCGATGAGGGGCGGACGCCGGCTCATGAGCGGAAGGCCCGAACGGCGATGGTCAGGATGGCGCGGCCGAGCAGGACGATGGCGATCGCCGACAGCGTGGCGCTGGCCGCGACCGCGTGGTCATTGGCCGATGCGCCGGCGATGAGTTCGACCGGCGTCATGACCGGAGCTCCAGCGCGCCGGTGAAGCGGGCGGCGGCGATGCCCATGTCGGCGATCGCGCCGCGCAGGCGATCCGCGTCGGGCCCGTATCCGAGCAGGGCGACGGCCTCGGCCCAGTCGCGCTCGATCGCCTCAAGGCAATCGGGGCAGCGGACGCTGGTCTGGTGGCTGTGCGGATCGGTGACCCGGTCCCACCCTGCCGGCAGTGCGCGGGCGTCGCCGTTATGCTCGATGGCGCACTCCTCGCAGATGTAGATGGCAGGCTGGATCGGCTTGCCGGCGAACGCGGTATGATCAGGCTGATGCATGGGACGCTCCCTGCCCCCGGCCAGCAGCGTCCGGCTGCTGGAAGACCCAGCAGTGGATGCTCTTGTCGAGGATGGTGTTGACGGGCTTGGCGGCGACGAACCGGCGCGACTTGCTGCCGCGCAGGTGCTTGACGAGGAGATCCTGCGTCGGGGCGCTGGCGATGCCCCGGGCGCGGCAGCGCTCCTCGAAAAGGTTGAGATTGACCGCGATGAACTCTGCGGGCTTGCGCGAGAGGTTGATCGGGCGGGTGGGATTGAGCTCTTCGTTGGCGATCAGCCAGTCGACGGTTTCCCAGAACTTGGCGACGATCGGGTGGTCCGCGCTGATCGCCTCGTGCCGCTCGGCGGTCATCCGGGCGATCTGGCTGTGGACGGCGAGCTGCCAGTCCGGCGGGATCGGCACGAGTGCGCAGAGCGCGTCGAAGCCGGCGGCGAGCTGGGCGTGATTCTTGACCAGGCGCTGGTGGGTGATGCCGGACATCTCCGGCAGGGTCCGCTCGGCCTTGGCGTAGCCTTCGCGGAAGGCCTCCATCCACTCGGCCTCGCGCCGCACGATGTGGACGATGAAGCCCGACAGCCGCTCGGTCGGCCAGCGCTCGAGCTCCTCGGCCGCGCGCTTGGTGGCGGCGGACCACCCGCTCTTGTCGATGGTGAGGCACATCAGGCGCTCGAGCAGCGCGGGGCTGGCGTCGACGCGATAGTTCTGGGCGATGACGATCGACCCGCGGAAGGGCGGGTCGTAGGTCTCCATGCCGCCGCTGCGGACACCGCGTGAGCGGACGGCGCGGCCGTTATAGGCCGTCTTCAGCTCGTCCCACTCGAAGCGCTTGGAGTGGGGCACGTCGTCGCGCCGATCGCCTTCGATCAGGACGACGGGCAGATTGGCGACCTTGCCGAGGTTGCGGGCGATCGCCGCCGGCGTCGCCTTTGTCGGGTCGAAGCCTTCATAGGCATCGCGGCCGCACAGCCGCCAGTTGAACTCGAGCAGCGTGGACTTGCCGGATCCCGGCTCGCCGGTGATCTCGAGGAAGGCGAGGCTCTTCTGTGCCTCGCGGATCTGCTCGGCGAACAGCGACAGCGTCCAGTAGGCGAGGACGACCAGCCCCTTGGCCCCGTAGGCAATCCAGATGTTGTGGAGCCACTGGGTGTCGAGATGGTCGGGGTCGTAATCGATCTCGAGCAACCGCTCGGCGGAGCGGAGCTTCACCGCCTCACGGCCGAAGTCGAAATAATCCTCGTCGTTGAGCGGGTGGACGCGCCCGCCGCGGACAGCGATGTCGCCGAACAGCCATGCCTTGTGCCGGCGCGAATAGCCGGTGAAGTCGATCGGCTCGACGGTCTTCAGATCCCGGGTCTGGGTCTGCATCAGCCGATCGAGCTGGCCGGTGGTGCCGGTGAACAAACCGCCGAAGGCGAACAGGCGCTTCTTGAACTCGGGCGCGGCCGTCAGATGGCCATTGCTGAATCGGCCCTTGGCGGTCGGGTGCTTGCCCGGGAAATCGATGCGCAGATAGTAAGCGGTGTCGTCGGTGACGTCGTCGCGCTCGCGGTAAAGGGTGCGGAAGCTGCAGTTGGCGATCTCCACCACCGCGGCGCAGGCACGGATGGCGGCGCGCTCTGTCAGCTGCTCCTTGAGCTGGACCTCGCTGATGCGCTCGGCGGGGAAATGCGCCCACCAGGTGCGCGCATCATGCGACAGACTGAAGCTGGTCCACTTGCGCCGCTCGTAGAGCAGGCAGGCCTTCTCGGTGGCGTTGGGGGCGGTGGCGACCTCCCCGTTCCACAGATACTCCTCGAGATCCTTGGCGGAGAGCCGATCGCGGATGAACAGGTCATTCCAGTCGAGCTTGTCGCCGTCGCCGTCGGGGGTGACCTGTGCGGCGCGGGCCTTCCAGCCCTCGCGCCGGGCGCGCTCGAGGAATTTGCGGGTGTATTCGAGACCGGCCTTGCCGATGTCGAAGGCGAAGATCAGCTCGGGGGAATGATCGGCTCTGTCGCTGTCGGCGATCGCCTTGCGCAGGGCGCGCAGCGCGGCCTCGGGATAGTTGTTGACGGTCATCGCCGAGACGGCCGTCTCGCCGGCGTGCCGCAGGGCGATGGCATCGAAGATGCCCTCCGCGATCCAAATGCGGTCGACCGCAGCCAGCGACTCCATGGTATCGCCGGGGGCCATCCACCATTGCCCCTGATAGGACTTACCCGGGGCGAAGCGGGCTTTGCGGTCGAAGCGCCCGGGCTGGTCGATGATGCGCTCCCACCAGCTGCCGCCGGGCAGCGGGAAGCGGATGGTGGCGCTGCCGATGCCGCGCGCCTCGTCCCGGTAATATTCCTGCGTGTAGGCACCGCGCAGGCCGCGCAGATCGAAGCCGCGGCCGTGGGTCAGATAGGCATCGGCAGCGGCATGGGGATCGACCTCGGTGGTCTTGAAGCGCTTCGACCAGTCGTCGAAGATCTCCGGATACCAGTCCTTGACCGATCGTTCGAAGCCGCAGCGGTTGAGCCGCCCGCATTTCAGGATGCGGGGGGTGACGCCGTGGGTGTAGAGCTCCTTCTTGCCGCAGTCGGGGCACTTGCCCTTGCGCAGCCAGTCCCCCTCCTTGCGGAAGGCAAAGTCCCGCTGGAGCGCCGAGAGCAATTCTTTTTGAAGGACGGATTGCATGCGGGCGCGGGTTCCAATTGGTGCAGGCAAAGGGAGGGCGACGCCGGAAACGGGGTCCGGCAAAAGTGCGGGGCTGCGGGGCGGTATGCGTGCCGGCTAGGCGGCGGGTTTGCGGGCGATCGGCGGATCGCCATTGCGCGTGGAGCGCGGCTTCATGACCGGCAGCTGCAAGCCTTCCTTCTGTTGCGCCGGCAGCGCGATAGTGTGGACGAAGCTGAGCTGGGCCTTCCAGCTGTGGCCGCATTTCGGATTCGAGCAGGTGAAGTAGAAGTCCCGGTGCAGCGGCGTGACTGTTTCGCTCGACCGCACGATTCCTGGTTCGCCGCAATGTGCGCAATCCGCCATTGCCCCGCGCTTCCGCTTCGTGATCGCTTTGATGCGGCCCGGGCTCATCATGTGCGAGTAGGAATTCATGACGCGCCCTCCCCGGCAAACCGAAGCATGGCGATCATGGCGGCGCCGACGGTCTGTTGCTCCATGATCTGCTCGATGATGTGTTCGCGCTCGGCCGCATCGATCTTGCCGTCGGCGATCGCGTCAAGCACGGCCTTGGCGATGTCGCCGTTCTCCGCTGCCAGATCGCCCAGCAGCTTGAGGATGTCGCCGTCGGCGGCGGGTGCCTGTGGCTGGCGGACCAGCATGAAGCCCTGCCGGCGCGCCAGCGCCCGCGTGACCAGCGGGTGGCCGATGGTGCCGTGCGTGGCGTCTTCGAGCGCCGCGACCTCGCTGATGCGCAGGAAGTCCGGCGTGTTGGGGCGGACGCAATCGGAGACGCGCTGCTGCCGGCAGCCGATGTGCTCGCCCGCCGCTTCCTGACCGCCGAAGGCGCGGACCAGCTGGTCGCTGGCCACCTTGAGCAGCTGGTCGCGCGGGGGCACGTGGGCGGTGCGATCTGGCTTCATCGCAAATCCCACCGAGTAAATTCAACGCGATAAGCGCCATTCCGCAGCCGCAATATTACGCGGCGATAATTGGCATAGTCGGCCACAATCGCCTTGATCACGCCGCTGCCGGTCGCGAAAGAGACCGCTTCGACCGGGTCTCCCCAGTCCGACGGGACATGGTGTTGCCGCAAAACTTCTGCGGCCTGCCCCTTGCCCGAGATAATCATGCTCGACCGGTCGAGCCGTTTGTCGACGCCCTTCGGCGTGAAGCCACTCAAGTACAGGCCGCTGCTCATGAGGCTTCTCCGGTGAAGTCGCCGGATTTACCGGCTGCGATGAACAGGGCACGGCGGTAACGCCGATCGAGGGGGAAGCTGATGGAGGGCAAGAGCGGCGGGCGAACATGGAGCGGGCTGGTGCGTCCATGCTCGCCCGCCGAGTTGCGACCGGGCAGGAAGTCAGGGTCGATCGCATTCCCGGTCGGTTCGGTGGTTTCTGACAGCGCGCCCCCGCGATTGATCATGCGACTCTCCGTGCATGGCGATCGACGCCATGGAAGCGGATGCCGGCGCACGTTTCCGGCGCGGGCGGATAGTCGCGAGGGTAGATGTCGGGCCGCAGATCGTGCCGCGACACGCCGAACTGGCGCTCGGCCTCGAGCACATGCTCGGCTGGCAGCCTCTTCGACGACTGGAGCCAGCGCCATACCGTGGGCTGGGAGACGCCGAGCGCATTGGCAAAGCTCTCCTGCGTGCCAGCACGTTCAACCGCCAGCTGAAGGGCTTCGAAGGAGGTGAGGGCATCGCTCATGAGCATCGAATATTCGCAAACGAATATCAACGCAAGCGCAATCGAATATAGGATAGCGAATTTTTTCGTTATCCCGTGATCATGGCCGACGAGCTCAATCTGACAGCCCAGCGTCTGCGCGAGCGGATGGATGAGGTCGGCATTGACCAGTTGGGGCTGGCTCATGCTGTTGGCGTCGAACAAAGCACGATCAGCAACATATTGACCGGTCGGACACGCAATTCGCGTCACCTGCCGCGCATTGCCAACAATCTTGCCGTTAACCTCGACTGGTTGTTGGGCCTCACAGTTCACAAGATCGAGATGCTCGATCTTAATGACGAGCCGATCAACGAAGCCGAATACAGAGAGCGGTTGAAGGCGGCGGAAGCCAAGGTCTCATCTGACGCACGCGGTTATCGCTTCGCTGCCCGGTCGGGAGAGAGCAAGGCCCTTGCTGCCGAGCAGCTCGACATGGTTGCCGTTCAGGAGATCGATCTCGCCTACGGCATGGGCGGCCAATATCTTGATGTGCAGACGGTGCAGGAGTCGACAGTTTGGTTCCCGGGCGCCTTCCTGCGGCAATACACAAAGAGCGCACCCGAGCACCTTCGCTTCTGTCGCGGCGACGGGGACTCGATGGTGCCGACGATCGGCCATCACGACATCGTCCTCTTCGACATGAGCCAGAACCATCTAAATCGGCAGAATGCGATCTGGGTGGTGGCAGTGGCCGATATCGGAATGATCAAGCGGGTCAGGGCAGAGCCAGATGGTTCCTACGTCCTGATGAGCGACAACAAGCTTGTCGATCCACAGGTGGTGGTCGATGGGGAAATGCACGTGATCGGGCGCGTGGTGGCTGTGATCAGGGGGATGTAACCCCCCTTTCAGGGAGAAGACCGATGCGTACTGCAGTGATTGTATTTGGCCTGGTGGCTCTCGCCGGCTGCGGTGCCCCGCCGAGCGACGGCGGCGACGCTGCGGGCGATGCCCCCGCAGCGGCTGTGGAGCCGCTCAAGGTGACGTCGCAGGAGCTGGGCCGGGCCTATGAGGACAACGAGGTTGCCGCCCAGCAGACATATGGTGACAAGCCGCTCGAAGTCAGCGGGACCATCCGTTCGATCGAGCTCGACTTCATGGATAACCCGGTGTTGTCGCTCCGCGGAGCGAATGAATTTTCCAATGTGATGGCCAATCTCGGAGAAGAGGGCAAGGCGGTGGCCAGTCGCTTGAGCCGGGGTCAGGACGTGACCGTCACTTGCGCCAAGGTCAGCGAAGTGATCGGATCGCCGATCCTCGACGATTGCACGGTGCAATGAACACTCTCTACGCCTGAACTGAATGCCTGCGCTTCGGCGTGGCGTCACGCCCGCCGAAGACATTGCACTGAAGGTGTGATCCTATGGCGAACATTTATGAACCGTTCGACGATTGGCTTAGATTGCCCACGTGGTCGACGCCGCATCCTAGTGACCAAAGTCGATTCGACGCGGCGTTGGAAATAGCGGTCAATGCACCGGCATTTTCAGTCTTGGGGCTTCAGCACTATATTGAAACCTCCGGCAAAGCCGCACCCGATATTTGGGGCAAAGACACCCGGGCAGGAATGCAGTTATATATTGAGCGCGCGACAGACTATCTGGCCCGTCGCAACGCGTAAGTCGGTGCGTCAATCGAGACCGGTACGCGCTAGCTCGCGCCCAGATCGAGCTTGATATCAGTCCGGAATCCCCGCGCGCCCATGCTGTGGTTGACCTCGGCCACCTGCCAGCGTGCCGCATCGATCTCGCTCTTGAAGCCGGTCAGGCCGATCGGCTGTTCCACGCCGATCGCGGCGTTGCCAAAGGCGAGGCTGATGCTGACCTCGGCTGCCTGCCGCGCATCGCGTCGAGCCGCTGCCTCGGCCGCAGCGCGCGCCTCCGCCTCGCTGGCATAGGTGCGGCGGAGTCGACGGGGATTGTCGCCAGTGCCGGCGCGCACGGTCTGGCGGCGTGCGCCTGCGCGATCGCTCCACCGGGCCTCGGCCCCGCCGTGCTCCTCGCGCTTGCGGCGCGACCAGGCGTAGCGCTCGCACATGGCGCGGGTGAGGGTTAGCGCGGCGAGCGGGCGGCCGCTGACGCTGGCTGCCGTGCCGATCGGCATGAACAGCAGGTTGCCGTCCTTGACGGTGGCCACCGCGTCGTAGCGTCGCCCCAGATCCCGGATGAACTGGATGTCCGAGCGCGCGCTCTGCTGGGTGGATGGCACCTGCAGGCCGGCCAGATCGGCATGCACGCGCGGGGTGAGGCCATGCTCGCCGGCCACCGCCGCGACGATCTGGCCCAGCGTGCGGCCGTTCCAGCTGCGATCGCGGCGGGTGCGCAGGCCTGCCGTCAGGTCGGCCGCGCGCGCGGTGATCTTGAGCGCGTCGGGCGGCCCCTCCCAGCTGATCTCATCCACCCGGAAGCTGCCCTTGTCGACCAGGCCGGGCGTGACGCCCGTGCCGCGGGCCCAGCCCAGCGCGACCGTGATGACTGCCTCTGGCGGCGGTAGGGCCAGCGCGCGATCGACGTCGTGCAGGGTGATCTCGAGCTGGTCCGCCTCCTCGCCGCGGCGCTCGCTCAAGGTGAGCTCGATCAGGCGCGGCCGCATGATCTCGGTCAGATCCTCGCCGGCAAGGGAGACGCGCCACGCCGGTACCGGCTGCACATAGTCGGCGCGGCCGGCGGGCGGCACGACCAGAACATTGTCAGCCATCGGCGCGCTCGAGATCGATGCTGAACTCGATGCGTCGCGGCGCTCCGCCGGGCAGGAAGTTGGACTGCCGCTCTTCGACCATGCGGATGAAATATTGCCCGAGGATGCGGCCGTCGGGCAGCACGAGCGGCCAAGCTTCTCCGGTCGCGCCCATCTCGCGCAGGGAATCGATCGAGGCGTAATCGCCGACGAGCTCGGGCAGCAGCAGGCCGGGCAGGGTGATGGTGTCGGCGCCGGGCCCGAGGAACTGCCATGCCGGTGCGGCGCCGAGTCGCTCGGCCGCGCCATGGCGATATTCGGTGCGGCGCTGCAACTCCTGATAGGCCAGCGTCTCGATGCCGAAGACGAACAGGCCCAGCGCCAGCATGGTCAGCCTGGTGCCGGGGACAGTGGGGGATGCCTCGCTGGCATCGATCTCCCGCAACCGTGCCGACACGGTCGGGGCGGAGGCGACTGCCGGGAAGTCGGGCAGTCCGAGCAGGCGGCGCGTGGTCTGCACGCTCGATGGCACCGGCACGCCGGCGACGAACGCAAGGTTGCCGAGATCTCCGATCGGGCTTCCTGCCCGGTTAGCCGTCGCCATAGCTGCCGCCTCCTTCGCCGGGCTTGGGTCCGCGGCGCATTATCTCCGCGATCCTTCTGGCCAGCTGCTCGCTGTCTTCCCCGGGCAGCTGGTAGACGTTGATGGTCACCGGGCCGGGTGCCGCAGCCGCAGGCGCTGCAGCGGCCGCTGCGCCGGCCACAGCCGCGCCGGCGGCGAAGGGTGAGGTTGCCACCGCCATGCCACTGGCGACGCCGGTGGCGAGCCGCTGGACGCTGCGCAGGGGCTGCCGTGCGCCGTCATCAAGGCCGATGGCCAGCCCTTCGGTCAGGAATCCGCCAAGCGTCATGAAGAGGCGTGACGGACTGGCGATGCCAAGCATCGCCTTCAGACGGTCGATTGCGCCCTGCGCGATGTTCTTCAAAGCATTCCATACGCGACTGCCAGCATTCGATATTCCATTGACTATGCCGTCAATTATCTGGCCGCCGATGGTCATGAATTGACCGACAAGTCCGCCGATGAAGTTCAGTGCACCAAAGAAGGCGTTTTTGATCGTCTCCCAGTGAGTGATGACAAAGTTCGCTGCCCAGCCAAGCGGTCCCATATACTGCAGGATTTTGGTGAAGTTGGCTTTGATCCAATCCCATGCAGCGGAGAGCCGAGCCACCCCTGCCGAAAAGGCGGCCTTGATCGTGTCCCAGTGACGATAGATCAGATAGCCGGCGCCAGCGATCGCGACGACGATCAGGGTGATGGCGAGGATGACCGGGTTGGCCATCATCATCAGCCCGGCCTGCATGACGCCCCGGGCGAGAAATAGCGAAGCCGTACGCATGATGCTGAAAGCGCGCATGAACAGCGGCGCGCCGCGGATAGCGCCGTTGACGACGGTCCCGAGGACTCGCGAGAAGATGCCAAGCTCGCGCGCCTTGCCGAAGACGCGGAAAACCGTGCCGACAGGGCCAAGGATCGCACCGAACGCCATCTGCGCCGCACCGAGGCCGATGCGCATTGCCACCAGCGCGCCGACGGTCTTCATGATCGCGCCGGCGGTTTCCGGGTTGGCCTGCGCCCATCGTGCCACCCACTGAAGCCCGGCGTTGAGCGAGTTCGCAACCTCGGTCAGTGTCGGCAGCAGCGTCGTGCCGAGCGTGATCCCAAGCGTGGAGACCGATCCCATGAACGCCTGCCAGCTGACATTGGCGTCGCGCAGGACGCGCTGGTCGAAGGCGCGGTTGACCGTGCCCTCGCCCGCCATCGCGGCGTCGCGCACCCGGCGATATTCGTCGAGGTTCTGGATGAGGGTGCGGATCCCGGCCTGCGCCTGCATGTCCTCGAAGGCAAAGCCCAGCTTGGAGAGGTCCCCACCGGTGGCCTGCCGGGTGATCATCGCGATCGCCTCGAACGTGTCATAGCCCTCGGCGCGCAGGCGGGCCATGGCCGCAGGCAGGTTGACGCCGAAGTTCTTCTCGAAGGCGCGGATGGTGCCGGGCGCGTTGATCTTGGTCAGCAGGTTCTGGACGTTGTTGGCCGCTTCGTCGCTGGTGCCGGTGGTCTGGCGGGCGATCTGCAGGGCGGCGGACAGCCTGCCGACGGCCGACAGCCCGCTCTCGCCCAGCGCGTTGAGCTGGCCGGTGAGCGACGGGAAGGAGCGCGCCATGTCGCGGACCTCGAACGCGCCCAGCTTGCCGCTGGTGGCCATGATGTCGAGCGCGCGGGCCGTCTCGGACAGCGGCACCTTCAGGTTGTTGATGTTGGCATAGGCCGCAGATGCACCATCGGCGAGATCGACGCGGTAGGCGGTGCCGAGGCGCGCGATCGCCGGCGCGATCTGGACGGCCTTGTTCGCCTCGAGTCCCATGCCGGCCAGCGTGTCGACGGTTGCCGCGATATTCTGTGGCAGCTGGCGGGTGTCGGCCGCGATCTGCAGCATGGTGCGGCCGAGGCGATTGGTGGCCGCGTCGGCAAGGTCCGCCTTCTGCTGGATGTCGACCAGCGCTGTCGAATAGTCCGCCCCTGCCCGAGCCGCGAGAAACAGCGGCGCGGCAAGCGACGCGCCGGCGACCAGGTTGTCCCGGCCACGACCCTGCAGATCCTGTCCGCGCTGCTGGATGGCGTCAGCCCGGGCATCGATGGCCATCAGCCGCTTCTGCTGCTCGATCAGCCTGTTGGTGCGGGCGAGCTGTGCCGCAAGGCTGCGCTCGCGATCGATCAGCTGGGTGACGTTGCCCGAGCTGCTGGCGATCGCGGCCGAGGCCTCGCGCATGTCACGCTTGAGCTGGCGGGCATCACCCTGCAGGGCGCGCAGCGCGGAGGAGCCGGTGCGGCCGAGGCCAGCGATGCTGCGCAGCGCCCCGGACAGCTGGTCGAGCGCGGCGAACTGGACGGTAAGGGTGAGTTTGTTGTCCATCGCCTTCGCTTTCGATCAGCCCGTCTTGCCCTTGTGCATCCTGTTCCAGCGCTCGGTGGCCCGCCTGTGCCATGCGATCAGCTCGTCCAGATCGAGCGCCCTCATCTGCTCGAGCGGCCAGTGGAAGATCGCGGCGATGTCCGCGATCAGCTCGTCGACGTCAGTCGCTCGAGCATCGCGCGCTGGTCCGCGGTCATAAAAAAACCGGCGACGATCCCGGCGCACTCTGCGAGGTCCGCGGGGGAGAGGCTGTTCGCATCGGCCTCGGTCATGATCGGGTCGCTGATGCGCGGCAGCAGGGTCAGGATCGATCCCACGTCGGAGCGGACCAGGTCCTGCAGCGCCAGCCCGCGCAGCTCGCCGGCGCTGGGCTTGCGCAGGGTCACCTTGCGGATGGTCTCGTCGCCACGCTGGAAGCCGTCTTCCAGTGTGGCCTCGTGCAGTTTCTTGGCGTCGGTCATTGCGCGGCTCCATTATTGTGATGCTGCAGGGCCTGGTCTCCCCCTCGGCGCCGCCCCGCAAATGACGCGCCGAGGGGAAGCTGGGTCAGACTCCGATCGCGGCGCGCTGGGCGGCGAGGCGATCGATGCCGTTGACGATGAACACCATGTTGAGGACGTCGATCTCGATCTCGGTGCGCCCGTTGATGATCAGCTTGTAGTAGCTGATCGTCGTCTTGATGCTGTGCTCGGTGTCGTCGCCCGGCTTGGCGCTGCCCATGTCGATCTCTTCGTGGCGGCCGCGCGTCACGATCTCGACCGGAATCACCTGCCCGGTGTCGTCGGCCTGATAGGCCCCGGCAAAGCGCAGCATCACGGCATCGTGCGCGGTGGCGCCGAACTGGCGGATGGCGTGGACGATGATGCCGCCGGCCTTCCACTCCAGCTCCATCGCCTCGCCGCCCATGTCGGCCTTGATCGGCTGATCCATGCCGCCGGCGCGATATTCCTCCATCGAGCGGGTCAGCTTGGGCAGCGTCACTTCCGGCACGAGGCCGAGGTAGGAAGCGCCATCGTTGAAGAGATTCATGTTCTTGAGCTTGGCCGGCAATCCCATGGCGGGTCTCCTTGTTTCAGTGACCTTCCCCTAAAGCGGGCTTTAGCGGTCGGAAGGCAGTTAGCCCGTGCGGTGCGACCCGACGGGCAGTCGATGATGGTCAGGCGAGCTGGTCGGCGAAGCCGGCGTAGAAGCGATCGGTGATGCGCTGGTTGAGCGTGATCTGCTCGGCGGGCGCGCAGGGCGTGTACTCATAGTCGATGGCGACCCTGCCGGCGGCGAGATCTGCGTTCTCGTTGAGCGCGGGATCGTACCAGGCGCGCCCGTCGATGATGCGCCCCTGCGCCTTCAGCGCGCGGAAGTGGGCGTTGATCGTCTCGAGCACGTCCTTGATCAGGCTGACGGTAACCGGCTTGTCGACCGCCCATGCGAGCCCGGCGGCAATCTCGTCCTGCAGGGCGTGGCTGGTCCGCACCGCACTTTCGAAGGCGAACTGCGACTCATCGGAAGTGGTGCGGTTGCCCCAGAAGCGGAAGCCGTTGGAGCGGATCAGGGTAGTGACCGGGGCGGCGTTGAGCACGCCGGCATCGGTTGTGCCGTCGGTCAGATCGAAGAAGACATCGCGCGACAGGCCTGTCACGCCATCGACCGCGATGTTGGAGATGGTCTTGTGCCAGCCCACCTGTGCATCGATCTTGGCGCGCAGGCCGAGCGCCCGGGCGATCGCGTCGCCGGCAAAATCGCCGCTGAAGTCCGGCCAGATCAGCATCAGCTCGCGCGCGGAGAAGTTCTCGCGATAGGTGACGGCCTCGGCGATGTCGTCCGCCACGGCCCGGGCATAGACCATGGCGCGCAGCTGCTTGGCGACAACCACCATCGCGGTGGTGACGGCCTGACTGTCCAGCCCGGGTGCGCCAAGGATGCGCGGGCGGACGCCGATCTGCGCCTCTGCCGCCAGCAGCGCCTGCATGCCGGTATAGTTGCCGCCTGCGGTCGAGCCGATGACATTGTCGTCGGTGGCCTCTGCATCGAGACCAGGCGCGACACGAACGACGACAACGATCGGGCTGGTCTGGTCGGCGATGCCCGACAATGCCGGGCCGAGCGTGCCGCCGGTGCCGGCCTTGCCGATCGCCGAGCGGACGTCGGTGACCAGTACGGGCTGGTTGAGCGGGAAGGCAGCATCGAGCGCCGCCGTCGCAGCGCCGGCAGGGGCGGTCGCGGTGGCGATCAGGCCGATGATGGCGAGCGAGTTTTCGAGGATCGGGCGGGTGCCGGTGAGCGGCTCGTTGACCTTGATACCGTGCATGATGAGTCCTTCCTGCGGATCAGCTGGCGAGGGGGATGGAGAGCTGGACGACGGAGCCGGCGCGGGTCGGGCGATCGACGCGGCGTCCTTCGATGTCGATGGCAACGCGCCCGTCGGCGCCGGCGCGCGACAGGCCGACGCGGGTCAGCTTGAGGCGCGGCTCCCAGCGGGCGATGGCAAGGGCCGTGGCGGCAAACAGCTGCAGGCGGGTGGCGGCGTTGAGCGGGCGGTCGATCAGCTCGAACAGCATGCTGCCATAGTCGCGGCGCATGACCCGGGTGCCCACAGGCGTCGAGAGGATGTCGCCGATCGACTGGGCGAGATGTGCGTCACCATCGAGGGGCGCGCCGGTATTGCGGTCCATGCCGAGCATGGCGGGACGGAGCCACCGGATCGCGCAATGGCCAAGGGGGTGCCCTTGTAACGGTACGCGTTACAAGGGCGGGGCGCATGCGCAATGTCGCTGATCAGGCCGGCGGGCCGCTCTGGCCGGAGCCGGGCTGCGTTGCAGAATGGCGGTGGCTCTTGAGCGACTTTCCGCCGCCGATGACGTCGACGTCCGCGGTCAGGGTGCCGGTGACCGTGACGTCGCCGTCGATCGTGACGGTGTCCGCCGTGATCGCAACCGTCGATCCAGCGGGCAGGCTCGCTGTCAGTCGGTGCGATTCCGGGTCATAGGCGATGCGTGCACCATCGCTGAATTCGATCAGCTCCTCGAGGCTGTCGCCGGCGACGGGAAAGGTGTCGGACGGGATGCCGCGCAAGGCGACGGCAAGGCCGAGCTCGCTCTCCGGACAGATCAGCAGAACCTGCTCGCCAACTGTCGGCGGGGACCAGGTGCGGGTGGCCCCCATGCGCGGCTCGATCCATGGAATGGCGGGGGTGACGATATCGCCGACCTCGACGGTACAGGCGCCTGCCGCCAGATCCACCGCTGTGACGGTGCCCAGCCTGATCAGCTCGGACGGATCGATCGGCGCCTCATCATTGACCCGGGGCACGTCAGACGAGACCGTAGGCGATCAGCGCGGCGCACAGGCCCTGATCCTCGGGCCTGCCATCCCATGTGCGGCCGTCGACCAGGGCGGCTACCAGCGAGGGCACGAAGGCGACGAGCTGGGCGGCACTCCAGCCATTGTCCAGCGCGGCTTCGCAGGCCACGCGGGCGAGGCGACGGCCCGGCGCGCCGAGCGCCTGCCCCTGATGCCGGCACATCAGCGCAGCCAGAGTGAACGGCCCTAGCTCGCCGTCACAATCGCGGAAGTCCTCGTACCAGCCCTGCTCCTTCAGTTCGGCCTGCAGGGCGGCAATCTGTGCGGTGTCCATTGCGCTGCTCCCTAGAAGGCTGCTGCCGCCGCCCAAGCCGCCTTGCTGCCATAGCGGGTGCGGTTGGCGTTGGTCTGGCGGAAGTGCCACTCGTTCACTGCGCCGGTCTCCGCCATCGCGCGCCGGGCGACGACGCCGGGCACGCCGCGATGCGTGTTGGTCGGATCGGCGTCGACGATGAAGTCGAGCCGGCCGCGCCAGTCGATCGCGGTCGCGCCCGGGTTGTAATCGACCGGGTTGGCGTTGCTGAGAGCGGCAGGCACCGCCCAGCCCGTATTGGCTTGGGCCATGGCCACGGCGCCATCGGCCGTGCGCGCGCGAAGCGCGATCGCCGTGTTGTTGAGGCTGGCATAGAGGCCGCACGCCGGCGTGTTGTTGATATAGTCGATCAGCATCTGCGCGGTCTTCTGGCCGTCGCCCATGCGCAGCACCTGCTGCCCGACCGGCACCGTGTCGACGAAGGTGATGACATGCCCGTTGAGCGTGATGGTCGCGCCGGCGATCGGCTCGATGCCGCTCACCGTCCATCCGGCGGTACCATAGTTGAGATAGACCGCCGACTTCTTGGCATCGATCTGGCCGGAGAGCTCGACTGTCATGTCGCCGAGCGTGGTGGCGCTGGGCGTGCTGGTGCCGAGGTAGAGCAGCGCGGCGCAGTCGAATCCGGACTCGACATGCACGGCCAGCTTCATCTGCGAGCCTGCCGAGTTGCTGGCGTCGATGGCGTATTGGGCAGCGCGGAGGCCGCGCCCAAGCCGCATGCGCACGTCCATCTGCCGGTTGAGCGTGAACACGCGCGGCAGGATACCGTCGGCCTGCGGATCGATGATCGTCGCCCGCCGGCGCAGCGCGCTGGTGGCGTGGGCGGACAGCGCTTCGAGATGCGCGCCCGCCTTCTGCTGCGGGTAGATGTCGAGATCGACCTTGAACACCGGCCTGATCAGCGTCACCTCGGTATCATCGGCGTCAAGGGTGAGCTCGATGGCATTGGCGACGGTGCGCATCAGGCCGAGGCTGTCGGGGCTGAACTGGCAGTCGACCAGCATCAGGCCGCGGGGCCGCTGGATGCGCTCGAGCGCGCCGAAATAGCAGCCGGTGGTGATGCCGCGCATGTTGTAGAAGTTGCTGTAGACCAGCGGATGCGCCGTCGGCAGCGCGAGGCATTTCACGTTGACCGCGTCGATCGTGCAATAGGCGGTGGATCCGGCGGCGACGTCGCCGGCCATGTCCCACGGCCCGCGGATGGTGCCGTTGGCGAGCGACAGCGCGACATTGGCGCGAACCACCGCCGGCTCCATCTCGAAGCCGTTGAGGGTGAAGGTGGTCAGCTTGAACGACAGCGGCAAGCGCGAGAGCTGGATGTCCGAGCGAGGGCGGAAGCCGCGATCGGCCAGCGATTCGATGTCGCTCCAGTGCTGGGTATCGCTCTGGGTGGCGGCCATGTAGCTGTCGCCGACCCGGTTGGAGAAGGTAACAAACGAGGCATAGACGCCGCGCATGATGCCGTTGCCGGTACCGGTCTTGTGGCGGATCGTCGCGTTCTGCTCATAGTGCCATGCGTTCTCCCATTCGACGGTGTCGCCGTTGGCCGGGAAGAAGGTGAGCACCGCGACGCGGCCAGCGCCGCTGCCATTGATCGTATACTCGTGCGGCCGCAGGCAGCGCTTGGTCCCGCCGCTGGTCAGATAGAGGAAGCCCAGCGACGAGTTGGGGATGGCGAAGCTGCGGGTCGCGCCATCGCAGGCGAAGCTGAAATAGTTGCCGGCGACGGTGCGGTTGGTGAGCGGGTGATTCTGCTCGTTGCCGTCGAAGTGCAGGTTGACGATGCTGTAGCTGGCGTTCTCGTTGCCGTGCAGCCAGACCACCGCGCTCGAGCCGGCAGGATAGGTGCCGGCGGCGATCGGCGCGCGGGTTATCTTGGCCCGGTAGCGGCATTCGCCGACGACGGACAAATGGCCGCCGATCGGCGCGATGAAGTCGACGCCGGTGTTGCCGGCATTGTTGGCGGTGACGAAGAACTCGCCGATCGGGATCCACAGGGTCTTGCCATTGTTGGCGCACCAGCTCGCTGCAGCGGTCATGCGCAGCCGGTTGTTGTCGGCCGCGGCGGTATCATTGGGAATCGCGCCCCACCAACGCACGTCGGCGAAGCGATTGTCCATGATCCGCTGCCAAGCGCCATTGACGCCGGTGGCTGCTGCCGCCGGCGCGATCCAGATCGCCTGGTTGGTATCGGCAGCGACATTGACCGACTGGTTGCCGGCGGTGAAGCGGAACAGGCCAAAGCGGTTGCCATCGGAGAGAAACGCCTCGGTGCCTGCCGCCGGCATACCGCCACCCGGCGCGGTGACCGCGGCGAGGAGTGCAGCCGAGGCGGCGAGGATGGGCAGGACAGCGCCGGGCGCATAGCCGCCAAGCCCGGCAAGCACGGCATTGGACGCGCCGGTAGCCAGCGCTGCCTGTTGCTGGGTGATCAGCCGGTCTGCAGCGACCTGTCCGGCGACATCGACCGCGGTGGCGGCCGCTTCGTTGGCGGCCTCGATCTGCGGCGCGATTGCGGCCTCGACCAGCGGGCCGATCTGGCCACGGCGGGTGTTGCCCGCTTGGACAAGGACGACGGTTTCATCGCCGGTGAGCGCGCCGGCAGCGGGCAGTGCCGTAATCTTGGACATGGGCTCAATCCTCCGGCCACAGCGGGTGGTTGGCGATCGGGAAGTCGCCGAGCGCATCGGTCGCGGTCTCGCCGGCGTCGCGCTCGATCAGCGTCGAGGCCGCGCGGATGGCATCGATCGCAGCGAAGCGCCGCACCGCTGCCGGCGCGTCAGGCGCACGCAGATCGTTCATCTGCCGCCAGAGCGGCGAGACGCGGAGGATCCGGCGCTGGGCCTCGGCGCGGATCCCGGCGATGGTGCCGGCACGCTGTTGCTCGGCCGACGGGCGCTTGAGACGGGGACGGCCCTGTCCATCGGCGACCAGCTCGGCGCCGGCTTCCATGGCCGCGACGATCTCGGCCAGCCGCGCCGGCGCGATCCGGGTGGCATTCGCCGGGATCGCATGGATGGCCGGGTCGAGCAGGCCGTAGGTGGCGGGATCGAAATACAGATGCATGATCAGCGCCCCACGGCGATATAGTGGCAGGAATAGGTGAAGCCGCGCCCGTTGGAGGCGGAAAAGCCGGTCGAGCTGACACTCGATGACACCAGGTTGACGAAATTGTCCTGCGCGCCCGGGTCACCTGTGCCGCCCGAGATGACCACCTCGTAGCATTCGGTGGGAAAGGCCGGGACGAAGGTGACCGCGACCGAGCCATTGGCGACGCATGTAAAGCGGCCGTGCCGGATGATCAGGCCACCGGTGCCGGGGATGGTGGCGCCGCCGATCTGCGATGCGACCCGCGGCAGGCTGGCGAGCAGCTCGGCGGTGATGACACCGTCGCCGATTCCCGCCTCGAAATCGGCATTGGTGGCCTTGGCGACGGTGAGCACGCGGTTGGCGGTCAGATCCCCGCCGCCGGTCACCAGCCCGCCACCGGTGATGGTGCGCGCCTGCAATGCAGCGAGGGTGCCGTTGACTGTCGCCTCGAAGGCCAACTGCGCTGCGGTGACAGCCGCCTGAAATGCAGCCTGCGCGGCTGTCAGCGCGGCGGCCAGCGCATCGAGGACCCGCTTGACCTTCTTCGGCGTCATGATGCGCTGGTCGTCGAGACCGGCGTCAGCCTCGGCATTGGTGGCGATCTCAGCCACGCCCTTGATGGTCTCGGTTGCCGGCGGATAGATGAAGCTGGCGTCGCCGAACTCGATGGCGACGTCGACCGCGCCCAAGAAGGCGATGTCGAAGGCGATCAGGAAGGACGCAATCGAGACCTTCATCACGATCGGGTCTTCCTGCGCATAGCTGGCGAAGAGCGTGCCGTCCGACAGGAACAGGCCGATGCCATAGACCGCATAGACATCGCTCGACGAATCCTGCGCGACCATGTGGATCATGTTTTCAGAGACCGACGTGCCGGCGATGGCATCGATCCGCTTGAACTCGTTGGGCAGGGCTTCGAGCGTCGGCGCCGGGGTGAAGGTGGCGGAGGCGAGGCCGAGCTCGGCGACGACGATCGCATCGGTCGCGCCGCTCTGGGCATCGACCAGCGCATCGAGGCCGGCGCTGGTAACGGTGAGCTGGATCGTCGGCATCAGATGGGCTCCAGAAAGGTGCCGGCTTCGGCAAGGATCGGCTCGCCGATCTCGGTCTGCAGGTAGGTCAGCCAGTCGGGCTCGATGTCGGTGTCGACGCCGGCGTCGAAGCGGGCGAAGACCGAGGTCTGCGCGGCGGCGGCTAGCGATGCCCCCGTTCGGGCGCGCAGGCTGAAGACGGCCTGCATGTGCGAGCGGACGGGTTTGACGGCGGCGATGTCGCGCAGCAGTGCCGCCACCAGCGCCTCATCGTAGAAGACCTCGCTCTGCGACGGCAGGGGCAGCTCGAGGCGGAAAGTGTGCGGCTGCATGCGCGGGTTGGCATCGAACCATTCGACGATCTCGATCAGCGGGTCGAAGCGATCGAGCACGGTGCGCAGCGAGGCGCGCGTGCCCTTGCGCTGCTGAAAAGGAATGGCATCGGCGATCGCCGCACGCTTTGTCGCTTCGCTCCAGTCGGCGTCCCAGAGGTCGATCGACAGGCCCCACGCCAGCCACGGCAACAGCTCCACCGGGCAGGTCAACGGATTCCACAGCTTGGCGATATCGACATCGATGTCGAAGGTCTTGGCGATGGTCTGCTCGAGCGCGCGCTCCTGCGCGGTGGCGAGCGGCGGGAGAAGCGAGGCGACGCCGGTCATTCGTCGATGCCCGCGATCGCCACGTCGATCTCCTCTGCCCAGCCTGCGGCCGTCGCATCGAAGACCAGGTCCTCGGCAGGCGCGATCAAGTTGACCCGCTGGACGCCACCAACGTGGAGCGCGGCGATGAGGGCGCTGCGCGGCACGTCGCGGCCGAGCCGGCGGTTTTCATCCAGCCATGCCTCGAGGTTGGCGATCGCGGTGGCGAGGATGAGGTTGCGGTCGGGCCCGGCGAAGATGTGCAGCCGCGCGACAACCGAGAAGGCGGTGACCGCGGCCGACTGGACGGTCACCAGATCGGTAAGGGGCCGCACGGTGTCTGCCGACAGCGCGGCCTCGACCAGGCCGATCAGCTCGGGCGATGCTGCGCCCGATGGCTGGGCCTCGGTAGGCCGCGCCAGCAACGACACGAGGACTTCGCCGGGCTCTGGCGATACGGCCGACGCATCGAGGACGTCCCCCGAGGCCGACAGCGCGTGGAAGACATAGGCGCTGGCCGGGCCGGCGACGGTGAAGCTGTCGGGGGCGAGCAGCACCCGGGCGCGCAAGGCATCGTCAGATTCCATGACGGCGGCAGCGCCAGTGGCCGGGTTGGCGGGAACCAGCACGAGCCGCTCGACAGCGTAGAGGCCGGCGAGATTGTCGAGATCCGCGCCGGTCGCGTAGGCGATGAGCGTGCCGCGCGCGCGCAGGTTGAAGTCGGCGCGCAGCACCAGCTCGCGATAGGCCGAGAGCTCGAGGATCTTCTGTACCGGGTCCGATTCCAGCGCCGCCGAATAGGCCGGGAAGCGCGCGAGCAGGTCGGCCTGCAGATCCGCGAGAATAGCCTCGAAGCCGCGCTGGCCGATGATCTGCGGCGCGGGCAGGCGGGACAGGTCGATTGCCGTCGAGGAGGCGATGCTGGCGGGCATAGACGCGGTTGTCGGCGGGTGCTCCGCGCGCGCAACGGTCTGCCCTTGTAACGCGTACCGTTACAAGGGGAGCGGTGCGACCGGGTCAGATACCGGAGCGCTCGAGATGATCGAGCACGGCCTGCATGATGGCGTCCGGATCATCCTCGCCAAAGCCCATCAGGCGGCGGGCGGGATATTGGACCTCGGGTGCGCCGCGGAAGCGGGCGACCCGGTCCCGCAGGCCGAAGTGATGGATCTCGGCCGTCCTGCGGACATCGCCGACGAAGCTGACGGCGACGCCCTCGGCTTGGGCGTCGATCTTCATGTTGCGGGCGAGCGCGATCTTCCGGAACATGCGCCCCTTCTTGCGCACCCGCTGGCCGTCGCGGCGCATGCGTGGCTTGCGCGGCTCCATGGCGCTGCCGTCGGGCTGGATGTTGGCGGCCACTCGCTCGGCATTGCTCTGGCGCAATATGCGGCCGATGCGCAGCGCGAGGCCGCGTCGCTGCGCCGGCGACAGGCGCGCCGCCAGCCCCATGATCCAAGGCTCCAGTCGGGAAAAGTCGTCGGCCACCGGCGCCGGGTCAGTCGGCAGGGCCGGGGATGACGCGATCGGTGCCGAGCCACAGCTCGGTCAGCGCGGGTGCGAGCTCGACGTCGTCGGGGAACATCGGGACCGGCTCGGCATGATGCTGCAGATCGAAGCCGCCGCCTTCGCGTGCGACGGTCGAGACGGTCTCGGTGAGGTCAAGCTCGATCGAGAGGTCCATGGCGCGGGTGTCGAGGATGTCGGCCTCGAAGGTGAAGCCGGGCGCGGACTGGCTGGCGACAAGATCGGGCTGGTTCCGGCGCAGCCAGTCAACCAGCAGGATGAAGATGATCGATGGCGACAGGGTCCAGTCGAGCACCACCACATTGAGGCGGTAGCCATATTGGAAGGCGAGGGAGGCGGTCTGCCGCGAGCGGATCGAGCCGCGGTCGATCCACATGCGAAGGCGCTCCGGATCCCGCGCGAGATCCGGGAGCGCCGCAGTGATATGGATGCGGAGCGAGTCAGGCTTGAGCATCAGGCCGGGCCGCGCCCGTTCCCGCTGCCAGCCGCATCGGCGAGCTTGTCCTGCAGGCGCTGATGCGCGGCATCGCTGGCAATGCGCGCCTCGGCATAGGCTGCCTTGAGCTTGGCCTGGTCGGCTTCGCTGAAGGTGGTCAGGGCCAGATCGAACAGCTGGCGGAAGGCGTTGGCAGCATCGACGCCGCTGCGCAGGATCTCGAGAATCTGGTTGAGGGTCATGGCATTCTCCCTAGGTGATCAATCGGAGCAGAGCGGCGATCTCGGAGCGAGCCTCGCGCAGGGCCTCGGCGTAGCTGGCGGCATTGCTCGCATCATAAGCCGTGCGCGCGGCCTGAACGGCGGCAAAGGCCTTGCGATCGACTTCGGCAACGCGGGTGGCAGTGGGGCCCTTGATCAGGCCGGCATCGGTCAACGCCTCGACGGCGCGACTGGCCGCCTGATAGGCGATCTCGACGGCGATCGCGCCGCGCTCATCGAGCGTAGTCTGGTCGGCCGCGGCGACGGGGCTGGGCGGTATGCCTGCAGCCAGTCCACCGATGCCGGCACAGCCGGAAATGAGGAGGGCGATGATGGACAGGATCAGCAATCGAAGCATGACGGATTCTCCTTCAGTGTGCGTGGACGAACCAGACGAGCAGCAGGCCGAGCATGATCAGGGCGACCAGAAAGGGCATCGCCGCCTGTCGCATGAGGTCGAGCGGCCACCATTCATGCTCGCGCGGATCGCTCACGCGATGACCTCGAGCTCGCGATCGCCCGACGCCCACATTGCGATGCGGACAGCGCGAGGCAGGATGATGCAGCCGCGCGAGCCGGTGCCGGGCGCGCGGATACTGTCGCCGTGGATGCGGAAGGCGCTGCGACCGGTTGCCTCGTGCCGGTCATCGATGGTGGGATCGTCGAGCGACCAGAGCGTGATCGCCCGCGGGCCGACGTTCTTGCTGTCGTAGATCGACTGCATGCGCCAGCGGCCGCGCGGGATGGGGCCGACGCCCTTGACGCCCTGCAGCGCCGGGTTGTTCTTGCCGCGGCCATGGCCGCTGTAGCCGGTCGATACCAGCTGGCCCTTGGCGTTGCGCAGCTCGCCGCTCGACTGGTCATAGGTCCACATCGCTATCTCCTCTGGCGATCGACAAGGTTACGAAAGGTGCCCAGCGGCTCCTGTCCGCCGGCGCGCAGCCGGCTGTTGTGCCAGACCGCCTTCAGGCCCGCGAACAGGGCGAAGGCGGTCGACAGTGCGACGAGGATCAGGACCAGGTCAGGCATGGGGCTCTCCACCATCGGGCGGAGCGATCGGCTGCGGCATGCCGATGCGCTTGCGGAACAGCCACTGGACGGCATCCAGCAGCAGCACGAATCCGACGCCGCCCAAGCCCATCGACAGCAGCACCGACATGATCGGCTCGAGGTTGCCGTGCGCGGTCAGGGTGACAGCGATCGTTGCGAAAGCAGGCAGCGCCGAGAGTTCGGCATAGACCAGCCAGCGACGCCGGCGGCGCCAGTGGGCGGCGAGCTCGGGCTCTGCCGGCGGATCGGGTGCCATGGCGAACAGCAGCATGCCGAGCTTCGCGCCGACGACGGTCGCGGCAGCGAGGATCGAGAAAGTCCACCAGAGCATGAATTCGCGCCAGTCAGTCATCGGTATCAGTTCCACAGCTGGACCGTCTCGATGGCCGGGGCAGCGGTGATCGAGGACGGCAACAGGATGGCGGCACCCTCGGGCAGGATGACGCTGGCGGCATGTGCGGGGTTGAGAGCGATGGCCTCCTCGACGACGCCGTCTGTGCGGCCGAGGACGCGCCAGCACAGCGCGTCGAGCGTCTCGCCGGCGAGCGCGGTGGCAGGGAGAGGGGCAGCGGGCAGGAGGGGCTGGGCCATCAGATCAGCTCCACGGCGACGCGGGTCACCTTGAGCATGTCGCGGATGGCGGCGATCGAGACGCGGCGCATCTCGGCGGCAGTGCTCATTTCGTCGGCGAGCCGGTCGACCGCTTCCTGCGTGGCAGCCGAGTCCCGGGCGAGATCGGCGAGTTCGGCCGCTGCGGCGAAGCGCACCGCGCGCAGGAACAGCAAGGTCAGGCGATGCTGGCCATCGATCGTGGCTTCGGAATCGACCGCAGTCAGATCTTCCGCGCCGGCGGCGACGTGCATGGCCTTCCAATCTGCAAGGTCGCCGGTGACCGTCAGCAGCGCGCCTTGGAGAGCAGCGACGAGCCGGGCGTGCGGTACATCGAGGCGCAGCTGCATGCTGTCGCGCATCGCGTTGGCGTCGATGCCCGGGAACCATCCATCCGCATCGATGGTCGCGCCATCGGGCGACTGCGGCGGCGGGGGCATGGCAACGAAGCCGGTCACGTGCTTGCTCTCCGATCAAAGTGGGGGGGTGGGGTCATCGTGCGCGACATGGCCGAGGCCTGCCGTGCCGGTGACCGCCCCCCCGGCGCCGTGGGGCGTCCCTGAATTACCTTCCCCCAGCGCAGGCGCTGGCGGTTCCTTAACTGCCGCCACCCTGCGGAGGCGTCGGCGGTGTTGCTGGGGCGAGCGCCTTGAGCTCGCGCTCGATCTTCTCGATGTCCTTTTTGACCCCGGCTTTTTCGTCGAGCGCCATGGCGCGGCGCAGCGCCTCGAGCGCAGCCGACAGCAGCGCCGGCTTGCCGCCGGCAGAAACCTCTGCCGCGTCCGGATCGAACGTCTCGGCCTGCGCCATCAGGTTGCGGCCGAGCGCCTTCATCAGCTTGGCGCGCACCTGGTCCGGCATGTCATGCGCAGCAGTGACCTGCTCGGTCGCGATCAGCGTGCCATGGTCGACGGCGCCGACGTCGGCGAGCGCGCGATCGGCGATCTCCTCGGCGATCAGGGTTGCCGGGGTGCGCTTGTAGCGCTCGGGCAGCGGCAGATTGTGGGTCAGCACATGCACGGCCAGCTGCAGCGCCATGATCCAGTTGCCGATGTCGATGTTCCACACCAGCATGGTGGTGACGATCTCGTCTTCGGCTGCCGCGCCATCGCGCCCGGCGCGCATCGCGCCTTCCACCCAAGCCTGATAGCGACCGACCATCGCGCGCTTGGCCTCGATCTTCCGCTCGACCGACTGGATCTGCGACAGGCTGCGCATGTCCTCGCCCAGCTGCTCGAGCAGCTGCTGGTACTGGCTGGCGGCAGAGCCGGACTCCGCGGGTGACGCATCGCTCATCTCGCCAGCTGCAGCCGGCAGCGACGATGTGGCGCGTTGCGCGGCGAGGATGGATTCGCGACGGCGGCGGGCAAGGCTGGTCATGCGGAGCGGCTCCTGTGCAATGTGCCCGCTCGATCCGGCGGCGGGCGACCGGCGGGGCTGATAGGGATGCTCTGCATCCCGTCCCCCCGGTCTCTGCGCTCGGGCTGTTGCGGTACCGACCCGGATGTCAGACACCGCCGTCAGAGCCCCTCGGGGTATCGCGGTCAGTCGGGCTTCTTGCCGATGACGATGTTCTCGACGAACGAGGTCAGCTCATAGTCCTCGACGACATAGTCCTCGTTGACGCTCTCGTAGTTCTCGACCTGGTCGAGCGCGGGCTCATCCTTGATGAAGCGCCGGCGGGTGCCTTCCTGATAGTAGATGGACAGGTTGTCCAAGGTGGTGATCAGGATCGCGTTGGCCGGGAAAAAGGGCACGCGGACAGCCGGCAGGCCGCCGAGCTGCTTTTCCGAGCGCAGGATGCGATCGGCAGCCTCGACCTCGGTGGCGGTGTCACCGGTGGCGTTGACGATGTTGAAATATTTCTCGTCAACGAGATCGTGGCCGACGATGACCACCAGGTCGGTGCGGCCGCGGTGCCATTCCGGGATCAGCGACTTGGCATCGAGCACCAGCGCATCGAGGTTGCGATAGTCGACCTCGACGCCGACTTCACCAGGCGCGACATAGATCGCCTTGCCAGCGCCCGACAGATCGCCATCGTCGAGCACCTGCGCAGGGGCATGGGTGCGAATCTTGTGCAGCCAGCCAAGGTTGACGTCCTGCAGCAGCGGGTTGGCGACGCGGTCGGTCTGCGCGGCGGCCGAGGTGCCGTGCCAGCCAATCATGATGCGATCGCGGCCCTGCTGCTTGGCAATGGCGTCGCGCAGCAGGGTCTGGAATTCGGGCCGGTGTCGCCACGCGTCGATTTTGGCATATTTGATCGCGCTGTCGAAGTTGGTCTGGCGGCAGAAATACTGCCCGCGATCGCTGGTGTCGGTCGGATCGGTCGGGGTTCGGCGGTTGCCGGCGGCAGTATCGGTACGCCCCGCCATGGTGCGGTTGACACCGACACCGACCTTGGCGCCCGACTGCTGGACCACCGGCTCGATGTTGATCTGTTGCAGGAACTCGCTGCTGTTCTTGATGACCTCCTCGAGCTTCTGCTCGACGACGGGGGCAACCGTGAACGGGATGGTCGCGTCCGCCACTGAATTGAGCAGCGCGATCTGCGAGACGTAGGCGGTGAAGAGGATGCGCGTGGAGTTCTGCATGGCGGTTTCCTAGTCGGGTCAGGTCGGGCGCGGAGCGGTGTGAGCGGGTGGCGGGGCTGGATCGATGCGGGTCAGCAGTCGGTGGCGACGAACTTCTGCGGCATGCCGGTCGCGGGCTGGCGGGTCTGCTGGCCCGGCGCCGGCGTGCCCGACGCCAGCTGCTCGACGGCAGTCAGGCGATCGCCCAGCGCGGTGAGGCTGGCGTTGGTGGCGGTGGCCATCTTTTCCATGCCGGCGGCGATGGCGGCGATTCCCATGCCGATCGCGGCGAAGTCACCGGCGCCGGGCTGGGCTGCCGGGGCCGTGGCAGGATCGACCTGCGGCGCCGGTGGATTCTGGATAGCCGGGGCCGGCGGCGCCGACGGGGTGAAGCGCTCGAGCAGGCCCTTGAGCGCGCCGAAGACGCCGGTCGGGTCCGCCTCGGGCGAGCCATCGATCAGCTCGATGGTCGCTTCCTCGGCCGCCGAGAAATAGTTGCCCGGCTGCTGCTTGCGGGCGGCGAACGGATTGACCGACGCCTTGGCCGCGAATTCCAGCATCTCGGTGCCGAGCGAGGCCGGGGAATCGGTGACGGCGAGGCCCATCAGATAGGCCTTGCCGCTGTTCGAGAAGGACGGGTTGATCTCGATCGAGGTGTAGAGCTTCTGCCGCTTGCGGTTCATCTGCACCAGCGGCTCGAGCGCCTCGATCTCGGCGAACAGCGCGAGGCGGCGCTCGGCCTTGCCGCCGACGTTGAGATCGATCTCCTGCGTCTTCAGCGACAGCACGTCGCCGAGCGACTGGAAGGGCGGGTCCGCCGTGATGCCGCGGATGTGCTCGAGGTTGACCCGGGCCGCATAGGTGTTGCGGTCATAGGTCGCCGCCATCTCCTCGAGCCATTTGCGGTCGATCGTGCGGCCATCGACGGTAGCGCCTTCGACGGCGACGCGGAAAAACTTGGACTTGGCCATGAAAAGCTCCCGATTTGACCATGGCACCATCGGCACCGGTGTCTGGCGGGAGTGAGGGCATGAAGATGCGCGGCACCGCAACGCCGCAACCTTGTAACGGTACGCGTTACAAGGAAGGGGCAGGGGTCGGGGCCATCGATCTCCCCTAGCGTGCGCCGCCATGAGCGCCGCGCCGCCCTTCGATCCGCCAGAGACGGCGACCTCCATCCGTCCGCCTGCCGTGACGCCGGTCGATGCGCGTCGGCGCGCGCGATCGCTCTACTGGCAGGGCTGGACCGTCGGGCAGATCAGCGAGGAACTCGACCTGCCGATCAGCACGGTGAGCAGCTGGAAGTCGCGCGACAAGTGGGATGCGGCCAGCAGCGTCGAGCGGGTCGAGGACCATCTCGATTGCCGGTTGGCAATGCTGATCGCCAAGGAGCGCAAGAGCGGCAGCGACTTCAAGGAGATCGATCTGCTGATGCGCCAGTTCGAACGACTGGCGCGCATCGGCAAATATATGCGGGGGGGCAATGAGGTCGACCTCAACCCCAAGGTGGCCAATCGCAACAGCCCCGAGGTCAAGGAGAAGAAGAGCAAGGCCAAGAACCTGATCGATGCCGAGGGACTCGCCACACTGAAGGCGGCGTTCCTCGCGGCGAACTTCGCGCATCAGGAGACGTGGTGGGCCAATGTCAGCCGCCGCACCCGCTTCATCCTGAAGAGCCGGCAGATCGGCGCGACATGGTATTTCGCCCGCGAGGCGCTGATCCACGGGCTGGAGACCGGCAACAACCAGATCTTCCTGTCGGCGAGCCGCAACCAGGCCAATATCTTTCGGCAATATATCGTCGAGTGGGTGCAGGCCGAGCTGGGCATCACGCTGCGCGGCAACCCGCTGGTGATCCAGCGCGGTACCGATGAGGCCGGCAACCAGCTGCCGCCCTTCGAGATGCACTTCCTCGGCACCAACTTCCGGACGGCGCAGGGATATCATGGCGACATCTATGTCGACGAGGCCTTCTGGATCTTCGGCTTCGAGCAGCTCAACAAGGTCGCGCAGGCGATGGCGACCCACAAGCGGTACCGCCGGACCTATTTCTCGACGCCGAGCGTGTTGGCCCACGAGGCCTATCCGATGTGGAGCGGCGACAAGTTCAACCGCCGCCGCGCCAAGGCCGATCGGGTCAAGATCGATATCGGCCACGAAACGCTGAAGCATGGCGCCGAGGGCGGCGACAGGATCTGGCGGCACATCGTCACGATCGACGACGCGATCGAGGGTGGCTTCGACCTGGTCGACCTCGAGGAGCTCCGCTTCGAACATTCGGCCGACGAATTCGACCTGCTGTTCCTGTGCCGCTTCCTCGACGACAGCCAGTCGACCTTCCCGATGGAACTGATGCGGCGGTGCGCGGTCGATGCCTTCACCCAGTGGCAGGACTTCAACGCCTATGCCGCGCGCCCGTTCGGCGACGGCGAAGTGTGGCTGGGTTATGATCCGAACGGGGAAAGCGGCACCGGCGACGATGCCGGCCTGATCGTCGCCGCGCCGCCGGCGACGCCCGGTGGCAAGTTCCGCCTGCTCGAGAAGAAGCGGCTGCGCGGCCGCGACTATCAGGAGCAGGCCGACATCATCAGGGCGATCTGCGCCCGATACAATGTGACGCATATCGCGATCGACACCACCGGCGTCGGCAGCGCGGTCTACAGCCTGGTGGTCAAATTCTTCCCGCTCGCCCGGGCCATCACCTATTCCGCCGAGGTCAAGGCGATGATGGTCTACAAGGCCAAGAAGGTGATCTCCGACGGGCGCCTGCAGTTCCCCGCCGAGTGGCAGGAGCTGATGTCCAGCTTCATCGCCATCCACCCCAAGGTCACCCGCGGCGGCAAGTCCGTCACCTATGTCGCCGGCCGCGGCGGCGGCACCGGCCACGCCGATCTGGCGTGGGCGACGATGCACGTCCTTTTCAACGAAGCCCTCGACCCGACGCTGGCGGGGGAAAGCACCATGGAGATCTTCTGATGTCGGATCAGGTCGAAACTGCCGCCGCCGGCGAGCTGACGTGGGAGTCGTTCACCTTCGGCGAGCCGGAGAGCGTGATCGATCGCAGCGAATGGCTGATGATGCTCGAGGCCGTGCACAACGGCAAATATTACGCTCCGCCGATCTCGATGGTCGGCCTGGTCAAGGCGCACCGGATGTCCGCGCACCACAGCAGCGCCATCATCCTCAAGCGCAACATGCTCGCCTCTGCCTTCCGCCCATCGCGGCTGCTGACCCGCGCGGCGTTCGCGCGGATGGTCACCGACTATCTGGCCACCGGCAACGGGTATCTCGAGCGGATCGACAATCTGGCAGGCCGCCCGCTCGAGCTAAGGCCATCGCCGGCGATCCACACCCGCGTCGGCACCGAGCCGGGCAGCTATTTCTATCTGCAGCCGGGCAAGGATGACCATGAGTTCCGCAAGGGATCGGTGATCCACCTGCTCGAGCCCGACCTCATGCAGGAGATCTATGGTGTCCCGGAATGGTATGCCGCGCTGCAGTCGGGCCTGCTCAATGAGGCCGCGACCATCTTTCGCCGGCGCTATTATCTCAACGGCAGCCATGCGGGCTTCATCCTCTACATCAACGAGGAGGGCCTGCAGGACAAGGACAGCAACAAGATCCGCGAGGCGCTGCGGCAGGCGAAGGGGCCGGGCAATTTCCGCAACCTCTATCTCCACATCCCCAAGGGCAAGAAGGACGGGGTGCAGATCATCCCGGTGAGCGAGGTCGCAGCCCGCGACGAATTCATGAGCATCAAGAACTGCAGCCGGGACGACATTCTGGCGGCGCACCGGGTGCCGCCCCAGCTGCTCGGCGTGGTGCCGAACAACAGCGGTGGTTTCGGCAGCGTGACCGATGCGGCGAAGATGTTCTGGCTGCACGAGATCCAGCCCCTGCAGCGGGTCTTCATGGCGATCAACGATGCACTGGGCGTGACCGCCGTCGACTTCGATCCCTACGAAGTGCCTGCCTGACCATCGCCAAACAAAAGCCGGGCGCGGGTCAGCAGATCCTGTCGGCCGATTTCGTCCGCCACATCCATGGCGCGCTTGAGCGTCCGGTCGCTGTGCGTCCTCTGCCGGATGCCGGTGAGGATGTAGTGCACGTCGGCACCCGCACACAGCAGCGCCTGCCAGCGCTGCATGCGGCCTAGAAACTTGGCCATGTTGGTGCCGCCCAGGCGGATGGCGGAGAGGTGATTGCGCGACAGGCTGGTCAGCCGGTCGAAATCCAGACCGGATTCGGCGATCAGCCGGTCGCGCTCCTCCAGAAACCGCTCGGCAGCGGTTGCCGCCGCCGGCGCGTCGCTGTGCTGGTCGATGGCCGCCAGCTGTGCGGCAGCGGCGACGCGCGCCGGATCGTAGAAGCCATAGCGGCGGATGCTGGGCAGGACATCATGCACCACCCAGCGTTGAAAGCGCTTCGCCTCGGCCCGGCGTGATCGGAGGATCGCCCGGAACAGGCCGGACTCGGAAATGAGCGCTGCATCCGATCCGCGGAGGTAAGTACGCTGTTTTAGCGTACTTGTAAAAACGTCACTATTCGTGACATATTTGTCACTACGCTCTTTTAGCGTAGTGAGCTCATCCTCATCCATGTAGCGCGTCATATCCGGCGCGCTGCGATAGCCCAGCGCCTTGGCGACGTCGGTGGCAAACCACCACAGCGCGCCGTCGCGATCGACGATGCGGACTTCGAAGGGCAGCGCAAGCAGGGTCATTGGCGGGTTTCGTTCGCAGAGCGGAAGGGCAGATCACTGCCGATATAACGGGTCATCCGCGCAAATGTGCGGAAAATCGCGGCGATCTGATCCTCTAGGACCTCGCCACCATCCGGGCTGGCGCAGGCGAAAGCCATGGCCACGCCGTCCATCGCCTCGCCCAGGTCGCGCAAGGCATATTCCGCCTCCTCGCCCAATTGGAAGTGACCCAGTACGAATGGCTCCTTTACCGGCTTGGATGCAGCCGGAGCGGCGGATATGGAGGCTTTAGCCAATGTCGTTCTCCTCAGGAACGGTTGCGGTCAGAGCCGGTGCGAGGGGGCTACCTTGCATCGGCTCGCATTTTGTGGCACCCCATTTTCAGAATGTCAATTACGGGCACCCCAAAAAAGCGCGGACGTCCCGCTACCGGGCGAGGAACTGGCGTCAACGTTCGCCTTCAGCCCGTTGAGCTATCAGTTCTGGATGCCTGGATTAAGGCAAATGCCCCGGAAATCAGCCGTCCTGAGGCTGTTCGCCGTCTCATGACAATGGGCTTGGGCGTCGAAGACTGACGCGCCAAGGCGTTATGCTAAGCGATACACCTTAGGACTATACCGACGGGGTTTGGCCCCGCAGGCCACGCCGTCATCATGTCCGCACCCGACGGACCGCCCGCTTCCATTCTGCTTTTGGCGGCCATGGCAGGCTCACCGTCGCTGCCGTGCCCAAGCGGGCCAGATCGATCGACGCGCGCGCCCGGCACTCACGTCCGTCGGAAGGATGTCTGCTCGAGCATCGCATGCGCTGGCCGACTGCAGCGAGCCGATCGTCCCAGCCTCGACGATGGAACAGCCACCACAGCTGGTGCGGGTCGAAGATCGCGACCCGCCCGCAGCGACAGCAGGTGGCGCGAACTGGCTCGTGATGTAGCGCCGCCTCAAAGACAGTGGTCGGGATCCGCTGCCCCTCCTTGGACCATCTCATCGCCATCCTCCGCCGACTCGGACGGCACCCTATGGAACAAAGCGCGAACTAGGGCGAGGGCGCCACCCTGACCCAGCGCGCCGCGCTCGCCCCCACGCCTCGCCTGCTCGCTCTTCTTGATGTGGGGACGCAGAGGGCCGCCCCCCGGCCCCCGGCCTCGGCCGCGGCCTTGCGAGGGGTGTGGAGCGGTAGACGCGCTACGCAGTTCGACGCGACGCGATGCAGCCGGCAACACGCTGGGCGGAAACGATTTTTCGCGATCGGGTGGCGCTTATCTGGATAGGGGGCGCGGGGATGACCTAACATTTCTAATCTGGCATCGTTTCCTATGCCAAGCCACTGAAAACGCTTGGGAAAAAAATTAGGTCGGGCACCTAACCTTGACCTAATTTTTCCCGGCGCTCGACCTAATCCCTAGGATTTCTGCGGGTTTCAGCATCCTCAATAATTAGGTCTGATCTATATAATCTGGTTAGGTCAATGTTAGGTCAGATGTTAGGTCGCAAAGCCGCAGAAAACCGCCATTGTTAGGAAGGTTATGTCATCCCCGCGCATACCCACACAATAAATCGAGGGCCAAGGCTAAAATCTATGCACGCACTTTGTCCGCGCAGATCTCACGATCAGCTCGCTATGTGACGACGATGTCGATCGACAGTGGAGAGAGGGGTTAGGCCGCTGCGATGAGGGCGTATTTATGCCAGCGGCTAAATCGAGCCCCCGCAACCAGATTTGTCGACAGCCCCGGCCGCAAGACCGGGGCTTTTGTCGTTTCAGGTCGGGCGTGATCGTTCTGCTGAGGCGCTAAAGAACAGAATCGCCGGTCAGCCCAATCACCATCGTTGCGGTATTGCCGCCCACCCAGATCCGCCCTGCATCGTCTTGCTCGATGGCGATGCGCCCGCGCCGGCCGAGGCAGGTTCCCTGCGTGGCGGTATAGCGGTGCGGTGCCTGCCCGCTCCCGATCATCCACGCCGCTACCGAGGCGTTGAGACTGCCGGTTACCGGATCCTCGATCAACGCGCCGTGCGGATCGCTGAAGATGGCGCGCACCTCATAGGCATGGGGATGACCGGCCGGATGCAGCCCGACCATGCCGATGTCGATCCGCGTTGCATGCGCACGCGCCGGTCGTACCGCAAGGACGGCATCCGCGCTCGCCAACTGCAGCCCCAGCCAGCCAGGTCCGTTGTCTATCCACTCTGCCGCGACTAGGTCGGCCACCGCGATGCCGAGCACGCTGCAGGCTTCTTCGAGCTTGGCCTGTTCGACCGGGCCCGACCGGAGCAGCGGGGGAGCGGCAAAGGCAAGTCCGGCCTCGCCGCGCCGGATTGTCACAAGACCCGCACCGCATTCCTGCACGATCATGTCGGCTTGCCGGGGCACGCCGCCATTGGTCAGCCAGGCGTGGCAGGAACCGAGCGTCGGGTGCCCGGCAAAGGGCAATTCCCGGTCGAGCGTGAATATGCGCACGCGATAGTCGGCCTGTGGCACGCTCGGCGGCAGCAGAAACGCGGTTTCGGAGAGGTTGAACCAGCGGGTGATGCGCTGAAGCGCGTCCGTGTCGCGGTCTTCTGCCAGCGCGATGACCGCCAGCGGGTTGCCGGTGAAGGGGCTCTCGCCGAAGACATCGACCATCTGAAAGGGATAACGCGCCATAATCCGTCCAACCCGCTCTTCCAGCGCCGCCGCCAGCGGCGCAGGGCGCACCATTGCCATCGTCCCGCCGATTGCAAGCGCGAAGCGGGGGCCGCCGTCAGTCCCTTGCGCGGGCGGCCACGGGATGGCGGGCCGCACCCGCCTGCACATTTTCTGCACGATCATCGCACCACACGCCGACACCGCGCACCGCCCGGTCTGCGCATGGCGCGCGCATAGCGGCCCTTGCCTTCAAGGGGAAATGTAATGACCGCGCAGCGTCGCTTCATCAGTTCACTCGGTTTCAAATTTGTCCTCGCCATTCTGGTCATCGCCGTCGGCGACTGGCTGTTCTACCAGCGGCACTGGGGCGGCACCGGCTACGGCCTGTTCGCGGCCGCGCTGGCGATTGCCGCGATGGCGGGGCGCCCGGCCATCGTCCGGGATCGCGTCGCGCTGGCCTTCTGGCTGGCCAGCCTTGTCTTTGTCGCAGCGTTGATCTTCGATCCGTCGTTGCTGGCCTGGGGGCTGTTCGGTGCGTCGCTGGGCATCGCCATTCTGAAGCCACGCACCGGCCCGTTCGACGATGCGTGGCGCTGGTTCCAGCGGCTGGTGTGGCAGACAATGACCAGCGCCATCCTGCCCCTGCTCGATCTTGCCCGGCTGAGTCGGCTTAAAGCTACCATGCGTGCGCGCGGGCGACCGATGCGGGCATTGCCGCTGCGCACCCTGGCCTCCACCGTCGCCCTGCCCTTGATCGGTACCGCCATCTTCCTGATGCTGTTTGCCGATGCCAATCCGGTGATCCGCGACTGGCTGGGGAACCAGCGCATCGACGATTTTGCGATTCTCCGCCCGATACTCTGGGCGCTGCTGCTGCTGTTCGCCTGGAATGCGCTGCGTCCCCGGCTGGCCCTGCGGCTGCTCGCCAGCTTCGACGGGACCGGCGACGTCCGCATCCCCGGCGTCAGCGTCGCGTCGGTGACGCTGTCGCTGGTCATGTTCAACGCGCTGTTCGCGCTGCAGAATGGCATGGATGTCGCGTGGCTGTGGGGCCTTGTGCCGCTGCCCGACGACATGAACCTCGCCGAATATGCGCATCGCGGCGCCTATCCGCTGATCGTCACCGCGCTGCTCGCCGGACTGTTCGTGCTGGTGACATTGCGGCCCGGCTCGCAGACCGCCGCAACCCCGGCGATCCGCTGGCTGGTGACGCTGTGGATCGCACAGAATGTCCTGCTGGTGGCATCGAGTGCACTGCGCACAATCGATTATGTCGAGGCCTATTCGCTGACGCTGCTGCGCCTCGCCGCGCTCGAATGGATGGCGCTGGTCGCGCTCGGCCTGCTCTTCATCCTGTGGCGGATGCTCAGCGGCAAGAGCGGGCCGTGGCTGATCAACGCCAATGCGGCGGCCGCGCTGCTGCTGCTCTCCGTCGCGGCGTTCGTCGACCATGGCGCAATCGTCGCGCGCTGGAACGCCACCCATGCGCGAGAGGTCGGCGGCAAGGGCGTGCAGCTCGATCTCTGCTACATGCGCAGCCTCGGCTCCTCGGCGCTGCTGCCGCTCATTGAGCTTGAGCACAACCCACACTTGACCGCCGAATTCCGCGAGCGCGTTACCGCCACCCGTCAGCATCTCCGTCAGCAAATCCGATGGAAGGAGCAATCTGGCGCCTGGACTGTGCGCGACCGGCGTCGGGCCGCACGTGCCGATACGCTCGACAGCTACCGTTCGCCGCTTAAGCTGGCAGCAGGATATCGGGATTGCCATGGCCGCCCTCTGAGGCCTGTTGTGCCACCCGCTCCGCCCATCACGACGGCACCAGCCGTCGCGCCTACCCCCGCCCCATTGACACCGACCGCACCGCAATGATCATGGCCCCCATGTCCCGCACCATCCTGATCGTCGATGACGACCCCCATATCCGCCAGCTGCTGGCCTTCGCGCTGGCCAAGGCGGGGATGACGACGATCGAGGCAGGCGACGGGGAAGCCGCGCTGGCGCAGGTCGCGGCGCACGCCCCGCACCTCGTTATCCTCGACATCGCCATGCCGCGCATGGACGGCCTGGAGGTGTGCCGCCGCTTGCGCAGCGAGGGCGACACCCCGGTGCTGTTCCTGTCCAGCCGCGACGAGGAGATCGACCGGGTGGTGGGCATCGAGCTCGGCGCCGACGATTATGTCGTCAAACCGTTCAGCCCGCGCGAAGTGGTGGCGCGCTGCCAGGCGATCCTCAGACGCACCACGCCCAAGGCGCCGGTGGTGGCCAGCCACGGGCTGATCCGCCACGGCGGGCTCGACATGGATGTCGATGGCTGGACGGTGCTGTGGCAGGGCGTGGAGGTGCCGCTGACCGCGACCGAATTCGGCATATTGCGCACGCTCGCCGCTATGCCCGCGCGCTTCTTTTCGCGCGATGCGATCATCGACCGGCTGCACGGGCCGGGCTTTGCCATCACCGACCGGACCATCGACAGCCATGTCCGCAACTTGCGCGCCAAATTCGGCGCGGTCGGCTGCACGACGCTGATCGAGACACGGCCGGGCGTGGGCTACCGGCTTGGGGCGTGTATGCCCGCACCGGCATGAGAGCGGCGCTCAAGGCCGCCATCGCCCGCCGCTGGCCGCGCCTGCACCTGCGCACGATCATTTTCGGTACCTTGCTTCTGGTTGCGGCGCTGCCCGGCGTCGGGGCAATCTTCCTGCGGGTTTACGAAAACGCGCTGGTACGCCGCACCGAAGCCGAACTGATTGCGCAGGGCGCGGCGCTGGCCGCGAGCGCGGCGCTGTTGTGGCCGGGCACGGATGCCGCCGCGCCGCCGCGCGCGCGGCCGGTCATCAACAGTCGCTACGAGCTGGTGCCGACCGAAGTCGACCTCAACGACGCCCCGATCCTGCCGACCCGCCCGGATCCGGTCCCGACCGCGCTGACGCCGGACCCGGCAGCGCAGCAGGTGGCCGATCGCCTCGCCCCGGCGATTGCCGAAACACAGGCCGCGACGCTGGCCTCGGTCCGCCTGCTCGACCGTCAGGCGATCCTGCTCAACGGCGATCGCCCGGGCTTTCGCCTCGCTGTCGCCGATGAAGTCCGTGAGGCGCTGGCCGGGCGCACCGCGACCCGGTTGCGGCGGCTGCACCCGCATCAGCGCGACCGCCCGCTCGATTGGCTGAGCCGCGCCGAAAATCTGCGCCTGCATCATGCGCGCCCGATCCGCGTCGACGGCCGCCCCGTCGGTGTCATCCTCATCTCGCGTTCGCCGCCGCCGCTGTTCGCGGGCATGGCGGAAGACTGGGGCAAGATCAGCATCGGCGTCGTCACCATCTTCCTCACGCTGATCTTCCTCACCGCGCTGCTGGCACGCACCATTGTCCGTCCGATCGAACGGCTGTCCGCCGCCACCCGCGCCGTCGCCGCCGGGCGCAGCGATTTTCCCGGCGATCCGTCGCTACGGGTGATCGAAATCGAGACGCTCTATGCCGAGTTTCGTAGCATGGCCGACGGCATCCGCCGCCGCTCCCGCTATCTGCGCGATTTCGCGGCTTCGCTCAGCCATGAGTTCAAGACCCCGCTCGCCGGCATCACCGGCGGACTCGAACTGATCGAGGATCATGGGACGGAGATGAGCGCGGCCGAGCGCCGGCGTTTCCTCGCCAACATGCGCGCCGATGCCGATCGCCTGTCCAGGCTGACCGGGCGGCTTATGGAGCTGGCCAAGGCCGACATGCGCGCACCCGATGGCAGCGCCTGCTGCGATGCCGGGGCGGTGCTGGCGCAGGCGGCGGACGGCTATCGCAGCGAGGGCTTTGCCATCGACTGCGCGGTGGCGGCGGGGGCGATGGTCGCCCTCGACGCCGAGACGCTGCGCGCCATCGCCGCAGTGCTGATCGACAATGCGCGGCAGGCGGGGGCAGGCCGGCTTGGCCTCGGCGCAACCCTGCTCCCCGACAGCATCCGGATCGACTTTGCCGACAACGGACCCGGCATTCCCCCTGCGGACCGCGGCCGCATCTTCGACACCTTCTTCACCTCGAAGCGGGAGAGCGGCGGCACCGGCCTCGGCCTCGCCATCGCGCGCAGCCTGGTAGAAAGTGCCGGCGGCGCGCTCACCCTCGAAGACAGCAGCGAAGGCGCGCATTTCCGGCTGGTGCTGTCCCGCGCCTGATACCGCTGCCCGCGGCCGTAATCACATCTCGACCATCTCGAATTCGTCTTTGCCGGTGCCGCATTGCGGGCAATACCAGTCGGCGGGGATGTCGGCCCAGCGCGTGCCAGGGGCGAGGCCTTCTGCCGGATCGCCGGCCTCCTCGTCATAGACATAGCCGCAGTTCAGGCACTGCCAGACCTTGAATGGCTCCCCCGCCATGTCACTGTACCCCGAAGCGGACACGGACATGCTTGGGCCCGCATACGAAGTTGGATCGGGTCAGCTCGGGCGGCGCGGTCAGTTCCAGCGAGGACAGGCGCGGCAGCAATTCCTCCCACAACAGCCGCATCTCCATCTTGGCGAGATGCTGGCCGACGCAGACGTGCGGGCCGTAGCCGAAGGCGACATGGCGGTTGGGCTTGCGGTCGATATCGAATTCGAACGGCCGCTCGAACGCTGCCTCGTCGCGGTTGGCGGATTGATAGGGCAGCATCAGCCAGTCGCCCTGTCTGACCTGCTGCCCGCCAACCTCGACATCGGCCATGGCGGTGCGCATGAAATGCTTGACCGGCGTCGCCCAGCGGATGCTCTCGTCGACGAACTGGCCCATCAGCGAGGGGTCGGCCTGCAATCGCCGCAGCAGCTCGGGCCGCTCGGCAACCGAGCAGAGCGCGGACGCGGTGGTGTTGGACGTGGTGTCGTGCCCCGCCGTTGCGGCGATGATGTAGAAGCCCATGATCTGGCGGTGGTTGAGATATTCACCGTCGATGGTGGCGTTGGCGATCAGGCTGTTGACCTTGGCGTCGTCGGGAGCCTCGCGGAACCGCTTGGTCACCTCGGCGAAATAGGCTTCCAGATCGGCGTTGGTCTGCACCAGCTGCTGCAGCGCCTCGGCGGGGGTGACCTCCGCTTTGTTGCGGTTGAGCTCGGGGTCGCCGGCGGAGAACAGCTCCTGCGTCAGCTTCATGAGGTAAGGCTCGTCCTCCTGCGGCACGCCCAGCACCGTCATGATCACGCGCAGCGGGTACCAGAACGCGACCTCCTCGGCGAAATCGCATTCGGGCGCGCGGTCGATCATGTCCTGCGCCCAGACCTTGGCGATGCCGCGGACCTGCTCTTCCATCTTCTTGACCGCCGCCGGAGTCATCGCGGGGAAGACGACGCCGCGCAGCGCCTTGTGCTCGGCTCCGTCGACCGAGACCAGACTGCGGATCAGATTGGCCTCGCCGCCGGTCAGGAAGCGCACCACCGCCTCGCTCTCCTTGGGCGAGACGACGGTCGGGCGCGGTTCGTTGAAGAAGATGGTGCCCTGCCGCTCCACTTCCATCACGTCGGCGTGGCGGGACACCACCCAGAAGGGGGCGTATTCGGTTTCGGCCGTCATCGCCATCGGCGCATCGCGGCGGATTTCGGCAAAGGCCTCGTCGATCGGCGTCGCCTGCTGATAGGCTATCGGATCGACGATGGTGCGCGACAGCGCCTCGGACAATGTTGGTGCGGTCATGCTCTGGCCCTCTCCCGGCGCTTTGGTTTCCGTTAACGTCAACCAAAGTCGGGTACAGGTCAAGCCATGGCGGCTTCCGGACCGTTGGCTACTGCCCGCGGATGAACGCGCGGATGTCGCGCGATAGCGCTGCCCGGTCCTCGTCGCGCACATACATCATGTGGCCGCTGTCATAATAGCGGAAGGTGATGCGATCCCGGGGGAAACCGGTGCGGGTCAGCGCATATTCGGCTGCGAAAAAGGGCGTGGCGAAATCGTACCAGCCCTGCGCATTGAACACGCGCAGCCCGGAATTTTCCCGCATCGCCCGGCTGATATAGGGCGCGACATTGAGGTAGGTGTCGCTGTCGCGGCCGGCGTTCAGCCGCCAGTCCCAATTGCGCACCCCGCCGATGGTCGAATAGGCCCGGTCGGTGCGATAGTTCAGCGTGCGGCGCAGATGGTCGTTGATCGCCGCGGTATAGCCGGCATCGATGCCGTAGAAGCTCGGGTCATTGTCCGGCGTCTCGCCCGCCGCGTCGGCATCGACCCCGGTGTAGCGCGCATCGAGCCGCCCGACCGTCAGGCCCCGGTCGCGCAGCAACTCCTTGTAGAAGCGCGCCGGGGTGATGCGCAGGTCGGCGCGCTCGATATATTCCTCGGAAATGCCGGTGTAGCGGGCGAGGTCGCGGCGCACCGTCGCGCGGCGCTCGCCGCTCAGCGCATTGCCCTGCATCAGCGCGGGCAGATAGACGTTCATCGCCCAGTCGCGGGCCTCGGCCACCACTTGCGCGGTCGGTGCGCCGTTGAAGGCCGACTTGCCGTGGAACAGCGCGGTTGCCGCCATGCTCGGCACGTTGAGCGCGTAGCTGACCTCGTTGCCCGGCGTGTCAGCACCCGCGCCGAAATCGAGCACGGTCGAAATCAGGATGATGCCGTTGAGCCCGACATCATTGTAGCTGCCCTCGAGCTGGTTGAGCACCGCCGCCGACCGGGTGGTGCCATAGCTTTCGCCGCCGAGATATTTGGGCGAATTCCAGCGGCCATTCTCGTCCAGCCACTGGCGGATGAACTGGGCGACCGAGCGCGCGTCCTGCGTCACGCCCCAATAATCGGCCGGATCGACGCCGGGCATGGCGTAGGAAAAGCCGGTGCCGACCGGGTCGATGAAGACGATGTCGGTGACATCGAGCAGGCTGTCGGGGTTGGCGACCAGCGGATAGGGCGGTGCGCCATCATCGCGCGCATCGGAAGGGATGGCGACGCGCACCGGGCCGAACGCGCCCATGTGCAGCCACAGCGATCCGGAGCCCGGACCGCCGTTGAACAGGAAGGTGACCGGGCGGTTGGGATCGTTGCCAGCGCGCACATAGCTGGTTGAGAAGATCGAGGCGCGGGGTGTGCCGTCGTCGGCGCGCAGGAAGGTTTCGCCGGCCGTGGCGACATAGTCGACGCGCACGCCGTTGAAGGTGCCGCTGTGGCGGGTGACCGACCGGTTGGGCTGGCGCTGGTCGGTTTCCGCCGGGGCCGTTGCCGCCGCAGGGGCCGGCGTCGCGCGCGCCTGCTGGGCTGTCGCCGCCATCGGCGCCAGCGCCACCGCGCCCGTTGCCAGCCATGCCAGAGCCAAACCTGTCTTGCGCATTGTCATCTCCCCTTTGCCTGAGCGGGATAGCCGATGCCGCCCGCAGTGCAAGGATACTTGCGCTGCCGGGCGTCGGGGGGCAGACTCCTCCGCATGACACCAGCCACCAAGCTCATCGCCGCGACCCTTGCCGTCTCGCTGTTCGCCGTGCCGGCCTCTGCCGATAGCAAGAGGTTCGGTCTGACCGGCTTCGACGCCGTCGACGTGCGCGGCGACATGATCGTCGAGATCGTCGACGCAGCGCCGGTGCGCGCCGATGCCGAAGGCGCGCGTTCGACGCTGGAGACGCTGAGCATGGAGGTGCAGGAACGCACGCTGACCATCCGCCAGCTATCCGACGGGCCTTATGGACCGCGTCGCGCGGGAGAGCCGCCGGCGCGCATCCGCATCAATGCGCGCGGTCTGTCCCGCATCAGCGTGCATGGCGGCGGGCGGGTCACCGTCACCGGCATGCGCGGCCAGCAGGTCATCGTCACGCTCGACGGGGCCGGCACGCTCGATGCGCGCGGGATCATCGCCGAACAGCTTGACGTACGCGCGGCGGGGCAGGGCACGGTCACCGTCGCCGGCCGGGCGCGGTCGATGAGCGCGGTCAACAGCGGTGCCGCCGCGATAGAGGCGCAAGCGGTGCTGCCGCGCGATCTGTCGGTGCGGTCGAGCGGCGCCGGTTCGGGCAACTATGCGGCCAGCGGCACGGCGCGGGTCGATGCGCTGGGCGATGGCAATGTCACCGTCACCGGCCGCGCGCGCTGCACGGTGCGCAATGTCGGTGCCGGCACGGTCAACTGCGGCCCCGCCGCACGCGGAACGCTCCCCACCACCGCCGACGTGGAATGATACCAACCCCTTCCCGCAAGCGGGAGAGGGACGATCAGGCCGCCACCTTCAGCCGGGCGTCCTCGAATGCGCTGTCATAACTGCCGATCAGCGCCCGGTCGTCATGCTGCCAGGGGTGGAAGCCGGGCTTGAAGTAGCTCAGCCATTCGGGGACCAGCTTGCGCAGCACCCCGGGCTTGCCGAGCAGATACCACCAGATACGCGCCGTGACCTTCCAGCCGCTGAGTCCATCCTGCCGCAGCAGCGCCTTCATGCCCTTGATGCGCTTGGGCCAGAATCGGCTGGTGACCAGCAGCATCATGATGGTCTTGGCCTTCCAGCGGCGCCAACGGGTCCAGCCCCTGGTCGCGTGGAGGAAGGTGTCATAGGCGACGCCCTTGTGCTCGATCTCCTCGATCGCGTGCCAGCGCCACAGATCGCCCCATTCGCGGTCGGCACCCTCCAGCAACGCCGGATTGCGCAGGAAATCGGCGGCAAGGATCGCGGTGTAATGTTCGAGCGCGATGGTCGCGAGCAGATTGACCATCGGCGGGCGCTTGGCGATCAGGTCGAGCACATGGTCGACATCGGCGTTGAGTTCACTGAGGTCGTAGCCGGCTTCCTCCACCTTGCGGTTGAAGGCGACGTGCTCGCGGCTGTGCATCACCTCCTGCATGGTGAAGGCACGGATTTCCTGCGCCAGCTTCGGCGGCACACCGTCGCGATGGGCTTTCACCGCCTCGATGAACATCGCTTCGCCACGCGGGAAGGTGACCGACAGCGCATTGTAGAAGGCGGTGGCGATCGGATCGCCGTTCATCCACCAGCGCCGCTGCGCCACGTCGCGGCCGAAGCGGCGGTCGCGCGGGGTGATGGTCAGGTCGGCAGGGGTGGGGGAGAGGGAAAGGCTGGACATTTGCGATGCTCCGGCTGCAACATGGCAACAGGAAGCAGATAAAGAGAAACTGACACGAATGTCAATAGTGAGAAAGCGGCTGAGCCATGCGGCATCGAGGGAAATGGCGCTGGATGCGGCACGCGAACTGCTGATCGAAGCCGGGCCGCAGGCGGTGACGCTGAAGGCGGTGTCGGCCCGCATCGACCGCACCCACGCCAATCTGCTGCACCATTTCGGCAGCGCCGCCGGATTGCAGAAGGCGCTCGCCAGCCATCTGACCGACCAGGTGTGCGACAAGATCGCCGCCAATATCGATGCGAGCGAACCGGGCCAGCGCAATATCCGCGAGATCGTCGATCTGACCTTCGACGCCTTCGGGCGCGATGGCGCGGGCGCGCTCGCCAGCTGGATGGTGATGACCGGAAACGAGGACGCGCTCGACCCGATTGTCGAGTCGATCCACTCGCTGATCGATCACCTCTCCCCCGACGCGCATGAAAAACGGGTGCTGCATGAGGATACGCTGGCGCTGGTGCTGATGGCGCTCGGCGACGCGCTGATGGGCGAGCCGATGGCCGCGGCGCTCGGCCTGCCGCGCGATACCTCCCGGGTATTGGCGACCGAACTGGTCGAAGGCCGCATAGCCGCGTTCATGGCCGAACATGGCCATGACGTGCTGGAGCGCTGACCCCTAGCACAAGCAAGGGCGCGACGGTTGCCCGCCGCGCCCTGCCCTCGAACCTCTGGTCCGATCAATAGCCGCGCGTGTCGCCGGTCATGGCGCCACCGCCGGTCGCGATGCCCGGGCTGCTGCCGAAGCCGGTCAGCGGGGCATCGGCATCCGTGCCCGACCGATGAGTCGAGCCGAAGGCGGCGCCAGTGCCGGTGCCCGCAGCGATGCCGTCATTGGTTCCGCTGCGGTCATGGCTGGTGCCGCCGCTTTGCGATGCCGTGCCGCTGCTGCCCTCGATGCTGTGCTTGAGCGCGCTCATCCGGTCGTGGCCGCGGCGCACCGACTCATATGCCTTGCGCACGGCTGCTTCGGCGGATCCGGTCAGCTTGCCGCTGTCGAGCGCCGATTCATATTTGGCCTTGATATGGTCTTCGCCGCGCTCGACTTCCTTGATGATCGCGCTGTCATCGCTGCCGGTCACGGCATCGCGAAGAGACAGGAAGGCGCGGTGCGCGGCGGCGAGTACGGTGCCGTCGTCTTCCGGATTGCCGCCCAGGGTTCGCACTTCGGCCTGCAGGTCGCGCACGCAGCGTTCGCGCTCACCGGCGAATTCGGTGAACATCGAGCGATAATGGTCGCTGGTCGCATTCTCGGCCGCCTTGCGATAGCCGTCGACGCTGTCGAGCGTGGTCGCGATCAGGCTGTTGAGCGTGGCTTCATTGTCGTTGCCGATCATGATGGGTTCCTTTCGCATGTGGCGCAGGGGGGATGCGGCAGGGTGCCGCGCGCCATGCGGGGGTAATGCGCAGGGGGCGGCTGCGGTTTCGTCGTTGCCGGGGCGCAATGTCCCGGCAGCGCGGCGACTCGCCAAATGGGCGACCACCGACTAAAGGCGCGCGATGCATTTCCTCGACCAAGCCAAGATCTTCATCCGCTCCGGCGCGGGCGGCGGCGGCGCCGTATCCTTCCGCCGGGAAAAATATGTCGAATATGGCGGGCCCGACGGCGGCAACGGCGGCAAGGGCGGCGATATCGTCTTCGAAGCTGTGCCCGGCCTCAACACGCTGATCGACTTTCGCTACACCCAGCATTTCCGGGCCGAGCGTGGCCATGGCGGCATGGGACAGGACCGCACGGGAGCGGGCGGCGACGATCTGGTGATCAAGGTGCCGGTCGGCACGCAGATACTCGCCGATGACGAGGAGCGCAGCCTGATTGCCGATCTCACCACGGTCGGGCAGCGCATCGTGCTGCTGCGCGGCGGCGATGGCGGGCGCGGCAACGCCAGCTACAAGACCAGCACCAACCGCGCCCCGCGCCAGCATGGCACCGGCTGGCCGGGCGAGGAAATGTACGTCTGGCTGCGGTTGAAGTTGCTCGCCGATGCCGGTCTCGTCGGCCTGCCCAACGCCGGCAAGTCGACCTTTATCAACCAGGTCACCAACGCGCAGGCCAAGGTCGGCGCCTATGCCTTTACCACCACCCGCCCGCAGCTCGGCGTTGTCCGGCACAAGGGCAATGAATTCGTCATCGCCGACATCCCCGGCCTGATCGAAGGCGCGGCGGACGGGGCGGGCATCGGCGACCGGTTCCTCGGCCACATCGAGCGCTGCCGGGTGCTGCTGCATCTGGTCGACGCCAATGACGAGGATGTCGCCACCAGCTATCGCATCGTCCGCGACGAGCTGGAAGCCTATGGCGCGGGCCTGACCGACAAGCCGGTGGTGGTCGCGCTCAACAAGATAGACACGCTCGACGACGAACTGATCGCCGCATTAAGCGCAGAGCTCGAGGAAGAGAGCGGCGCGGAGGTGATCTGCATCAGCGGCGCGAGCGGCGTCGGCGTCGACTGGGCGCTGGACAAGCTGCTGGAGGCGATCGGCAGCGATCATGCCGCAGTGAGCGAGGACGACGACGGCGAGGATGCGATCGAATGGTCGCCGGTGTAAATCGAGAGCATCAGCCGTCGGAGAAATGGTGCGGCTTCGATTCCAGAAAATAGGGTCCTGCCCAAAGCCCAAACAGCAGGCCGCCGACATGCGCTTCCCAAGCGACGCCACCTTCCCGGTGGGCCAGTAGGGCTGGAAGTGTGAACATGACGAGCGGCCAGAAATGGTCGGCGATGAACCGCTTGGCCAGCTGCCAAGTCCTGCGGGAAAGCAGCGGCAATACCCGGTGATCCTCCGGATTGATCCGCCACAATAGTCCGAGAAGTCCGCAAATCGCGCCAGACGCTCCGACCATTGGGGTCGTGCTACCGATGTGGAACGGCAGGAATGCACTGGCCCCCGCCAGTCCGGACAGAAAGAAAAAGACCAAGAAACGGAAGATATTTCTTGGGAAGCCACCTACATGGCCCACCACAATCGGCACAATCGCCCATAACGCAGTGGCGTTGAAGGCCAGATGGATAAGTCCGGCATGCGTGATCATGTGCAAAACGATGGTCTCGTATCGACCGTCGTTCAATGCGCTCCAACTCACGCCCCATGTCTCGATCCAGTGTCGCATGGATCCATCGACAAGATGGACCATAAGAAGCGCAGTGCACAGTCCACACAATAATATCGCAACAATCCGACCCTCGATGGGGTGCGAACCTTCCGCGAGTTTTCCAAGTGAATCCGCCTCGGTGGCTGGCACAGGCCGATGCCATGAATATCCACCGTCTTCGCTCATCGAAGACAATATAGCATTTGTCGCGCACTCGTCGAGAAAATTGGGCGGCCATTCGATTGCCGCGAGGAGCTGTCGGGCAGTGGATACATGGAAACTACCGACCTCGAGACCGGCACGGTCAAAGCTTGGTGGCGGGGATGGGCGATAGTAGCGCGGCATGCCCGCTTGGGGTGCCCCAACCTTGCTCAGTGCATGCGAATTTGCCCGGCGACTGATTGGCGCATGCCCTTTGACGCGCTATCGCGGCCACAATGATCCTGTTCCCGCCCGCCACCTGTCCGCGCCTGATCGTCAAGATCGGCTCGGCGCTGCTTGTCGATGCCGATGGCGGCGTGCGGCGGGCGTGGCTGGAGGGGGTGGCGGCGGATATCGCGGCGCGCATGCGCGACGGGCAGCAGGTGGCGGTGGTATCTTCGGGCGCGATCGCGCTGGGGGCGCGGCGGTTGGGGCTGGCCAAGGGCGGGCGCGCCTCCCTTGAGGATGCGCAGGCGGCGGCGGCGACCGGGCAGATCGCGCTCGCGAGCGTGTGGGCTGAGGTGCTCGGGGCCGAGAGGCTGACCGCGGCGCAGATGCTGGTGACGCTGGGCGATCTCGAAGACCGGCGGCGCTATCTCAATGCCGCGGCGACGCTCGACCGGCTGCTGACGCTCGGCGTGGTGCCGATCATCAATGAGAATGACAGCGTCGCCACAGAGGAAATCCGGTTCGGGGACAATGACCGGCTGGCAGCGCGGGTCGGCCAGGCGGCGGGCGCGCAGGGCGTGCTGTTGCTGTCCGACGTCGATGGCCTCTATGACCGCAACCCGGCGCTGCCGGGCGCGCAGCATATCGCGCGGGTCGAGCGGATCGACGGCGCGGTGGAGGCCATGGCCGACCGCGGATCGGCGTCAGGCATGGGGTCGGGGGGGATGGTCTCCAAGATCGCCGCCGCGCGCATCGCCAACAGCGCGGGAGCGGACCTCGCCATCGCCTCCGGGCGGGTCGCACGGCCGCTCTCGGGCGCGGCGCGACATACGCTGTTCGTAGCCGAACGCGCGGCGCGGGCGCGCAAGGCATGGCTGGCGGGCGGGCTGACCGCCGGCGGCATGCTGACCATCGATGCGGGCGCGGTACGGGCGCTGCGTGGCGGCGCCAGCCTGCTTGCCGCCGGGGTGCGCGCCGTCTCCGGCCAGTTCGAGCGTGGCGACGTGCTCGACATCGCCGGGCCGGACGGCGCGGTGGTGGCGCGCGGCCTCTCCGAATATCCTTCCGTCGATGCCGCCCTGATCCTCGGCCTGCCGCGCGATGCACAGGAGGCCGCGCTGGGCTATGCCCCGCGGGCGGCGATGGTTCATCGCGACCATATGGCGCTGCTGTGATGTATTCTATTGAAATCAGAGGGGGTTGCGCCAAGTCGCCAAGAGGCGAGGAGCGCAGCTCAATCCGCGACGCGGCTCAAGAGAGCAATCCAAACGCAGTCCTGATGCCAGCAGTTAACAGGTCGCATCGCGACAAGGCACGCGCTCCTGGCCGCTTGGCGACTTGGTGCGAACCCGTTTTTTCGACGGGCGGGTTCCCGTGCTGACGCTCGCCGTTACCGGCGCGACCGGCTTCGTCGGGCAGGCGGTGGTCGATCATGCACTGGCGCAGGGACACCGCATCCGCGCGCTGGCCCGTCGACCGCAGGTTGCACGCGAAGGGGTGGCGTGGGTTTCGGGCGATCTCTCCGACGGCGCCGCACTTGCTGCGCTGTGCGCCGGTGCCGACGCCGTCCTGCACATCGCCGGCGCGGTCAATGTGCCCACGCGGGAGGCGTTCGCCGTCGCCAATATCGCGGGCACGCAGGCGGTGGTCGATGCCGCGGCGGCGGCCGGGGTCAGGCGGTTCGTCCATGTCTCCAGCCTTGCGGCGCGCGAACCCGCGCTCAGCAACTATGGCTGGTCGAAAGCCGGTGCCGAGGATGTGGTGCGCGCCTCCGCGCTCGACTGGACCATCGTCCGCCCGCCGGCCATCTACGGCCCGCACGATGCCGACATGCTGGAGCTGTTCCGCATGGCGCGGCGTGGCTTCATGCTGCTGCCCCCTGCCGGGCGGCTGTCGCTGGTCCATGTCGTGGACCTTGCCCGGCTGCTGGTTACGCTCGCCGCTGGCCATGACGGCACCGGCCAGCTCTATGAGGTCGATGACGGCACGGCGGGCGGCATGACCCACCGGGATCTGGCCGACGCCATCGGCACCGCGGTCGGCCGGACCCGCCTTGCGGCCGTGTCCGCGCCGCGCTGGCTGCTGCATGCGGCGGCGCGCGGCGACCGGCTGGTGCGCGGGCCAAAGGCCCGCCTGACGCCCGACCGCGCCAGCTACATGGCGCATCCCGACTGGACGGTCGATCCCGCGCTGCGGCCTGCGCAGGCCATCTGGCAGCCGGAAATCGCCGCTGCCGACGGGCTCGCGGCAACCGCGCGCTGGTACCGGGCCAACGGCCTGCTCTAGCGCTCCAGCGTCTGCCTAGCGTGTGGGCCGGTCGCGCAGCGCGGCCAAGGCGACCGCCAGCCAGCCGCCGATCATCAGCACGCCGCCGATCGGGGTCACCGCCCCCAGCCAGCGCGGGCCGCCCAGCGCCATCGCATAGAGGGTCAGCGCAAACAGCGCGGCGCCGGTCAGCAGGGCGATGGTGGCACGCGGGAAGCGTGACGCCAGCGCCAGCGCGGCGACCGCGTGGATCAGTTGGTACAGGCCGCCGGTGCGTAGCCACTCGGCCGCCTGCGGGCTTGCCGCGCCATGCGCGCCGAACGCCCCCGCGCCGATCGCCAGCGCGGCGGACAGCGCCGCTGCGATGGTCAGGCTGCGCCGGTCAGTCATCGCGGCTCAGCCGGTCGGCGATGCGGTCGAGTATCTCGCGTGGCCGCTGCTTGCTGCCGGCAAAGAAGCGCAGGTCCATGCCGGCGCTGATGTCGCCGCTATCGATCTGCAGCGCCAGTCGCTTGGTATCGAGATGCCGCACCGCGCGCTCGGCATCGGCAATGTCGCCGGGCTCGGTGCCCACCGCCTCCAGCGTCATCAGCGCCATCGCCATTGCGCTTTCGAAGGTCTCGCGCACCGCGCCGTGCGGCCCGGCCGGGGCCAGCGCCATCATCTGCCGCCGGTCATAGGCGCGAACGAATATCTTGGCCTGCGGGAAGGCATGCATCACCGGCTCGATCTGCTCGGCACCATAGCTCTGGTCGTCGATGCAGAAGGCGATCACCTGCGCGTCCTCGGCACCGGCGTGACGCAGCACGTCGAGCCGCAGCCCGTCGCCATAATAGACCTTGATGTCGAATCGTCCGGAGGTCTCGATGGTGGCCGGTCGCTTGTCGATCAGCGTCACCGAACAATCGGCAGCGTTGAGCATCTGCGAGACGATCTGGCCGAAGCGGCCGTGGCCGACGACGATGGCGCGACCCCGTGGCGCATGCTCGGGCCCGTCGAGCGCGCGGTCGGCGGCGATATCCTCGTCGCTGCGGCTGTATTCGAGCCGCCGCGCGAACAGCATCAGGAACGGCGTGCTGGCCATCGACAGGGTGACGACGGCGCCGAACAGGCTGGCCGCCTCCGGCCGGATCAGCAGCGCCTCCTGCGCCTGCGCGAACAGCACGAAGCCGAACTCGCCGCCCTGGCTGAGCAGCAGCGCCAGCGCCAGCGCCGGCCGCCAGCTCATGCCGAACAGCCGCGCCACCACCCAGATCGTCCCGGTCTTGACGATCACCAGCCCGGCGGCGAGCCCGATCACCGTCAGCGGCCGTGCCGCGACCACCTCCAGATCGAGCACCATGCCGACGGCGAGGAAGAACAGGCCCAGCAGGATCGAGCGGAACGGTTCGACATCGGCCTCCAGCTCGTGCCGATAGGGCGAATCCGCCAGCATCACCCCGGCGACGAACGCGCCCAGTGCGACGGAGAGGTGCAGCGCATGCATCAGCCCGGCGCTCGCCAGCACCGCGAACAGGCCGACGACCACGAACAGCTCGCGCTCGCCGATGCCGCCGACCAGCTTGAGCAGTGGTGTCATGATGAAACGCCCGGCCAGCACCAGCCCCACCACCGCACCGACGGTGTAGAGCCCCAGCGTCCAGCCCGACGGATCGGATGGGTCGGGCGGCACGCGGGACAGAGCGGCGACCAGCGTGATCAGCGGGACGATCGACAGGTCCTGAAACAGCAGGATGGAAAAGGCGCGCTCCCCGAACGGCGAATTGATCCGGCCGGTCGCCTTGAGGCTGGGGAGCACCTGCGCGGTGGAGGACAGCGCCAGCGGGAAGGCCAGCACCAGTACCGCCTGCCAGGTAAAGCCGGTGGCGAACAGCAGGAACCCCGTCAGCGCGATGCCGCACGCCATCACCTGCGTCAGGCCCAGGCCGAAGATCTCGCGACGCATCCGCCACAGCCGGTTGGGGGAGAGTTCGAGCCCGACGAGGAACAGCAGCATGGCGATGCCCAGCTCGGCGAAGGCCAGCTTCTCCTCGCCGCCGCCGACCATCGCAAACCCCTGCGGGCCGACCAGCGCGCCGGCGACCAGATAGCCCAGCACCGCACCCAGGCCGATGCGGCGGAACAGCAGCACGAACAGCAGCGCCGCACCCAGCAGGATGGTGAATTCGATCAGGACTGCGCCGTTCATGCCGCAGCCCGGCGGCTGGTGGCGGCGAGCGCCGCGTCGAACGGCAGCAGGATCGCGGCATACCGTGCGGGATAGGCACGGGCCGGGGCGAGCGCCGCGATTCCCGGCCAGTCGGGCGGGGTCGCCCGCTCGCCGCTCAGCCAGTCGGCCAGCGCGCCGCGCGTCGTGGCGATGGCGCCGATATCGCGGCCGGTAGCGCCAGCGGCGAACAGGCCGGCACTGGCTTGGCCGACCGCGCAGGCATGGACATCCATGCCGACCGCAGCGATGCGCCCGTCGTCGCCCAGCGCGATGTCGATGAGGATACGGCTGCCGCACACCGGGGTGCGCAGCTCGGCGCTGCCGTGCGGCGCGGGCAGCCGCGGGTGCAGCGCGGCGCCGAGCGCCAGCCGCAAAATCTCGGTGGTGTAGAGCGCGCCGCTCATGGCGCGGGCTCTGCGGCCGGCGCGTCGGACAGCCGCTCGGCGACGAGACCGGATAGCGCGGCACCGGTCGCGCGCAGCAGCGGATAGGTCCGGCTTTCCTCCATCCATGCGGGCCGCTCGCTGTCCTTGCCGAAGATCAGGTCATGGCCCAGCGTCACGACCATGAAGGCGGCGGCGACGATCAGCAGCGCTTTCAGCGTGCCGAACCCGGCGCCCAGCACCCGGTCGACCGGGCCGATCAGCGATTTGCGTGTCGCTCCGCCGATGCGCCGCGCCACCAGCTTGCCGCCGCCCCAGATCACCCCCATGATCAGCGCAAAGGCCAGCACGCCGGCCCCGGCCTCCGTGCCCACCAGCTCGTACAGCCACATCGTCAGCGGCTCGTGGAACAGCCGTACCGCGAACAGCGCCACGATCAGCGCGGCGAGGCTCAGCGATTCCTGCACGAACCCGCGCAACGCCCCGGTGATGAAGCCGCCGGCGAGCGCGAGGAGGACGAGGACGTCGAGAGCAGTGAAGCTGGCCATGGCTTGCCGATTAGGCGGTGCGCGTTGGGGGAGCAATGAAAACTGTGCGGGAACCCCCTCCAGCCGCGGCCTCCTGACGATGCCTTCGGCGTCGACAGGCCCACTGCCCCTCTCTACGACAGGGCCATGGATACGCTCGACATCGCCTTCGCCGAGGCGCGCCGCTACCTCGCCTCGCTCGACACCCGGCCGGTCGCTTCCCGCGGCACGCCGGAGCAGATGCGCGCGCCCCTTCCCGCGCACTTCCCCGCGCATGGCATGGCCGCGACCGAGGTGGTGCGCGCCATCGCCGCCGCCGCCGAACCGGGGCTGACCGGCAACGCCGGCGGGCGCTTTTTCGCCTGGGTGAAGGGCGGCGCGCTGCCCGCTGCGCTCGCCACCGACATGTTGTGCGCGGCGTGGGACCAGAATGCCGTGCTCGCATCGACCAGCCCCGCCGGCGCGGTGCTGGAAGAGGTCGCGGGCCGGTTCCTGCTCGATGCACTGCGCCTGCCGGCGGATGCCAGCTATGCCTTCGTCACCGGCTGCCAGATGGCCCACACCACCGCGCTCGCCGCCGCACGCCACGCGGTGCTGGCGCGGCAGGGGTGGGATGTCGAGGAGCAGGGGCTGCACGGTGCACCGGCAATCCGCGTGCTCGCCAACGCCCATCATCATTCGTCGGTCACACGTGCGCTGCGCCTGCTCGGCCTCGGCAGCGCGTGCGTCATTCCGCTGGGCGGGCCGCAACCCGGGCGGGTCTCGGCGGAAGCGCTGCGCACGGCACTGGGCGAGGCGCCCGATGCGCCGACCATCGTCATCCTCAACGCTGGCGATCTCAACATCGGCGCGTGCGACGATTTCGCGACGCTGTGCCCCATCGCCCAGGCCGCCGGGGCATGGGTGCATGTCGATGGCGCCTTCGGTCTGTGGGCCAATGCCAGCCCGCGCCTGGCGCCGCTGGTTGCCGGCGTGGCGCTGGCGGACAGTTGGGCCACCGACGGGCACAAATGGCTCAACACCCCCTATGATTGCGGCATGGCGATCACCCGCGATGCTGCCGCCCATAGCGCGGCCATGCGCATGACGGCGGCCTATCTGACCAGCGGCGGGCCGGTGCGCGATCCGATGGACTTCACCCCCGAATGGTCGCGCCGCGCCCGCGCGCTACCGGCGCTCGCCGCACTGATGGAGCTTGGCCGCGACGGCCTCGCCGCGATGGTCGAGCGCTGCTGCGATCATGCCGCCGCCATCTACGACGGCATAGTCGCGCTCGACGGCGCCATCGGCGTCGCCCGGCCGACGATGAACCAGGGCCTGATCCGCTTCGACGCGCGCGAAGGCAGCAATATCAGCGACGCGGTCATCGCCGCGATTAACGGCAGCGGCGAAGCCTTTTTCAGCGGCGGCAGCTGGGACGGCGAACGGGTGATGCGGATCAGCGTGTGCGGCTGGAACACCAGCGCTGACGACGTCGCGCGCACCGTGGCGGCGGCGGCAGAGGCGCTCCGCGGATTGCGGTGACGTGGCGCACGGCGCCCTGGATGCACGGTCTCAAGCGGCAATCGCGAATTTATCGACCTTGATTTCCGCCTCATGCGCGCGCGCCTGCGCCAGCTCATAGCTCGTCTGCATCCGCAGCAAGGTATCGGCCTTGATCCCGAACGCCTTTTCAAAGCGGATGGCCATGTCGGCGAACAGGCTGGCGTTGCCATTGAGCAACGTGCTCAACGCCTGACGCGACACGCCGAAATGCGTCGCCAGCGCCGTTGCGCTGACGCCGGCTGGATCGACGATCTCGGTCTTCAGCCAGTCGCCGACGTGCACAGCCAGCGAGGGATGCATCCTAAGCGCCATGATAATCCTCCAAATCCAAATAGCGTTTCAGCGCAGTCAATGGTCTCAAATCCGCCCATCCGTTACCAACTGACCCAACGCCGCATTCACCCGCGTTTGCCACCCAGGCCCGCTGCCACGCAGATGCTCGACGATATTGGCGTCGAGGCGGATTTTGACCTCGACCTTGGGAGCCTCCAGCTTCGGACGCCCACGCTTGGACGGCTTCATTCGGGCAATGAAGCCGGTATCCATGGTTGGATTGTCATCGTGAATGGCAGGGTCAAACTTGATCAAAATAATCTCTCCTCTCGCGCTTTTCGGCTGAGCGCAGGCTGATCACACGAATGCTGTCGTCATCGGAGCCTTCGGTAAACACCATCGCGTAAAGGCTCTCGCCAATGAAACCGAGCGCAACGAAGCGTAACTCACCATAATCGAAACGGTCGTCTTCGGTTTCGATTGCCGTATCCCAATCGAAAGCGGCCGCCGCCTGCAATGAAATGCCATGCTTGGCGAGATTGATTTCATCCTTCGCTGGATCAAACTCGATTCGTATATTAATGTGCACCCATTAAAAGGCAAGCGCGGGCATCACCCCGGCCCCAGCAGCCGGTCCACCACACCCGCCAGCGTCGCGTGCGTTTCCGTTCTGAGCGTGGTGTCTGGCGCGCCCAGGGTGGGCAGGAGAGCCCGCTCGAAGCCGAGCTTGCCGGCTTCCTTGAGCCGCAGCGGCGCGTGGGCGACCGGGCGCAGCTCGCCGGACAGCGCAACCTCGCCGAACACCACCGCGCCTGCCGGCAGCGGTCGCTCGGCGAAGGCGGAGACGATGGCGCAGGCGACGGCAAGGTCGGCGGCGGGGTCGGCCAGCCGATAGCCCCCGGCGACGTTGAGATAGACTTCGGCGGAGGAGAGCGAGAGGCCGCAGCGCGCCTCCAGCACCGCCAGGATCATCGCCAAGCGTCCTGAATCCCAGCCGACCACGGCCCGGCGCGGGGTCGCCCCGCTGGCCAGCCGCAGCGTCAGCGCCTGGATTTCGACCAGCACCGGCCGTGTCCCTTCCATCGCCGGGAACACTGCCGTGCCCGCCGTGGTCTCGCCATGCCGGTCGGTCAGGAACAGCGCGGAAGGATTGGCCACCTCGGCCAGACCGCCGGCACCCATCGCAAACACGCCGATCTCGTCGGTGCCGCCGAAGCGGTTCTTGACGCTGCGCAGGATGCGATACTGGTGGCTGCGCTCGCCTTCGAACGCCAGCACGGTATCGACCATATGCTCCAGCACGCGCGGGCCGGCGAGGCTGCCGTCCTTGGTGACATGGCCCACCAGAATGAGTGCGGTGCCGCGCTCCTTGGCGAAACGGATCAGCTCCTGCGCCGAAGCGCGTACCTGGCTGACCGTGCCCGGCGCGCTGTCGATCAGGTCCGAATGCATGGTCTGGATCGAATCGATCACCAGCAGGTCGGGTGCCGCGCTGCCTGAAAAAGTGGTGAGGATGTCGCGCACCGATGTCGCCGCTGCCAGCACCACCGGCGCATCGGCATAGCCCAGCCGCCCGGCGCGCAGCCGCACCTGCCCTGTGGCTTCCTCGCCCGAGACATAGGCGACCGATTTTCCGGCCAGCGCCAGCCGCGCCGCGACCTGCAGCAGCAGCGTCGACTTGCCGATGCCCGGATCGCCGCCGATCAGGCTGGCCGAACCTGCCACCAGCCCGCCGCCCAGCGCAGTATCGAATTCGGCGATCCCCGACAGCAGCCGTTGCGGCATCGTCTCAGCGCCCGACAGGGTCTCGGTGACGATACGCATGCCGCCGGCGGACAGGTCATGCCTCTGCGCAAAGGCCGTGACCGGCGCTTCCTCGACCAGCGTGTTCCACTCGCCACAATCGGCGCACTGCCCCTGCCAGCGATTCGACGATGCGCCGCAGGCCTGGCAGACAAAGGTTCGTTTCGGCTTGGCCATCGGCTCCGTTTATACGGAACACAGCAAGAACGCCAGCCCGCTCAGAAACTCGCCTCGATGCCGATGATCGGCGCATGGCCGACCACATCCTCGCGCCCGTCGCGAATATCCTGCTGGCGCAGATAGCCAAGGCTGAGGCTCCAGCGATCGCTGACTTCGTAGCCGACGCCGATCTGCGTTCGCAGCCCGGTCAGCCCCTCCTGCCCGGTGCCGCTGGTCGCCTGCAGGGTCCAGAAGGTCTCGGCGTCGGCATCGAAGCTCCACCGCGACTCCTGCCCCAGCGGCACGCTGACCCCGCCGCGCGTGCGCAAGCGCCATCCGGTCTGCGCAGCATTGTCGACGAAACGCTGCTCGAGCCGCACCCGCCCGCGCAATATCCCGTATTTCAAGGACATCTGCTGCAGCAGCCGGGTCTCGTTGGCGGCGCCATCGTTGATCCGCCGTTCTACTCCGCCGGACAGGGTGACATTGTCCGACAGGTCGTGCTTGAGCCACAGCCGCCCGAAATAGGTGTCGGGGTTGCCGTCATCGCCATCGCGGAACCGCTGGGCGGTCTCGATCTCGACGCTGGTATCGTCGCCGACCGCGATCTCGACCGACGGGTTGATCCAGAATTCGAAATTATCGTCGGCGGCGAGCGCCGGGGCGGGAATCAGCAAGATGGCGAGAGCAAGTCCCGCGAGCACACGACAAGGCAAGGCAGATCTCCATGAAGCCCCCCTCCATGGCAATGCTGGCGACGCACTTGGCAGACCTGCCGGGGATGTCAACCGCGGCGTCGGGCGGCGGTGCCGGGCCTTCAGAAGTGCAGGTCGACGGTCATCTGGATCAGATGGTCGTCGCGGTCGTCCCCGGGGCGGCGGAAGACATGCTGCCAGGTGTAGCCCGGCGCGATGCCGACTTGCGGGGTGATCCGCCAGTGCAGCGCGCTGCCCAGCCGGCTGACCGACAGGCCGGATCGCTGGCCCCACGCGGTGTCGTTGGCGGCGACGATCAGCTCCTCGCTGAACTGCGCATCCAGGCTTTGCGACAGCCGGTAGCTGGCGCGCAGCCGCTCGCGCCCGCGCCAGCCCACCTCGCCGCCGCTGTCCTGCAGCCGCTGCTCCAGCCCCACCCGCGCATCGAAGCGCCAGCGCCCGGCGGTGCCGAGCTGGGTCGCCAGCGTCTCGCCGAAGCGGTGCTCGGTGGTGTTCGGGCCGCCTTCGATCAGATTGTGGAACCAGCCATAGGTCAGCTGCACGCTGGTATCGGTGGCGATTGTCTGGCGCAAGCCGATGCGGGCGATGATCTGGCCGGTGTCGATGCTGTCGGGCCGCGAGCGGGAAATCGCGTCGAGCGTCAGCGCGGTATCGGGGTCGAGCCGGACCTCGGCGGCGACCGTCGCCCAGACCTGCGCGTCATCGGCCGCATGCGCCGGGGCCGCGCACGCGGCGGCGGCGACGAGGCCGGCCGCATGGGCGAGCGCGCGGGCACGCAGGCTGCCTCTGCCTGGCTGCCCTGTCGCGCGGGCGAGGTGGCGGCTATAGCGGGGCCGAATCATGAGCAATGCGCCTAGGCGCAGGGGACAAGGGACTGCAAGCGCAATGAAATTCTTTGCCGACACCGCCGAGATCGCCGACATCCGCGAACTGGCCGCCACCGGCCTGCTCGACGGTGTAACCACCAACCCCTCGCTGATCGCCAAGTCGGGGCGCGATTTCATCGAAGTGACCAGAGAAATCTGCGGGCTGACCGACGGTCCGGTGTCCGCCGAAGTGGTCGCGCTCGACCATGATACGATGATGAAGGAAGCGGAAATCCTGCGCCGCATCGCCGACAATGTCTGCATCAAGGTGCCGCTGACCATCGACGGCCTGAAGACCTGCAAAGCGCTGACCGGCGATGGCACCATGGTCAATGTCACCCTGTGTTTTTCCGCCAACCAGGCCCTGCTCGCGGCCAAGGCCGGGGCCACCTTCGTCTCGCCCTTCGTCGGGCGGCATGACGACAATGGCTTCGACGGCATGCAGCTGATCAGCGACATCCGGCTGATCTACGACAATTATGGTTTCGCTACGGAAATATTGGTCGCCAGCGTCCGCCACGGCATCCATGTATTGGAAGCCGCCAAGATCGGTGCCGATGTCATGACCGCCCCGCCCGCGGTCATCAAGGCGCTGTTCAAGCATGTGCTGACCGACAAGGGCATCGAAGGCTTCCTCGCCGATTGGGCCAAGACCGGGCAGAGCATCGGCTGACACTGGTCCGCCATCGATAGGCGTGATGATTGGATGGGATTGAACCATAAGCCGGTACCGGCGTTCTGCTTGCGAAACGGCGCCTGATGGCGTGAGGAGCAGGAGCAGGACCATGGAACGCCACGGCGATGAAGTTCGCGAAACCACCGAGGAAGCCCGCGCCGGCAGCACGCCCGGCATCGTGCGCTGGGTGCTGCTGATTTCGCTGACGCTGGCTGTGGTCGCGCTCAGCGTCATCTGGATGACCGGCGCCGCCTTCCGGTAAAAGCGCGTGTCGTGCCAGCATGATGCCGCAAAAGCATCGCGCGCGCCTCTTTTCCTGCAAGGGCGGGTGCGCTAAGGCACCCCCCATCGCATGATCACCCGTTTCGTCGGCGGCAGTTGCGTGAGGGAGCAGGTCGTCCCACGCATCCCCCGGACCGGCCTTCGAACGGCTCAGTACAAGGGGGAAGACGCATGACCGCCATCGGACAGGACAGCCTCGGCACGCGCAGCACGCTCAGCGTCGGCGGCAAGGACTATGCCTATTTCAGCATCGCCAAGGCCGCCGAGAAATTCGGCGATGCCTCGCGCCTGCCTTTTTCGATGAAGGTGCTGCTGGAAAATCTGCTGCGTTTCGAAGACGGCGGCTTCACCGTCTCGACCGACGATGTGAAGGCGGTGATCGACTGGCAGAAGGACCCCGGCACCAAGGACCAGCGCGAAATCCAGTATCGCCCCGCGCGCGTGCTGTTGCAGGACTTCACTGGCGTGCCCTGCGTCGTCGATCTGGCGGCAATGCGCGATGCCATCGCCAAGCTGGGCGGCGACACCAGCAAGATCAATCCGCTGGTGCCGGTGCATCTGGTCATCGACCACAGCGTGATGGTCGACGAATTCGGCCACCCCAAGGCGTTCGAACAGAATGTCGAGATCGAATATTATCGCAACGGTGAGCGCTACGACTTCCTGAAATGGGGTTCAAAGAGCCTCGACAATTTCAAGGCCGTGCCGCCAGGCACCGGCATCTGCCACCAGGTCAATCTCGAGCATATCGCGCAGGCGGTGTGGACCAGCCAGGCCGAGGACGGCGCGACCATCGCCTATCCGGATACCTGCGTCGGTACCGACAGCCACACCACCATGATCAACGGCCTCGGCGTGCTTGGCTGGGGCGTCGGCGGCATCGAGGCGGAAGCGGCGATGCTCGGCCAGCCGGTGTCGATGCTGATTCCCGAAGTCGTCGGCTTCAAGCTGACCGGCGCGCTCAAGGAAGGCGTCACCGCCACCGACCTGGTGCTGACCGCCACCCAGATGCTGCGCGCCAAGGGCGTGGTGGGCCGCTTCGTCGAATATTTCGGCCCCGGCCTGCAGTCGCTGACGCTCGCCGATCGCGCCACGCTCGCCAACATGGCGCCGGAATATGGCGCGACATGCGGCTTCTTCGGCATCGATGAGAAGACGCTGGACTATATGCGCCTCACCGGCCGCAGCGAGGAGCAGGTGGCACTGACCGAGGCCTATGCCAAGGCGCAGGGCCTGTGGCTCTATGCCGACATGCCCGATCCCGTGTTCACCGACACGCTCGAGCTCGACATGGGCAGCGTCGTGCCGTCGCTGGCAGGCCCCAAGCGCCCGCAGGACAAGGTAGTGCTCACCGAAGTCGACGATGTGTTCAACGCCGATCTCGCGGGCGTCTACAAGCATGAAGGCGTGAAGCGCGTCGCGGTCGAGGGCAAGGACCATGACATCGGCGACGGCGACGTGGTCATCGCCGCGATCACCAGCTGCACCAACACGTCGAACCCCGGCGTGCTGGTCGCCGCCGGCCTCGTCGCGCGCAAGGCCAATGCCTATGGCCTCAAGCCCAAGCCGTGGGTCAAGACCAGCCTCGCACCGGGATCGCAGGTCGTCACCGACTATCTCGACCGTGCCGGCCTGACCGCCGATCTCGACGCGGTCGGCTTCAATCTGGTCGGCTATGGCTGCACCACCTGCATCGGCAACTCCGGCCCGCTGGCGGAACCGATCAGCAAGGCGATCAACGGCAACGACATCGTCGCGGCCTCCGTCATCTCGGGTAACCGCAACTTCGAAGGCCGCGTCTCGCCCGACGTGCGCGCCAACTTCCTCGCCTCGCCGCCGCTGGTCGTCGCCTATGCGCTCAAGGGCACGGTGACCGAGGATTTCACTACCACCCCGATCGGGACCGCGCAGGATGGCAGCGCCGTCTACCTCAAGGACATCTGGCCGACCAATGCCGAGGTGCATGAGGTGATGAACGCCAATATCGACCGGGCGATGTTCGAAAGCCGCTACGCCAGCGTCTATCAGGGCGATGCGCACTGGCAGGCCATCCAGGTCGAAGGCTCCGAAACCTATCAGTGGCGCGCCGGCTCTACCTACGTCGCCAACCCGCCCTATTTCGAGGGGATGACGATGACCCCGGCCCCGGTCGGCGACATCGTCGGGGCCAAGCCGCTCGCCATCCTCGGCGATTCGATCACCACCGACCACATTTCTCCGGCCGGTTCGATCAAGGCCGACTCACCGGCGGGCAAGTGGCTGATGGAGCATCAGGTCAGCAAGGCCGATTTCAACAGCTATGGCGCGCGTCGCGGCCACCATGACGTGATGATGCGCGGCACCTTTGCCAACATCCGCATCAAGAACGAGATGGTGCCCGGCATCGAGGGCGGCATGAGCCGCTATGATGGCGAGGTGATGCCGATCTATGACGCGGCCATGGCGCACAAGGCCGACGGCACGCCGCTGGTGGTGATCGCCGGCAAGGAATATGGCACCGGATCGTCGCGCGACTGGGCGGCGAAGGGCACCAACCTGCTCGGCGTCAAGGCGGTGATCGTCGAAAGCTTCGAGCGCATCCACCGCTCGAACCTGGTCGGCATGGGCGTGCTGCCGCTGCAGTTCGAGGAAGGCACCACCCGCCAGACGCTCGGCCTGACCGGCGACGACAGCTTCACCATCACCGGCATCGCGTCGCTGCAGCCGCGCCAGACGGTTACCGTGGACGTCACCCGTCCGGACGGCTCGACCTTCAGCTTCAATGCGCTGTGCCGCATCGATACCGCCAATGAGCTCGAATATTTCATGAACGGCGGCATCCTCCACTATGTGCTGAGGAAGTTGGCGGCGTAAGGACGGAAGCGGATCGGGGGGAAGCGGACATGCCACGGTTGAGGCAGATCCCGCGCGACGAAATCTCCGATCCGTTCATCCTGCACCTGTATACCAGCCTGTTCGGCGACCGCGATCCGGTCGCCGAACCCGGCACCGCGACCGGTACGCCGGGCAATTGGTGGACGGTGTTCGCGCAGGTGCCCGATGCCTTTCGCCACACCACCGAAGGCTTCGGTTTCTATCGGTCGTCCAAGCGCCGGCTCGACCCGGTGCATCGGGAACTGGGGCAGACCCGCGCCGGCTGGCTGATCGGCTCCCGCTTCGTCTATTCGCAACATATGAAGGCGGCCCGCTTTGCCGGCCTCAGCGACGAGCAGGCCGCAGCGATCCGCCATTGGCAGGTCGCGAGCTGCTTCGATCCCGCTCAGCGCGCTGTGCTGGCGTGGACCGATGCGCTGGTGCTGCAACAGGGGCGCGCCGACGATGCCCTGTTCGCCGCGCTCGCCGAGCATCTCGACGAGGTGCAGATCATCGAGCTGACCTATGTCACCTGCACCTACATGATGCATGCGGTGATGAGCCGTGCGCTGAAACTCGAATATGACGACCTGCCCGACCCGGTGACCGAAGTGCCCGCCCCCGATGGCGCGACGGCGGATGTCATGGGCATGGTCGATCGCCGCGCAGCAGAGGATTGATCTGATGGCCTATCACCACCTTGCCCTTGCCGCACGGGACATGGCGGCCATCCACCATTTCTACGAAACGGTGATGGGTTTCGAACTGGTCAAGGTCGAGATAGCGCCGGTGATGGGCGGCGGCTGGGGCAAGCATTTCTTCTATCGCATGGACGGAGATGACAACCGCTTCATCGCCTTCTGGGAATTGAACGATACGCCGGGCGCCGAGCGCTACACTTACGATCTCAATGCTGCGGCCAACATGCCGATGGGCACCAACCATTACAGCTTTGCGGTCTCCAGCCGCGAGGAACTCGACGCCTGGCGCGAGCGCTGGACGGCGCACGGCCTCGACGTTCTCGAGATCGACCATAATTGGTGCCGCTCGGTCTATACCCGTGACCCCAATGACAATATGGTCGAATTCTGCCTGACCACCGGCACGTTCACCGCCGCCGACCGTGAGCGCGCGCTTGCTGCGCTCGGCGAACGGACCGTGCAGCCCAGCCCCCCTCCGGCCGAGATGAAGCACTGGCCTGCCGCAACGCCGGTCGCGACAGGCTGAACCAGGCCGGTGCCGGAGCTTGCTGCCGGCCATTTCCTTTCTCCGATTGCTGGGCCAGAGCGGAACGATGTTAGAGATCGCCATCGAAGTCATCGGCTGGCTCGCCGCCGCCATCATCCTTGCCAGCTATATCCTGCTGTCGCTGGGCAAGCTGGAGGCGCGGGGATATCTGTATCAATGGATGAACGTGATCGGCGCGGCCGGCTTCGTGCTCAATTCCGGCTATAATGGCGCGCTGCCCTCGGCCGGACTGAACGTCATCTGGGCGTTGATGGGCATTTTCACCTTGTGGACGGTGTGGCGCGCCCGGGGGCGGACGCGTGGGCCGTCGACATGATATCGGGTTGAGAGGGTAGGGGCCGCTCGGGCCGCATTTGATGCCGCGCTGTCGCTCGGCATTTGGCGGAGAATCGGCCCCCGGACAATGTGTTTCCCCGAAAATGGTGGGCGCTGACGGGCTCGAACCGCCGACCCTCTCGGTGTAAACGAGATGCTCTACCAACTGAGCTAAGCGCCCCCCTGTGGGGACTGCGCCTTTGCCATCGCGCTGGGGCGAAGGCAATAGGACAGGGCGGCCGCTATACGGCGAGGCGCGGGTCGGTCAGCCGGGCGCAATAGCGGTGCATTGCCTGCGCTGCGGCGTCGGACAATGTGATGAAGATGCGGCGGGCGTCGTGCACATCGGCCTGGCGGATGAACAGACCATTGTCGGTCAGCGTCTTGATCCAGCGCAGTGCGGTCGTCGCGGGCACGGCGGCGGCAATGCACAGGCTAGATACGGAGACGCGAGTCCTGTCGAGCTGCGCGGCATAGAGATCGAGCAACATGTCCCAGGCCGGGTCCGCAAACAGGTCGGCATCGAACAGTTCGTCCCGAAGCCGCCGCTGCCGGATGATGGTCCGGACATCGCGCGCGGATAGGGTTGGCCCGGCCTCGGCATCGCCAGCGCGGAAGTCGCGCCCCGGGGCGCGGACATGGTCTTCGATGAACGGGCTGGGCGGGTCGTTGCGTGGCGCAGGTTCGGCTGCCAGCCGTGCCAGCATCCGTCCGATCCGCTGCACTTCCTCCTGCAGGGTGGCGATCTGCCGGTCGCGCAACTGCTCGCTGGCGGACGACGCATGCAGCACCGGCGCGACGGCGGACAGGCGGCGCGCGAGTGCCGCCGCGATCTCGATCCCGTCCGCTTCGATCAGCAGGCTGGTGTCGGGCAATGCCCCGAACAATGCTTCGACCGGGTCGAGCGCCTCGATCCGGGTCTGCACGATCAGCGGTAAAGCCTCTGCTTCGGCACGATCGCGTAGCGTGGAGACCCATGGCGCTCCGGCATCGTCCACGCAGGCCCAGAGGAGGGTGGCCGTGATCGGCAGCCCGGCGTCCAGATGCTCCGGCGCGATGAGGGCGCACCGCAGGCCGAACGAGGCACAGGTCTGTGCCATGTCTGCCGGAACGCTGTCGCGGCCTACAAGGCCGATGGTCGGCCCATCCCGCAAGCCTGTCATGGGGCCCGGCGCCATTTGCGGAGGCTGGAAGGGATTGGGGCGGGGGTCGCGCTGTTGCATGGCCGGCATCATCCTGTGTCCGGGGGGATGCCGCCTGCCTACCACCCGACCGTTACGGGATCATAATAGGAACAAAGCGGCATCGGTGTCAATCTGGACCCAAATCGCCGCATGACTGCCAGGAGCGGTGGTTGCCCTCCATTCCGGACCTTTCTGCCGGACATGCCGTCGGCTCGGCACGGATGCGTCACGCCCTTTGCGTGACGGCGACCCCGCTGCTATCGCGCGGCGACAATGACAGATTCCGCCGACCCGACCCCGCCTGCCGCCGTTGCCGACACCCCTTTCGATAGCGCGCTTTCCGATCGCTACCTGATCTATGCGCTGTCGACGATCACCGCTCGCTCGCTGCCCGATCTGCGCGACGGGTTGAAGCCGGTCCATCGCCGGCTGTTATGGGCTATGCGCGGCCTGAGGCTCGATCCCGCGCAGGCGCACAAGAAGTCGGCACGCATCGTCGGCGAGGTGATCGGCAAATATCACCCGCATGGCGACACCGCCGCCTATGACGCGATGGTCCGCCTGGCGCAGGATTTCTCGCTGCGGTACCCATTGGTCGACGGGCAGGGCAATTACGGCAATATCGACGGCGATAATGCGGCTGCCTACCGCTACACCGAAGCCAAGCTGACCCGCGTCGCCATCGATCTGATGGCGGGTCTCGACGAAGGCACGGTCGAATTCCGCCCGACCTACAATGGCGAGGAACAGGAACCGGAGATCATGCCCGGCCTGTTCCCCAATCTGCTGGCCAATGGCGCCAGCGGCATCGCCGTGGGCATGGCAACCAATATCCCGCCCCACAACGCGGCCGAAATCATCGATGCGGCGATGCTGCTGATCGACCGGCCCGAAGCGGAGCTGGCCGATCTGCTGTCGCATGTGCAGGGGCCGGATTTCCCCACGGGCGGGCTGTTGGTGGATAGCGCCGACAGCATTGCCGCCGCCTATGCGACCGGGCGCGGCAGTTTCCGCCTGCGGGCGCGCTTTTCGACCGGGCGGCTGGAGGATGGCAGCTGGGAGGCGAGCGGTGTCGAGCGGCTGTCTGGCGGCACCTGGCAGCTGGTGGTCAGCGAAATCCCCTATGGCATCCAGAAGGGCAAGCTGATCGAGCAGATCGCCCAGATCATTGCCGACAAGAAGCTGCCGATCCTGGAGGATGTGCGCGACGAGAGCGACGAGCGCGTGCGCATCGTGCTCGAACCCAAGAGCCGCAATGTCGACCCGGATATACTCAAGGAAAGCCTGTACCGGCTTACCGATCTGGAGAGCCGCTTCGGCCTCAACCTCAACGTGCTCGATGCGACACGCACACCGCGGGTGATGGGCCTCAAAGAGGTGCTGCAGCACTGGCTGACCCACCAGTTCGACGTGCTGGTGCGCCGCACGCGGCACCGCATCGCCCGCATCGACGAGCGGCTGGAGCTGGTCGGCGGATACATCATCGCCTACCTCAATCTCGACCGGGTGATCGCCATCATCCGCTCGGAAGACGAGCCCAAGCCGGTGCTGATGGCCGAATTCGAGCTGACCGACCGGCAGGCCGAGGCGATCCTCAACATGCGGTTGCGTTCCTTGCGCAAGCTTGAGGAGATGGAGCTGATCCGCGAGCGCGAGGCGCTGGAGAAGGAGCGCAGCGAGCTGCAGGCGCTGCTCGACAGCCCGGCGCGTCAGCGCACGCGCATGAAGCGCGATCTGGCCAAGCTGCGCGAAGTCTATGGGCCGGAAACCGCGCTCGGGGCACGCCGCACCACCATCGCCGAGGCCGCTCCGGCGCGTGAGATCTCGATCGAAGCGTTCATCGAGCGCGAGCCGATCACCGTCATCCTGTCGAAGCGCGGCTGGATCCGGGCGATGCGTGGGCACATCGATGACGCCGCCAAGGCCAAGCTGACGTTCAAGGAAGGCGACGAACTGGCCTTTGCCGCCTATGCCCAGACCACTGACCGCATCCTGCTGGCCACGGCCGGCGGCCGCTTTTTCACGCTGGCGGCGGACAAGCTGCCGGGCGGGCGCGGTTTCGGCGAGCCAGTGCGGCTGATGGCGGATATAGAGGGTGAAGGCGGGGACATCGTCGCGCTGTTCGCAGCGCACCCCGGCACCAAGCGGCTGGTGGCCTCGACCAGCGGCCATGGTTTCGTCGTGACCGACGCGGATCTGGTCGCGGAGACCCGCAAGGGCAAGGCGGTGGTCAACCTCAAGTCCGGATGCCGCCTCGCGGTGGTCCGCGCCATCGCGGCCGAGGATGATTATGTTGCGGTCGTCGGCGACAATCGCAAGCTGGTGGTCTTCCCGCTCGCCGATCTGCCGGAGATGGCCCGCGGCCAAGGGGTAATGCTGCAACGCTATCGTGACGGCGGGCTATCCGATGCGCGGACGCTGGTGCTGGCGCAGGGGCTGAGCTGGCCGATGGGCGGCGACAGCGGGCGTGTAAGGACCGAAGCCGATCTGACGCTTTGGCGCGCCGCCCGCGGTGCCGCCGGGCGGATGGCCCCGTCCGGGTTCCCACGCGATCAGCGTTTCATGGCCTGAGCAAGTCCCAGCAACGCGGGCGTCCGGCGCTGCGGCCAGCCGATGCAGCAGCGCTTGTAGCGTCTGCTTCAACTCGATAAGCTCCCTCTCCGAGAGTGACCGGCGCTGCCTGGGCATGGTGCACCATGGCCGGCGAAAGCGACCGGCGCGCAAGCGGGAGAGAATAATGTCGGCCACGGCAACCATCTGCGCAGAGACAGCGCCCATCGCCCCGATCGACGTCGCCCGGCCGGAACTTTATGCCGAGGATCGCTGGCAGGCGCCGTTCCGCACGCTGCGCGCCCATGCACCGATCCAATATGTGCCCGAGTCCAAATTCGGCCCTTATTGGTCGGTGAGCAGCTACAAGCCGATTGTCCATATCGAGGCGCTGCCGAAGATATTCTCGTCCAGCTTCGAGCTTGGCGGCATCACGCTTGGCATCGAACCGCACCGTTCACGTCCGGGCGAACGCCGCCTGCCACAGTTCATCGCGATGGACCCGCCGCGTCACACCGGCCAGCGTCGCACCGTTGCCCCGGCGTTCGGCCCCAGCGAAGTCGCCGCGATGCGGGCGGAGGCGCAGGCGCGCACGGGCGCGCTGCTGGACAGTCTGCCGATCGGTGTGCCGTTCGATTGGGTCGAGCGGGTGTCGATCGAGCTGACCACAGGCATGCTGGCCAAGATCTTCGGCTTTCCATGGGAAGAACGTGCGAAGCTGACGCGCTGGTCGGATGCCGGCGGCAATGTCGACGCCATTGTCGCCGAGGGCGGCTGGGACCGGTTCAATGCCGAAATGGAAGAGATGGGTGCCGCCTTTGCCGACCTGTGGCAACAGCGCGTCGCCAATCCGGGCCACGATCTCATCTCGGTGATGCTCCAGTCCGAGGCGATGCAGGCGATGGACCCGATCGAGTTCATCGGCAATCTGATCCTGTTCATCGTTGGCGGCAATGACACGACCCGCAACACCATGTCGGCCTATGCCTACGGCCTGTCGCAATTCCCCGACGAGCGCCGCAAGCTGGAAGCGGACTCGTCGCTGATCCCCAACGCGGTGCAGGAGCTGATTCGCTGGCAGACGCCGCTGTCCTACATGCGCCGCACGGTCACCGAGGATGTCGAGGTCGACGGAGCACGGATGAAACAGGGGGACATGGTCGCGCTCTGGTATCTCTCCGCCAACCGCGACGAAAGCGTGTTCGCGGATGGCGACCGCATCATCGTCGATCGCGCCAATGCGCGGCGGCACCTGTCCTTCGGCTATGGCATCCACCGCTGCGTCGGCGCGCGCGTGGCCGAACTGCAGCTGGTCGTGCTGCTGGAGGAGATGGCCAAGCGGCGGCTGCGGGTCGAGTGTGTCGAAGAGCCGGTGCGCGTACCGGCCAGCTTCGTGCATGGGTATTCGCGGATGATGGTCGAAGTGTCCACCTATTGATCGATTGCTATCAAGCTGAAACGAATGCCGCGAAAATGCGCGCTGCAGGCGCATCCTCCATGCTTTCCAGCGCCTTCAATATGGCAATGCCCCCGGAACACTGCCCTGGCGCCGACATGCCGAAGAAGCCGTTGCCGATGGCGGCATCGATTGTTGCCTGATCGGCCCCGGCGCTGCGCAAGCCGGCGGAAAAGGCGTTGATGTCGCTTTGGCCGATCGAATCGCGGCTGCGATCGACCGGCTGCATCCGGCCAGCTGCAGCAGCGCGCAGGACCGCCACCGTGGAATCGGACAAGCCGGATTTCACCGACGCATCGGCATCGGGAACCGTTACCGATCCGCCCATCACATAAGCGGCGCATTGTTCCACAGCATGTGCCTGCAATGCCTCGGCGGCGATGCGCTGGCTGCGGATGACGGCCTCCAGATTGGCTTGCGGTGCAGCAGCAAGATGCTGCTTGTTCTGTTCGACTACGCGGCTGAAGGCTTGCGCCGCGGTCATTCGGAACTGCTCCGGCGTCCCACCCGCGGCGATCAGAGCAATCAGCCGCTGGCGCAGGGCGGCATGCTCCTGAGGGAAGGTTTCTTCCATCGCCGCCATGATGCGCGCGGCTCCCGGTTCCGCCGCGATTTCCCGGTCGAATTGCTGCTCGGGCGTCTCCGGCGCGCAGCTCGCCAGCAGAATGACGGAAAGCAAAGCCAGCGATCGCATGGTCGATATCTCCAATACCGAAGTTGAGCCACTGCAGGGCAGCTGACGCCCACTTTGTGCTGCCTTTCCCCATCTCTTGCAACTGGCCAGTAGCAGGCGCGATACAACGCTTTGTTCATGGATTGCCCGCATAGCTATTGCCCATGACTCGCGCCGCCACCTCCCGGGTTACGCAGGCCCCTGCGAAAAGCGACAGCTTTGGCTGGCTCGAAGCGATGCCGCATGCCGCTGCCATCATTGCATTGCGCGGTGAAACGCTCGATGCGCCATGGCGCAACCAGCGGTTCGAACGGCTGATTGGCACCTTTCAGACAGTGGTGACCGATTCGGCATTGTACCGGGCCTGTGTCGATGTCGTATCGGGGAGCAAAGGCGACGCTGCCCTAATCTGGGAGCAGGGTGGCTTCCAGAGCCGCGTGTTCGAAGCCGCCGTGCGCCCGCTCGAACCGGGCAGGGCTCTGCTCAGCCTGATCGACCGCACAACGCTGGTGCGATCCGAGGCGAATCTGCGCCGCGAGCTTCTGTCGGACAGCCTGACGGGCCTGCCCAACCGCGCCGGCTTTGGCGAGAATCTGGAAAAGCGGCTGCTCGAACGGCTGCCGCATGGCCAAGTGCTCACGCTGCTGGTGATCGATCTCAAGCGGTTCAGCCGGATCAACGAAAGCGTCGGTGCGCTGGCCGGCGACGAGCTGTTGCTCACCGTTGCCCGCCGCCTGCGCCAGCAGACCCGCGCCACCGATCTGCTCGCGCGAATCGGCGGGGACGAATTCGCGCTGCTGTCCTTGACGCGTCCCGACGAAGATGGCGCCCGCAGCCTCGCGGTGCGCGTGCGCGAGACGTTCGACGCGCCGTTCCGCATCGGCGATCTGATGATCAACGTCGATTGCGCGGTCGGCGGAATTGCCGAAGTCACCCGGCCGCCGGCCGGGGAGAGCGATCAGGGCGATGCGGCCGACATGCTGCGCCAGGCCCAGATCGCGCTCAAGCAGGCCAAGCATAACGCTGAAGGCGTCGCTTTCTACGAGCCGGTCGCGCTAGCGCGGCTGCACAAGCGCTTCGACCGCGAGACTGCGCTGAGGCACGCGATCGACGAAGAACGGCTGTCGCTCGCCTTCCAGCCGCTGGTCGACATGAAACAGCGCAAGGTCGTCGGCTTCGAAGCCCTGGCACGCTGGACCCATGAGGGCGAGGTGGTGTCTCCCGCCGAGTTCGTGCCGATCGCCGAGGACAGCGGGCTGATCGTGCCGATGGGGCGGCTGGTGCTGGCCCGCGCGATGGAAACGCTGCGCAGTTGGGACGAGCGGGCCTCGCGCCCGGTGCCGGTCCATATGTCGGTCAATGTCTCGCCGATCCAGCTCGCGCGTGACGACATCGTCGGCGTGGTCAAGGGCGTGCTCGCCCAGCAACGCATGACCGGCCACCGGCTGATGATCGAAGTGACCGAAAGTTCGGTGGTGGAGAATGCCGAGGCGTCGGATGCCATCCTGCGCGCGCTGGTGGCGCTCGATGTCCGCATCGCCATGGACGATTTCGGCACCGGTTATTCCAACATTGCCAGCCTGCAGCGCCTGCCCATCGACACGCTCAAGATCGACCGCAGCCTGGTGGCAGGCATCGACACCAGCGCCGACAGTCTGGCCATCGTCCGGACCATCCATCGGCTGGGCGAGGCGCTGGGGCTCAAGACCACCGCCGAGGGGATCGAGACAGAGACCGTGGCGCAGCAGGTCGCAGCGATCGGTTGCCATACCGGCCAGGGCTATCTGTTTTCGCGGCCGCTCGATGCCGATGCCGCCTTCGCCGCATGGCAGCGCACGGCAGGCCGCTAGCGCCGGCCTACCCGCTCCGGACTTTCAGCTCTGGGCTTCCTGCGCGGCCAGCCATTCTTCCAGCCACTTGATCGTGTAATTGCCGTCGATGACATCGGCCTCGCGCAGCAGGGCCTGGTGCAGCGGGATGTTGGTCTTGATCCCGTCGATCACCATTTCCTCGAGCGCGCGGCGCATCCGCATCATGCAGCTTTGCCGGGAGCGGCCGTAAACGATCAGCTTGGCCACCATCGAATCATAATAGGGCGGCACCCGGTAACCGGCGTAGAGTCCGCTATCGACGCGGACATGCATCCCGCCGGCGGGGTGATAGGCCTTCACCAGCCCCGGCGAGGGTGCGAAGCTACGCGGATCCTCGGCATTGAGGCGGCATTCGATGGCGTGGCCGCGAAACTCCAGATCCTCCTGACGGACCGAGAGGGGGTGGCCGGAGGCGATGCGAATCTGCTCGCGCACCAGATCGAAGCCCGTGATCATCTCGGTCACCGGGTGCTCGACCTGGATGCGGGTGTTCATCTCGATGAAATAGAATTGCCCGTCTTCCCACAGGAATTCGATCGTGCCTGCACCACGATAGCCCATGCCCGCCATGGCATCGGCGCAGATCTTGCCCATGCGCGCGCGCTCGTCGGCGGAGATGACGGGGGAGGGGGCTTCTTCCAGCACCTTCTGGTGGCGGCGTTGCAGCGAACAGTCCCGCTCGCCAAGATGGATGGCATTGCCATTGCCGTCGCCGAACACCTGGAATTCGATGTGGCGCGGATTGCCCAGATATTTTTCGATATAGACGGTCGCGTCGCCGAACGCCGCCTTGGCTTCGCTGCCCGCCTGCGCGATCAGGGTTTCAAGCTCGTCCGGGCCGGTGCACACTTTCATGCCGCGCCCGCCGCCACCCGACGCTGCCTTGATGATCACCGGATAGCCGGCAGCCTCGGCAATCGCCTGCGCTTCGGCCAGCTCGCTGACCGCGCCGTCGCTGCCGGGCACCAGCGGCAGGCCCAGCGCGCCGGCGGTGCGCTTGGCTTCGATCTTGTCGCCCATGGTGCGGATATGCTCGGGCTTGGGCCCGACGAAGGCGATGCCGTGAGCCTCGATGATCTCGGCAAAGCGTGCATTCTCCGACAGGAAGCCATAGCCTGGGTGGATGGCGTCGGCCCCGCTGATCTCGGCGGCAGAGATGATCGCCGGGATGTTGAGATAGCTGTCCTTCGCGGCGGGCGGCCCGATGCAGATCGCCTCGTCGGCCAGCCGGACGTGCATCGCATCGGCGTCGGCGGTGGAATGCACCGCCACGGTCTTGATGCCCATTTCATGACAGGCGCGGTGGATGCGCAGCGCGATCTCGCCGCGGTTGGCGATCAGCAGCTTTTCAATAGCCATGCTGTGCGGCTCAGCTGATCACGAACAGCGGCTGGTCGAACTCGACCGGCTGCCCGCTTTCGACCAGCATCGCGGTCAATGTCCCGCCACGTGGCGCGGCAATCGCGTTCATCACCTTCATCGCTTCGATGATGATGATCGTATCGCCTTCCTTGACGCTGTCGCCCACCGACTTGAAGGGGGCGGCGCCCGGCTCGGGCGTAAGATAGGCTGTGCCGACCATCGGGGATTTGACCGCATTGGCATCGCCGGCGGCCGGTGCAGCGGCCTCGCTGGCGGCAGCCGGGGCCGGAGCGGCGGCGGCGGCAGGCGCTGCCATGGCGGGCGCAGGGGCGGTATAAGCGACCGGCGCTGCGGCAAGCTGGCGGGCAACGCGAATCTTGCGATCGCCATCCTCCACCTCGATTTCGCTGAGATCGGTGTCGGCCACGAGCTGTGCCAGTTCGCGCACCAGCGCGATATCGACCTTCATGCCGTGCGGTTTGTCATCGGACATTGTCTGCTGTTCCCGAAGCTGTTGGTGGCGTCCCCGCGCCACTGATGGGGCTGCTATAGTCAGAGAGCGGCGGCGGCGTCCAGCGCGAGCGCATAGGAGCGTGTACCATGCCCGGCGAAACAGGCCCGGGCAGCCATGCCTACATAGCTGATATGGCGGAAGGATTCGCGCGTCATCGGGTCAGAGAGATGCACTTCGATGACCGGGGTGCGGATCGACTTTATGGCATCGAGCAGCGCGATCGAGCTGTGCGTATAGGCACCCGCGTTGAGCAGGACCGCCTTGGCTCCTGCGCCATGCGCCTCGTGCAGCCAGTCGACCAGCACGCCTTCATGGTTGGTCTGCCGGAAGTCGATGGCGAGCCCCAGCCCGGCGGCCTGCGCCTCCAGCATCGTGCGGATGTCGTCCAGCGTCTGCGTGCCGTAAATGTCCGGTTCGCGTGTGCCGAGCAGGTTGAGATTGGGGCCGTTGAGGACGAGGATGCGCGGCAGGGCAGTCATGCGGCGGGCGGCTCCGCTGCCCGGCGGGCGATTCGCGCGGCCACACCGCTGCGCTGGGCGCTCTCCTCTTTCGTTTCCGCCTCGACGACCTTGGCATCGCGGTCGGCGCTCTTTTCGAGGAAGGTCTTGATCATCGCCACGATCGGGTCGGCGAGTGCGAGGCCGAGGATGCCGAACAGCGCGCCGAACAGCAGCTGCGCGCCCAGCACCAGCGCCGGGGCGAGATCGACGGTGCGTTTGGCGACCATCGGTACGATGATATTGCCGTCCACCGTCTGCACCACGATGTAGACCGCCAGCGCATACAGCCCGCCATCGACGCCGATCGAAAAGCCCACCAGCACCATCAGCACGCCGGAGATGATCGCGCCGACATTGGGGATGAACACCAGCAGGCCGGTGATGATGCCGAGCAGCAGCGCCATCGGGATGCCGTAGATTTCGAGCAGGATCCAGGTGGCGACGCCCTCGATCAACATGCCCAGCAGCCGCCCGGCCATCAGGCGGCGCAGCGTGAAGCCCATTTTGTCGGCGACATCGTAGAAGTGCGCGCGCTCGCTGGTCGGCAACAGCCAGGCGATGCCGCGCTCATAGTTGCGCGGCTCTATGGCGATGAAGATGCCGAGCACGAAAATCAGGAACATGGAGGTCAGCGCACCCAGCACGCTGCCGACCACTGCGGTCACCCGGCCAACCGATCCGGCGGCATATTCGACCAGCTTGGCCGGGTCGAAGGCGGGCACCTCGATGCCGTTGGCCTGGGCCAGGGCCAGCCCGCGCTCGATCTGCAGGATCACCGTGTCCTGCAGCTCGAAGGCCTGTTGCGTCAGCTGCTGCCCGGCATAGACCACCACCCAGCCGAGGAAGCCGACCATCGCCAGCAGGATGATCGCCAGCCGCCAGCCTCGGCCGATCGGCAACACCCGCCCGAGCAGGCGCGTGCCGCCGTCGAGCATGGTGGCAAAGACGATAGCAGCGACGATCAGCAGCAGCGGCTGGGCGAGCAGCCAGACCAATGCGACCGCGACGATCAGGCCGATCCACACCGATGCCCGCTGCAGCTCCTGCCGCACCAGCGGATTGCGCATTTCGTTGGGGCCGGGTGTCTCGCTCATCATCGTCCCCCTTCAGGGCAGCGGGCGCTCACTGGCGCTCGCGCCGCTCAACTCACCGGCCTGCCGCAGGTTGCGCGCGCGGCGGCGGCGTGTGTCCGGGGCGCAGGCTGGTCCCGGCGCGGCCCGAGCGCATCGAGGTGAACCAGCTGATCGGATTGTACCAGCTCGCGCTGCCATCGAGGCTGAAGGTGATGAACTCCGCCCGACCACCCAGATTTTCCAGCGGCACCGGTCCGCCCAGACCCTTGTAGTTGATGTCGGAGGGGAAGCGCCCGTCCGAGCTGTTGTCGCGATTGTCGCCCATCAGGAAAACGTGGCCGGCCGGCACGGTGATCGGCCCGAAATCGTCGGCACAGGGCGCACCGGGGATGCAGCGCTGATAGCCATTGTCGATGGTGTCATAGAAGGTGCCATCGGGCAGCGTTTCCCGGACGATGTCGACGGTGCACACCCGCTGGCCGCTCTGCGATGTCTCTTCCCGGCCGGTGCAGCCATCGCGGTCATCGGCCGGATCGTCGATATTGAGATCGATGGGGATGGATCGCGACGGCATGACCTCGCTTTTCACCGGCACGCCATTGAGCCAAAGCCGCCCGGCGCGCATCTCCACGGTGTCGCCAGGCAGACCGATGACCCGCTTGATATAGTCGGTGCGCACGCCGTTGGGTTCGACGATGGCGATATCGCCACGCGCGGGCAATCGCCCGAACAGTCGGCCGGAGAAGCGTGGGGCAAGGTGGAAGCTGACCGACGCAAACGACCAGCCATAAGGGTATTTGCTGACCACCAGCCGGTCGCCCTTGAGCAGCCCCGGCATCATCGACGCCGAAGGGATGTAAAAGGGCTTGGCGATGAAGCTGTGGATGCACAGCACGATGAACAGCAGGAAGGCGAGGTTGCGCAGCTCTTCAAGCCAGCTGGTCTGCTGCTTGTCGGTGGAGCCGGCGTCGGCGGCCAATGCGGTATCGGTCAAGGCAGGGGTCTTTCGCGCTGGTCAGGCCGCCGGGGGGATCGGCAATGCCTCGAGTATCACAAATGCTTGTGCCCAGGGATGGTCGTCGGTCAAGGTCAAATGGATGCGGACCTGGTGCCCCGCTGGCGTGAGTTCGGCGAGCCGTGCCGCCGCGCCGCCGGTCAGCGCCAGCGTCGGCGCGCCCGAAGGGGCGTTGACCACGCCGATATCCTTCATGAACACGCCACGCTTGAAACCGGTGCCGACGGCCTTGCTGAACGCTTCCTTGGCCGCAAAGCGCTTGGCCAGCGTTCCCGCCTTGGTGAACGGGCGACGGTTGGCCTTTGCCTGTTCGACAGCGGTGAACACCCGCTGCTCGAAGCGCGTGCCGAACCGGTCGAGCGATGCCTGGATACGCTCGATATTGCACAGGTCGGAGCCGAGACCGATAATCATGACGGCCCCATCAGGACGTATTCCCGGACGTGATCCGGGGACGCTGACGGACTGGCGCTCGGTCCAGATAGACCGCGGCTCAAGGTCGGGGTGACGGGGCGGTTGCGCCTCACCGCGCCTCGTCCATCAGTGCGCGCATCCGCGAAACGCTCGCTTCCAGCCCCACGAAAATCGCCTCGCCGATCAGATAGTGGCCGATGTTGAGTTCGGCGATCTGCGGGATGGCGGCAATCGGTACGACATTGTCGAAGGTGAGGCCATGCCCTGCGTGCGGTTCGATGCCGTTTTTCGCGGCCAGCGCGGCCGCATCGGCGAGCCGCTTCAGCTCCGCTGCGCGGTCGGGTCCGTCGGCCAGATGCGCGTAACGCCCGGTATGCAACTCGACGACCGGGGCGCGCAGGCGGATGGCAGCGTCGATCTGCCGCGCGTCGGGCTCGATGAACAGGCTGACGCGGATGCCGGCATCGGCCAGACGGGCGACGATCGGGGCGAGGTGGTTGTGCTGTCCCGCGGCATCCAGTCCGCCCTCGGTCGTGCGTTCCTCGCGCCGCTCGGGCACGATGCAGGCGGCGTGCGGCTTGTGGCGCAGCGCGATGGCCAGCATTTCTTCCGTGGCCGCCATCTCCAGGTTCAAAGGAAGATCGGTCGCCGCCATGATCCGCGCCAGATCCTCGTCGCGGATATGGCGCCGGTCTTCGCGCAAGTGCGCCGTGATCCCGTCGGCACCGAAGCGCGCGACAATCTCTGCGGCGCGTACCGGATCGGGGTGGTCGCCCCCGCGCGCGTTGCGGATGGTCGCCACATGGTCGATGTTGACGCCCAGCCTCAGCCGCGGGACAGGGGCGCGCTCGGTCATGCCGGCGCCTTGCGGCTGCCCGGCTTGACAGCTGGCGTTGCCGCCAACTCGACCGGCAGCGCGTCCGCCGCATAGGTTGGGAAATTGAGGGCGATCAGCGCGGTGTAAGGGACGCCAAGGTCGACCTCGCCGCCCGACCGGTCGACCAGGCTGCAGGCGGCCACGACATGGCCTCCCTCCGCCTCGATTGCCTTGATCGCTTCCCGCGACGACAGGCCGGTGGTGACGACGTCTTCGACCAGCAGCACCTTCGCGCCCGCTGGAATCGCAAAGCCGCGGCGCAGCTCGAACTGGCCATCGGGCCGTTCCACGAACATCGCCGGTCGCGATAGGGCACGGCCCATTTCATGCCCGATGATCACGCCGCCCATGGCGGGTGAGATGACGACATCGATCTCGGCGCGCAGCTCGCGCGGCAGCTTCTGGGCGAGGGCAACGGCCAGCCGTCCCGCCCGGTCGGTGTCCATCAGGACCCGTGCGCATTGCAGGTAATGGGCGCTGTGCCGGCCCGAGGAAAGCAGGAAATGGCCGGACAATAATGCATCCGCGGCGCGGAATTCGGCCAGTATCTCGTCTTCTGTCATGAATTTTTCCGATAGTGCCCGGTTGAGGGGGTTGGCAGGCCCGATGCGCCTTAGTGGCGCTTGTGAGCCGCGACAAGCCGGTCTATAGCGCCGCCAAATCGAGCCGGCCTGCAACAGCAGAGCGGACGCGAAAGACGTTAGTGCAAACTGTCCTGCACGTCATGTTTGGCGGCTGGACGGCCATGATTCGACCGGGGTGAACCGAGATAGCCATGCAGATGTTCAAGCGCCTGTTCCTTGCGACGATGATCGCGATAACCCCGTTGGCGGCCCATGCCGCGGCGCCCGCACCGGTGGCCACCGCCCCCGCTGCCGCGCCGGCTGCCGATGTTCCGGCATCCGCCGCCCCGGCTGCAGCAACGACCGACGCGGCGAGCGCCGCAGCGCCCGCCGCTGCTGCGCCGGCGTTCGATCACGCCCGCCCCGTCGATGGCATCGGCCAGCCCGTCGCCAAGGGCATCGACTTCCAGCCGCAGGTGACCGAAAACGGCCGCTACGCGAAGTGGATGAACGATGCGCTGCTCATCCCGATGATGGCCTTCGTCTCGCTCATCGTGCTCGGCCTGATGCTGTGGATCGTCACCCGTTATCGCGCCGCAGCCAATCCGGTGCCGTCGAAGACGACCCACAATACGACCATCGAAGTCATCTGGACGCTGGTCCCGGTCCTCATTCTGGTGGCCATCGCAGTGCCATCCATCGACCTGCTCGCCAAGCAATATGCCCCGCCGCCCCGCGATGCACTGACGGTCAAGGTGACCGGCTACCAGTGGTACTGGGGTTATGAATATCCTGACCAGGGTATCTCCGAGATCACCTCGCGCATGCTGGACCGTGAAACGGCAGCGGCGCGTGGCGAGCCTTTCCAGCTTGCCGTCGATGAGCGCATGGTCGTCCCCGTCAATCGCACCGTCAAGCTGATCGTGACTGGCTCCGATGTGATCCACAGCTGGGCCGTGCCTGCCCTGTGGACCAAGATGGACGCGGTTCCCGGTCGTCTCAACGAAGTGACCTTCCGTGCCGACCGGATCGGCGTCTATTATGGCCAGTGTTCGGAGCTTTGCGGCATCGATCATGCCTTCATGCCGATCGCCGTCGAGGTGGTCAGCGAGGCCGATTTCGCTCGCTGGGTGGCGAGCAAGGGTGGCTCGGTGACACCGGCTGCCGCGGCTGCGCCGACCGCCGCCGCTCCTGCCGCCACCGCTCCGGCACCGGCTGCTCCGGCACCGGCCGCTGCAACGCCTGCGCCGACCGCTGCCGCCCCTGCCGCTGCGCCCGCAGCCAACTGATTTCGAACGAGGATACGGACACGATGACCAGCATCGCCGCCAACCCCGCCGACCTGCAAGGCCATGAGCATGCACATGACCATCATGACGAAACCCCTGGCTTCTTCCGCCGCTGGTTCATGTCGACCAACCACAAGGACATCGGCACCCTCTATCTGATCTTCGCGATCGTAGCCGGTATCGTCGGCGGCATTCTGTCGGGCATGATGCGTCTTGAACTGGCCGAGCACGGCATTCAGTATCTGCCCGGCTGGGCGGGCATGCTCGGCGGTGACGCCACCGATACTGCGGGCAAGCATTTCTGGAACGTGATGATCACCGCCCACGGCCTGATCATGGTGTTCTTCATGGTGATGCCGGCGATGATCGGCGGTTTCGGCAACTGGTTCGTGCCGCTGATGATCGGCGCGCCGGACATGGCCTTCCCGCGCATGAACAATGTCAGCTTCTGGCTGACCTTCGTCGCTTTCCTCATGCTAGTCGGCTCGATGTTCGTGCCCGGCGGTGCCGGCGGCCTCGGTGCCGGCACCGGCTGGACGGTCTATGCGCCGCTGTCGACCTCCGGCTCGACCGGCCCTGCGGTGGACATGGCGATCTTCTCGCTCCACCTCGCCGGTGCAGCATCGATTCTCGGCGCGGTCAACTTCATCACCACCATCTTCAACATGCGCGCGCCGGGCATGACCCTGCACAAGATGCCGCTGTTCGTCTGGTCGGTGCTTGTCACCGCCTTCCTGCTGCTCCTGGCCCTGCCGGTGCTGGCTGCCGCCATCACCATGCTGCTGGCCGATCGTAACTTCGGCGCGGCCTTCTTCGATCCCTCCGGCGGGGGCGATCCGGTGCTCTACCAGCATTTGTTCTGGTTCTTCGGCCACCCCGAAGTGTATATCATGATCCTGCCGGGCTTCGGCATCGTCAGCCAAGTGGTGGCGACCTTCAGCCGCAAGCCGGTGTTCGGCTATCTCGGCATGGCCTATGCCATGGTCGCGATCGGCGTGGTCGGCTTCGTCGTGTGGGCGCACCACATGTTCACCGTCGGCATGAGCGTCGACCTGAAAATGTACTTCACCGCCGCCACGATGGTGATCGCGGTGCCGACCGGCATCAAGATCTTCAGCTGGCTTGCCACCATGTGGGGCGGCTCGCTGAGCTTCAAGACGCCGATGATGTGGTCGCTGGGCTTCATCTTCATGTTCACCGTCGGTGGCGTGACCGGCGTGGTGCTGGCCAACGGCGGCGTCGACCAGAATCTGCACGACACCTATTATGTCGTTGCCCACTTCCACTATGTGCTGTCGCTGGGTGCGGTGTTCGCGCTGTTCGCGGGCTTCTACTACTGGCTGCCCAAGATGTCGGGCCGCATGTACAACGAGTTCCTCGGCCAGCTGCACTTCTGGGTGTTCTTCATCGGCGTCAATGTCATGTTCTTCCCCCAGCACTTCCTGGGCCAGCAGGGCATGCCGCGCCGCTATCCGGACTATGCGGTCGCCTATGAATATTGGCACCAGATCTCGTCCATCGGCTATGTCATCATGGCCGCCGGCATGCTGATCTTCTTCGTCAACCTAGCCTACACGCTGCTGGCGGGCAAGAAGGCCGCCGACAATCCGTGGGGTGAGGGCGCGACGACCCTCGAATGGACGCTGTCCAGCCCGCCGCCCTTCCACCAGTTCAACGATCTGCCGAAGATCGCCTGAGCCTTGATGGACCGGTCGCCGCGCTTGAGGGGGGCGGCGACCGGACCAGATCGACAATCATCATGACCCCGTCCACCACCACCCGCGAACCGCTGCTGATGCCTGCCGACTGGCGGGACTTCCTTGCGCTGACCAAGCCGCGGGTGATGAGCCTTGCCATCTTCACCGCGCTTGCCGGGATGCTGGCCGCGCCGGTCGCCATCCACCCGGTGCTGGGCTTTGCCGCCATCCTCGCGATCGCGCTCGGCGCTGGCGCCTGCGGGGCACTCAACCAATGGTATGAGGTCGATGTCGATGCCGCGATGCGGCGGACATCGGCGCGCCCGCTTCCTGCCGGGCGGATGGAGCCTGTCTCCGCCCTGCACTTCGGCGTGGGGCTGGGCGTGTTTTCGGTGTTGCTGCTCGGGGTTGCCACCAACTGGCTGGCCGCCGCGATTCTTGCGACGTCGATCCTCTACTATCTGCTGATCTACACCGTCTGGCTGAAGCCGCGCACGCCGCAGAACATCGTCATCGGTGGCGCCGCCGGTGCGTTCCCGCCGCTGATCGGCTGGGCAGCGGCGACGGGCGGGCTCGACCCGCTGCCGTGGCTGCTGTTCGCGATCATCTTCCTGTGGACGCCGCCGCACTTCTGGGCGCTGTCGCTGTTCGTGCGCATCGATTATGCCAATGCCGGTATCCCGATGCTGCCAGTAGTCGCTGGAGAGCGCGCCACCCGCACGCAGATTTTCCTCTACACGCTGCCGATGGCCGCCGCGGCCATCGCGCCATGGCCTCTGGGCTACACCGGCGCAATCTACGGCTATGCCGCCGTGACGCTGACTGCTGCCTTTCTGGTCATGGCAGCCCGGGTGGGTTTCCGCACCACCGTCGATGCTGACAAGATGAAGCCCGAAAAGCAGTTGTTCGCCTTTTCGATCCTCTATCTGTTCATCCTGTTCGCGGCGGTGGTCGCCGACCGGTGGATCCCGGCATGAGCGATCTGCCCCCCGATTTCGATATCGAGGAATATCGCCGTCGCCAGCGCAATCGCTCGCGGGTGATGGGCCTCGGCCTGCTTGCGCTGGCCGCGCTGTTCTTTTTCATCACCATCGCCAAGATCGGACTCGCTTCATGATCGCGATTGCCCGCCGCCTCGATCCGCGCCTGCGCACCGCCGGTCTCGCCGCGCTGCTCGCTGCCGCCATGGTCGGCCTCGGCTTCGCGTCGGTGCCGCTCTATGACCTGTTCTGCCGCGTGACCGGCTTCGGCGGCACCACCATGCGGGTCAGCGAAGCGCAGGCGGCGCAGGTGCAGGCCAGCAGCCGGCTGATCTCGGTACGGTTCGATTCGAACGTATCGAAGGATCTGCCCTGGACCTTCCACCCGGAGCGCCCGCGCGAGACGCTGAGCATCGGGGCGCGGGACATGATGATCTTCGTGGCCAAGAATGAGTCGAACCGGCCGATTACCGGCACCGCGACCTTCAACGTTACGCCCAGCCAGGCCGGGCCCTACTTCAGCAAGATCCAGTGCTTCTGCTTCACCGAGCAGCGGCTCGAGCCGGGTCAGCAGGTGCGCATGCCGGTGGTCTATTATGTCGATCCGCGCATTCTCGACGATCCAGATGCGCGCGATATCGAGGAAATCACCCTGTCTTACACTTTCTTCCCGGTGGACGAGAGCGCGGCAGGAAGTTAAGGCCAACCATCAATCGACGCCCGCGCGCGGGCGAGGACAAGCATAGGGGAATGCCCGTCATGAGCGGTGCCAAGAATCATGATTATCATCTTGTAGACCAGAGCGTCTGGCCGGTGGTCGGCTCCTTTGCCGCCATGATCATGTTTTTCGGCCTGGTGTCCTGGTGGCACCCGGAAGTGTTCGGCCCCATCGGCAAGTTCGTGTTCGGCTTCGGTGTCGCCGGTGTGATCGCCACCTTCTATTTCTGGTGGGCCGATGTGGTGCGTGAAGCCCATGCGGGGGACCATACGCCGGTGGTGCAGCTGCATCTGCGCTACGGCATGCTGCTGTTCATCGCCTCCGAAGTGATGTTCTTCGTCGGCTGGTTCTGGGCCTGGTTCGATTTCTCGCTTTTCCCGCGTCCGCTCGAAGTGGTCGACGGCGTCACCACCAATTTCCTCGGCCAGGAAGGCGCCATCGCGCTTCTGCAGTGGCCGCCCAAGGGCATCGAGGTGGTCAATGCCTTCGATCTGCCGCTGCTCAACACGCTGATCCTGCTGTGCTCGGGCACCACCGTTACCTGGGCGCACCATGCGCTGCTCAAGGGCGACCGCGACGGCCTGATCAAGGGCCTGTGGGTCACCATCCTGCTCGGCCTGCTGTTCTCGTCGATCCAGGCTTATGAGTATGCGGTCGCACCCTTTCCGTTCGGCGGGCTCAACTATGGCTCGGCCTTCTTCATGGCGACCGGCTTCCACGGTTTCCACGTCATCATCGGCACGATCTTCCTGATCGTCTGCCTGGTGCGGGCGTACAAGGGCCACTTCACCCCGCAGCAGCATTTCGGGTTCGAAGCGGCTGCCTGGTACTGGCACTTCGTCGACGTGGTCTGGCTGTTCCTGTTCATCGTCGTCTATGTCTGGGGTGGCTGGGGCGCGCCGGTGCATTGACCGATCGCATGACCGGCCCCACGCCAGCGTCACCGAAGGGGCGGCCCGCAATCCTGCAGGCCGCCCTTTTCGGTCTCTGCCCCGAATGCGGGGCACCGACGCTGTATGACGGGTTGCTGCGCTTCGCCGGTCACTGCCGCATCTGCGGCCTCGATTTCGGACGATTCAATGTCGGCGATGGGCCTGCCGCCCTGTTGGTGATGGCGGTTGGCGCGCTGATCGTGCCCGCCGCGCTGGCTGTGCATTTCGGGATACACCCGCCACTCGTCGTGCATCTGCTGTTGTGGCCGCTGCTCGCAACAGCGCTGACGGTGGGGGGATTGCGCCTCGCCAAGGCGGGCCTGCTCGCCGCCGAGCACCAGCGTGAGGGCCGCGAAGGGCGGCTCGATGGTTCGACCGAAGGGCGCGAGGCATGAGCGACACCGGGCCTCAGCGCCGCATACCCGTCTTCGCCACGCTGTTCGTTCTGGCCGCGGTCGCGACGATGATCGGCCTTGGCATCTGGCAGCTGCAACGGGCCGATGAGAAGGCCGCGCTCCTCGCCCTCTACCAGCGCAATGCCGCGCTCGATGCCCCCGTGGCGCTGCCGCGCGGCGGGCCCATTCCGCCCGAGCGCCTGTTCCGCCGGTCGTCGGGCGTGTGTCTCGAAGTGACCGGCTGGCGCCAGATCGGCGGGCGCGCGACCGATGGCACCACCGGCTACCGCCAGCTTGCCGATTGCCGTACTGGCGCTGAAGGGCCGGGTTTCGTCGTCGATCTCGGCCTGTCCGAGGACGCGCAATATCGGCCGCAATGGACCGGCGGCGAGGTCGAGGGGCTGATCGTCGAGGAACCGGTCGAAGGCGGGCTGTGGGCAGCGCTGACCGGTACCCGCCCGGTGCCGCGCCCGATGCTGGTCGTCTCCGCCCCTCCCGCCGGCCTGCTCGCCTCCACCCCGCCAGACCCCAGCGGGGTCGCCAACAACCACCTCGCCTATGCGGTGCAATGGTTCCTGTTCGCCTTGGCTGCGGTGGCCATCTATGGGCTTGCTTTGCGACAGCGGTGGAAAAAGGCATCGGCAGCAACGCCCCTGGCGTAAGCGATCCGCAGCCCCGGGCCTGCCGAAGGGCGCGTGACGGCAAGGCGCCCTCCGACAGGCGCAGGGCCACGGTTTTCTTTTCGGCATTTCGGCTCTAACGCGATGCTCCATGCTCTACCAATCGACCCGAGGCGCCGCGACGCCGCTCGACTTCCGCGCTGTCACGCTGGCCGGCCTCGCGCCCGATGGCGGGCTGTATCTGCCGCAGCAGTGGCCACAGTTCAGCGCTGAAGAGATCGCTGCGCTGGCCGCGTGCGATTATGCCGAAACCGCAGCCCGGGTGCTCGCCCCCTTTGTTGGCGATGCCATTGGCGCGGACGATCTGCGCACGCTGACCCGGGCCGCGTACGGCCGGTTCAGCCATGATGCGGTGACACCGCTGGTGCAGGTCGATGGGCGCCATTGGCTGCTCGAGCTGTTCCACGGCCCGACGCTGGCGTTCAAGGATGTCGCGCTGCAACTGCTCGGCTTATTGTTCGAAAAATTCCTGACCGGCACCGACACCAACCTGACCATCGTCGGCGCGACATCGGGCGATACCGGTTCGGCCGCCATCGATGCTGTGGCGGGGCGCGCGCAGGTGTCGATCGTCATGCTCCACCCGGAAGGCCGCGTCTCAGACGTGCAGCGGCGACAGATGACCACGGTGATCGCGGACAATGTCCACAATGTCGCGATCGATGGCAGCTTCGACGACGCGCAGGCGATGGTGAAGCGCATGTTCGCCGACGAATCGGTGACCTCGCGCCTTACCCTTTCGGCGGTCAACTCGATCAACTGGGCACGGCTCGCGGCGCAGGTGGTCTATTATTTCTACAGCGCCGTCCGGCTGGGCGCGCCGCATCGGCCAGTCGCCTACTCGGTGCCGACCGGCAATTTCGGCGATGTCTTTGCCGGCTATGTCGCGGCGAAAATGGGCCTGCCGATCGCCCGGCTGGTGGTGGCCACCAACGTCAACGACATTCTCCACCGCGCTCTTTCTGCCGGGGATTACAGCGCGGGCACAGTCACCCCAACCGCGACCCCCAGCATGGACATCCAGGTCAGCTCCAATTTCGAGCGGCTGCTGTTCGATCTCGGCGGACGCGATGGCGCGGCGATGACCGAACAGATGCGCGGCTTCGAAGCGACGCGGGCGATGCAGCTGACCAACAGCCAGCGCGAGGGCGCGGCGACGCTGTTCACCAGCGCCAGCATCGATGGCGATGCCATGGCCGGTGCGCTGCGCTGGGCGTGGGATCATGCGGGCCAGGTGATAGACCCGCACACCGCCGTCGGCCTTGCGGCCGCGCGTGCCGATGACCTCGATCCGGCAATCCCGATGGTGACGCTCGCCACCGCGCATCCTGCCAAGTTCCAGGACGCGGTCGAGCGCGCCACCGGGCGCCGTCCCTCGCTGCCACCGCGTGTCGGCAGCCTGTTCGACCGCGAGGAGCGCTTCACCAGCCTGCCGGGCGACTATGTCGCGGTGCGCGATTTCGTGCTGGCCCACGCGGCGGGATAGGCCGTGTCGCTGATCACCCTCACCGGCGAGCCCTGGCCCGATTTCGGGCTGATCGACAGCGGCAACGGCGGCAAGCTCGAACGCTATGGCCCCTATCGCTTCATCCGCCCGGAACCGCAGGCGATGTGGGCGCCGGCGCTGGAGACATGGGACGCCGATGGCGAGTTCGTGCCGGCCTCCGATGAGGAGGGCGGCGGTCGCTGGCAATTTGCCCGCCCCGTGCCGCGCGAAGGCTGGCCGCTAGCGTGGAACGACGTGCGCTTCACGGCGACTTGCACGCCCTTCCGCCATCTCGGTTTCTTCCCGGACATGGCCCCAGTGTGGGAATGGATGCGCGGCCGGGTGGCGGGTATGGCAGCGCCGCAATTCCTCAACCTGTTCGGCTACACCGGCGTCGGCAGTCTCGCCATGGCGGCCAGCGGCGCGCAGGTCGTGCATGTCGATGCGTCGAAAAAGTCCGTGGCGGCGGCGCGCGAAAATGCGGCGCTATCCGGCATGGCCGATGCCCCGGTACGCTGGATTGTCGATGACGCGCAGAAGTTCGTCGCGCGCGAGGTGCGGCGCGGGCGGCGATACGACGGGATATTGCTCGATCCCCCCAAGTTCGGCCGCGGACCCGAAGGGGAGGTGTGGCGGCTGGAGGAAGACCTGCCGGCGCTGATCGACGATTGCGCGAAGCTGCTCGACGCCGAGTCCAAATTCCTGTTCCTCACCGTCTATGCGGTGCGCATGTCGGCGCTGGCGCTGCAGGAACTGCTCAACCAGGCGCTCGGGCACCTCGGCGGCACCATCGAGGCGGGTGAACTGTCGATTCGTGAGGAATCGAGGGGGTTGCTTCTGCCCACGGCCATTTGGGCGCGTTGGAGCAGATCATGACGTCGCCCCGGACTTGATCCGGGGCAGCTATCGATAGTGCGCAACGCCTCCAGCGGCCCCGGATCAAGTCCGGGGCGACGGTTAATTCTCCCGCACCGCCCGTAGCGCCGCGCCTGCGGCAAACGGGGTTACCGCTACCAGCAGCAGCGAGGCCGCGCCCAAGAACAGCATCGCACCGCGCCCCTGATCGTCGAGCGCGCCCGCGCCGAAGATCAGTACCGGCACCGCCAGCGGCAGCATCATCAACCCGCCTAGCGCGTTGCTGCTGCGGGAGCCCAGCGTGATCGCGGCGACCATCACCGCAAGGCCGGCCAGCGCAGGCGCACCCATGGCGAGGCCGGTCACCAGCCGCAGCCAGGCCTCGGTGCTAAGGCCGAGCAGTGCCGCGCCCGGCACGGTTGCGGCGAGCAGCGGCAGGCCGAAACCGATAGCGTGCGACACCAGCCGCGCCGCCGCCACGCTTTCATCGGCGATGCCGCGCACTGCCAGCTGATCTAGCACGCCATTGTCGCGGTCGGCCGCGAACAGGCGCTCGACCGGCAACAATGCGGCGAGCAGTGCCGCCACCCACAATATCCCGCCACCAGTGCGCGCCAGCAGCTCGGCCTGCGGGCCAACCGCGAACGGATAGAGCGTTGCCACCAGCAAAAAGAAGGCGACCGGCAGCCACCAGCTGCCGCTGCGCCATTCGCGCGCCAGATCGCGGGCGATGAGGGACGCGAGCGCGGTCATGGCGCCAGGGCCGCCAGATCGAGCGCGGCCGCATCGCCAAGCAGCAGCGGCTGGTGCGATGCCAACACGATCGCCCCGCCGGCCGCGCGATGCGCCGCCATCAACCCTTCCAGCAGCACCACGCCGTCGCGGTCGAGGCCATTGGCCGGCTCGTCGAGCAGCCACAACGGCGCATTGGCGGCCAGCACCCGCGCGAGGCTCGCGCGTTTCCTCTGTCCCGTCGAGAGGATGCGCAACGGCACCGGTGCGAGATGGGCGATACCCAGCCGGTCGAGCGCGGTCAGCACCGAGGCGCGATTGCCGCCGTCGAGCCGCGCCCAGAACAGCAGCGCTTCGGCCAGCGGCAGCATCCGGTCGAGCGCATGCGTTTCGTCGATCAGTGCGGTCTGCGCCGTGCGCTCGACCGTGCCTGCCGCGGCCGGTAGCAGTCCGGCGAGAATGCGCAGCAGGCTCGACTTGCCGATACCGTTCGCGCCCGTCACATGGACCGCTTCGCCGGCCGCCAGCCGGCCGCTGGCGCCGCGCCACAGGATGCGGTCGCCGCGGCGGCAGGCGAGGGCGTCGAAGGCCAGCAGCGAGGCGCTCAAATCGCGCCATCCTCGATGGCGTGCATATCCTCGTCGGACAGGCCGAAATGATGGCCCACCTCGTGGATCAGCACATGCCGCACCAGATGCTCCAGTTCCTCGCCGCTCTCGACCCATTCGAGCAGGATCGGCACGCGATAGAGGTGGATCATGTCAGGCAGATCGCCGCTCATGGCGTTGCCCTTCTCGCCCAGCGGGCGGCCCGAATACAGGCCAGTCAGTTCGAGCGGGTTGTCGATGCCGAGCGCGTCGAGCACATCGTCGCTGGCGAATTCCTCGACGCGGAAGAGCACGGCGCCGAGGTGGGCGCGAAACTGCTCGGGCAGGGTATCCCATGCGGCGCGGGCGATGGCATCGATGGCGTCGGCGGTCGGGGCGTGGATCGGGCGAGAGGTCACCCCATCTCCATATCCGCTCACCCTGAGCTTGTCGAAGCTTCTCCCTTTCGTCATTGCGAGCGCAGTGAAGCAATCTAGGGTCCTGACCCTAGTGCGGCGCTGCGCAATTCTGGATTGCTTCGCTGCGCTCGTAATGACGGAGATGGTGGATGGTCGAAAAACTTAGTGATGCAGCCCGCGCCGCTTTGCTCGCCGCCCATCCTGATTGGGCTCTCGAGCCCGGACGCGACGCCATCATCCGCACCTTCAAGTTCAGCGATTTCAGCGAGGCCTTCGCCTTCATGACCCGGGTCGCGCTGCTCGCCGAGGTGCAGGATCATCATCCCGAATGGTCGAACGTCTACAATCGCGTCACCATCGCGCTGACCACCCATGATGCCGATGGCCTGTCCGAGCGCGATGCCCGCATGGCGGCGAGCATCGACGCGCTGCTCTAGGGTCGGGAGCTCAGGCTGCAGTCGTTGCGGGGAGCCCCTATTTGCTGCCCAGCAGGCTGGCATTTCCCGCCGACTGCTTCAGCCGCTTGCGCAGCCGTCCCGGCATCCAGCGCATGGCGAAGGACAATTGCCGCGCAGTCTTGCCGACCGGGATATGCACCTTTTCGCCGTGAATGGCGTCCCACACTGCTTGCGCAACCTGCTCGACCGGGGTGAACTCAAGGCCGGCGGCGACCACCCGGTCACGGCTGGTTTCGTTGGTTCCCGGTACCGCCCGGTTGAGCAGCGGCGTATCGATGAAGCCCGGCATGACGCTTCGCACCACTATGCCGTCGGCGGCAAATTCGATCTCGAGCGCCTCGGTCAGGGCGCGCACGGCGAACTTGGTTGCCGAATAGACGGCGAGGCCCGGCGATCCGTAGAAGCCGGAGGCGGAGCCGGTATTGACTATGGCGCTGCCCGGGGTCGCCAGCAGATAGGGCCGCGCAGCGTAGATGCCGTTGACGACGCCGCGGAAGTTGATGTCGATCACCCGGTCTGCCTCGTCAGGCTCGAGCGCATCCCATTTGCCGCCCGAGCCGATGCCGGCGTTGTTGAACAGGCAATCGAGCCTGCCACCACTGATCTTGGCAAAATCGGCGAGCGCCGCATCCCACTGATGGCGCTCGCGCACGTCGAGACGGTGGAGCGAGGCAAGGCCGGTGGGCAGCAGGGCTGCGGTTTCCCGCATCCCTGCCTCGTTGATGTCGGCGATGCCGACCAGCCAGCCCTTGCCGGCGAACAGCTGGGCGGTGGCGCGGCCGATGCCCGATCCGCCGCCGGTGATGAAGATCGCCTTGCGCTCGCTCATCGCGTGCCTTGCCCCCCCTTGGCCCGTCGCCGCCTGCGGGCGGGTCAGGCCTTGGCCTTCAGGCTGTCGGCTACCGCCACGCCGTGACGCTCGAGCGCCTCCACGATCTTGCCGGCACCTTCGAGATCGCCCCAGAACATCGGGCCGCCGCGATACACGGGCCAGCCGTAGCCGTAGATCCACACCACATCGATGTCCGACGCGCGCTGGGCCTTGCCTTCCTCGAGGATCTTGTAGCCTTCGTTGACCATCGGGTAGAGCGTGCGCTCGACGATCTCCTGCGTGCTGATCTCGCGCTTGGGCAGGTTCGACTTGGAACGGAAATCCTCGATGATCGCCAGTGCCTCCGGGCTCACTGTGCGGTTGCGCTTCTCGTCATAGTCATAAAAGCCCTTGCCGGTCTTCTGGCCCCAGCGCCCGGCCGCGCACAGCGCGTCGCGCACCGTCTCGATGCGGCTGGGGTCGCGATGCCAGCCGATGTCGAGCCCGGCAAGATCGCCCATCTGGAACGGCCCCATCGGCATGCCGAAATCGAGGTGGACCTGATCGATCTGGTCGGGCGTCGCGCCTTCCATCAGCATCTGGTTGGCCGCGGCCTGCCGCTGCGCCAGCATGCGGTTGCCGATGAAGCCGTGGCAGACGCCGGCGACCACCGCGACCTTGCCGATGGTCTTGCCGATGGCCATCGCCGTTGCCAGCACATCGGGGGCGGTGGCGTCGCCGCGCACCACTTCGAGCAGCTTCATGACGTTGGCGGGCGAGAAGAAGTGCATGCCCACCACATCCTGCGGCCGAGCCGTCGCGGAGGCGATTTCGTTGACGTCGAGATAGCTGGTGTTGCTGGCGAGGATGGCGCCCGGCTTGGCGATGGCATCGAGCTTGCCGAACAGCTCCTTCTTGACGTCCATATTCTCATAGACCGCCTCGATGATGAGGTCGGCCCCGGCCAGATCGGCGAGGTCGAGCGACGGGGTAAGCAGGCCCATCATCTGTTCGACCTGCTCGGCGGTGAAGCGGCCCTTTGCGGCGCTGGCCTCGTAATTCTTGCGGATCACGCCGACGCCGCGATCGAGATTCGCCTGCTCCATCTCGACGATGGTCACCGGAATGCCTTTGGCCAGGAAATTCATGGTGATGCCGCCGCCCATCGTGCCGGCGCCGATCACGCCCACGGTCTTGATCGGGCGCAAGGCGATGTCCTTCGGCAGGCCATCGATCTTGGCGGCCTGGCGTTCGGCAAAGAAGATGTGACGCTGTGCAGCCGATTGGCTGCCGAACATCAGCTTGGTGAATTCCTGCCGCTCGAAGGCAAGGCCTTCGTCGAACGGGAGCCGCGTCGCGGCCTCGACGCAGGCGAGATTGGCATAGGGCGCCTCGAAGCCCTTCCACTTCCTGGCATTGGCTGCCTTCAGCGTCTCGATGATCGCGACATCGCCGAATACAGGGCGCTCGCGGCTGGGGCGCGGGCCCTTGGCGATGGCGTCGCGGGCAAAGGCAATGGCATCTGCAGCGAGGCTGTCCTCGCCCGCCAGAGCATCGACCAGACCGGCGTCAGCGGCCTTCTTGGCCGACAGCGGATCGCCCGACGAGACCATCTGCGCCGCCATTTCGACGCCGACGATACGGGGCAGCCGCTGCGTGCCGCCGGCGCCCGGCAACAGGCCCAGCTTGACTTCGGGGACGCCGAGCTTGGCCGAGGGTACGGCCACGCGATAATGGCAGACCAGCGTGGTTTCGAGCCCGCCGCCGAGCGCGGTGCCATGGATGGCCGCGACCACGGGCTTGGGGCTTGCCTCGATGCTATTGAGCACGCTGTTGAAGTCCGGCCCCTGCGGTGCCTTGCCGAATTCGGTGATGTCGGCGCCCGCGATGAAGGTCGCCCCGTCGCAGCGCAGCACGATGGCCTTGACGCTGTCGTCGGCGATGGCTTCGGCGAACTTGTCGGCGAGGCCCTGCCGCACATGCCAGCTCAGCGCGTTGACCGGCGGGTTGTTGACGACGACGACGGCAATCTCGCCATCGCGCTCCATGGTTACGGAAACGGGGGTGTCGGTCATCGGGGTCTCCTTGCGCTTTTACGTTTCGTCATCCCCGCGAAGTCGGGGATCCATCATCTGACGGTGCCTTATCGAGCGGTATCAGCCGGATTCCCGCCTTCGCAGGAATGACGATGGTGGGATTCGACTTTGCTCACGCGGCCAGCGCCGAATAGATCAACGTCCGCAGTTCGCGGCGGATCGGATAGGTGCTCGACGGGCTGAGCTGGGTCATGAATACCACGGTCAGATCTTCTTCCGGGTCGATGAGGAAGGCGGTCGAGAACATGCCGCCCCAGTAGAATTCGCCCACCGAACCGGCCAGCATCGTCGCGGCCGGGTCGATGTTGCAGGCAAAGCCGAGGCCGAAGCCGATGCCGGCCATCTCCGCCTCGCTGAACAGGCTCTTGCTGTGCATCGTCAGGTCACCGCCGCCGGGCAGGTGGTTGGCGGTCATCAGGTCCAGCGTCTTGCGGCCGATGATGGTCGCGCCATCCAGCGTGCCACCGTTGAGCAGCATCCGGCAGAAGCGGTGATAATCGGCCAGGGTCGAGGCGAGCCCGCCGCCGCCCGACTGGAAGACATGCTTGCCCACCCAGCCGCTGTCGGTGCCGCCCTTGTCGATCAACCGCATCTTGTCGGCCGGATCGAAGGTGAAGCAATCGGGCATGCGCCCGGCCTTGTCGGCCGGAACGTCGAAATGCGTATCGACCATGCCGAGGGGCGCGAAGATATGCTCGGCAAAATAGTCGCCCAGCGATTGCCCGGACACGCGGGCCACCAGCACGCCCAGCACGTCCGTGGCCACCGAATAGTTCCAGCGCGTGCCGGGGTCGAAATCCAGCGGCAGCTTGGCCAGCTCGGCCAGGAATGCTGCATCATCCACCTTGCGCCAGTTTTCGAGGCCCGACTTGCGGTAACCGGCATCGACCGGGGTGCGTTCCTGAAAGCTGTAGGTGAAGCCGGCGGTGTGGCGCAGCAGGTCGATCACCCGCATCATCGTGGTCGGCGGACGGGTGACGAACGGGATGTCGCCGCCGCCTGCCACGAACACCTGCAGGTCCTTGAGCTCCGGCAGATATTTGGCGACCGGATCGCTGATCGCGATGCGTCCCTGCTCGACGAGCTGCATGGCGGCGATCGATGTCACCGGCTTGGTCATGCTGGCGATGCGGAAAATGGCATCCTCGCCGATCCGGGAGGTCCACAGATGCGCCACCTCGTCGCCACGGCCGACCAGCAGCGCAGCGCAGGGCAGGCGACCGCTGTCGATGTATTTCGACTGGAGAAAGGCGTTCATCCGCTCCAGCCGGTCGGGCAGGAAGCCGAGCTCGCGTGCGTTGCCTACGGTCAGCATGTCAGTGCGACGTCTGGCCGAGGAGCTGACGGGTGACGGGGTGCGAGCTGGTCAGCCCGCCATCCACCGCGATCGCCTGCCCGTTGACATAGCTGGCGAGGTCAGAGGCGAGGAACAGCGCGACATTGGCCAGTTCCTCGGGCTGTCCTGCCCGCTTGAGCGGATTGAGCTGTCCTACCTTGTGCATCACATCTTTTGCCCTTGCGTAATCGAAGGTGGGTTTGGTCATGCCGGTTTCGGTGAGGCCCGGGCAGATCGCATTGACCCTGACGCCGCTGGTGGTCAGCTGCTGTGCCGAGGTCTTGGCGAGATTGATGACGCCTGCCTTGGATGCCGAATAGGTCACCGGCCCCGCGCCCGAATTGAGGCCCGCGACGCTGGCGGTGAGGATGATCGCGCCGCCGCGCCCCTGATCGACCATCGCCTTGCCGGCATGTTTCACCATCAGCGCCGGGCCGATCAGATTGACACGGAATGTCTCGGCCATCGCGGCCGGGTCGATATCGAAGATGCCGCCCATGTCGCCGATGATGCCGGCGTTGGCAAAGGCGACATCGAGCCCGCCGAACGCAGTCAGCGCCTCGCCCACCAGGCCCTGCACATGCCCTTCGTCGCCCGCGTCCATCGTCCGCGCGCGCACCTCTCCGCCCGCTTCCCTGACGAGGCGTTCGGTTTCGAAAATCGCGTCGCTCTTGTCGCCGATGACGACCCTGGCACCCTCGGCAGCAAAGCGCAGCGCGCTTGCCCGCCCGATGCCGGACGCCGCCCCGGTGATGATCGCCACTTTGCCTTCGAGCAATGCCATATTTTCTCCCTCTCCCCTTCAGGGGAGAGGGCCGGGGAGAGGGGCAGTCTCTCGCGCCGGCCCAATGTTTGGTATCAAGGACTGCCCCTCTCCCAACCCTCTCCCCTGTAGGGGGAGAGGGCTAAACTCACTCCGCGCCCGCCTTGACCGCGAAGGCCCACGCCCGCTCGGCCAGCGGATTGACCCGTTCGGACATCTGCTTGGCATGCGCGGACGAGGCGGTGCCGTCGATAACCCGCTTCTTGATGCCCTGCATGATCCCTGCGAGGCGGAAGAAATTATAGGCGAAATACCAGTTCATGTCCGGCACGCTGTCGCGCCCGGTTGCCGCGCAATAGCGCTCGACCGCCTCCTCCAGCTCGGGGATGCCGAGCGCCATGCGGTCGAGATCCATCACGCCCGAGCGGCCACCGTTTTCGGTCACCCAGGCCATCGCGACATAGGTAAAATCGGCGAGCGGATCGCCCAGGGTCGACAGTTCCCAATCGAGCACTGCCAGCACCCTGGGCTCGCTGGCATGGAAGATCATGTTGTCGATGCGATAATCGCCATGCACCACGCTGGTGCGGGTCTGCTCGGGCAGCGTTGCCGGCAGCCATTCGATCAGCCGTTCCATCTCCGGCATGGTTTCGGTTTCGGACAGGCGATATTGCTTGGTCCAGCGATCGACCTGCCGCCCGAAATAATTGCCCGGTTTGCCGAAGTCCGACAGACCGGCGGCCGCGACATCGACGCTGTGCAGCGCCGCCAGCGTGTCGATCATCGCGTTGTAGTGCGCGCGGCGGCTCTCAGGGGTGGCACCGGGCATCGACCCGTCCCAGATCGTCCGACCTTCGACCATGCCCATGATGTAGAACCAGCTGCCGATGACGCTGTCGTCGGTGCACAGGCCGTACGGCCGCGCCACAGGAAAGCCGGTCGGGTGCAGCCCGGCGATCACCTTATATTCGCGGTCGACCGCGTGCGCCGATGGCAGCAACGGGCCGAACGGCTTCCTGCGCAGCACATAGCTGCCGGAAGGGGAATCGATGCGATAGGTCGGGTTGGACTGGCCACCGGCGAACTTGCCCTGCCGCAGCGGCCCGGCGAAGCCTGCGACATTGGCTTCCATCCACGCGGTCAGCTTGGCCTCGTCGAGCAGGTCGGCGCCTTCGGGCACCACCGTGCCCTTGAACGCTTCCTCGGCGTTGATCGCCCCGCTCATTGGTCGAACACGATCACGCTGCGCGCGCTGTCGCCCTTCTTCATTGTCTCGAAGCCTTCGTTGATCCGCTCGAGCGGAATGCGTTCGGCAATGATCGAATCGAGATCGAGCAGGCCGCGCATGTAGAAATCGACGAGGCGCGGGATATCGACCGGGAAGCGGTTGCCGCCCATGATCGCGCCCTGCAGCTTCTTGCCCGACAGCAGGTCCATCGCGGAGAGGCCCACTTTTTCCGCCAAGGGCATCATGCCGAGGATGGTTGCCGTGCCGCCGCGCCGCAGCGATCCCACCGCCAGCGCTGCCGATGCCGGACGACCGACCGCCTCGATGGCATGATCGACGCCGCCCCTGGTCATCTCGACGATCTGCTTGGCGGCATCGTCGGCCAGCGCGTCGATGGCATCGGTCGCGCCGAGCTTCATTGCCAGCTCGCGCTTTTCGGGGATCGGGTCGGCAGCGATGATGCGCCCGGCCCCGGCGATCTTCGCGGCATTGATGGTGGCAAGACCCACGCCGCCGCAACCGACCACCGCCACCGTCTCGCCTGGCGTCACCTTGCAGGCGTTGAAAATGGTGCCAGCACCGGTGGTCACCGCGCAGCCGATCACCGCCGCGCGATCGAGCGGCATCTCGGGATTGACGGCAACACAGGCGTGCTCGTGGATCAGCATCAGCTCGCTGAACGCCGACAAGTTGAGCATCTGGTTGACCACGCTGCCATCGGGCCGGGTGATGCGCGGGGGCGAGCCCGGCGCGCGGCGGGTGTCGCCGCCCATGCACAGGCTCATCCGCCCAGTGACGCAATATTCGCAATGGCCGCAGAAGGCGGACAGGCAGGAGATCACCGCATCGCCCACCTTCACCGTGCGCACCTCGCTGCCCACCGCCTCGACGATACCTGCCGCCTCATGCCCGGGAATGGCGGGCAGGGGGTGCGGGTAGGCGCCTTCGATGAAATGCAGGTCGCTGTGGCACAGGCCGCAGGCGACGGTGCGGATGAGCACTTCGTGCGGGCCGGGCTTGTCGACGACGACATCTTCGACGGAAAGCGGCTGGCCGGGGGCGGTGAGGATGGCGGCTTTGGTCATCAACGCTGATCCTTAATATCCGTAGCCCTGAACCTGTCGCAGGGCCTCTGTCGTTATGGCGAAGCGCCCTTCGACAGGCTCGGGGCTACGGTCTTCCTTCTAGCGGCTGAAATTACCGAGCCACCCCGAGATCGCCCGACGAAAAGCCTTCCTTCGCGGCATTCATCGCGTCGCGCCCACCATATTTGCCGAACTCGTTGCGGGCGATGGCGCGGGCGTGGACTTCGTCCGGGCCATCGGCCAGCCGCAGCGTGCGCTGATGCGCATACATGTTCGCAAGGCCGAAATCGTCGGAAACGCCGCCGCCGCCGTGCGCCTGGATGGCGTCGTCGATGATCTGCAGCGCCATGTTCGGCGCCTGCACCTTGATCATGGCGATTTCGTTGGCGGCGGTCTTGTTTCCGGCCTTGTCCATCATGTCCGCAGCCTTCAGGCACAGCAGCCGCGTCATCTCGATATCGATGCGCGCCCGGGCGATGCGCTGTTCCCAGACGCTGTGCTCGGCCAGCGCCTTGCCGAAAGCGACACGCGTCAGCAGGCGGCGGGTCATCCGCTCCAGCGCCTCTTCGGCGACGCCGATCGTGCGCATGCAGTGGTGGATGCGGCCCGGCCCGAGGCGCCCTTGCGCGATCTCGAAGCCGCGGCCTTCGCCGAGCAGCATCGCTTCGGTGGCGTTGACGCGCACATCCTTGAGCTCGACTTCCATGTGGCCATGCGGGGCATCGTCATAGCCGAACACCGGCAGGTGGCGCAGGATGGTGATGCCCGGCGTGTTCATCGGCACCACCAGCATCGATTGCTGGGCGTGGCGCTTGGCTCCGAAATCGGTCTTGCCCATGACGATGGCGACTTCGCAGCGCGGATCGCCGACGCCGCTCGACCACCATTTGCGGCCGTTGATCACATAATCGTCGCCATCGCGCTCGATGCGGGTCTCGATATTGGTGGCGTCGGACGAGGCGACAGCCGGCTCGGTCATCAAGAAGGCGGAACGGATTTCACCGTTCATCAGCGGCTTAAGCCAGCGCTCCTTCTGCTCGCGTGTGCCATAGCGATGGAACACTTCCATATTTCCGGTATCCGGTGCGGAGCAGTTCATCGTTTCAGACGAAAAGCCGACACGGCCCATTTCTTCGGCGCACAGCGCATATTCGAGGTTGGTGAGGCCGGGGCCTTCGAACTCGAAGCTTTCATCGACATGATGGTGGGTCGGCTGGCGCGGCGGCATGAACAGGTTCCAGATGCCGTCTGCCTTGGCCTTGGCCTTCAGTTCCTCGACCACCGGGATCACTTTCCAGCGTTCGCCCTCGCGATCCTGGGCCTTGTAAGTGGGTACTGCCGGTCGGACATGGTCCGCGATGAAGTTGCGTACGCGGCCCTGCCAATATTTCTGCCGATCGCTCAGGTCGAATTCCATCTCTCGCTCCCACTTGCCCTGCCCGGCCAGATTGCCCGGCGTTGTTGCTTTACGTGTCCGTCAACCTTGGACCGGCGGCGCGGCCTTGCCAAGCCCCGCCGAACGAAAAATCGGTATGCCGTGGGGCGGGCGGGGTGCTTGCACAGAATTGCTCAAGCTTTCATCATGGTATGATGACCGACACCGCACTGCCACCCGTTGCTCCGGGCGACCTTTCCGCAACGCTCGGACTCGTCCGGGTCATCGACATGCTGCCCGAAGGGCGCGCCCGAATCGAATATTGCGCCGGCAGTCACATGTGCCATTCCGGCGGCGTGGTGCAGGGCGGCTTTGTCACCGGCTGGATCGATGCGGCGATGGCCCACGCCGCCATCGCGATGGCCGGGCCGGACGTGGTGCCGATGTCGCTGGAACTCAAGGTCAGCTTTTTCGCGCCAGCGCGCCCGGGCTCGGTCATTGCCGAGGCCTGGGTCGAAAAGCGCGGACGCTCGACCTGCTTCTTCGAAGGGCGCTTGCTCGATGCCGATGGCAAGGTGCTGGCTAAGGCCAGTTCCACGCTGATGCTGGCCGATCGCGCCAGAGTGGAGTCGGCGGCGCGCGCCGCAACCGCCTAGCCACCAGCGAAACAATGCGGATCGCTCTATCGGCTTGCGGCTTATGCAATCGATTGTTGTTGTCTGGTCTTTCCCTCGCTATGGAGCGTGCAGCGCGCTCGGGGCGCAGTGGGAGAGCGAAGTGGGGGCGGAAGTCGATACGACCGGTTCACGCTGGACAGCGATGGCAGTGGCGGGATTGGCGCAGGACGCGACAACCACCATTCCGCTGATCGACGCGGCGTCGCTGGCCGCAGCGCGGGCACGGGGCATCGCCGGGCTTGACCTGTGGGACATGTGGCCGTTGCAGCTGGCCGATGGCACGACGGCCCGCTTCGATGGCGCGACGCTGTGGATGATCCTGTCCGCGCCGCGCCTCCCCGATTCGGACCAGCGGCACGGCATCGCCCGCGTCCGCCTGGTACTGGAACAGCCCGACGGGACGCTGGTCGATTGCGGCCATGCCTTGCCGGACGATCTGTGCCCGGGCAGCCGCGAATGGGCGGGATCCGCGCTGTATGATCCGGCGAGCGGGCGCGTCACCCTCTTTTTCACCGCCGCGGGTCATCGTGGCGAGCCGGCACCCACTTTTGCCCAGCGCCTGTTCGAGACCAGCGGCCGGCTGGTGGGGGCAGGGGAGACGCTGCGGATCGCCGACTGGTCCGATCCGGTCGAGTCGCTGACTGCCGATGGGCAGCGCTACATGGTTGTCGATCAGGTCAGCGGTGTGCCCGGCTTCATCAAGGGGTTCCGCGACCCGGCCTATTTTCGCGACCCCGCCGACGGCAGCGCATATCTGCTGTTCACCGCGTCGATCCCCGATGCCGCCAGCGACTGGAACGGGGCGATTGGCGTTGCGCGCCACCAGGGCGGCCTGTGGGTCGCGCTCGACCCGCTGCTCGATGTGACCGGCCTCAACAATGAGCTGGAGCGGCCGCACATCATCGCCCGCGACGGGCGCTATTATCTGTTTTTCTCCACCCAGCGGCGGGTGTTTGCCCCCGGTGGCCCGGCGGGCCCCAATGGACTTTACGGGATGGTTGCCGATCGGATGACGGGGCCGTGGCGTCCGCTTAACGGCCATGGCCTGGTCGCCGGCAACCCGCCCGATGCGCCTTACCAGACCTATAGCTGGTGGGTGACCGGTGAGCTGGACGTCGCCGGATTTCTGGAAATGCCCGGTCTGCGCACGGATCCGGCGGACCAGTCGCCGGAGGTGCGCCGCGCGCATTTCGGTGGCGTGCCCGCCCCGCGGTTCAGCATAGCACTGGACGGCGACAGGGCCTGGGTGGCAGGCTGAACGCATGACCGGGGGGCGTTACGGACTGATCGAGGCAGGCGGCACCAAGTTCGTGCTCGCCCTGTGGCAGGATGGTGCCATCGTCGCGCGCCACCGGCTGCCCACAACCACGCCGCAACTGGTTCTCAGCGCCGCAGTAGACTGGTTCGCCAGCCATGGCGGGTCGTTTGACGGTATCGGCATAGCGAGCTTCGGCCCGCTCGATCTCGACCGGCACTCGCCGACATGGGGCCATGTCACCGCGACACCCAAACCGCACTGGAGCGGTGCCGATCTGGTCGGGCCATTTGCTGCCGCGTTCGGTTGCCCGGTGGCCATCGATACCGACGTCAACGGTGCGGCGCTGGCCGAGCACCGCTGGGGCGCGGGGCAGGGGCTGCGTTCGTTGCTGTATCTCACGGTGGGAACCGGAATCGGGGGCGGCGCGGTCATCGACGGGCGGATACTGCATGGCGCCTCGCACCCGGAAATGGGCCATATGCGCTTGCCACGACACCCGGCAGACCGCGTCTTCGACGGCAGTTGCCCCTATCATGGTGCCTGCCTGGAAGGGCTGGCCAGCGGACCCGCAATCATTGCGCGCTGGGGTGCATCGCTGTCCGATCTGCCGGAAGCCCATGGCGCGCGCGACGTGATCGCCTGGTATCTGGCCCAGGCGGTGACCGCTTTCCTCGCCATCCTCTCACCCCAGCGGGTGGTGATCGGCGGCGGCGTGATGGCGACACCGGGGCTGCATGCGGCCGTCGACGCGCAGGCGCGGATGCTCGCGGCAGGCTATTTTCCGCTGCCAGAGGGGCCACTGGTTACACCGCCCGGTCTGGGGGACGATGCAGGACTGATGGGGGCTCTGGCGCTGATCGACGGGTGATCGCTGGCAGCAATATCGATAGGCCGCAGTGTCAGTTTGCGACCTAGGTCAACTCGACATCCGCACCACAAGCTCGGGCTGCAGAACCACCGATTCGGCGTCTTCACCGGCGATCCGGCGCAGCAGCAGATCGACCAGATGGGCCGCGCCGGCGGTGAGATCCTGACTGACCGTCGTCAGGCGCGGTACCGTCTGCTCGCCCAGCGCCAGACCGTCGTAACCGACGACACGCACGTCGCCGGGCACTGACAGGCCCTGCTCGGCGAGCACGCGCAGCGCGCTCATGGCGATGACGTCAGACGCGGCGACGATGCCGTGCGGGCGCTCTCCGCCGGTGGCGAAATAGCTGGCGATGTCGGGATGGGCGGCTTCGGCGATAAGGTGCGCTGGCAATACGCTCAACTGATCGGCGAGCCCGGCCTCGGCCATGGCGGCGCGGCAGCCATCGAGGCGCTGGCCGATTTCGAGCGCGCGCGGATCGCCGAAAAAGGCGATGCGCTTGCACCCGCGCTCGATGAGATGGCGCGCGGCAAGGCCACCGCCCGCGAAATTGTCCGAGCCGACCGAGCAATGGCGCTGCCCGGGATAGTGGCCACCCCAGACGATGAGCGGGCGATAGCGCTCTGCAACCGCATCGAGCGTGGCGGCCTGATCCGACTGGCCGATGACCAGGACGCCGTCGACCCGACCCGAATCGACGAAATCCTCGAGCCAGCTGTCGTTGGCGGGAATGACACGCGACAGCAGCAGATCATAGCCGCGCTCGGTCAGCGAATCGGCGAGCAGGCCGAGCATGGTGATGAAGAAGGGATCGGAAATATGCTGGCCGGTTTCGTGCCCCAGCGGGATCAATACGCCGATCGCGCCGGTCTTGCGGGTGCGCAGGTTGCGCGCCAGGATATTGGGCTTGAACCCGTATTCGGCGGCGATCGCCTGAATGCGCTCACGGGTCGATGCACTGATCAATGTCGATCCGGCCAGTGCGCGCGAAACGGTGCCTGTCGACACACCGGCCATGTCGGCCAGTTCCTTGATGTTTCTGATACGCGTCATGGTATTGACGGTGCCGCCTCTGGTCCTGTTTGGCTGGCCAGGCCTTTGTTCCCCTCGCTTCTATCTGCACATTGGTAAAGACATTGGCAACCACGGCCGCGTGTGGCGCGGAAGTCACAGCTGCCGGTTATTCGTGAAATCGATTGCACGAAAGCCTCGGCGTCGCAATGACTCGCTATTGCAATCGATTGCGAAGGATGGCAGGAGGCACTCTGCAGGAGGGCCCAAGCCTCTCCGCACGGATTTCGCAGGGGAGAGTATCATGGCATTGCATGTCCGCCGTTTCGGCGCATCCACGACTGTTCTGGCAATTGCGCTGCTGGCCTGTGCCATGCCGGCGGCAGCACAGGACGCGGCACCCGCCGACGATGAGGCCAGCGAATCGGCGCCGGACATCGTCGTCACCGCCCAACCTCGCGGTCGCAACCGCCTCGAAACCTCGGTTTCGGTGAGCTCGCTGTCGGCCGACCAGATTCTCGAAGCCGCTCCGCGCTCGGCCGCAGAGATCCTGCGTGCGCTCCCGGGTATCCGTTCCGAGTCCTCTGGCGGCGAAGGCAACGCCAACATCGCGGTGCGCGGCCTGCCGGTTGCGTCGGGCGGCGCCAAGTTCCTGCAGCTCCAGGAAGACGGTCTTCCGATCCTCGAATTCGGCGACATCACCTTCGCCAACGCCGACATTTTCCTGCGCTCGGACTTCAATGTCGCGCGGGTGGAAACGGTGCGCGGTGGTTCGGCCTCGACCTTCGCTTCCAATTCGCCGGGCGGCGTGGTCAACTTCATCTCCAAGACCGGTGCAGTCGAAGGCGGTGCCATCCAGGTCTCGGCCGGGCTCGACTATGACGAGTATCGCGTCGATTTCGACTATGGCACCCGCCTGTCGGACAATCTGCTGGTCCATATCGGCGGTTTCTATCGCCAGGGCGAAGGCCCGCGCGACATCGGCTACGATGGCCTGCAGGGCGGCCAGGTCCGGGTCAACATCACCCGCGAGTTCGAAGGCGGCTACATCCGCCTCTACGGCAAGTATCTGAACGACAATGCCGTCGGCTATCTGCCCAACCCCGTACTGGTCACCGGTTCGGCCTCGAACCCCGACTACAGCAATGTGCCCGGCTTCGACATCAACGAAGACAGCCTCCATTCGCGCTATTTCGTCACCGCCACCACCCTCGACGGCGAGAATAATGTCGGTCGCTACGATGTGCGCGATGGCATGCATCCGGTGGTCAAGTCGGTCGGCTTCGAAGCCCAGTTCGACATTCTGGATGGCTGGCAGCTGACCAACCGCTTCCGCTATTCGGACATCTCCGGCGGCTTTACCTCGCCCTTCCCCGGTTCGGTGGGCACAGCCTCGTCGGTCGCAACCGGCATCGGCGGTGCCGGCGCGACCGCGGTGTTCGCCAACGGCCCCAATGCGGGTCAGGTACTGGCTGCCAACGCGCTGGTCGCGCAGGTGGTGCTGTTCAACACGCGGCTCAACAGCCTCGACAATGTCACCAACGACATCCGCCTCAACCGCAGCTTCGACATTGGCAGCGGCACGGCCGACTTCTCGATCGGCTTCTACAAGTCGCGCCAGGAAATCGACACGAGCTGGCTGTGGACGGCGCACCTGCTGGAGGTGCGCGGGGGCGGCGATGCCGCGCTGGTCAATGTCCGCAATGCCGCCGGCGTAACCGTCACCGACGGCGGCACGGTCGGCTATGGCGCGACCTTCTTCGGCAACTGCTGCCGCCGCGTCTATGACCTCGCCTATGATACCAACGCGCCCTTCGCCTCGCTCAGCTTCGATTTCGACAAGCTGACCATCGATGGCAGCATCCGCTTCGATTTCGGCTCGGCCGAAGGCGCGGTGTTCGGGTCCGATCTCGGTGGCGGTCGCGTGGGCCTGACCTCGCGCGACATCGACGGCAATGGCACCATCTCCGTGCCCGAAAGCCAGACCAGCGTCGTGCCGCTCGGTCAGCCTGGCCTCGTCAACTATGACTATGACTATGTCAGCTACTCGCTGGGCGTGAACTATCGCCTGGCCGACGATCTCTCGATATTCGGGCGCTACAGCCGCGGTGGCCGCGCCAATGCCGACCGTATCCTGTTCAACGGCAACAATGTCCGCAATTCGGACGGCGCGCTGCTCAACAATGCGGTGGCGGTCGACTTCGTCGATCAGGCCGAAGTCGGCCTGAAATATCAGTCGAGCGGCATTCAGCTCTATGCCACCGGCTTTTACGCGACGACCGAGGAAGAGAATTTCGAAGCAACGACGCAGCGCCTCTTCAGCCGCGGCTATGAGGCTTATGGCATCGAGCTCGAAGGTGTCTATCGCGTCGGCGGTTTCTCGATCAGCGGCGGTGCAACCTGGACCCATGCCGAGATCACCGACGACAACATCTCGCCGGCCAATGTCGGCAACCGTCCGCGTCGCCAGGCCGAGTTCATCTATCAGCTCGCCCCGCGCTACGAGACCGACCAGTTCACCATCGGCGCGCAGCTGATCGGCACCACCGACAGCTATGCACAGGACAATAACGATCTGGTCCTGCCCGGTTTTGCGCAGGTCAATGCCTTCGTCGCCTTCCGTCCGCTTGAAAGGGTCGAGCTCTCGCTCAATGCCAACAACCTGTTCAACACGGTCGGCATCACCGAGGCGGAGGAAGGGTCGATCCCCGGCAATGGCATCGTCCGTGCCCGCTCGATCAACGGGCGCACCGTGGCTGCGGCGGTGCGGTTCGAATTCTGACATCGCTTTCGGGGCGGCCGACAACCACCGGTCGCCCCTTTCGCTTGAAGGCCGGTCACCGGCGTGAAACAAGCAGGCCGACCGCCATGAGAGGCGGCGGCGGGAGAGGTGCATATGGCAGGGGCGATGGCGGTACCGGCGGGCTTTGGCACCGGCGCGGCGCGCAAGCCGCTGCTGAGCCTGTGGCGCATCATCCAGATGAACCTCGGCTTCCTCGGCCTCCAATTCAGTTTCGGCCTGCAACAGGCCAACATGTCCCCCATCTACCGTTATCTCGGCGCGGATTATGACAGTCTGCCGTTGCTGTGGCTGGCGGGTCCGATGACCGGGCTGCTCGTCCAGCCGATCATCGGCGCGCTGTCCGACCGGACGGTAACGCGTTGGGGCCGCCGCACGCCCTATTTCCTGATTGGCGCGATCTTCTGTTCGCTGGCACTGTTCTTCATGCCCTATTCGAGCGCGCTATGGATGGCGGCGTCCCTGCTGTGGGTGCTCGATGCGGCCAACAACATCACCATGGAGCCCTATCGCGCCTATGTGAAGGACCGGCTCGACGAGGACCAGCACCGGCTCGGCTTCCTCACCCAGTCGAGCTTCACCGGCCTTGCACAGATGCTGGCTTTCGCAGCGCCGTCGATCTTCGTGGGCTTCGGGATGGATCCCAACGCCGTCGATGCCAACGGCATCCCCGACACCGCGCGCCTGGCCTTCGCCATCGGCGCCATATTGTCGCTGTCGACCATCGTCTGGTCGGTCATGGCGGTGCCCGAACTGCCGCTGACCGAAGGCGAGGTGGCGCTGATGCGCAGCCAGCCGATGGGCGTGCGCACCATGCTGCGCGATATCCGCGACGCCATCGTCGACATGCCGCACACCATGCGCCAGCTTGCCTTCGTCAAGCTTTTCCAGTGGTTTGCGATGTTCTGCTACTGGCAATATGTCGCGCTGTCGTTCGCCAAATCGGCGTTCGGTACGGAAGACGGCGCGAGCGAAGCCTTCCGCACCGCACAGCTCGCCTATGGCGAGGCGGGTGCCTTCTACAATTTCATCGCCTTCGCCTCGGCGCTGGCGATGGTTCCACTGGTGCGGCGCGTCGGGGTCAAGGCCGTGCACGCAGCCGCCCTGGTCGCTTCCGGCCTTGCCATGCTCGCGATTCCCGGTGTCACCGCCAATGAGGGCGCCGTGATCTTCGGCTTTCAGATCAATGCGCCACTGGCGCTGCTGCTGCCGATGATCGGCATCGGGGTGGGCTGGGGCAGCATCATGGGCAACCCGTACATCATGCTGGCGGGAAGCATCCCGCCCGAGCGCACCGGCATCTACATGGGCATCTTCAACATGTTCATCGTCATCCCTATGCTGCTGCAGATTTTCACCTTCGCGGCGTTCGACATCTACGGCCTGCTGGGCGACGACCCCCGCCATGTGCTGTATCTCGCAGGTGTGTTGATGCTGTGCGGGGCAGTCGCGACACTGTTCGTGCGGCTCGATCCGCCGATACCCGCGCCGAGCGACATTGCCGGAGAGCGTGCGGCTGCCTAAGCGTCGGGGATGGCCTCCGACTATCTGACTCTCCATTCGCCAGCCTGCACCGCCATCTGGGAACTCCAGCCAGGCGCTGCGCCATTGTGGCGTTACTGGGGGCTGCGGCTACCCGACGGGGTGACACCGGGCCCGGCGCTGGTCACGACCCGCAGTCGCCCGAGTTTCTCGACCGAGAGCGATCATCCTTTGTCGCTCTTGCCCGGCACCGGCATGGGCTGGTTCGGGCCGGCGGCGCTGCTGGCGCACCGCGGCGGCGTCGATTGGACCTTTGCCGTCACAGAATGCACCGTCGACCGGCCCGATCCGGCCTGCGTGCGCTTCGCGATGCGCGACGCCGTAGCGCAAATCTGCGTGACGGTGACAGCGCGGCTCGATCCGGCCAGCGACGCGCTGACGCTGGCCACCGCATTGACCAACGAGGGTGACGGCGTGCTCGATGTCCAGTGGCTGGCGGCCGCTGTGCTGCCGCTGCCTGCGCAGGCCGATCATGTCCGCTCTTATGGTGGGCGGCACAACCGAGAGTTTGTTGCCATCGATGATGCCCTGACCCGCTCTGGCTGGCGACGTGAGAATCGGGGCGGGACGACCAGCCATGACTGCTTCCCCGGGGCGATCGTCACCGCGCCGGAGGGTACGGCATGGGGCGCCCAGCTGGCGTGGAGCGGAAACCACGTCCAGAGCATCGACTGGTGCGATGACGGGCGGCGGCTATGGCAGATCGGCGAATGGCTCGCGCCCGGCGAGGTGCGGCTGGCGCCGGGGGAGGGGATGACCACCCCCGAGGTGCTGGCGACCTGCGCCAGCGATGGCGCCAATGGCGTCGCGTGGGCCTTTCACCGCGCCATCCGCCAGCGGCTCGACTGGCCGGGTGGCACGATGCGCCCGCGCCCGGTGCATCTCAACACCTGGGAAGGCTTCTATTTCCGTCATGACGAGGCCGCGCTCAAGGACCTGGCGACGTCGGCTGCAGAGCTCGGCATCGAGCGGTTCGTGCTCGACGATGGCTGGTTCGGCCAGCGCGACGACGACACATCGTCGCTTGGCGACTGGACGATCGACAAGCGCAAATATCCGGACGGGCTTGGTGCACTCGCCGACCATGTCATCGCGTCAGGCATGGAGTTCGGGCTGTGGGTCGAGCCGGAGATGGTCAATCCGGACAGCGATCTCTATCGCGCCCATCCCGACTGGGCGTTGCAGATTGCCGGCCGGCCATTGCTGACCGCGCGCAACCAGCTGGTGCTCGACATGGCGCGCGAAGAGGTGCGCGATCATCTGTTCGGCTGCATTGCTGCCCTGCTCGACAGCCTGCCGATATCCTACCTCAAATGGGATCATAACCGCGCGCTGACCCACGCCGGAGAGCGGGCGATGTTCCGCCGCCAGGTCGCAGGAGCCTATGCGCTGATGGCGCGGCTGCGCAGCGCTTTTCCGGCCGTGGAGATCGAAGCGTGCGGTGCGGGCGGCGGGCGCATGGATGCCGGAATTCTCCGTTACACACACCGTTTGTGGACCAGCGACAATATCGATGCGGTCAGTCGCGTCGACATCCAGCGGGGTTTCCTGCACTTCATGCCGCCCGAGCTGATGGGTGCGCATGTCGGTGCATCCCCGGCGCACGCCACCGGCCGGATGCAGGGCATGGGGTTTCGCAGCGGCGTCGCGCTGCCCGGCCATTTCGGCGTCGAGCTGGACGTGCGCCAGCTGCAGGGTGCGGAACGTGAGGAATTGCGCGCCGCCATCGCACGCTACAAGGACCTGCGCGGACGGCTCCACAGCGGGCGGACCTGGCTGGGCGACGCCGGCGATCATGTCGTCTGGCAGGCGGTGGGCGACGCTCATTCCTTGCTGCTTATCGTCACCCGCATCGATCTCAGTGCGCAGGCCTATCCGCCGCTGCTGCGGCTGCCGATGCTCGACCCGGTAAAGCGTTATCGCATCGCACGCGTTGGCAAGGACAGTATCGAGCATGATGGCGCATGGCTGGCGCGCACCGGCTTTGCCCTGCCGCGCATGCCGGCCGAGGCGGTGCGGATTTTCGAGGTGACTGCGATATGAGTTTCGATCCTGCTGAGCATCCGCATCGCCGGTTCGATCCACTGAAGGGCGAGTGGCTGCTCGTTTCCCCGCATCGCGCCAAGCGGCCGTGGCAGGGGCAGGAAGACGCGCCCGACTTCGCCGCACGGCCCGCGCATGACCCCGACTGTTATCTTTGCCCCGGCAATGTGCGCGTAACGGGGGAGCGCAATCCCGATTATGCTGGCCCTTTCGTCTTCGCCAATGACTTCGCCGCGCTGCAGCCCGATGCCCCCGGACCGGACGGCGCGCCGTGGGTTGGGGCAGGGCACGCTGATGCAGGCGGCTCGCTGTTTCAGGTCGCAGGTGCGCGTGGCACCAGCCGGGTGATCTGCTTCTCCCCCGATCATGGCCGCAGCTTGCCCGAGCTGACTGCGACCGAGCTGGAGGCAGTGGTCGACTGCTGGTGCGCCGAGATCGCGGCCTTGGGCAGCCGCTGGCAGCACGTCCAGCTGTTCGAGAACAAGGGCGCACAGATGGGCTGCTCCAACCCCCATCCGCACGGGCAGATATGGGCGACCGATTATGTGCCGGGTCTGGTTGCAACCGAGGATCGGACCCAAGCGGCGTGGCTGGAGCGGCATGGCGCGCCGATGCTGCTGCAACTGGCGGAGAGGGAAGCGGGCGGGCCGCGCGTCGTGGTCGAGACCGCACATTGGCTCGCGATTGTGCCCTGGTGGGCGGCTTGGCCGTTCGAGACGCTGCTGCTGCCCAAATTCGCCGTCGCGCGCCTGCACGATTGCACGGCAGAGCAACGCGCGGATCTTGCGCGCGCAATCCGCGCGCTCACCATCCGTTACGATAATCTGTTCGAATGCAGTTTTCCTTATTCGATGGGCTGGCACGGCGCGCCCTTCGGCGACGGGGAGACCGCGCATTGGCAACTGCATGCGCATTTCTATCCGCCGCTGCTGCGGTCGGCGTCGGTGCGCAAGTTCATGGTGGGATATGAGATGATGGCCGAGGCGCAACGCGACCTGACGCCCGAACAGGCCGCACAGCGGCTGCGTGCGGTGAGCGACGTGCATTACCGGGCGGCCAGCCTGTGAGCCGGCTGGAACAGCTTCCCGCGCATTTTGCAGCGACCTTCGGCGCGGCGCCGGATGTCGTCGCGCGCGCGCCGGGCCGGGTCAACCTTATCGGCGAGCATACCGACTATAATGATGGGTTCGTCTTGCCAGCGGCGATTTCGGTCGAGACGCGCGTGGCGGTACGGCGGCGTGACGACGATGCGGTGCGCGCGGTCGCGCTCGATCTCGACGGCGCCGAGGCGCACTGGCGCATTGGCGACACGCCCCCGCCCCCGGGCAGCGGCTGCTGGTCCGCCCACGTACAGGGCATGGTGGCGATGATGCGCGCGGCCGGCCTCGCGCTGTCCGGGCTCGACATCATGCTCACCGGTACCGTGCCACAAGGCTCGGGCCTGTCCTCGTCGGCCTCGCTGGCGGTGGCGCTGGGGACGGCGCTGCATCGGATCGGCGGATCGGCGCCGACGGATGCCACGCGCATCGCGCAACTTGCCCAGAAGTCGGAAATCGAAGTGGTCGGCACCAATTGCGGCATCATGGACCAGCTGGTCTCGGCGCGCGGGGTGGCCGATCATGCGCTGTTGATCGACTGCCGCAGCCTCGATTGCCGCCCGGTGCCGCTGGCTGACGGCATGGCGATCATGATCGTCCATTCCGGGATCACGCGGGGCCTGGTGGAGGGCGCCTACAATCAGCGCCGTGCCGATTGCGAGGCCGTGGCATCAGCGCTCGGCGTTACCGCGTTGCGCGACGCCGACATGGCGATGCTGGCAGCCGCGCAGGACCGGCTGGATGGTGTCGCTTTCCAACGCGCGCGCCACGTCGTCAGCGAGAATGCGCGAACGCTCGATGCCGCGGACGCTCTCGCGGCGGGCGATCTTGTCACGCTGGGCACCCTGATGGCGCAAAGCCATGCGTCGATGCGGGACGATTTTGCGATCACCCTCCCGGCCATCGATGCGCTGGTCGCACTATTGCAGGCCGCCATCGGCGAGCATGGGGGCGCACGCATGACCGGCGGCGGCTTCGGCGGCGCGGTGGTTGCGCTGATGCCGCAGCATCGTGTGGCGACCGTGCGTGCTGCGGTTGAGGCGGGCTATCGCACTCCCGAAGGCGGGCTGCCGATGATCATGATCGAGCGTGGTTGCGCCGGGGCGTCAGTTCTGGGCTGACGCACTGTCCGCATCGCGGGCTGCTGCCATTGCCCCGCTCAGCGAGAGATAGAGACCGGCGACGACGACCAGCATCGCCGCGCCGATCAGCAACACCACATCGTAACTGCCCTGCCGGTCGTAGAGCTGGCCGAAGCCAATGATGCCGATTGCGGTCCCCGTCATCCCGCCCGTCACCTGCAAGCCGTAGATCGTGCCGAAATGGCGATGGTCGAACAGGCGCGAGACGAAATAGGCCAGCACGTCGGTTTCCGCCCCCTGCATCAGGCCGACGGTGACGACGCCGACATAGACGAAGGCCAGCGGCGTTGCGCTGTGGAAGGCGATGCAGCCGATGGCTGCGACCAGGGTGACCGCTGCTGCCACGCGCGGTGCAGGCAGGCGGTCGAACAGCCCGCCGATGCCGATCCGCCCGGCCAATACCGATCCGGCATAGAGAGATAGCAGCAGCGCCGCCGTTTCGCGCGCCACGCCCTTGTCGGTCAACAGCGGAGTGAGCTGCGTCAATATGCCCGATGACGGGATGTTGACCAGAAACATCACCGCTGCGAGCAGCCAGAAGCGGCGGGTTGCGAGCAGAGACCGCAGCGCCGATGGTCCGGGCATGGCGGGGTCTGGCTGCGCGTCGTCGACCCCGGGCGCCTGCCGTGCGACCGCCAGGGATACCCGCTCCCGCAGCCCCCACAGGATGGCCGGCAGACCGATGCACAGGGCGAGCAGCGCCAGCCCCATATAGCCGCCACGAAACCCGCCCACGCCGATGGCCCATGCGATAAGCGGCGTTGCAAGCAAGGCGCCGATCGAGATGCCCGACGACATCAGGCCCAGCGCCAGCCCGCGATTGTGCGAAAACCAGCCGGTCACGGCGCGCGAATAGACGATGCCGGTTGTGCCGGGCACGGCAAAGCCCAGCAACAGCATCCATGCCACGGCTTCCGCGACAGAGCCGCCCTGCTGGGACAGGCCGAAAAAAGCACCGGCGATGGTGATGGTGGCGATGATCGCTACCGGGCGAACGCCATAGCGATCGGCAAGCCGCCCGATCAGGGGGGCGCTCAGCGCCCCGATCAGTGGTGTTGCGCCGATCAGCGCGAAATCGCCGCGGCTCCAGCCAAGCTCGGTCTGCGCCGGGCCGATGAACAGGCTGGAGACATATTGGTAAAGCGCGGCCCCGGTGCCGATGCCGCATGCCGAGGCCAGAACAACCGGCCAGCCGGCGCGCCATTCGGCGATCCGGCTGGCCTCGTCTGTCACTGCGCGGCCGGTTTAGGGCAGTTCGGTGATCTGCAGCTGCGCATCATAGATGCCGCCGCCATAGCTGCCCACCCAGATGTCGTAGGTGCCGCTTTGCGGCTTGGCGAAGCTGATCTGCGCGTTGAGATTGCCTGCGCTGTCATCATCGCAATGCCACTGGCCATCGGGGCCGTTGACGATCAGCGTGGTGTCCCGGCTCGACGAGGTGCGGAACACCAGCGGCAGCGAACCGGCGTTGTAGGTCAGTTCGAAATCGGGCGCATCGCTGATGCTGCCGGCGCATCCGCTGGAAATGTTGCTGGCAGAAATGCTGCCACCGGAACGGACGTTGACGCGATACGGATCGGGCGTGAAGCCGGAGTTCAGCGTGATCGAGCCATAGTTGGCATTGAGGCCGGTGTTCTGTGCGGTGACAGGGCCGGCGACCAGCAGGACGGCGGCGGTGGCAAGTGCAAGCTTCTTCATGATATTTTTCCCCTGTTCGTCATTTCGACAAGGCCTGCATGCGGCTTTCCGCCTGAACGATTTCTGAGCGCCCTAGACTCGTTTCGTTCATGTTCGGGTGCCTTCTTTATGCAGCCACTTGATGTGATGTCCAAGCCAAATTTCTCAGCCAGTTTCAGTGCGCTGGCGCACAGTTGCACGAATATCCGCGCCATCGGCGTCGAGCGTCGGCGGTGGCGATGCCGGCGGCATGGGCGCATCGCTGAACGCGACCGGAGGGGCCAAGTCGCGATAGCGGCCTTCGCTGGGGTGCTCGCGCACGCGGATAAAGCCGGTCGCCTGCAGATGCGGGTCGTCAATCACTTCGTCGAGATCGCGGACACGCTGCGCCGGAATATCGGCGCTGCGCAGCGCCGCCAGCAGGTCGGCAGTGGTGAAGGCGCGGGTCAGCTCCGCCATCCGGCGATAGAGCAGGCCGCTGTTGAGGAAGCGGTCCTTGGGCGTGCGGAAACGGTCGTCGTCCAGAAATTCCGGTTCGCCCAGCAGCGCGAACAGTCGCGGCCAGGCGCCGTCGGTGTAGGCGACGATGCTCAGCCAGCCATCGCTGCACGGAAAGGGCTGGCGATCGGGGTCGATCTGCCGCGCATAGCCGGCGCGACCTATCGGCGGCTCGAAGGTCTGGTCTCCCAGATGCTCGAGCATGATGAAGCTGGTGAAGGCTTCGAACATGGGGATTTCGACGCGCTGCCCGCGCCCGGTGCGCAGCCGGTGGATCAGAGCTGCCTGCACGGCATAGGCGGCGTGCAGGCCTGCCACCTTGTCGGCAATCAGGCTTGGCAGATAGCGTGGACGGTCCTGCCCGTCGACGCGTGGCAGCAGGCTGCAGGTGCCGGTCGCCGCCTGGATGACATCGTCATAGGCCTGCAAAGGCGCATAGGGTCCGTCCTGGCCGAAGCCGACACAATGCGCATAGATGATGTCGGGCTTGATCGCTGCCACTGCGTCATAATCGAGTCCGAGCCGCTCCATCGCGGCACCGCGCACATTGCAGATGAACACGTCGGCCTCCGCCAGCAGCGCGCGCATCACCGCCAGGTCATCGGCCGATTTGAGATCGAGTGCGATCGAGCGCTTGCCCCGGTTGACCGCCATCCAGCCGGACCCCATCCCCGGGGTGACCGCAGGGCGGGTGCCCGGGCGGAAATGGTCGCCGTGCGGCGGTTCGACCTTGATCACGTCGGCCCCCAGATCGGCCATGATCTGGGTGGCATAAGGCCCGAACACCACGGACGTCAGGTCGATGACGCGCACCCCGCTGAGCAATGGCTGGCCGTCGCCTGCCTCGAACATGCTGCTGCCTCCCTCTCTTTGTCCGACAGTCGCGGCGCTTGACGTAAGCGTCAAGAGCATATGGCCTTCGACAGGCCATGGTCTATCTCCTATGGGGAAAGCCAATGTCTTTCCCATCCTCCAATCAACCCGATCTGCTGATCGTCGGCGGCGGCCTTGCCGGAGCGCTCGTCGCGCTGGCTTTTGCCAAATACCGGCCCGAGGTGCGGGTCGAGCTGGTCGATGGCGGAGAGAGCTTCGGCGGCAATCATGTCTGGTCCTTCTTCGCCAGCGATCTTGACGCCGCGGGGCATGATCTGGTCGCGCCGCTCGTCGCGCATCGTTGGGATGCCTACGACATTGCCTTTCCGGTGCGCAGCCGCACGCTCGACACGCCCTACGCCAGCATCACATCCGAAAAGCTGGACGAGGAGTTGCGTCGCGTGCTGGGGGAGCGGGCGCGGACCGATGTCCGCGTCGCGGCGCTGACGCCGACAGGTGCGACGCTCGCCAATGGTGACGCGCTGAGCGCCGGCGCGGTGCTGGACGCGCGTGGTCCGGGGTCGGAGGGCGCGGCTTATGACTGCGGTTGGCAGAAGTTCGTAGGACAGGAACTGGTGCTCGCGCAGCCGCATGGGCTGACCCGGCCCATCGTCATGGACGCAACCGTCGAGCAGATCGATGGCTATCGCTTCGTCTATGTGTTGCCGTTCGGGCCCGACCGGTTGTTCGTGGAAGACACCTATTACAGCGATGACACTATCGTCGACCGCGATGCGATTGTGGCACGTATCGACGACTATGCGCGCGCCAAGGGTTGGGTGGTGACCGGTGTGGAGCGCGAAGAGCAGGGCTGCCTGCCGGTCATCGTCGGCGGCGATTTCGATTCGGTCTGGCCGTCCGACGATCCGGTCGCGCGGATCGGATCGCGCGCTGCAATGTTCCATCCGACCACCGGCTATTCGCTGCCGCTCGCTGTCGCATCGGCGCTGGACATCGTCCGGCGCTGGCCGCTCGACGATCTGGGCCTGGCCACGCGCGCGTCAGCCCGGGCTTCATGGCGCAGCGGCGGCTTCTACCGGATGCTCGACACCATGTTGTTCCGTGGCGCCGTGCCCGATCAGCGCTATCGTGTGCTCGAACATTTCTACCGCCTGCCACGTCCGCTGGTCGAGCGCTTCTATGCCGGAAAATCGACGCTTGCCGATCGATTGAGGGTCTTGTCGGGGCGTCCGCCGATGCCCATAAGCGCGGCGGTGCGCGCGCTGATAGGAATGAGATGAAAACCGCTATCGTTATCGGCGCCGGCTTCGGCGGCCTCGCACTTGCTATCCGCCTCCAGTCTGCAGGCATCGCCACGACAGTTGTCGAAAGCCGGGACAAGCCGGGCGGGCGTGGCTATCATTGGAAGATCGACGGTTTCACCTTCGATGCCGGCCCCACCGTGATCACCGATCCGCCGTGCCTGCGCGAGCTGTGGGAGCTGAGCGGCTCTGACATGGCGCAGGATGTCGAGCTGATGCCGGTGCAGCCCTTTTACCGGCTCAACTGGCCCGATGGGTCCGAGCTCGACTATACCAATGTCGAGGAAAAGCTGCGCGCCGGCATCGCCGCCTTCAACCCCGCCGATGTCGCCGGCTATGACCGGTTCCTGCACTATAGTGCTGGCGTGCATGAGGAGGGTTATCTCAAGCTCGGATCGGTGCCGTTCCTGGATTTTGCCGCAATGCTGCGCGCCGCTCCTGCGCTTGCCCGCTATCAGGCGTGGCGCAGCGTCTATTCGATGGTGTCATCCTATATTCAGGACGAGCGCCTGCGTCAGGCGTTCAGCTTCCATACGCTGCTGGTCGGCGGCAACCCGATGAAGACGAGCTCGATATACGCGCTGATCCACAAGCTGGAGAAGGACGGCGGCGTCTGGTTCGCGCGTGGCGGCACCAACGCGCTGATCGCCGGAATGGTCACTCATTTCGAGCGGCTGGGCGGCGTGCTGCGGCTCAATGATCCGGTCACCGAAATCTGCACGCGCGGCGACCATGTCACGGGCGTCAGGACCAAGAGCGGCTGGAGTGCGGATGCCGATGCGGTCGCCACCAACGCCGACATCATGCACAGCTATCGCGATCTTCTCGGCAATTCCGCGCGCGGCAAGCGGGCGGCCAAGAGCCTCGCGCGCAAGAAATATTCGCCCTCGCTGTTCGTCCTCCATTTCGGGCTCAAGGGCGATTTCCCCCATATCGCGCATCACACGATCATCTTCGGTCCGCGCTACAAGGGCCTGCTGTCCGACATTTATGACCATGGCGTGCTGCCGGACGATTTTTCGCTCTATCTGCATCACCCGACGATCACCGATCCGGGCATGTCGCCACCGGGCCACGCCAGTTTCTACGTGCTCTCTCCGGTCGCCCATATGGGCAAGCTGCCGATCGACTGGGAGAAAATGGGGCCGGTCTACGCCAAGCGTATTCTCGATGTCGTTGGCGAGCGCATGAACATCCCCGACATCCACGACAAGGTGGTGGTCCAGTTCCACTATACGCCGCAGGACTTCGCGCACGATCTCAACGCCCATCTCGGCAGCGCTTTCAGCCTGGAGCCGCTGCTGACCCAGAGCGCCTGGTTTCGCACCCACAACCGCGACGATGTGATCGACAATCTCTATTTCGTCGGGGCCGGCACCCATCCCGGTGCGGGCATTCCCGGCGTGGTCGGCAGCGCCAAGGCAACAGCGGGGTTGATGATCGAGGATCTGACATGAAACGGCTCGCCATCTACTGCGGCTCGGCCACACCTGCCGATCCGCTGTACATCGACACTGCCCGCGCCGTCGGCACCATGCTGGCGGAACGCGGCGTCGGTGTCGTTTACGGCGGCGGCCGGCTGGGGCTGATGGGAGCAGTGGCCGACGCCGCGCTTGCTGCTGGCGGTGAGGTCATCGGCATCATCCCCGAAGCGCTGGTCGGCGCGGAAGTCGCGCACCGCGGCTGCACCGAATTGCACGTGGTTCCCGGCATGCACGAGCGCAAACGGCTGTTCACCGATCTGGCCGACGGGTTCGTGACCTTGCCGGGCGGCGTCGGCACCATGGACGAGTTGTGGGAGGCGATCAGCTGGGCGCAGCTCGGCTATCACCAGAAGCCGGTCGGGCTGCTCAACGTCGCCGGCTTTTACGACGGGCTCATCGCATTCAACGCCAAGATGGTCGAAACCGGCTTCATCCGCGAGGCGCACAAGGGCATCATGATCGTGCGCGAGGAGCTCGAGCCGTTGCTCGACGCCATGGCCACCTATGTGCCGCACAAGACGATCTTCGCGATGAAAGCGGAGCAGTTGTGACACCCACGTCATTGCGAGCGCAGCGAAGCAATCCAGAGTCGCGCAGAGCCGCACTGGATTGCCGCGCATCGCTCGCAATAACGATGGAGCGGCAACCATGACCTCTCTTCCCGACCGCCAATTCCTGGTCACCTTCGCCGAGGCGAGCATAGCCAAGGGCTCCAAATCCTTCGGCGCCGCCAGCAAATTGTTCGACACCCGTACCCGCGAGCGCGCCTGGCTGCTTTACGCCTGGTGCCGGGCCTGCGACGATATCGCCGACGGCCAGGACCATGGCGGGTTGATGACCATTGCCGATGACGAGGCGCTAGAGCGGGCCGCAACCATCCGGCGCCTGACCGACCTTGCCTATGCAGGTCAGACGACCGGCAATCCGGCGTTCGACTGCCTGGCCATGCTCAACATCGAATGCCCGATCCCGCGCGGCTTTGCCGAGGCGCTGCTGCAGGGTTTCGATCGTGACGCCGCTGGCTGGCGCCCGCGTTCCGAGGCCGACCTGTTCAGCTATTGCTGGAATGTCGCGGGTGCGGTCGGCTGCATGATGGCGGTGGTGATGGGGGTCGATCCGGCTGAGGAGGACACGCTCGACCGCGCCTGCGACCTCGGCCTCGCCTTCCAGCTCGCCAATATTGCCCGTGACGTGGCCGAAGATGCGGCGGGCGACCGCTGTTATCTGCCCATGGACTGGCTGGTCGAGATGGACATCCCGCCCGGCCAGCATATGCATCCGGCCTATCGCAAGCGCCTCGCCGTTATGGCCAGATGGCTTGCCGAATATGTCGATCTCTACGAAGCGTCGGCGCGGATCGGTGCGGCACGCCTGCCCTTCCGCTCGCGCTGGGCGGTGCTGGCTGCGTCCAACATCTATGGTGCGATTGCCGAAAAGGTGCGTGAGCGCGGCGAACATGCATGGGACCATCGCGTGACCACCACTGGCAGCGAGAAGGCTGGCTTCGTCGCCGCCGCGTTGGGTCGCGCTATGTGGTCGGGCAAGCCATCGGATGAGGCCCTGTCCCGCGAAGGCCTGTGGACCCGCCCGCGCGCGTGAGACGGCCATGAACCAGCTCGAGATGATCGCGGTGGCGCTGGGCGTCGCCAATATCGCGCTGCTCATCCGCCGCAGCATCTGGAATTACCCCGTCGGCATCGCGATGGTGTTGCTCTACTTCGAGATTTTCCGCGAGGCCCGGCTCTATTCGGACATGGGGCTGCAAGTCTTCTTTGCCGTCGTGAACATCTGGGGCTGGATTGCGTGGGCGCGCGCTGGCGGGCTGGGCGGCCCGGTTGCGGTCATGCGGATGCGCAGCGGCGAGCGCTGGCTGTGGCTGGTGGGCGTGATGGCCGCCACCGCGCTCTGGGGCTGGGTGATGATGCGCTTCACCGACGCGGTGTCCCCATGGTGGGATGCCGCCGTGGCGATGGGCAGCGTCGCCGCGCAGATATTGCTGGCGCAGCGACGGATCGAGAACTGGCTGGTTTGGATCGCGGTCGATGTCTTGGCGATCGGGCTCTACTGGAGCCGCGATCTGCAATTGACGGCGGGGCTCTATGGCCTGTTCCTTGTCATGTGCATCGTTGGCTGGGTCGAATGGCGCCGCGCAGAGAACGCATCCGGTGTCGCCCCGGCATGAGCATTCTGACCATCTGTGTCGCCGGAGCCGAGAGCACCGGCAAGAGCTGGCTGGCAGGCAAGATCGCCGCGCATTTCGGCGTGGTCGCGGTCAAGGAATATGCCCGCGCCTATTGCGCCGCGCACGGCAACGACCTGTCGATGGAGCAGCTGGTGCATGTCGGCCAGGTGCAGGACAGCAACATCCGTGGCACGGTGATGACCTCCTTCAACGTTGGCGTGTCGCCAGTGGTGGCGGACACCGACGCCATCGTCACCTCTGTCTGGGCGCACTTCTCCGGCGCGCCGCTCGATCCATGGTTTGGCGGGGACCTGTTCGAGAGCGACCTCTATCTGGTGATGGAGAATGACCTGCCGTGGGAGGATGACGGGGTGCGCATCCAGACCGAGCAGCGCCAGCGGGACCGGTTTCGTGCCGCGCTGGTCAAGGAGCTGGAACGGCGCAAGCTGCGCTGGGTGGGGATAGCGGGGACCGGGGAGCGGCGGTTCGAGCGCGCGCTCGCCGCGATTGCCGCGATGCAGCGAGGCTGACATCGGCCTGCACCGCTGCTAGGGGCGCTTGCATGACCGACCTTTCGCTGATCCGCAACTTCTCCATCATCGCGCATATCGACCATGGCAAATCGACGCTGGCCGACCGGCTGATCCAGCACACCGGCGGCCTTTCCGCCCGCGAAATGACCGCCCAAGTCCTCGATAACATGGACATCGAGAAGGAACGCGGGATCACCATCAAGGCGCAGACGGTGCGCCTGTCTTACCCCGCCGCCGACGGCAAGACCTATCAGCTCAACCTGATGGACACGCCCGGCCATGTCGACTTCGCCTATGAAGTCTCGCGCTCCCTCGCCGCCTGCGAAGGCGCGTTGCTGGTGGTCGACGCCGCGCAGGGGGTGGAGGCGCAGACGCTGGCCAATGTCTACCAGTCGATCGAGCATGACCATGAGATCGTGCCGGTGATCAACAAGATCGATCTGCCCGCGGCGGACGTCGACAAGGTCAAGGCGGAGATCGAGGACATCATTGGCCTGCCTGCGGACGATGCGGTGCTGGCTTCGGCCAAGGCCGGCATCGGCATTGCCGAGACGCTGGAAGCCATCGTCACCCGCATCCCCCCGCCGAAGGGAGACCGCACCGCGCCATTGAAGGCGATGCTGGTCGATTCATGGTACGACCCTTATCTCGGCGTCGTCATCCTGATCCGCGTGATCGATGGCAGCATCCGCAAGGGGCAGAATGTCAAATTCATGGCTGCGGGCACCACCCACCTGATCGATCGCGTGGGCTGCATGCGCCCCAAGATCGAGCATCTGGAAGAGCTGGGGCCGGGCGAGATCGGCTTCATAACCGCGCAGATCAAGGATGTGGCGCAGGCCCGCGTCGGCGACACCATCACCGACGCCAAGCGGCCGGCCGATGCGCCGTTGCCGGGCTTCAAGCAGGTGCAGCCGGTGGTGTTCTGCGGCCTGTTCCCCACCGATGCTGCGGACTTCGAGAAGCTGCGCGAGAGCATCAGCAAGCTCAGGCTCAACGACGCGAGCTTCAGCTTCGAGATGGAATCCAGCGCCGCGCTCGGCTTCGGCTTCCGCTGCGGTTTCCTGGGCCTGCTGCATCTGGAAATCATCCAGGAGCGGCTGACCCGGGAATATGACCTCGACCTGATCACCACCGCGCCGTCGGTGGTCTACAAGCTGTCGTTGAGCAAATCGAAGACCGAGGACGCCAAGGAAATCGAGCTGCACAACCCGGCGGACATGCCGGACCCGAACCGCATCGATGAGATCCAGGAGCCGTGGATCGAGGCGACCATCTATTGCCCCGACGAATATCTGGGTGGCATCCTGAAGCTGTGCCAGGACCGGCGGGGCATCCAGAAGCAGCTGACCTATGTGGGCGGCCGCGCGCAGATCGTCTACGAACTGCCGCTCAACGAGGTTGTGTTCGATTTTTATGACAGATTGAAAAGTATTTCAAGGGGTTACGCCAGTTTCGACTATCACCAGATCGGCCACCGCCCGGGCGATCTCGTCAAGATGAGCATCCTCGTCAACGCGGAAGCCGTCGACGCGCTATCAATGATCGTCCACCGCGGATCGGCCGAAAGCCGCGGCCGCGGCATGTGCGAGCGGCTGAAAGACCTGATCCCCCGCCACCTGTTCAAAATCCCGATCCAGGCCGCCATCGGCGGCAAGGTGATCGCGCGCGAAACCATCGCCGCGATGCGCAAGGACGTGACCGCGAAATGCTATGGCGGCGACATCAGCCGCAAGAAGAAGCTGCTCGACAAGCAGAAGGAAGGCAAGAAGCGGATGCGGGAATATGGCAGCGTGCAGATCCCGCAGGAGGCGTTTATTGCGGCGTTGCGGATGGGGGAGGAGTGAGCAGGCTGGCGACGGAAGCCGAGCTCACCAAATCCCCAGACCCCGATGGACATTCGGGCTGAGGATCGACGAGCTGCAGGAGCATAGCATCGACAGCCGCAGTTAGGGACAAGTGCTCCCGGTCAGGCGGTCGGGTTTGCGCCGCTGTCCGCATCGAGCGGGAAGCGGGAGAAGGCCCAGGCGGTGGCGGCGGCGAGGATGATGGTGACGGCGACATAGGCGCGGGCGAGATCGGCGACGACCACGGGCGCGATGGTCGCGGGGTTGGCCTGTGGCGGGAAGGCGATCAGCACCAAAATCTGCCCGGCGACGAAGATGCCGATGCCGGTGACGCATTTCTGCATGAAGAAGTGGCCCGAGAAGAACACCCCTTCCTGCGCCTTGCCGCTGATCTTCTGGTGCATGGTGGTGACGTCGGCCATCAGCGACGCGCCGGTGATCATGGTGGCGATGCCGGTACCGGTGGCGAGGGTGACGATCGGCAGGAAGGTCCATAGCGAGGCGGCGCCGCCCGGTTGGGGCCAGGCCCCGGCGAGCAGCAGGACATAGGGAGCAATGGCGAGCACACCGGTGACGAGCGCGAGGCGCATCGCGGTGCCGCGCTTGCCGAAGCGCGCGCCCATCGCCCGCGCCAGCCACAGCGCGAACAGCACGCCGAAGAACAGGCAGCCCGAATAGAGCACCTGCTGCGCGGCATCCATCTTCCACACATAGGCGAGCAGGAAGCTCGACAGCGAAAAGCCGATGCCCTGGTTGGCGAAGCCGAACATCGCGGCGAGGAGCAGGATCTGGAAGGGGCGGAATTTGAGGCAGGTCAGCATGTCGCGCAGCGACGGCTGGTGCATCCCCGCCGCGCTGGGGCGGGCGAAGCGGCGGTGGGTGCCGATGGCGGAGACCAGCACCGTGACCAGCATGACGATCGCCCCGGTGACGGCATAGGCGCGGAAATCCGCCGCAGTGACGACATCGGGATCGGCAAGGCGGAAGATGCCATAGGCCGCGGCGAGCATGGCGAGGCCGCCGGCCCAGCCGAACAGGTAGCGGATGCCGAGGATCGAGGTGCGCTCGTGATAGTCCTCGGTCATCTCTGGCGCCAGCGCGATCGAGGGCACCTCGTTGATCGACAGGCTCATCCGCACCAGCGTGGCGAACAGCAGCAGCCAGGCGAGCTGCAGCGTCTGGCTGCCCTCCGGCGGCATCCACAGCGCCAGCCAGCAGCCGAAGATCGGCAGCGCCGAGGCGTAGAGCCACGGGTGGCGGCGGCCCCAGCGGCTGCGGGTGCGATCCGACAAATGGCCGACGGCAGGGTCGATCAGCGCATCGAGCAGCAGCGCGACGAGCAGGGTAAGGCCGACGAGGCCGGCGTCGAGACCGATGATCTGGTTGTAATAGAGCAACAGGAAGACGGCGAAGCCATTGTCCTTGATGCCATAGGCGATCGAGCCGAAGCCGTAGAGGACGCGCGTCGGCATCGGCACGCCGGGGGCGGGCGATGCGGCGGCGGCGGGGTGTGCTGCGGCGACGGACGGGTCAGCGGGGCCGGCGCCGGGGGCTGCGCGCACGCCCGTGCTCACTGGCTGCCGACCTCTTCGGCAAAGGCCTGCAGCGGGGTGAACAGGCTGGGGGCATCCGGGTTCCAGCTGTGCGGCTGGCCGGTGGTGATGCCGCCATCGACGACGAAATGGCTGCCAGTGATGAAGCCGGCGTCCTTCGAGGCGAGGAAGGCGACCATCGCCGCGATGTCGGCGGGCTGGCCGCCGCGCTTGACCGGCTGGGTGTGGTTGGAGATTTCGAAGATCATCGCCTTCGCCGTCTCGCGATGCTCGGGCGGGATGTCGAGCGAGGCGGTGAAGATGTTGGTCTGGATGAAACCGGGGCAGATGGCGTTCATGCGGATGTTGTGCTTGGCAAGATCGGTCGCGCCGACCTTGGTCAGGTGGATCACCCCGCATTTGGCGACGGCGTAGGCGGTGGGGGAATAGCCCGCTTCGAGGCCGGCGATGCTGGCGGTGTTGACGATGCTGGCGCCTTCCCGGCCGATCATGTGCGGCACGGCGTAGCGGATGCCCATCGCCACCGAGCGCAGCAGCAGGTCCATCGTCCGGTCCCAGCCGGCCGCGTCGATCTCGTCGATGCCCTCGCGCGCGCCGCCGGCGCCGGCATTGTTGAAGACGACGTCGATGCCGCCGGTCCTTTCCGCAGCGAATTCCATCAGCGCCTTGATCGCGTCGACGTCGCACACGTCGGTCTGCTTGAACAGGATCCTGCCGTTGGAGGTGGCGGCGAGGTCCTCCCCGCCGGCCGCATCGATATCGGCGGCGATGACGGTCGCGCCTTCGGCGGCGAACAGCTCGGCAGTGGCGCGGCCGATCCCCGACGCCGCACCGGTGATGACGGCGGTCTTCCCCGCGAATCGCATGGCACTCTCCCTCGCCGTCTTTGCTGCGGCATGGCCATACTGTGCTTTTGAAGAGAGGCGCGCGTCAAGCAGCTTATGGTGGCGCTACGGCATCCGCAATCTTTGCAATCGGTGCTTGCGCAGGCGGGCGAAACTGCTTTACGTTCACGTCAACATGGCCAGCCGCGCTGCTCCGTCCGGGCAGGCGTACCGGCTGGCAGGACGAGGAGGATGAGGTGAGCGACGACCTGCAGACATTCCGCGCCGAGACGCGTGCCTGGCTCGAGGCCAATTGCCCGGCCGAGATGCGCGAGCCGATGAAGAGCGAGGACGACACCTATTGGGGCGGCCGCAACGCCGAGTTCAAGAGCGAGGCGCAGAAGGCCTGGTTCGAGGCGTGCCGCGACATGGGCTATACCGTGCCCGACTGGCCCAAGGAATATGGCGGCGCAGGCCTGACCGCGGCCCAGACCAAGGTGCTGCGCGAGGAAATGGCGCGGATCAACGCCCGCTCGCCGCTGTCCTCCTTCGGCATCTGGATGCTCGGGCCGGCGCTGCTGCAGTTCGGCACCGAAGAGCAGAAGGTCCATTACCTCAACCAGATTGCGCGTGGCGAAATCCGCTGGTGCCAGGGCTATTCGGAACCCGGATCGGGCAGCGACCTCGTCTCCCTGCAGACTTTCGGCGAGGACAAGGGCGATCACTGGCTGGTCAACGGCCAGAAAATCTGGACCAGCTATGCCGACAAGGCCGACTGGATCTTCTGCCTGGTGCGCACCGACAAGGCGGACAAGTATCGCGGCATCACCTTCATGCTGTTCGACATGGCGAGCCCGGGCGTGTCGACCAAGCCGATCCTGCTGATCAGCGGCAACTCGCCGTTCTGCGAAACCTTCTTCGACAATGTGAAGGTACCCAAGGACCAGTTCGTCGGCACGGTCAACTGCGGCTGGGATGTCGCCAAATATCTGCTGGGGCATGAGCGCGAGATGATCTCCGCCGGCGGCGCGGGCGCGGACATGGTGTCGTGCGGCGCGCTGTTCGCCAAGTCGCTGGGCGTCAATGCCTCGGGCGAGCTCGACGACCCGATCCTGCGCGCCGAAATGGCCAAGTTCGACGTCGACGTCTTCGCCTTCCGCGCGATGGGCGAGCGGTTCATGGACATGTGGAAGACCGGCCGGGCGCACCCCGCCTCCTCCAACATGATGAAATATTCGGGCACCGAACTGAACAAGCGCCGGCACGAGCTGGTGATGTCGGGATCGGGCTCGGAAGGGCTGGAGTGGGAGAGCGACGAGTCGCGCCACGGCGCCCGTCCGCGCACCTGGCTGCGCACCAAGGCCAATTCGATCGAGGGCGGCACCAGCGAGGTGATGCTCAATGTCATCTCGAAGCGCATTTTGGAGCTGCCGGGGGGGTGACATTTTCGTCGCCCCGGACCTGATCCGGGGCCGCGTGCCGCAGTGATGCGGTGCCAGACGGCCAGCGACCCCGGGTCAAGCCCGGGGTGACGAAATAAGGAAACAGAAGACATGCCTCTCTATCACAATGACGACCAGACCGCGCTCAAGGACACGGTGGCGCCGTTCATCGCCGAGACCGCGCCGGTCAAGCACTTGCGGTCCTTGCGCGACAGCAACGACGCGACCGGATTCAGCCGCGACCTGTGGAAGCAGTTTGCCGAGATGGGTTTCACCGGCATCCTCGTGCCCGAAGACAAGGGCGGGCTGGGCATGGGCCATGCCGAAGCGGGCATCGTGCTCGAGGAAATCGGCCGCAATCTGACGCCCTCGCCGTTCCTGTCGACCTCGGTCGCGGCGGCCTCGGCGCTCAAGGCGGCGGGCGGGGCGACGGCCGAGGAGTGGCTGCCGCGCATCGCCGCGGGCGACGCGGTGATCGCGCTCGCCATCGACGAAAGCGCCCGGCACCGGCCCGAGCGCATCGCGATGAAGGCCGAGCGGTCGGGCAACGGGTTCAGGTTGAGCGGTTCCAAGACCTTCGTGCTGCACGGCCATGTCGCCGACATGCTGCTGGTCGCGGCGCGCACCGGCGGTGCGGCCGGCGAGGAAGAGGGGCTGACCCTGTTTGCGGTGCAGCGCGATGCGGCGGGCCTGACCGCCGATCCGCGCCGGCTGGTCGATTCCTCGCTGGCATCGAAGCTGGAGTTCGACGGCGTCGAAGTGACCGCCGATGCGGTGGTGGGTGAGGTCGATCAGGGCTGGGCGGCGCTGAAGCCGCTGCTCGCCGCCGCGCGCACCGGCGCGTCGGCAGAGCTGCTGGGCGTCGGCACCGGCGCGATGGACATGACCATGACCTACCTCAAGCAGCGCAAGCAGTTCGGCCAGCTGATCGGCGAATTCCAGGCGCTGCAGCACCGCGCCGCGCATCTCTATGCGGAAATGGAGATCGCCCGCGCCAGCGTGATGAAGGCGCAGCAACTGCTCGACGAGGGCAGCGACGGTGCGGAACTGATGGTCTCGGTCGCCAAGGCCAAGGTCGGCCAGGCGGCCAATCTGGCGGTGCGCGAAGGCGTGCAGATGCACGGCGGCATCGGCATGACCGACGAATATGACATCGGCCTCTATATGAAACGCGACCGTGCGCTGGCGGAATATATGGGCGACGTGAACTATCACGTCGACCGCGTGGCGCGGATGAACGGCTATTGAGTCCCCTCTCCCCTGAAGGGGAGAGGGTTAGGGAGAGGGGCAGTCTCCGTAATTACAGCTTATGGGCCGGGACAGGACTGCCCCTCTCCCCGGCCAGTTTGGATTGAAAGGGCATTGGATTGCCCCCGGCAATCCAACAATCCAGTCCGGGGGACTGGATTGACCCTTTCAATCCAAACTCCCCTGAAGGGGAGAGGGAGAATGATATGGACCTCACCATCCTTTTCGGCCTGACCGGCAAGACCGCCCTGATCACCGGGGGATCGCGCGGCATCGGGGCGATGTTTGTCGAAGGCTTTCTCGCGGCGGGGTGCGAGCGGGTCTATATCAGCGCGCGCAAGGGGCCGCAGGTGGCGGCGGCGGTGGAGAAGTTCGGCGAGCGGGTGATCGGCATCCCCGGCGATGTCTCGACCGTCGAGGGCTGCAAGGCGCTGGCGGCGGCGATGGCCGAGCGTGAGAGCAAGCTCGACATATTGATCAACAACGCCGGTGCCGCCTGGGGCGCGCCGTTCGAGGAATTTCCCGAAGCCGGCTGGGACAAGGTGATGGACGTCAACGTCAAGGGTCCCTTCTTCCTGACGCAGGCCCTCTATCCGCTGCTGAAAGCGGCGGGAACACAGGACAGCCCGGCCAAGGTGGTCAATGTCGGCTCGATCGACGGCCTGCGCCTCAACCCGTGGGATACGTGGAGCTACCACGCGTCTAAATCCTCGATCCTCTATCTGACCAAGCGGATGGCGGCGCGGCTGGTGAAGGACAATATCATCGTCACCGCCATCGCGCCGGGCGCGTTCGAAAGCGACATGAACCGCGCCGCCCGCGACCATGGCGACGAGGTGGCCAAGGGCATTCCCGCGCGGCGCATCGGCACGCCCGAGGACATGGCGGCTGCCGCCATCTACCTGTGCAGCCGCGCCGGCGATTATGTGATCGGCGAGACGATCACCGTCGACGGCGGGCTGGTGCATGCGGCGGTGGGCACGTCGATCGACGCATGACCCTCGTCGAAGGTTTTGCGCACCCGCGATTTGCCGGGATTGCAGCGGTGCTCGAGGCCAATCTGGCGTCCGGCGCGGATATCGGTGCCAGCGTCTGCATGACGCTGGAAGGGGAGACGGTGGTCGACCTGTGGGGCGGCCATGCCGATCCGGCGCGGACCCGCCCGTGGCAGCGCGACACCATCGTCAATGTCTATTCGACCACCAAGACGATGACCGCGCTGACCGCGCTGCTGCTGGCCGACCGGGGCGAGCTGGATTTCGGTGCGCGCGTTGCGCATTACTGGCCGGAGTTCGCCGCCGCGGGCAAGGGCGACGTCACCGTCGCGCACCTGATGAGCCACAGTGCGGGCCTGTCCGGCTGGAAGGAGCCGATCACCACCGAAGACCTGTACGACTGGGACAAGGCGACGTCTCTGCTGGCGGCGCAGGAGCCCTATTGGCAGCCCGGCAGTGCGCCCGGCTATCATGCGCTGACGCAGGGCTATCTGGTGGGAGAGGTGATCCGCAGAATCGCCGGCGTGTCGGTCGGCACGCTGTTCCGTCGGGAGATTGCCGAACCGCTCGGCGCCGATTTCCACATCGGCCTGCCGGCCAGCGAGGACGCGCGAGTGGCCGAGTTGCAGCCGCCACCGTCGGACGCATCGATCTCCGCCGTCGCTGACGATGCGCTGGTGCGCAACATGGCGACCAACCCGGGCATCGACGTCTCTGCCACGCGCACGCGCGGCTGGCGCGGCGCGGAAATTCCGGCGGCGGGGGGCACGGGCAATGCCCGTTCGGTCGCGGAGATCCATGCCTGCCTCGCCAATGGCGGTGTCGCCAAGGGCAGGCGCATCCTTTCTGAAGCCGGATGCCGCAAGGCGCTGGAACTGCAGATCGAGGGGGTCGACCTGATCCTGGGCATCCCCGTGCGCTATGGCATGGGCTTCGGGCTGGCGGGCGGGCTGGTGCCCTTCCCCAATCCGAACAGCCTCTATTGGGGCGGCTATGGCGGATCGATCATCTTCATCGACATGGATGCGCGCACCAGCTTCTCTTACGTCATGAACCGCATGGAAGGGACCACCACCGGCGACATGCGCGGGTTGGGGCTTGCCATGGCGATGTGGCAGGCGCTCTCGCAGGATTGAGGCGCACAGGCCTCAGTCGAAAATATCCTCGAGCCAGCTCTTGCGGCGCTTGCCATAGGGTTTGTGGCCATAGCCGTGGCCGTAGCGCGGATCGTAGCGGGGATCATGGCCGCCGGCATAGGGGTGCGCCTCGGGCCCCGGCGCGGTGCGCGCGGGCTGCGGGGCGGGGGCCGGGGCGGCCGGGGCGGGCGCGGCGCTGCGTTCGATGATCTTGTCGAGCTCGCCGCGATCGAGCCAGACGCCGCGGCATTGCGGGCAATAATCGATCTCTATGCCCTGCCGGTCGCTCATCGCGAGCGGCACGCGGCAGACGGGGCAGGACATGGCGGCGACTTGATCGGCAGAGCGCATGGGTAAGGGTTCCCGGATTACAGGCCCCTCCGCGATTCAAGATGGCGTTGCCGCGGGCGGGGCGCAAGGGCGTTGCGCGCAAGCGCGGGCGCCGCTCACTCCGGGCCGGGGAAGCGGTCGAACTCGGGGAGGTCGGCGATGTGCGTCATCCATGGCAGGCGCTCGGCGACCTGGATGTGTGCGCCGGGGGCATGGGCCTCTGCCTCGTCGAGCGTGGCCGACTGGATATCGACGATGCCCGGCAGCATCTCGGCATTGAGATAGAACAGGCCGGTGCCGCACTGGATGCAGAAATGGCGGCGGCCATGGGCGCTGCCGGCATAGACGGCGGTTTTGCCCTGGGTCAGCCGCACCGCGTCGGCGGCAAAGGCGATCCAGCCGACCATCGGCGCGCCGGCCGAGCGGCGGCAGTCGCTGCAATGGCACAGCGCATGGTGCAGCGGTTCGCCCTGCGCTTCGTAGCGGACCGCGCCGCAATGGCATCCCCCGGTGATCATGCGCATCCTCCCTCCATCCCGAGTCCGTGGGGAGAACATAGCATAAACATTGCTGGCGGCAAGCTCAGGCCGGGGCGGTGGCCGGTGCGGGGCGCGACAGGCGCCAGGCAAGCAGGAAGGCCAGCATCAGCAGGCCATCGACCATCGCGCCGATGAACGGGCCGCTGAGCGGCGCCATCCGGCCGGACTGCCACAGCCACAGGCACGGCAGGAAGAAGGCGGCTTTCTCCAGCACCGCGACCAGCATCAGCGGGCGGTAGCGCACGGGATCGCGTGCGATGGCGATGAACAGGAGCTGCCAGACCAGTGCCGAGCCGTAGAAGCCATAGTAGAATTCGGGCTGGGCGAGCGGCGGGTAGAGCGGCACCGGCCCCTGTTCGATGAACAGGCCGGGCAGCAGCACGGCGATGCCGTAAACCGCGGCGACGGCGAAGATCAGCCGCGCGGCCCTCACCCGCCGAAACCCTCTCCCGCCGGCAGGCCGCTGGTGCGGATCAGCCGCGAGGTGCGCACCGCCGCCTGGCGGTGGACGACCGCGAGGCGATAGTCGGGATCGGTGACCATCGCGAGAAAGGCGTGCGCGGACGGGTAGCGGGCAACGAAGGCGGTATCCCACGCCTCGTCGGCCGGGCCGGTCAGCACCAGTTGCGGCGCGGCACGCCACAGCACGCTGCCGCCGACGCGGCGGAAGATGGGGCCGCTGTCCTCGCCGTAGCGGGCATAGGCCTCTTCCCCGGTCAGGCCGAGCGGGGCGCAGGGGTGATCGGCGGGATAGGCGGCGGCCGCGCGGAAGCGCACCAGATTGAGCATCTCCACCGGCTGGTCGCGCGGCAGCGCCTTGAACGCGTCGAACGCGGCGCGGGTGGGGTCGATACAGGCTTCTTCGGACATGGCTGCGCTCCCTCTCTTGCGGCGCGACGATGGCCGATTTGCCGGGCCGAAGGAAGAGGCGCGGGCGGCGGATTGGGCGATTGCCGCGCCGGCGGCTTCATGTCATCTATCCGGTCAGCATCTGTCTTTTTGGGGGGTATGGACCATGGCACAGCCAGCTTCGGGATTCGACATGAACCGGCCGACAATCGTCGCGCTGCTCTATCTGGCGTCGTGCTTCATCGGCGTCACCGGCATTATCGGCGTGGTGCTGGCCTATGTGTGGAGGGGCGAGGCGCAGGGGAGCTGGGAGGAAAGCCACCTCACCTATCTGATCAACACCTTCTGGATCGGCTTCATCGGCTCGATCATCAGCTTCTTCCTGCTGTTCGTGCTGATCGGCATCCTCACCTGGATCGCCGTCGGCGTGCTGGTGGTGGTGCGATCGGTGCTGAGCCTGGTCGGCGCGCAGAGGCAGATGCCGATGCCCAACCCCGGCTCGCTGACCTGGTAAGGCCGCGCCCGCGCGTGCGGGCGCAGGATCGGAGAAAGCGCCGTCGACGCGGTTGCCTGCCCATCCGGATTGCTGTAGCACGCGCTACATCCAATCGATGGGGAGAGAGACGATGGCGCTATTCCGACTGTGGCTGGTGGTGATCATGCTGGCGCTGACGGTCTATACCGTGATGGTGATCGGCGCGCATGGCTGGGGCCTGATCCCCATTTTCTTCGGCGATATCGGCCGCATGGGCTGGCCGGGGCAGTTCAACCTCGATTTCCTGTTCATGCTCAGCCTGTCCGCGCTGTGGGTGGGCTGGCGGCACGGCTGGAGCGGGCAGGGCCTGCTGTTGTCGCTGCTGGCGCTGTTCGGCGGCGCGAGCTTCCTGTCGGTCTATCTGCTGATCCTGACCGGCGCGGCGCGTGGCGACATGCGCAAGGTGCTGCTGGGCCAGCACGCCATCTGACGGCTCAGCGCTGCTTTTCCCATTCGGCAAAGCGGCTGCGCAGCGCGACGGGCACCAGCCCTTCGAGCACCTGCCAGAAACCGGTGACGCTCTCACGGCCCGACAGGCCATAGGCATCGGCCATGGCTGCGGCATAGGCGGCGTCGATGCGCAGCGCGAGCGCGGCACCGGCGGCGGTGGCGCTGATCTGCCGGCGCCGGCGGTCGCGCGCGCCGGGCTCGACCGCGACCAGCTGCTTGTCGGCAAGCTCGCGCACCACACGGGTCAGCGCCTGCTTGCTGGTGCCGGTCAGCTCGACCAGATCGCCCATGGCGAGGCCGGGCCAGCGGGTGACATGGCCGAGTGCACGGGCGTGGGCGCGGCCGATGCCGGCCTCTTTCAGCACCGGCTCCGCACCGCGCATCAACTGGCCATGGCCGAGCAGCAGCAGATCCACGCCGCGCTGCACCTCCGCCCGGCGCAGGAACAGCGGCGAGGCGGAGACGCGCAGGCGGGCGATGCCATAATCGCCATCCTGGGCGCTGCTGTCCGGGCCGGGCTTGACCATGGCACAGCACAAGCACCCCGCTGGCGGCTTGGCAAGGCCGCAGCATTGACCGGCCCCGCCGCCGCCGGTAACCGCCGGGGCGACCTTCCTTACGCCGAAAGCTGCCGATGACCGACGCTGCCAGCCCGTTCCGCCTCGCCACCACCCCGCACCCCGCGCCGGTGCCGGCCGAGGAGCGCAGCGCGCGGATTGCCGATCCGGGCTTCGGCAAGACCTTTACCGACCATATGGCGATGATCCGCTATTCGGAGGCGCGCGGCTGGCACGAAGCGGCAATCGTCCCGCGCGGGCCGATCAGCCTCGATCCGGCGGCAGCGGTACTGCATTATGCGCAGGAGATTTTCGAAGGGCTGAAGGCCTATCGGCTGGCCGACGGCGCGATGGCGCTGTTCCGCCCCGATGCCAACGCCCGGCGCTTCAACGCCTCGGCCGACCGCATGGCGATGCCGCAACTGCCCGAGGCGATGTTCGTCGAATCGGTGAAGGCGCTGGTGCGCGCCGATGCGGCCTGGTTCCCCGAGGTCGAGGGCGGCTCCATCTATCTGCGTCCGTTCATGTTCGCGTCCGAGGTGTTCCTGGGCGTCAAGCCGAGCACCGAATATCTCTACCTCGTCATCGCGACGGCGGCGGGCGGCTATTTCAAGAGCGGGGCACCGGCGGTGCGGCTGCTGGTCAGCGAGGAAGACACCCGCGCCGCGCCCGGCGGCACCGGTGCCGCCAAGTGCGGCGGCAATTATGCCGCCAGCCTGCGCGCGCAGAGCCAGGCCATCGCCAAGGGGTTCGACCAGGTGGTGTTCCTCGATGCCGCCGAGCGCCGCTATGTCGAGGAACTGGGTGGCATGAACCTGTTCTTCGTGTTCGACGACGGCAGCCTGCTGACCCCGCCGCTCGACGGCACCATCCTGCCCGGCGTCACCCGCGACAGCCTGATCACGCTGGCGCGCGAACAGGGACTGGTGGTGCGCGAGGAACGCTATGCCATCGACCAGTGGCGTGCCGATGCCGAGTCTGGCCGGCTGGTCGAGGCCTTTGCCTGCGGCACGGCCGCGGTGGTGACGCCGATCGCCAGCGTGACCGGCGCGGACTTCAGCTTCACCGTCGGCTCGGGCGGCCCGGGGCAGGCGACACAGCGGATGAAGCAGCGGCTGGTCGACATCCAGCGCGGCCTCGCCGCCGATCCGCATGGCTGGGTGCAGCGCATCGACTGATACCACCCTGCAATGATCGGGACCCAAGAGGACCCGCCTTCGGTTGCCATTTCCCGCCCGCTGGACATCGTCGCGGCCTTGCCACGATGCCCCGCATCGCGGCGGCGTCCGCTCCTCGCCAGCAAACGGGAAATGGCAATCCTCATGGGTAACGATCAGTGCAGGGTGGTATGAGCGTCCGCGTCGGGGGTTTGCTTCGGCCAAGGAGATGGATATAGGCGCGCTTCCCCGTCGCCAGACGGGGACGATGCTGGGGCGTAGCCAAGCGGTAAGGCAGCGGTTTTTGGTACCGCCATGCGCAGGTTCGAATCCTGCCGCCCCAGCCATTTTCGATCATGGTCGTAGGGAGCGCGGTCGCGGCTGTGCATGCGCTGGCGCGTGTCCGCGCGCCGCCAGCGGCGCGCCATTGGGCTGGGCTGGGTGGATCAGGTCTCCTGATAGCCTTTGCGCGTCTTCTCCAGCGTGAGTTTCACGGCTTCGCGCTTGGCCCGCTCTTCGCTGTCGAACGTCTTGATGACCCGCTGCCCGTTCGTGCCGATCCGTCCATATTCGACGATGAGGTCGGAGCCCTGCACGCCTACCCGCCAGAATTTGCTGGAACTGCCTTCGACGAAGCGGAACTCGGTCATGCCCGGCACCGGCTGCGGGGCGGCGGGCGGGTTCGGGCTGGTCGGGGGGCTGCCGTCCTCCGGCCTGTCGGCAACCGGCGCCGGGGCGGAGGCGGGAGTGGGGGTGGCGGCTTGCGGTCGGGCCGCTGCTGGCGCCGGCGATGCCTGGGTGGTCTCCGGCAGGGTCACGCCGACAAAGGGATCGCTGTCGGCCAGATCCCAGCTCGAGCGGGCCAGTTCGGATTCGATCCGTTCGATCATCGTGCCGGGTGAGCGGTGCCAGGATGCGACCGGCAGATCGATTACGCGCCAGCCGAAGCTGCGCAGGATGCCGGGGCGGAAGACGAAACGTTCCTCGACCGAGCACTCTTCGCGGGCCGTGCGATCCAGCAATATGCCCAGCGCATAGCCGGTGCCATCGGCGTTCACCACGGCAAGGTCGCAGCGGAAGCTGGCACCGCCGACATGCTCATGCACGTCATGGCCACGCGCGCGGAGGGCAGCGGCAATGGCGGAGCGGACGGGGTCGGGCGGCAGGTCGGCGCCGAACGTCGCGCCCGCATCGGGGTTGAGCGTGCTCAATATCGATTGGGCATGGTCGTGCGCGCCGTTGGATTGCGCCTCGGCAAAGGCGAGGAAGCTGCGCAGCGCCCGGGCGCCATCATTGTGGACATTGGTGATCGCCTCTGGCGCGATAGTGGTGACGATTGCCATGTGGCGCCGCGCCCGGCTGAAGATCACGTTGAGGCGCTTTTCGCCGCCACGCTGGTTGATCGGGCCGAAGTTCATGGCCATCCGGCCATCGCGGCCCGGCGCGTAGCACACGCTCATCAGGATGATGTCGCGCTCGTCGCCCTGCACATTCTCCAGATTCTTGACGAACAGGCCATTGAACTGGCCATCGTCCTCGCGCGCATATTCGTTTTCGAGCGCCGTGGCGAAGGCCTTGTCGTCGGCCGCCAGGCGGTCCAGCGCCGCCTCGATTTCGCTTTGCTGGGCCTCGGAGAAGGCAACTATACCGATGCTCTCGCCGCTCTGCCGGGTGAGCAGTTCGCGTACCAGTCCGGCAATGTAGCGCGCCTCCGGGCCATTTACCCGGTTCTCGTAGAGACCATCGGCGATGCGATGCGTCGAAATCGGCATCGACAACAGCCGGTCGGTACCGGCGCGCCAATGGCCTTCGTCGTTTGACTCGACAACCGCCGGCTGTTCGCCGGCCACGCGCAGGCTGCGGTCGGGAATGGTGACCAGCCGCCCGGCATAGAAAGCGGCGTTGGAAAAGCTGATCAGCGCCTCGAAGCGGCTGCGATAGTGCCAGGCGAGCAGGGTCGCCGGCAGGTTGCGCGCGGCCTGGTTGAGCAGGCTGTCAGCGTCGAGCAGGATCGCAATGCGCTCGCCATCCTCCTCGGCAACGACCTGCATGTCGTCTTCGTCGAGCGCGGTCGAGAAGAAGCTGGTCGGCGGCAGTTGCATCTCGTCGCCGACGATGATGACTTGGGCGGACCGGCACAGCGCGGGGACGGCTTCCTCGATCGGAATCTGGCTGGCTTCATCGAAGATGACGACATCGAACAGGTCGGGCCGCAAGGGCAGCGTGTCCGAGACAGACAGCGGGCTCATCAGCCAGATCGGCTTGAGATCGTTGACCACCGCCCCCGGATCGCCGCTCGCGAGATCGCGGATCGAGCGATAGCGCATGGTCTTGCCGAATTCATGCTCCAGCTCGCGCCGCCCGGTGGCATAGATTTTCTTGAAGGCGCGCCCGGCCGAATCGAGCTGCGTGACCGATTGTTCCGACAGTTTGACATGCTCGCGGAACTGGCGGTGCAGGGTGGCCTGGATGGCGTCGGCATTCTCGTCGCGCAGCCGGTCGCGTGCTGCCGCCGCACGGCGCGACGCGGCGATCAGCCGTTCGACATCGAACCGCCGGATGTCGGGTCGCTCCCGCTCCAGCCGGGCAATGGCTTCGTCCACCACCAGTGCCTCGATCGCGGCCAGCGGCATCGGCAGGAAGCGCAACGCCAGGGAGACGCCGGGGTCGGACTGGTGGACCTCGCCCAGCGATGGCAGCAGGTCCGGCAGATCGTCCAAAGCCTCGCGCATGTCCCGCAAACGCTCGCCGATCTCATCGAAGCTCAGCTGGTCGGGGCTTTCCAGCACATCGGCCAGGCACTGCTGCAGTTGACGGAGGACATCGGCATGGTGGGCTTCGCCTGCCAGAAACTCCCGGACTCGGTCGGACTGGCCGGCTTTTTCGATCAGCAGGCGCCGCGCCGCGTCGAGATGGGTCACGCCCGAAAGCTCGCTGCGCAGCGTCATCAGCCCGGGCAGATCGCCGGAGTGCAGGCGCTCGCCCAAGGCCGCCTGCGCACTGGCCAGTTCGGCGGCGGCCGCCTGTTGCGCGGCGAGCCATTCCAGCACCGTCGACACGCGCGGCGCCACCGCATGCGCGGCAAAGTCATAGCGGGCATCGATGGTCTTGCGCAGCGCGCGCCACGGACTGCTGAGCCAACGGAAGAACGACCCTTCCTTGGCCTGCGCCAGCGCGAGCGCGGCCTGCGTGTCGCCCGGGTCCAGCGGGTCGCGCCAGTTGGCGGCATCCCTGGCAGCGGCCTTGTGCCGCTCCTCCAGGCGCGCGATCATGGCGAAATCGGACTGCAAGCGGTCGGATGCCGCCGATGCCGGATCGAGCAGGTCGAGAGACTGGCCGAGGCCGGTGTCACCCAGCTGTCTGGCCAGCGTCGATACGGCTATCCCGCTTTCCAGTGTCGCGCTGGTGTCGATCACGGCGCTGCCGCCGTCGAGCCAGCGGTCGAGCCGCTGCATCAGCGCTTCGGCCTGGTCGATCATCGCCGCGACCCGGGCATAGGGGCGCTCGTCGGCCATGGTCGCGGCGTTGATCAGAGCGAACGGGTGTGCGCCGAGACTGTCGAGGCCGGACAGATCCTTTATCTGCCTGAAGCAGCGTTCTGCTGCGCTGCGGGACGTGTCCCACGCCGGCAGGCCCGGCAGCCGCTCACGCAGCGCGTGGCCCATGCCGCCGGGCGGTGGCGGCAATTGCGCGGCGCGGCGTACCAGCGCACGCAGGCTCGCACCGCCACTGTCGTCGCCGACCGCGGCGTCATATTGGGCAATCGCGCCGATATGCTGCTCGAGCGCGCTGACCGTCCGCTCGCGCACCTTGCGCTTTGCATCCAGCCCATCGGCGGTCTTGCCCCAGCGCTCATAATGGCCCTTGAGTTCGCCGATGAACGCCTTCTTGTCCTCCTGGCTGTCATGGATGATGCAGGCGAGGCTATCGAGGCCGGCCTGGCCCAGCCGATGGAACACCACGTCGAGCGCGGCGCGCTTTTCGCAGACGAACAGCACCCTCTTCCCGCGGCCGGCATAGTCGGCGATGAGATTGGTGATGGTCTGCGACTTTCCGGTGCCCGGCGGGCCCTGGATGATGAAGCTGCGACCGGTACGGCCAAGCGCAACCGCCGCGTCCTGGGTGGCGTCGGCGGGAACGACATTCCATTGTTCGACGACCGGGAGCGCGGGCGGCACCTCCTGAACGAAGGGGCGCGGTTCGATGGAGAAGACCTGGTCGAACCCCGGCAGCGCCTCGGGGCGCTCGATCAGCTCGGAATAGTCGCGGACCAGCGACATTTTCTTGTAGTTGAGATTGGCGAGCGTGACCTGGGTCAGATCGAATTCCCACGCAAATTTGTGCCCTTCGCTGCCGCCCTTGGCATAAGCGAGTGCCTCGGTCTCAGCGACCGCATGGTCGGCGCGCGGGCGCAGCGATCCGCCAGCGGCAATGCGTTGCGGCAATGGCGCGGGCTTCACGAACTTTTCGAAAAGGGCGTGCCCGAGCGGTCGATAATCGTCGCGCGCATAGCTGAAGTCGGTCTTGGTGCTGACGGCTTCCCGGCCGATATTGCGGCGCTTGTTGAAGCGGTTGACGCGTTGCACCGCCTTGCGGTGGATCAGCTGGATTTGCGGGCGCTCCTGCAGGTCGAGCCGGACGCCGGGTTCGCTCGCGTGGATCTGCCGTATGATATCGGCATGGATGTCGGCCAGCCGCACTTTAGTCAGGTCGATCTCGTCGGGCAGCTCGATTCCATAGAGCTGGCGCAGCATGTGGCGCAGCGCCGGGTTGAATTCGGCCATCGGTTCGGTGCAGCGCACGACATATTGGTCGCGCACGCCCTTGGTCTTGCTGACCTCCACAGGCAGCCACAGCAGTGGCGAGGAAATGCGCTCGTTGGGCGCTTCCTTGAGGTTGTGCCAATGAAGGAAGGCGACCACCAGCCTGAGGTGGCTGAAGCCATATTCGGCCCGGTCGCGGCGGGTTTCCTGGATCAGCCGGTCGAACGCGCTCGGCAGATGCGGTTGATCTTCGAAGCGGAGCCACTGGTTGAGCGGCACCGACCGGCCGGACAGCACATCCTCGACGAACTTGCCTTTCCAGGTGCACAGTTGATCGGCCCGGATCGATTCGATGCGCATGACGATCGGCATGCTCGCTTCGGTCAGGTTCACGCTCGACTGGGTCGGGCGGAAATGGATCAGCTTGTTGCGGCGCGACAGGTCGAACAAGCGGTCGCGCAGATGCGACAGCACGGCACCGCGCCGGCCCGCCGTGCCTTGCGATGCGGCGAGCACATTCTCCACGTCGAGTGCCACAGGCTGGTCGCGGTAGGTTTCGAGCCGACGCGCGAGGTCGGCGAGGTCGGTGGCGCGCTCGTGGCGGTTGAGCGCGGTGGCTTCGAGGATGATCGACGCGAGCACCGGGTGCAGCCGCGGCGCGATCGCGAACAGGTTCGACCGGTGGAAGGCAAAACGTTCGATATGTGCGGGGTCGGTCGGTTCGAGCCCGCACGCGAGGCACGCCATGACCATGCCGATCTGGAAGACGTCGGTGATCTCGTCATGATGCCCGAGCTCGATTTCCCAGTTGCGCAAGTCGGGCAGATAGACGGGCTTGGTGATGATAGCCGCTTCGCCATCTTCGGCGCTCAGCGTTTCGATCTTGGTCCCCAGCTCTTCCTCGCTGGTCACCCGATATTCGCCGACGACCTTGAGCGCGGTCGAGACCTTGGGCTGCACGCGGTCGATCGCGGCGAGGTTGCTGGACGGCACCTTGCCGGCCGGGTCGACCAGTTCGAGCTGGCCGTCGGCCCGTTCGCGGATCGAGCCGAGGGTGAGCTCCGCGACTTTGCCCTGGGCGTGCAAGGCGGCAACCTCCCGCATCAGCCCGATCATCAGATGGATGATGTCCTCGGGGGGCAAGACATGCTCGAGCGTTCCGAGCACCTCCCTCAGGTTGCGGGGTACGGCCATCTCGTCGGTCGCGACCGGATTGTGCGGGGGGTGCTCCGACATCGTTCAGGCCGCCTTCGCTGCACGTTTGAACAGGCCATCGATCCTGCTCCTGGTCCATTTGAGATCGCGCTTGAGCGCAGCCTTCAGCCGGTCCTCGGCGCCCATCGCCTGCGCCACCTGCGCAACCATCGGCATCATGCCGTCGGTCAGATCCGGGTCGGCCATGGCGCAATCGAACATCAGGGCGATGAAATAGTCGCGCGTCGCATCGTCGATTTTTTCCGGCCCGATACTGTCGAGATCGAATTTCTCCGCAGCGGGCGCGAAGTCGGGAAAATAGCGCCGCACCTGCGTCAGTACCGGGCTGTCGGGGTCTCCGTCCGGGGCAATCAAATGCCCCAGGAAAGCGCGGGTCGTCTGCGTCAAAGCCCGCTGGCGCAGCAGGTCCAGCGCTTCGATCGACAATGGGCCGTGCAGGCGTTGTTGTATCCAGTCTTCGACCGAATCGGAGCCTTGCCACCATAATTCGAGCGCGCGCGCCCGCAGAAAGGATTCAGGGTGCGAATATCCGGCGGACTTGGTCGTGCTCGATTCCAGTTCGAGCGCCTGACGCAGATAGGCGGCCGGGTCGACCGAACTCAGGCCGGTCATCACCTTGACCAGCATCGATACCGCTGGCGCCAGATCGCCGACCGCGAGCGCCGCGCCGCGATCCGCGTACAACTCGGTATGCAGGCTCAGCAGACGGGCGGTTTCGCGGTGCGATGGCTTTGCGTCCGGAAAGGACAAGGCGAGATCAAGGATGCGGCTTGCGACATAATGATCCCCGCCATCGGACGACCACAATCTGTAGTGCGCCAGCTCATGGCCCAGCAGGGCCAGCAGTTCGGCGTCGGTCAGTCGTTCGAGCGTCGGGCCCGAAAAGACAAGATGCACCTCCCCGGGCACATAAAAAAGCGCCGCGTTCATCGCGCCGTCATGGGCTTGGTACAGTGTCGCTGGCGCGTCGATCCCCAGCCGCTCCATCGCCGTTGCACAGGCCGCGAACACCGCGGGGTGGCTTGCTGATTCAAGCCGGTACGTCTGGCGCAGCATGACGTCGCGAATTTCTTCGGATTGCTGGACATGGATGTTGGCGGAGGTCGCCCAATCCCAAACCTGCGGCTCTTCCTGCTTCAGATAGTCGGCCAGATCCTTATGGTATCTTGGCGGTTCCAGATCGCGCTGCACTGCCAGACTTGCCGATTCCATGGTGACCCCAGACAAACGCAATTTTTTGATGAATAATTCGGATCGCGCCGTCGGCTATAGCTTATCGACAGGCGCTTTCCAGCCTGATTGCCGGTCAGGCGTGCGCGGCGGTGACCTTGGCCCAGTCGAGCCCGAACTTGGCGAGATATTTGCGCAGCCGGTCGGCGTCGTTGGTGGATGTGCGCTGCTGGCGGGAGGCCGCGAACAGGCTGCGGCCCGCGTCGGACAGGCTGGCACTGCTGCGGCAGACGCCGATGACATAGTCGAGCTGCACCTGATCGAACGGATCGAGCCCGGCCAGCCGCTCCTCGCCCAGCACGGCCTCGAGCCCCGACGGCCGCGATGCCTCGCCCGACCACAGTCGGGACAGCCTGCGTGTTTCGAGCGCGACCGTGTCCGTGTCGATCCGCCCGTTGGGGCACAGCGTCGCCATGCGGATCACGCTGGCGGCAAGGTCCCGGAAATTGCCTGACCAGCGCGCCGCCGGGGCGGTGGCAAAGGCGAGATAGCGTTCGCGCGCCTCCTTGTTGAAGGTCACCCGCGTGCCTTCGCGTTCGGCAAAGCGGTCCAGCTCGAAGTCGAGATTGGGTTCGATGTCCTCGCGCCGCTCGGCAAGGCCCGGCAGGGTGAAGGTCCACAGGTTGAGCCGCGCGAACAGATCGTCGCGGAAGGCGCCGGCGGAAACGGCATCCATCAGGTTGCGGTTGGTGCCGGCAATCAGCTGGAAGGCGCTGCTCGCTTCGCTGTCGGCACCGACCGGCAGGAACCGGCCGTCCTCGATGGCGCGCAGGATCATCGCCTGCTCGTCGAGCCCCAGCTCGCCGATTTCGTCGAGGAACAGCACGCCATTGTTGGCGCTCCTGAGCAGCCCCGGACGATCCTGCACCGCGCCGGTGAACGCGCCCTTCCTGTGCCCGAACAGCGCCGACATCGCGCTGTCGCCCTTCAGCGTTGCGCAGTTGACCTCGACAAACGGCCCGCTGACCTGGTGGCGCAGCTTCTTCAGCTCATAGAGTTTGCGTGCGAGCTGGCTCTTGCCCGCGCCGGTCGGGCCCATCAGCAGGATGGGCGCGCGGCTGCGCACCGCCACCTGCTCGATTTCCTCTATCATCCGGTTGAAGGCGGCATTGCGGGTATCGATCCCGCTCTTGAGGAAGCTGGTGCTCTCCGCGCTCGCCTCGGCAAAGCGGGTGGCGATGGAATCATAGCGCGACAGATCGAGATCGATCGCGTTCCAGCTTCCGATCGGCTGCGGCCCGCTACGCGCCGGCTGGGTCTGGAGCAGGCGGCCGGGCAGATAGCGGGCCTCGGTCAGCAGGAAGAGGCAGATCTGCGCGACGTGCGTGCCGGTGGTGATGTGGACGAGATAGTCGTGCACCTCGGGATCGAACGGGAAGGCCTGCGCGAAGTCGAGCAGCTTGCCGTACACCTCCTCGAAATCCCACGGATCGGCAAAGTCCATCAGATGCGGCACGACTTCGGTCTCGGGCGAGACATCGCGGATATCCCCGGCGACGAATTCGGCGAGGCGGCTGTGATAGCTGCCGTGGATCAGCACGAAGCGATCGACGCGCAAATCTTCCTGCATGCAGATGCTGACCGACGGGCGCCACTTGTTCCAGCGCGTCGCGCCGAACTTGCCCGCGTCGAGCGTCGAGCCGAGAAATCCGATGACTGTCGTGGGCTTCATGCAAGTGCGATAAATTATTATAGTATACTATACAACTGTCTCGTATTGGGCGCTTCCGCGACATGCTGCAATTCTCAGCTTGTCAAACAATATCCACGATAATCAATGTGATAGCGGAGAGTTTGGTCCCGGAGCGCGATCTGGCATGCGCGATGCTACAGACTAGCGGTCGGGACTATCGAACACCCGGCGACAAGCAGGCTGAAGGGCGGCCGGAATGGGCCGGCCGCCCCAAACCTGCTAGAGGTTTTTTGCGATGACCCAGACGACGTACGAATTTCAGCAGCGGGCGGGCGGTGTGCCGGTCAAGTCGTGGACGCGCGGTGTGCCCGTCGACGACAGCGCGCGCGAGCAGCTCGCACGGGCGGCGCGGATGCCGTTCATCTTCCGGCATATCGCGGCCATGCCCGATGTGCATGTGGGGATCGGTGCCACCGTGGGTTCGGTGATCCCGACCAAGGGCGCGGTGATTCCGGCCGCGGTCGGCGTCGATATCGGCTGCGGGATGATGGCGGCGCGCACTTCGCTGGTCGCCAGCGACCTGCCCGACAATCTCGCGCACATCCGCTCGGCGATCGAGGCGGCGGTGCCGCACGGCCGCACCGGCGGGCGCGGCCTGCGCGACAAGGGCGCATGGGGAGAGCCTCCGCGCGTGGTGGTGGATGCCTGGGCGAAGCTCGCCGAGCGCTTCGGCCGGATCGTCGCCAAGCATCCGCGGCTGCGCAACACCAACAACCTGATGCACCTTGGCACGCTGGGGACGGGCAACCACTTCATCGAACTGTGCCTCGACGAGGAACAGCGGGTGTGGGTGATGCTCCATTCCGGCTCGCGGGGCGTGGGCAATGCCATCGGCACCTTCTTCATCGAACTGGCCAAGCAGGACATGCGCAAATGGCACATCAACCTGCCTGACGAGGATCTCGCCTACTTCCCGGAAGGGACCGACCATTTCGACGATTATGTCGAGGCGGTCGAATGGGCGCAGGACTTTGCCCGTCTGAACCGGCAGGTGATGATGGCGCATGTGCTCGATGCGCTGCGCAGCCAGATTGCCAAGCCGTTCGATGCTGCGTGCGAGGCGGTGAACTGCCATCACAATTATGTGACGCGCGAGCATCATTTCGGTGAGAATGTGCTGGTCACCCGCAAGGGGGCGGTGCGTGCAGCCAAGGGGACAATGGGGATCATCCCGGGTTCGATGGGGGCAAAAAGCTTCATCGTGCGCGGGCTGGGCAACCCGGAAAGCTTCGACAGCTGCTCGCACGGCGCAGGCCGGGTGATGAGCCGCACGCAGGCGAAGAAGCTGGTGACGCTCGACGAGCATCTTGCCGATACGGCGGGTGTCGAGTGCCGCAAGGACGCGGACGTCATCGACGAAACGCCGCGCGCCTACAAGCCGATCGAAGCCGTGATGGCCGCGCAGGCCGATCTGGTGGAAATCGTGCATACGCTGAAGCAGGTGGTGTGCGTGAAGGGGTGATTGCATCGACTTTCGGCCCAGGCTGGCCTGCAAATCGCGGGACGGCGTGCTTCCGGTGCTCACGACCATCAAGGTCGCTGCGCTCCGGGTCACGCCGTCCCACAATTTTCGGCTCACACTGAACCGAAATCCGACGCAATCATGCGATCGACACCGCCATCGAGAATCGCAAGAGACAAGTCATGATCACCATCGACGGTTCCGAGGGCGAAGGCGGGGGGCAGGTGCTGCGCTATGCGGCAGCGCTGTCGCTGCTGACCGGGGAGCCTTTCACCATCGACAATATTCGCGGGGGCCGGGAAAAACCCGGCCTGATGCGCCAGCATGTCACCGCCATCGAGGCGGCAGCCGTGATCGGATCGGCCGAATGTTCGGGGCTGGCGGTCGGGTCGCGGCGGCTGAGCTTCCGCCCTGGCACGGTGGTGCCGGGCGAGTATCACTTCGCCATCGGCACGGCGGGCTCCACCGCGCTGGTCGTGCAGACCGTGCTTGTCCCGCTGATGCTGGCGGACGCGCCCTCGCGCCTGGTGATCGAGGGCGGGACCCATGCGGCCTCCGCCCCGCCGTTCGAATTTCTTGCCCATACGCTGCTGCCGGTCCTCGCCCGCATGGGCCCGCGCCTGTCGGTGACGCTGGAGCGCCACGGCTTCTACCCCCGTGGGGGCGGGCGGATCGTGCTCGACATCGCACCGTCGCCGCTCGCGCCGATCGCCTGCCATGAGCGCGGCGACTTTCGCTCCGGCAAGGTCGAGGCGCTGGTCGCCGGCATTCCCTTCGACGTCGCCGACCGCGAGCTCTCCACCGCGCGCAAGCGGCTGGCCGACTGGCCGGACGAGGCCTTCGTTCCGGTGCAGCTGTCGGCCGATCGCGGACCCGGCAATGCGCTGCTGATCACCGCCGAATGCGAGCATGTCACCGAGGTGATGTCCGCCTTCGGCAAGATCGGCGTTCCTGCCGAACATATCGCCAGCACTGCGGCCAAGCGCATGGCAGGCTATCTTGCGTCGGGCGCCTTCGCCGGGCCCTATCTGCAGGACCAGTTGCTGCTGCCCATCGCCATGGCCGGTGCCGGCAGCTTCACCACCGTGAAACCGAGCGACCACAGCCGCACCGCTGCCGCGCTGATCGCACGCTTCACCGGCCGCGCCTTCGCGTTCGACGAGCGCGACGATGGCCGGTGGCTGGTCGCCCTGGGATAGCGCCCGGCGGCGTCGCGGTCACGCTTCCGGGGCGGCGACCGGTTCGGCACGGCTAGGCGAGGCGTAACCCCGCCGCGACGCCCGCTTTGCCTGCCATCGTGACGCCGGCCGGTGCGGCCGCCAGGAGATGCGCTATCAGAAGCCCACCCGGCCGGCGCGGCCCGGCTTGGCCAGGCATTCCTGGCGCAGCCTCTCGACGATGTCCGCCGCATCGCGCGCCGGGGCATGGCGCAATTGCCGCGCAACCACCGCAAAGTCGCCCGGTGTCAGCTCGGTCAGCTCGGCCAGCGCCGCCGGTGCGGCGCAATCGAAGAAGCGGGCAAAGGCGCTCGCGGCCCTGTCGCGCCCGAGCGGGCGCAGGTCCAGCTTGAACACGAAGCGCCGCAAGCTTGCCGGATCGAGCGAGCCGGGGTGGTTGGTTGCCGCCACCACCGGATAGGGGTGACGATCGAGCCAGGTCAGCAGCTCGTTGACCTGCCCGACCTCCCACGCATTATGCGCCCTGCTCCGGTCGAGCAGCAGCGAATCCGCCTCGTCGAACAGCAATACACCTTCCTGCCGACGCGCTTCGGCGAAGGCGGCCGCGATCTGCGCCTCGGTCTGCCCGACCCATTTGGACAGCAGGTCGGAGGCCCGCTTGATCACCAGCGGACGGTCGAGCGTCCGGGCGAGATGATGGGCGAGGGCGGTCTTGCCGGTCCCGGGCGGTCCGGTCAGCAGCAGCGAGACGTCGGGGGTATCGGTTACGCGCATGGCGTCGAACAGCGGCGCCAGCGCCCGATCGGTGTCGAACAGGTCGAGATCGATCATGCCCGGGCCCGGCAACGGCAATTCGCCGCCGCGCAGTGCCCGCACCAGCGCGGATGCCGCCCGCGCCCCGCCATCGGCATCGTCGGCAAGGCGCGCGGCACGGGCGGCGACGCGCAGGACCGATGCTGTTTCGGGTGCCCGATCGATCAGATCAACGAGACCTTCGCTGACCGCAACGCCCTCGTCGCTGGCGATCCGGTCGAGCATGCGCAGCGCGGCGCGGCGCGACGGCACTGTCATGGTCAGCACGAAGCTCATCCGTCTGAGGATCGCGTCGTCGATGTTGCCGATCGCGTTGGTCGTCCAGATGACCGGGGCCGGATTGGTCTCCAGCATGCGATTGACGAACAATTTGCTGCCCACCCGGCGCGCGAACCAGTCGCCGGACGAGCGCTCGCTGTCGCCGATGATATCCTCCATCTCGTCGAACAGCAGCGCCGCACGCCGCCGCCTGCCGAGCAGCCGTTGCGCCAGCCCGAGCGCGCGGACGCGGTCGCGGCGCGACGGCTCATCGTCATCGCCCTGCACCTCGGCAACGCCATGCAGGGTGACGCCAGCCGCCGCCGCCAGGGTGCGGGCAAACTCGGTCTTGCCGGTGCCGGGCGGTCCGTGGATCAGTATGTTGATCCCCGCTGCGCCGGCGTCGGCCGCACCGCGCAGCAGCCGGACGAGAAAGTCCGCGTCGGCAACATGCGCGAAATCGTCGAGAGTGAGGGCCGCGTCCTGCGCCGGACCGACCAGGGCGTCGACCATGCCGGCGTCGGTCGTCGGCGCGCGGTCCAGCAGGCGCTCGAGCGGCCATTCGATCACGACTTCGGGCCGGCCTTGCCAATTGGCGCTGAAGCCGACGAGCCCCAGCCGCAATATGGCGCTCTGGCGCACCATGCGTTCGGCGTCATTGGGGTGGCTCCCGGCCAGCGTGCCCAGCACGGTCGGCAGGTCGTAGCCATGCCGCATGGCGATGTCGGCAAGCGATGCGACACGCGGAATACGGGTGCACGCCACCATCAGCGTCAACAGGGCGCGGTCGAACGGCACCAGATCGAGCATGTCGGCCAGATCCGACGCCAGGACCAGTGCTTGCGGGCACGCGGCATCGACCGACGCCGGCTCCGCGAGACCGGCCATCAGCACATCCCAGCCGGGCTCCTCGTCCCCACTCGCGCCCGGCAGCAGCCAGGCATTATGGGGCTGCGCCCATTCCATGATCGTCTTGGCGATCGACGATGTCGCGGCGTGGCCGCGACCCATCCGGAGCAGCATGCTCCGGACGATATGATGTTCGTTCATGATATCCCACCAGCCCCGAGCGGACGCGATGGATCGCGCCGACAGGCCATCTTCGATTGTTGCAAAATATATCGAAGCGCGGCTGCGGTTGACCCGCCCAGCCGCAGCGCCGTGGGACGCTTACGAGAAGGGCTGGCAACCAGCGGGCAAGGCGCCCCGAGAGGTTGTAACTGCCAGCAATGCTTTTCTCCGATCCGGCACCATTGCCGTAACCTGAGCGGGCCGATAGACCAAGGACGCCGAATATTCAAGTTCTTCCGCAAAACGGATCATGTTTCGGATTTCGACTGAACAGGCATCGCTTCCCAACCGATTTCATCCGGGTCGTGACTCGTGTCATCCGGCTTTCTTGTTCAATGACAGGCAGCCCGTTTGCGACGCAGGCCAGCCATGATTGCGCGACTGCGGCCCGGATCTGTTTCATCGCGCCGAGCGTTCATCGACGAGCTCGAGGCGTCGCTGCTCGTGCGGCCATCCCGTCACCACGACTTGCGACACCGGCCCCCGACGCCCGTCCGCCCTTACGGAACCGGAAGGACCGCCCAACGGTTCTGGTCGGACCGTGGATCGCGCCGGGATGTCGGCTGCCGGTGCGGGGGGAGGGGTGCTGCATGGCGCGGGATGGGGTCGATTGCCTGATCGTCGGGGGCGGGCCGGCGGGGTTGACGGCGGCGGTGTATCTGGCGCGCTTTCACCTCTCCGTGCTGCTGGTCGATGCCGGCGACGGCCGGGCGCTGTCGATTCCGCGCACCCACAATCATGCAGGCTTTCCCGGCGGGATCAGCGGGCGCGCGCTGATCGCACGGATGGTCGAGCAGGCGCGCGGTTTCGGCGTGTCGGTGGTGCGCGGGCGGGTCACCCGGATCGAGCGCGCCGGCGCCTGGTTCGAGGCCGAATGGGGCGAGGGCGTGGTTGCGGCGCGCACCGTGCTGCTGGCCACCGGAGTGCACAACCGGCGGCCTTCGGTGGACGAGGCGCTGCACGATAGGGCGCTGGCCAGCGGGCATATCCGCTACTGCCCGATCTGCGATGGCTATGAGGTGACCGACCAGGCGGTGGCGGTGATCGGCACGGGCGAGCGCGGCACCAATGAGGCGCTGTTCCTGCGCGGCTTCACCCGCACCGTCACGCTGATCGCCCCCGATGGCGCACACAACCTGGACGCGCCGCAGCGGGACGCGCTGGCGCGGTCGGGGATCCGGCTTGTCGACGGGCCGTCGCATGTGTGCGCTGTCGAAGGCGGCGCCATCGTTATTGAGACCGCCGAGGGGGCGCTGGCGTTCGACACCCTTTATCCGGCGCTGGGATCGGACGTGCATTCGTCGCTGGCCACGGCGCTGGGTGCGCGGGTCTCGGATGTCGGCTGCATCCAGGTCGACAGCCACCAGCGCACCAGCGTGGCCGGTCTTTATGCGGCGGGCGATGTGGTGGTCGGGCTCGACCAGATCAGCCACGCGATGGGCGAGGGCGGAGTTGCGGCGACGACGATCCGCAACGATCTGGCCGCGGCGACCCCGCTGCGGCGCGAGGCGCTGGCGCGCTGAGCCGTCTTGTCCGCCGGTCAGATGGCGGCGGCAGCGGTCTTGCCGAACGAGCCGGTCTGGCGGGACCGAGCATAATCGCGGATGCCATCGCGCAGGCGCGGTCCGGCCAGACCCGACAGATAGCGCGGGTCGAACATCGCCAGCCGGGCGAGACGATCGGGATCGACCAGTTTCAGCCGCCGCGCCTTCAACTCGATCATCCCTGCGCCGCGCAGTTCCTGCAGCACGCGGTTGACGTGGATGGCGGTGAGGCCGCTGATGTCGGCGATGTCGACCTGGGTGAAGGGCATGTCGCATTCCCCGGTGCGGGACAGGCCGACGGCGTCCATGCGGAAGTGGATCTCGCAGAAAAGCTGCGCCAGCCGCTCGGCGGCGGTGCGGCGGCCGAGCGTGACATGATGTTCGGCCTGCACCGCCGCGCCGAGGGCGACTTCGCGTGTCAGCCGGTCGAGATAGCCGGGATCGGCCTGCGCGGTGGTGAGCACGTCCGCGCAGGGCAGTTGCACCGCCTCGACCTCGTTGGCCGCTTCCACCGGTTGGCCGGCATTGTCTCCGTGCAGCCAGTACAGGCCGCAAATGTCGCCGGGCAGATAGTAAGAGGTGATCTGTCGCCGCCCGTCGGAAAGGATGCGGTAGCGCATCACCCAGCCGCGCAGCAGCAGATACAGGCTGTCCGGCACCAGATTGGCGTGCGCCAGTTGCTGATGCTGGCGGAACCGGACCAGCGCATCGGCCGTGTCCGGCGCATCGCCCGGGTTGTACGCTCTTGTCATGGCCAGGATGCACCTTGTCATCGCAGCCCCCGCCATGCAGTCATAGGCGACCGCAGCCCTCCAGGCATTAACCCATGTTTAGTCGAAGGGTTGCAGCCGGCCGTCGCCAGACCGCCGGGCCGTGCTTCCTATCGGCCGATGCTCAGGCGGCGAGCCCGACACGGGTCTGCGACACTGCGGCGAGCGGATGGCCGACTTCCGGCCTCTCTCCATCGGCCCAGCGGCGCAGCGCAGCAGCGAGCGGCGCGTGCAGTGTCCGTTCGCTGCCGACGCCGCAGAACAGGCCGTTGGGGCAGTAGCGATCGTCTTCCCAGCCCAGATGGTTGAGGATCGGATAGAGGCACAGCGCCCGCACATCCGCCCCGGCGGCATTGGCCTGCTCCACCTGCGCGGCGACATGGAAGAACCAGTCGGCCCGGCCCGCACCCTCGCACCCCGTTTCGGCCAGAAACAGCGGCCTTGCGTAGCGCTGCTGCGCGGCGACCAGCAGCGGGGCGAGCGCGTGCGGCTGATCGGGCAGGGTGCGCGAGGGGTGCATCCACTGGCTGTGCGGATAATGATTGACGCCGACGACATCGACCAGCGCCTCGTCCCCGCCGAGATAGGGGGCGGCGCGGCCGAGAATGATGTCGAGCGCCTGGAACTGGGCCTCATGCGCCTCGGCGGCACCCGCGGCATGCTCCTCCTGCTCCGGAATGACGGCGATCAGCGGTTCGGCGGTCATGATCGGCATGGCAGGCGCCGCGCTGCGGACCGCCCTGGCGGCGGCGATGAAGGCGGCGCACAGGCCGCGCTTCATCTCGTCGCCCTGCCCCTTCATGCAGGGGTGCATGAAGCCTTCGTCGCCGGCCGCCCAGGCGAGAAAGCTGATCTCGTTGATCGGCACCACCGCCGCGTCCGGCCCCATCCGTTCGGCGGCGCGCGCGGCGAGCTCGGCGAAGCGCTCGACGAAGCCGCGCTGCAGCGGGTGCGTCCAGTCGGGCCAGCCGAAGTGCAGCAGATCCCACATCACGCGGACTCCGGCGGCTTGGGCGGCGTCGACCATCCGGTCGAAATCGTCCCAGTCATGGCAGCCGGGGACGTGTTCGATCCGGTGCCACACCAGCCCGTCGCGCACCGAGGCCATGCCGTGACGGCGGACCAGCCGGTAATCCTCGAGCGCGCGGCGGTGGTGGCGTGTCGCGGCCTGGACGTCGAGCCGGATGCCGTCGCGCCGCCGGTAACTGGTGCATTCGAAACCGGCCATCACCGGGCTGTCGAACCAGTCGGCGGCGGTGGCGCCATCGGCGCTTTCGCGCGCCAAGGTTTCGCCCGTCAGGGTCATGCGGCGGCCACGCTGAGCCGGATCGGCCGGTCGAGCTCCACACGGCGGAAGGCGGCAAGCGCCTGCCCGACGATCTGGTCCATATTGTAATAGCGGTAGGTGGCGAGGCGGCCGACGAAGATGGTGTCGCTCGCGCGCGCCAGCGCCTCGTAGCGCTTGTAGAGCGCCTGCGTTTCGGGGCGCGGAATGGGGTAATAGGGGTCGCCTTCCGCCATCGGATATTCGCGCACGATGCTGGTCTGCGCATTGGCATCGCCGGTCATGTGGCGGAACTCGCTGATGCGGGTGTAGGGCACATCCTCCGACGGATAATTGACCGTGCCGACCGGCTGGTAGCCGGGCGTATCGACAATCTCATGCTCGAAGCGCAGCGAGCGGTAGGGCAGCTTGCCGAACCGGTGGTCGAAATATTCGTCGACCGGGCCGGTCCACACCATCCGGTCCCAGGTGACGCCGGCAAGGTCGCCGTAATCGGTGCCGGTGCGCACGTCGATCAGCGGCGAGGCCAGCATGTTTTCGAACATGGCGGTATAGCCCGCGGCCGGCATCGCCTGGAATGTGTCGGTGAAATAGCGGTCGTCGGTGTTGCTGCGGGTCGGCACGCGTGCCGTCACCGACTTGTCGAGCTCGCTGGGGTCGAGCGCCCATTGCTTGCGGGTGTAGCCGCGGAAGAAGAGTTCGTAGAGTTCCCGCCCGACGCGGCCGACCACGACATCCTCCGATGTGCGCACCTCGTCGACCGGTTCGGCACGGCTGGCGAAAAAGGCTTCGACCGCATCGTCGCTGTCGAGCGACAGGCCGTAGAGGCTGTTGATGGTGGTGCGGTTGATGGGGATCGGCAACAACTGTCCGCGCACCTTGCCCAGCACCCGATGCTCATAGGGCCGCCAGTCGGTGAACTGCGACAGATAGTCGACGATGTCGGCGCTGTTGGTGTGGAAGATATGCGGGCCGTAGCGGTGGATCAGATTGCCGGCGGCGTCGCGCTCGTCATAGGCATTGCCGCCGATGTGATCGCGCTTGTCGATCAGCAGCACGCGCTTGCCCGCCTGGCTGGCGAGCCGTTCGGCCATCACCGCCCCGGCAAAACCGGCGCCGACGATCAGCACGTCATAATGGCGCGCGGGCTGGCGCGCCTTGCGGGCGGCGACGGTGTCGATATGCTTCTGCATCGCCGACTGGGTGATGTCCCATGACAGCGACACCAGCGCACGGTCGACGGCGGGCAGCCAGCTTTGCGGCGTGCGCGACAGGGCGAGTGCGCGGTCGCACGCTTCGGCAAAAGCCTGCACGCCGCCGGCGATCTCGACGCCGTTGAGATCGCCATAATGCCGTTCAACATCGACGATCGCGGTCGACACCACCGGCTTGCCGCCTGCGAGATATTCCGGCGTCTTGGTCGGCGAGATGAAGCGGGTCGAGTCGTTGAGCGCGAACGGCATCAGCGCGACATCCCAGCGACCCAGGGACAGCGGAAGATCGGCATAGGCCTGGCCGCCGGGGTAGGCGATATTGGCGCGCCGGGGCAGGTCGGCGGGGTCGATCTTGACCACCGGGCCGATGAATTCGAAGCGATAGTCGGGGCGCGCATCGGCGAGCGCTGCGACCAGATCGAGGTCGAGCCGCTCGTCGATAACGCCATAGAAGCCGAACAGCGGCGGACCATCGGCGCGTGCGACGCTGCGGGCACGCTCGAAATGGGCGCGGTCGACGCTCGACGGGAAGGGGTGGATATTGTCGTGCTGGGCGCGCTTGGCTTCATAGAGGCTGTAGCCGCCGGTGAAGACGACATCGGCGAGCTTGAGCAGCTCGGCCTCGAGCGCGGGCAGTTCGGCGGGGGCGAAGCGGAAGGCGGACAGCTCGTCCATGCAATCGAACACGGTGACCGCCGAGGCGATGCCGCGCGCCAGCGGCAGCATCATCGGTGTGTAGAACCAGCGTACCGCGACCTCGCCGCCACGGTCGGCGATCATCTCCTCGAGCATACCGGCGGTCAGCCGCTGCCGATCCGCCGCGTCGAGTCCGTGCGGCAGGCGCGGGGTCGCAACGATGACGCCGCTGCTGTCATGGACCACATCGAGCATCGGCGCGCCGGGCTGCTCGGTCGCCTCTTCCCAAAAGATCACGGTGTAGCGCTCCGCAAAGCGTGTCATCAGATGCTGCGGGCGCTGCAGCACGAACTGCCAGCGCAGGTGCGACAGGCAAAGCAGCACGGGCTTGCGTCCCGCGTCGCTAGAGGGCGCGGCGGTTTGATCGGCGACTGGCGCGCCGTCGGCAGAATCGAAGGTCATGGGGGAGCTTTCGGAAAGACGGCCCGCGCGAAACGGGCAAGCGGAAATGCAGGGAGGGATCGAGGTCTGACGCGGCTTGCTAAGTCGGCGCTGTCAGCATCTTGGGAGGCGGCAGGGTGCCCGCCGCTGCCATCGCCATCAGCTCGGTCTTGCGCGCCAGCAGGCTTTCGCCCAGCGCATCGAGATCGACATCGTCCTTGCGGACCTGCGCGAACATGCTGTCGCGCTGGCGTTCTTCTTCGCGGACATGATGCTCGATCATCTCCTTGAGCACCGTCACCTTCGCATCGTAGAAGGTGTCGGACGGCTCCCCGTTCAGCAGATCGAGAATGATCCGCTTGGCGCCGTCATGCTCGACATAGGCTTCCTTGAGCAGATCCTCTTCGACGGCATCGGCGACGGCGGGATAGAAAATCTCCTCCTCGATCATCGCGTGCACGGTGAGTTCGTCGCAAATCTGGCGGACGATCTTGTTTTTCTGGGCCGAGGACCGGGCCGATTCGAATTTTTCGAACAGCTCCTCCACCGCGCGGTGGTCTGCGGCGAGTAACTGGATTGCATTCTTGTCAGCCATCGCAGAACAACTCCTTCGGGCTGTTCAAGTGATGAGCGTCCGGCCGGGTTCCCTGCGGGTAACCCAGGTTAGTGGTAAAGTGCGGCAGCCCGTGGCGCCGGTCCGACGCGCGATTGCACGGCCATCGGGTACGTCACGGAACTTGCCTGCCCATGCCGGATTGAGGGGGTCGAGGAGTCCTGCCGATGCCGGCACGCGCTTATTGGAAAGGCCAGTTGCGACTGGCGCTGGTGTCGATACCCGTCGAAATCTACGCGGCGACCAGATCGGGTGCGGCCATCGCCTTCAGGCAGATCCACGAACCCAGCGGCAAGCCGATCAAATATGAGAAGACCGCCGCCGGGGTAGGGCCGGTCGACAGCGACGACATCGTCAAGGGCTACGAGATTTCCAAGGGCAATTATGTCCTGCTGGAGGACAAGGAGATCGAGGCGGTCAAGATCGAGAGCCGCAAGACGCTCGAGCTCGTCCAGTTCGTCGCCGCGGAGGACATCGATGTCCTCTATTACGAGAAGCCCTATTTCGTCGTTCCCGCCGACGATCTGGCCGAGGAAGCCTATGTCGTGCTGCGCGAGGCGCTGCGGGCCGCGAAGAAGGTCGGCGTCGGCCAGCTTTCGGTGCGCGGGCGCGAGCAGCTCGTCTCGATCAAGCCGTGCGGGCGCGGGCTGGTGATGGAGCTGCTGCGCTACGCCGACGAGGTGCAGAAGGCGCAGGGCTATTTCCGCGACATTCCCGATACCAAGCCCGATGCCGACCTGCTCGACCTTGCGACCACGCTGATCGACAAGAAGACCGGCCCGTTCAAACCCGAGGCGTTTCACGACCGCTATATCGAGGGCGTCAAGCGGCTGGTGGAGAAGAAGGCCAAGGCCAAGGGCAAGCTGGTGCTGGAGGATGCCGACGACGGTCCGGCGCGCGGCGGCGGCAATATCATCGACCTGATGGCCGCGCTCAAGAAATCGGTCGGCGAGGGTGGCGGCACTGCGGCAAAGAGCAAAGCGCCGACAAAGAAGGCCGCGGCAAAACCCTCAACGCGCAAGCGGGCCTGACGCGATGGCGCGCACCGATTCGCTGGCAAGCTATAATGCCAAACGCGATTTCCGGCGCACGACCGAACCCAGGGGCAAACGCGAATCGAGCCCGGGCGGCAACCGTTTCATCGTCCAGAAGCACGACGCCACCCGGCTGCACTGGGATTTCCGGCTGGAAGTCGATGGCGTGCTGAAAAGCTGGGCGGTGACGCGCGGGCCGAGCCCCGATCCCGGCGACAAGCGGCTGGCGGTGCGCACCGAGGATCATCCGCTGTCCTACGCCGATTTCGAAGGCATCATTGCCAAGGGCGAATATGGCGGCGGCACGGTGATGCTGTGGGATCGCGGCACCTGGGCGCCGGTCGACGGCAAGAGCGTCAAGGATATCGACAAGGGGCACCTCCATTTCACGCTTGATGGCGAGCGGATGAAGGGTGAGTGGCTGCTGATCCGGCTGAAACCGCGTGCGGGCGAGAAACGCGAGAACTGGCTGCTGCGCAAGCTGGCCGACGCGCATGCCCAGAGCGGCGATGTGCTGGTGGACCGCGCGCTGACCAGCGTGCTGACCGGCCGGACGATGGCGGAAATTGCCGCCGACACCAAAGGATCGGTCAGCCTGTCGGGCAAGACGGGGGACGATTTTGCCGATGTCATGGCGAGGTCCGGCCGCCACAACCGCAAGGAATCCAAGCCGCGCAAGCGTGGCGACAAACCGCCCGCCTTCCAGCCCGTGCAACTGGCGACGCTGGTCGACGCGGTGCCGACGGGCAACGCATGGCTGCACGAGATCAAGTTCGATGGCTATCGCGCGCTGGTCTCGGTCGGCGCGGACAAGGTGACGGTCCATACCCGCAACGGGCTCGACTGGACCGACAAATTCCCGGCGCTGGTGCGCAGCCTCGGCGCACTCGACCTGCCGCCGGCGTTGATCGACGGGGAAATCGTGGCGGCGGGGCAGGATGGCAATCCGGATTTTTCCGCACTGCAGGCCGCGCTCAAGCGCGGCCATGGCGCAGAGGACGAGGCCAATCCGCTGGCGTTCCACGCCTTCGACCTGCTCAGCCTCGACGGTGAGGATCTGACCGGGCTCAGCACCATCGAACGCAAGGAACGGCTGGCGGCCCTGCTGGGGGATGCCCCACCGCCGATCCATGTGGCCGATCATGTCATCGGCGCGGGCGAAAAGCTGTTCGATGCGATGTGCCGTGCCGGGCAGGAAGGGATCATCTCCAAACGCATCGACGCCCCCTATCGCGGCAAACGCACGCAGAGCTGGGTCAAGGTCAAATGCACACGGCGGCAGGAATTCGTCATCGTCGGTGCCAGCAGGAGCAGCGCGGCGAACCGGCCCTTCGCTTCACTGCTGCTCGCCCAGCATGAGGACGGCAGCCTCGTCTACAAGGGCAAGGTCGGCACCGGGTTCGACGGCGATACGCTGGCCGAACTGGCGGCGAAGCTGGAAAAACTGGCCACCGGCACCGCGCCGGTCGATGTGCCGCGGGCCGAGAGCCGGGGTGCCCGCTGGGTCAAGCCCAGGCTGGTGGCGGAGGTCGCCTTCGCTGAATTCACGGCAGACGGGCGGGTGCGGCACGGCAGCTTTCTGGGCCTGCGCAGCGACAAGCCGGCAAAGGCGGTGACGCCCGAGCAGCCGCAGCCAGCGCCCGCTGCCGCCGCGACGGTCGCGATCAGCAGTCGCGACCGGGTGATCGACCCCGATAGCGGCCGCACCAAGGGCGAGCTTGCCGACTATTATGCCGCGATTGCGCCGCTGATGCTGCCCTTTGCCGCGCGTCGCCCGATCAGCCTGGTGCGCTGTCCGCAGGGGCGCGCCAAGCAATGCTTTTTCCAGAAGCATGATTCGGGGGCGTTCGGCGACCATGTCGATCATGTCGCGATCCGAGAGAAGGATGGCGGCGCGGAAGATTATCTGTTCGTCGAGAATGTCGAGGGGCTGCTCGCCTGCGTGCAGATGGGCACCATCGAATTCCACGGCTGGGGCAGCCGCAGCGATGCGGTGGAACGGCCCGACCGGATGATCTTCGATCTCGACCCCGACGAAGGGCTGGGCTTTGCCGAGGTCAAGCGCGCCGCGCGCGACATCGCCGACCGGCTGTCGGACATAGGGCTGGTCAGCTTTGCGATGCTCTCGGGTGGCAAGGGGGTGCATGTGGTCGTGCCGCTGACCGCGGGGCACGAGTGGGTCGTGCACAAGGATTTTGCCCGGCGCTTTGCCGAGGCGCTGAGCGTCGCCGAGCCCGACCGCTTTGTCGCAACGATGAGCAAGGCCAAGCGCAAAGGCAGGATCTTCATCGACTGGCTGCGCAACCAGCGCGGCAGCACCGCCGTGCTGCCCTATTCGGCGCGCGCCCGCTCCACCGTGCCGGTCGCGGTGCCGGTCGGTTGGGACGAGCTCGACGGCATCGATACCGCCGCCCGCTGGACCATCGCCGACAGCCAGGCGCTGCTCGACCGCGCCCGGAACAAGGCGCTGGTTGGCTGGGGTTTCGCGGCGCAGCGGCTGCCGGATTTCTGAGCGGGTCGGGTAGAACGCGCGGCAGCCGCCGCCTCAGAACCGCCCGCAGTCGTGGGTCGGCTCGGCAGCGGCGAGCGCGCCGAGCGGGTCGTCCTTCCAGAAATCGACGATGTGCGCCCAGGCCTCTTCGGCGGTTTCGACGAAGTGGAACAGGTCCAGGTCGCGGCGGCTGATCACGCCCTCGTCGGCCAGCGCGTCGAAATCGACGACGCGGTTCCAGAAGCTCTTGCCGAACAGCAGGATCGGCATCGCCTTCATCTTGCCGGTCTGGATCAGGGTGAGCAGCTCGAAGGTCTCGTCGAAGGTGCCGAAGCCGCCGGGGAAAACGCAGACGGCGCGGGCGCGCAGCAGGAAATGCATCTTCCTGAGCGCGAAGTAATGGAACTGGAAACTGAGCTCCGGCGTCACATAGATGTTGGGCGCCTGCTCGTGCGGCAGCACGATGTTGAGCCCGACCGACGTTTCGCCGCATTCATGCGCACCGCGGTTGGCGGCTTCCATGATCGAGGGGCCGCCGCCCGAGCAGACGACGAAATGGCGCTTGCCGGCCGCATCGCGCGGCACCGCGCTGGCGCGCGCGGCGAGCCGCATTGCCTCGGTATAATAGGGTGCCTTGGCGGCAAGATTTTCGGCGATGCGTTGTTCTTCGGGGGTCTTGGCGGCGTCGAGCAGCGTTTGCGCATGATCGGGGCTGGGAATGCGCGCCGAGCCATAAACCACCAGCATCGAGGCGATCTGCGCTTCGTCGAGCAGCAGTTCGGGCTTCAGCAGTTCGAGCTGGAAGCGCACCGGGCGCAGATCCTCGCGCAGCAGGAATTCGGTGTCCTGGAAGGCGAGGCGGTAGGCCGGGCTGTCGGTCTGGGGGGTGGAGAGGTTCTGCGTGGCAAAACGGGCGTCTTCGCGCGCTTTATGGAAGCGCGAGCCATTGGGTTTGGTATCGGTCATTGGCGCAGGTCTAGCGGTTTTGGGTTACGGTGCCAAGAATCCCTCACCTCTCTCCCGTTTACGGGAGAGGGAAAGACGCCGAAGGCGGCGAGGGTGAGGGTGTGTTATAGAGCGATGCGCTGCATACACACCCTCACCTTGGTCGCTGCGCGACCTGTCCCTCTCCCGCAAGCGGGAGAGGGGATTATTCACCGGCAGTAATTCTGTCCGCTCATGTCGAAGTGGAAGTGGTTGGCGTGCAGGCTGTTGTAATCGGGGCTGAGCACGGTGCCGAAGCGGCGGCAGGCGGAGCCGCGGATCAGGCGCAGGAATTGCTTGGCGTCATCGTCGCCATTCCAGCCGCCGAGCACGGTCAGCCGCCGCCCGTCGGCGAGTATGAAGGCGGAAATGTCGATGGCATTGGCATAGGCGTGCTGGGAGAGTCGGCCGCTCGCCGCGCCATTGACGTTGCGGCAATTGTAGGTGCCGAAGGTTTCGATGCGCACCACATCCTGCCCATAGACCTGCCGCGCGGCAGGGCGGACGGCGTGGCGCACCCAGGCGACGAAATTGCGCGCCAGCGGGCAGGTCATGGGCCCGAGATTGGTGGTCGGCGTGCCGATATCGTTGAGCGCGAGCGTGCCGCGGGTGATGCAGCCGCCGCCGAAATCCTGATCGGGCAGCGGGGTGAAACGCACGTCGGCGCGCTGCAGGTCGGCAAAGCAGCTCTGCGTTTCGGGCGATGGTGCGGCGAGCACCGGGCGCGAGACGGAGGGACGGCTGGTCGATGGCGGGGCTTCCCCGCGACGCTCCGGCGCGCCGAGGCAGGCGCTGAGCGCGAGGGCGGCGGCGAGCGGGGCGGCGAGGCGGAACATGGCGCCAGAGGTACGCCCGACATGGTAAAAACCGCGTTAACGGTTGGGGCGATCAGCGGGCGCTTGCGCGAGCGAACGCCACACCAGCGGTGCCAGCCGCGCCATATCGACATGATGTCCGCCGCCGTCGAGCGGCACCAGCCTGGCGCGCGCCCCGCCAGCCGCTGCCAGCCGTTCGCCATGCGCATAGGGGATGATGGCATCGGCGGTGCCGTGGAAAAGAGTAACCGGCGGTCCCGGCCGGGCAATACGGGCAAGATTGTCGTAGCGGTCGGGGAGGATGCCCCGCACGACGGGCGGCGCGGCATCGGCGAGCCGGGTGAACGCACCGAGCGTTGCGATACCATCGACCGGTCTGCGCTCGGCCTCGGTCAGCGCCACCGCGCCGCCAAGCGAATGGCCGAACAGGTAAAGGTGGCCGCCAGCAGGCAGTCGGCTGCGCGCGAAATCCGTGAACGCCTGTGCATCGCGGGCAAGGCCGGCCTCGCTGGGGCGGCCCGGGTTGCCTGAAAAGCCCCGATAGCTGGTCATCAATACGCCGCGCCCGCCAGCGGCCAGCGGTTCGGCGCGCACTGCGTCACGATACAGGCTGCCACCATTGCCGTGGAAATAGACGATGATGTCGCGCTGCGGGGCCACCGGCTCCCACAACAGTCCGCTGAGCTCGATGCCATCGCTGGTGCGGACGCTGACGGCCAGCGGCGCACGTTCCTGCCATGCGGGAGCGGCCGCCACGTCCGACGGCCGATAGATGCGGTCACGCACGATACCGGCACAGCCTGTCAGCGCCGTGGCCGCCGCAACGCTCAGAGCGAACCGATGGAAATTCCGCATATTGTGCTCCCCGTTTTTCTGTTGCTGCGGACATTCGCTTGACTGGCGGATGAATATCTCTAGGGCCGTCGCCGGGCCACGCTCCCCCAACGGTGCGCGAGCTCTCTGCAAGGAGAGAATATTGTGACGAACCCGATGCCGACGCGCAAACCCGCGCGTCCTTTCTTTTCTTCCGGTCCCTGCGCCAAGCCGCCGGGCTGGGCCCCAGACAAACTGTCCACCGAATCGCTTGGCCGTTCGCATCGTGCCAAGATCGGCAAGTCGCGTCTCGGCTACAGCATCGATCTGATGCGCGAGGTGCTGCAGGTGCCCGATACGCACCGCATCGGCATCGTCCCCGGGTCCGATACCGGCGCCTTCGAAATGGCGATGTGGACCATGCTCGGCGCGCGGCCGGTCACCACGCTGGCGTGGGAAAGCTTCGGCGAGGGCTGGGTGACCGACGCGGTCAAGCAACTGAAGCTCGACCCCACCGTGCTGCGCGCCGACTATGGCCAGCTGCCCGATCTTTCCGCCGTCGACTGGACCAATGATGTCCTGTTCACCTGGAACGGCACCACCTCCGGCGTGCGCGTGCCCGACGGCGACTGGATTGCCGACGATCGTCAGGGCCTGAGCTTCGCCGACGCGACCAGCGCGGTTTTCGCTTATGATCTGCCTTGGGACAAGCTCGATGTCACCACCTTCTCCTGGCAGAAGGTGCTGGGCGGCGAGGGCGCGCATGGCGTGCTGATCCTTGGGCCGCGCGCGGTCGAGCGGCTGGAAAGCTACACGCCGGAATGGCCGCTGCCGAAGGTGTTCCGCCTGACCTCCAAGGGCAAGCTCAGCGAAGGCGTGTTCAAGGGCGAGACGATCAACACGCCGTCGATGCTGGCGGTGGAAGACGTGATCTTCGCGCTCGAATGGGCGAAGTCGCTGGGCGGCCTTTCCGGGCTCAAGGCGCGTTCCGACGCCAATGCCGCAGCGCTCGATGCGATCGTAGCGGATCGCTCATGGCTCGGCCACCTCGCCGCCGATCCGGCGACCCGCAGCCGTACCTCGGTCTGCCTGACCGTCGAGGGCGCGGACGAAGCCTTCATCAAGGCCTTTGCCGGCGCGCTCGAAAAGGAAGGCGCGGCCTATGACATTGCGGGCTATCGCGATGCCCCGCCGGGCCTGCGCATCTGGTGCGGTGCGACGGTCGATACCGCGGACATCGAGGCGCTCGGGCCGTGGCTCGACTGGGCTTATGCCAGTTTGAAGAGCTGACCATCCAGTCCCCTCTCCCCTTCAGGGGCGAGGGTTAGGGAGAGGGGCAGTCCTTATACAAACCCATCATTCACGGGCCGGAGCGAGACACTGCCCCTCTCCCCGGCCCTCTCCCCTGAAGGGGAGAGGGAGACAAAACATGACCCAACCCAAAGTCCTCATCTCCGACAAGATGGATCCGCGCGCTGCCCAGGTGTTCCGCGAGCGCGGCGTCCAGGTCGATGAAATCACCGGCAAGACCAAGGACGAGCTGATCGCCATCATCGGCGATTATGACGGGCTCGCCATCCGCTCGGCGACCAAGGCGACCAAGGAGGTGATTGCCGCCGCGACCAACCTCAAGGTCATCGGCCGCGCCGGCATCGGTGTCGACAATGTCGATATCCCCGCCGCCTCGGCGCAGGGCGTGGTGGTGATGAACACGCCGTTCGGCAACAGCATCACCACTGCCGAACATGCCATCGCGCTGATGTTCGCGCTGGCCCGCCAGTTGCCCGAAGCCAACGCCCGGACGCAGGACGGCAAATGGCCGAAGAACGACTTCATGGGCGTCGAGCTGACCGGCAAGACGCTGGGCCTGATCGGCGCAGGCAACATCGGCTCGATCGTCGCCGACCGCGCACTGGGCCTGAAGATGAAGGTCGCTGCCTTCGATCCCTTCCTCTCTGCCGACCGCGCCGTGGCGCTGGGCATCGAGAAGGTCGATCTCGACACGCTGCTGGCGCGCGCCGATTTCATCACGCTGCACACGCCGCTGACCGACCAGACTCGCAACATCCTGTCGGCGGAAAATCTCGCCAAGACCAAGCCGGGCGTGCGCATCATCAACTGCGCGCGCGGCGGCCTGATCGACGAGGCGGCGCTCAAGGCAGCGCTCGACAGCGGCCATGTTGCCGGCGCGGCGCTCGACGTGTTCGCGGTCGAGCCGCCCGCGCCCGACCATCCGCTGTTCGGCACCCCCAATTTCATCTGCACGCCGCATCTCGGCGCGTCGACCAGCGAGGCGCAGGTCAATGTCGCCATTCAGGTGGCCGAGCAGATGGCCGATTATCTGGTCAATGGTGGTATCACCAACGCGCTCAACGTGCCCAGCCTGTCGGCGGAGGAAGCCCCCAAGCTGAAGCCCTACATGGCGCTCGCGGAAAAACTGGGGGCACTGGTCGGCCAGCTCGAGGGCGAAGCGATCACCGGCGTCGCCATCGAGACCGAGGGTGCCGCTGCGCAGCTCAACCCCAAGCCGATCGTCGCGGCGGTGCTGGCCGGGCTGATGGGTGTCTATTCGGACACCGTCAACATGGTCAACGCGCCCTATCTCGCCAAGGAACGCGGGCTCGACGTGCGCGAGGTGCGCCATGACCGCGAGGGCGATTATGCGACGCTGCTGCGCGTCACCGTCACCACGGCCGACGGTGCCCGCTCGGTCGCTGGCACCATCTTCGGCAAGAGCGAGCCGCGCCTCGTCGAAATCTACGGCATCAAGGTCGAAGCCGATCTGTCGGGCGACATGCTGTTCGTGGTCAATGTCGACGCACCCGGCTTCATCGGCCGCCTTGGCTCGACGCTGGGCGAAGCGGGCGTCAACATCGGCACCTTCCACCTCGGCCGCCGCGAAGCGGGCAGCGAGGCGGTGCTGCTGCTCTCGGTCGACGGTGCGGTGCCCGAGCCGGTGCTGTGGGCGGTGTGCCGCATCGAAGGCGTGAAGAAGGTCAAGGCGCTGCGGTTCTGATCGTCTAAGGCCCCTCTCCCCGGAGGGGAGAGGGCGCCGCCTGTTCCCTCTCCCCTCCGGGGAGAGGGTTAGGGAGAGGGGCAGTCATCAAGCAAAGCAGGGATGGGAGCAGCATTGCCACGCAAAGACCCCGTTCAACTCGCCAATGCCCGGGCGATGCGCAGCGAGATGACTCCGCCGGAGGCAAAGCTCTGGCACTATCTGCGTGCCAGACGCTTCCATGGTGTCAAATTCTCCCGCCAAGTGCTGGTCGGCCCTTACATTGCCGATTTTGCAGCGCGTGAGGCCAAGCTGGTGATCGAACTTGACGGCGACAGTCATGGAACGCAGTTGGCCTATGACGAGCGGCGGACGGGGTTGATCGAGAATGAAGGCTATAAGGTCATCCGCTTCACTAATCGCGATGTTCTGACCAACTTAGAAGGTGTGCTTGAAATGATCGGTCGCGCGCTCAACCCTGCCCCTCTCCCCAACCCTCTCCCCGGAGGGGAGAGGGAGTAAAATGCCTCCCCAGCTCCTCCCCGAAGGTCTGCGTGATCGCCTGCCGCCCGAGGCCGAAGCGGCCAGCGATGTGTGCCGTGCGATGGTCGATGTGCTGCGCAGCCATGGCTATGCGCGCGTCGCACCGCCGATTGCCGAGTTTCGCGAGACGCTGGCCGGCAATGCGCGAGACACGGCGGCCAGGGATCTGCTGCGCTTTACCGATCCGGTCTCGCGCCGCACGCTCGCCATCCGGCCGGACATCACTCGCCAGATCGGCCGCATCGCCACCTCGCGGCTGGCCGGTCAGCCACGCCCGCTGCGCCTGTCCTACGCCGGCCAGGTGGTCAAGCTGACCGCGTCGAGCCTGTGGCCCGATCGCGAGATGACCCAGGTCGGTGCCGAGCTGATCGGCAGCGACAGCGTCGCTGCGGTCAGCGAAGTCGCCACGCTCGCGGTCGAGGCGCTCGCCGCGGCCGGCGTCACCGGCATCACCGTCGATCTGACGCTGCCCGATCTCGTCGACACGCTCGCCGCCAGCGCCTTTCCGCTGCCGGCGGAGACCATCCCCGCGGTCAAGGCCGAGCTCGATTCCAAGGACGCCGGTGCGCTCGCCGCGCTGGGGGCGGACGCCTATCTGCCGCTGCTCGCCGCCACCGGCCCGTTCGATGCCGCGGTGGCGCGGCTGCAGGCGATCGACGCCGGCGGGGCGCTCGCCAGCCGCATCGCCGCATTGAAGACCATCGCCGCCAGCCTCGCCCCGCATGCGACGGTGACGCTCGATCCGTCCGAACGGCACGGCTTCGAATATCAGAGCTGGATCGGTTTCTCGATTTTTGTCGCCGGGCACGCCGTCACCGTCGGCCGCGGCGGCAGCTACAGCATTGTCCATGGCGACGGGCGGTCGGAGCCTGCCGTCGGCTTCTCGCTCTACCCCGACCCGCTGATCGGCGGCGGGCTGGGGCGGGGTGAGCGCGAGCCGCGCCTGTTCCTGCCGCAGGGCCATGATCGCGCCGCCGCCGCCGCGCTGCGCGCCGACGGCTGGGTGACGGTGGCAGCGCTGGATGCGGCCGACGACGCGCAAACGCTCGGCTGCTCGCACCATCTCACCGCCACCGGCCCGGCCCGTCTGGGCGGCTAGGGACCGGCCCGACCGGTTTGCGGTGCGACCAGACAGGACCGCCTGGGGCCTCGGCGCTACTCGGCCCCCCTCAGAAACCCCGCGATTGCCTCGCCCTCTGTCGTTCCCGCGCGGCCCGCGTCGCGGTTGACGGACATGTGGCTGGCGCCGGCGATGCCGCGCAGCTCTACGGCGGCGCCGCCGCTGCGCAGCGCTTCGGCAAGGCGGCGTGACTGGTCGGCGGAGTCGGCGCGTTCGGCGACGTGCAGGATCAGCCAGCGGCGGGCATCGCTGCCGCCGGTGTGGGTGATCGGGGAAAGCGCGCGCTGGCGTGCCGGATCGTCTGAGAAGGCAGGGCGGTAGAGGCGCTCGGTGAGCAGGCGCGCGCCTGCCATTTGTCGCGGCACGTCATAGCCAGCGCCGTCGAGCAGGACGACACCGGCAATTGCCTGCATCGGCACCCCGGCGGCTGCCAGATAGCGTTCGTCGGTAGCGACCAGCGCGGCGAGATGCGCGCCGGCGCTGTGTCCCATCACTATGATGCGGTCGGGATCAAGGCCGAGCTGCGCGGCATCGCGCCGCAGCATGGCGATGGCGGCGGCAATGTCGGCGGCCTGGTCGGCCGGGGTGACATCGGGGACGAGGCGATAGTTGGTCGAGGCAAAAGCATAGCCGAGGCCGGTGTAATAGGCCGGCTTGTCCCCGGCCCCCTGCCGCTTGTCGCCGATCGACCAGCCGCCGCCGTGGATGAACAGGACCAGCGGCGGCGGGGCGGCGCCGTCGGCCGGGCGCGCGGCGGGCCAGTAATCGAGCCGCTGGCGGGCGTCGCTGCCGAAGGCAAGCTCGCTGCCGCCGCTCGCCGGGCGCGCCCGCTCGCCGCCCCGCGCCGCTTCCCCGCCGCGACGGGAGACGGCGCGTTCGACGATGGCGGCGCGGCAGTCCTCGGACAGCTCCGCGATGCGGTTGCGCACGCAGGCGCGGATTGCGTCCCGCCCGCCTGCGCCGCGGCACAGCGCCATCACCTCGCGCCGGCAGTCGGCGGGCAGGCGCTGCCGGTCCTGCGCCGCCGCAAGCCCGCTCGCCAGCAGCGCGGCACAGAGGGACAGCATGATCAAACGGCGCATCGCATTCTCCTGTGGCCCGGCCAACAAACAGCATGCTTTGCCATAGACGCATGCTCTTGCGGGCAGTAACGCGCCATGCGGCCCGGCCCTTCGCGGCGGGCGCTCAAGGACAGCAGGAATCGCAATGGCCAATGTAGCAGTGATCGGCGCGCAATGGGGCGACGAGGGCAAGGGCAAGATCGTCGACTGGCTGGCGAGCCGCGCCGATGCGGTGGTGCGCTTCCAGGGCGGGCACAATGCCGGCCATACGCTGGTGGTGGGCACGCAGACCTACAAGCTGAGCCTGCTGCCGTCGGGGATTGTCACCGGCACGCTGTCGATCATCGGCAATGGCGTGGTGCTCGATCCCTGGGCGCTGCGCGACGAGATCGCCAAGCTGCGCGGACAGGGGGTGGAGATTACCACCGAGAATTTCGCGATTGCCGACAATTGCCCGCTGATCCTGCCCTTCCACCGTGACCTCGACGGCCTCAGAGAGAATGCGGCGGGATCGGGCAAGATCGGCACCACCGGGCGCGGCATCGGCCCGGCCTATGAGGACAAGGTCGGCCGCCGCGCCATCCGCGTCTGCGATCTTGCGCACCTCGACGCGCTGGGGCCGCAGCTCGACCGGCTGTGCGCGCATCATGACGCCTTGCGCGCCGGCTTCGGCCAGCCGCCGATCGATCGCGCCGAGCTGGTCGAGCAGCTCGCCGAAATCGCCGATTCGGTGCTGCAATTCGCCCAGCCTGTGTGGAAGCGGCTGAAGAAGGTGAAGAAGGCGGGCGCGAAGATCCTGTTCGAAGGCGCGCAGGGCGTGCTGCTCGACATCGACCATGGCACCTATCCGTTCGTCACCAGCTCCAACACCGTCTCCGGCACCGCGGCGAGCGGTTCGGGGCTTGGCCCCGGCGCCATCGGCTTCGTGCTCGGCATCGCCAAGGCCTATACCACCCGCGTCGGCTCCGGCCCGTTCCCGACCGAGCTCGAGGACGAGACCGGCCAGCGGCTGGGCGAGCGCGGCCATGAATTCGGCACCGTCACCGGGCGCAAGCGGCGCTGCGGCTGGTTCGACGCGGTGCTGGTGCGCCAGGCCTGCGCCATTTCCGGCGTGACCGGCATCGCGCTGACCAAGCTCGACGTGCTCGACGGGTTCGAGACGATCCGCATCTGCACCGGCTATCGCCTGCGCGGAAAAATCCTGGATTATTTCCCCAGCCACGCTGCCGATCAGGCCGAGGTCGAGCCGATCTACGAGGAAATGCCCGGCTGGCAGGAAACCACGGCTGGCGCGCGCAGCTATGCCGACCTGCCGGCACAGGCCATCAAGTATGTCCAGCGGGTGCAGGAGCTGATCGAAACCCCGATCGCGCTGGTTTCGACCAGCCCGGAGCGCGACGACACCATATTGATCCGCGATCCGTTCAGCGATTGAGCGGCACGCAATGTTCCGCAAGCGCTGGCTGCTGTTGTTGCCCATGCTGGCGCTGACGCTGGGCGGCGCAACCCTGTGGTTGGCGATGCCTGCCGAGCCATGGGTCGCGCCGCTGCCCGCCGGGACCCGGATCGACCACCTGCTGGTCGACAAGAGCGAGCGCACGCTGATCGGCTTCGCCGCGGGGCGCGAAGTCGTGCGCTACACCGGCGTTCGGCTGGGCGATGCCCCGCGCGGGCACAAACAGTTCGAAGGCGACGAGCGGACCCCCGAAGGCACCTATCGCATCAGCGTCAAAAATCCCGGCAGCCGCTATGTGCTGAGCCTCAAGATCGACTATCCCAATGCCGCCGACCGGGCCTTTGCGGCCGCGCGCGGGCGGTCCGCAGGGGGTGACATCTTCATCCACGGCCAGCCCAACCTCTGGCCCGGCCCGGCGCTTGCCTATGATTGGACTGATGGCTGCATTGCGCTGACCAATGCCCAGATGCGTCAGCTCTATGGCGCGGTTATAGTCGGAGCGGAGATCACCATTCGTCCCTGAAGGGGCGGTCTCCCAGCGCTTCCCTCAGCTTCCCGTGCGGCGGCAGCGGTCCGAGCAGTAGATGACGTTGGCCCAGTCGCGCGCCCATTTCTTGCGCCAGGTGAAGGGGCGCTGACACACCGGGCAGAGCTTTTGCGGCAGATTGGCCTTGGCGACGCCGTTCGGCATCAGCGGGCCTCGCCGTCAAGGAAGGCGGCGACATCGGCGAGGTCGATATCCCGGGCGAGGAAAGTCTGGCCGATGCCGCGGGCGAGCAGGAAGGGCACCTTGCCGCCGCTGGCCTTCTTGTCATGCGCCATGTGCGCGGTCAGCGTCGCGCCGTCGGCGGCGATTCCGGCGGCAGCGAGCCCGTCGGGCAGGCCCACGCTGTCGAGATGGGCGGCAACGCGCGCTGCATCCCCGGCCGGGCACAGGCCTCGCCGCACCGAATAGCGCAGTGCCAGCGCCATGCCGGCGGCCACCGCCTCGCCATGCAGCAGCCGGTCCGAAAAGCCGGCCTCGGCCTCCAGCGCGTGGCCGAAGGTGTGACCGAGATTCAGCAGCGCGCGGCGGCCGCTGGTCTCGCGCTCGTCATCGGCGACGATGGCCGCCTTGGCGGCGACGCTGCGGGCGATGGCGTGGCGGCGCGCGGGGGCATCCCCGGCGAGCAGCGCGGCGCCATGCTCTTCGCACCAGGCAAAGAAGCCGGCATCGTCGATCAGCCCATATTTGACCACTTCGGCATAGCCCGCCGCCAGTTGCCGCGCCGGCAGCGTGTCGAGCGTGGTCGGATCGATCAGGACGAAGGCTGGCTGGTGGAAGGCGCCGACGAGATTCTTGCCGGCGGCGGTGTTGATCGCGGTCTTGCCGCCGACCGAGCTGTCGACTTGCGCCAACAGCGTCGTCGGGATCTGCACGAAGCCGCAGCCGCGCTTGACGATGGCGGCGGCAAAACCGGCAAGATCGCCGATCACCCCGCCGCCGAGCGCGAGGATATGGTCGCCGCGCTCGACACCTTCCCCGAGCAGCCCGTCGACGAGGCGGGCAAGGCCGTCCCAGCTCTTGCTGCCTTCGCCTGCGGGCACGACGATGGTCGATGCAGGGATGCCGCCGGCCTCCAGCGCAGCGGTGAGGCGGGGCAGTTGCGTGGCAGCGACCGTGCTGTCGGTGACGATGACCGCGCGGCCGCGCAGCCAGGGGGCAAGGTGGCGCGCGGCATCGTCGAGCGCGCCGTCGGCGATGGTCACGTCATAGCGGCGTGCGTCCAGCTCCACGGGAACGATCGTCGGCTGGCTCATGCGCCATGCTCCTTCAGGGCGGATATGATGGCATCGACGGCGCGGCCGTGCGGCGCCGCGTCGGAACGGACCCGCACCGGCGCCTTGGCATAATCGGGCGCCCGCCGTGCCAGCAATTCGGTCAGCACCTCGGCGGGGTTGCGGCCGCGCAGCAGCGGGCGGTGGTTGCGCCGCGCCACCCGGTCGACCAGCACCGGCACGGGCACATCGAGCCACACCGCGATGCCGCGATCGAGAATCATCGCCTGCGTGTCGGGCTGGGCAAAGGCGCCGCCGCCGGTGGCGACCACGCAGCGCGGCTGATCGAGCAGGCGGGCGATCACGCGCCGTTCGCCATCGCGGAAATAGGGTTCGCCATAGCGGTCGAAGATTTCGGCGATGCTCATCTTCGCCGCTTTCTCGATCTCGTCGTCGGCATCGTAAAAGGGCAGGTGCAGCCGCGCCGCCAGCCGCCGCCCGACGCTGGACTTGCCCGATCCCATCATGCCGACCAGCACGATCGGCTTGCCGTCGCGATGGGGGGCAAGGGGGGCGGAAGTGGCAGCCATGCGCCGCCTATAACGGTTGTTGCCGGTGCGTAAATGCCACGGACCCGCCGGGTGCAGCGAGCGGCATTGCCCCCGACGGCTCCTAGCCGCTAAGGAAGCGGTGCGCGGACCGGCCGGACAGGCCGGACGCCAAGGGTAAAGGGATTGGGCGAGGCGCGTGGCACTCAGGAAATCGACGCTCTGGATCGGAGGCGGGCTGCTGACTGCGCTGGTGGCGCTGCCGGTGATCGGGCAGGAATCGCTGCTGCCGCCGGGCTTCGACCAGCCGCCTGCGCGCCCGGCGCCCACGCCCGCTCCGGCGCCGACGCCTGCCCCGCGCCCCACCGCGCCGACCGCGGACCCGGCCCGTCCGGCGCGCCCGGCTCCGTCGCCCGCCACCGGCGCGGTGCCGCTTGCCGACGGCGACGCGACAGAGGTGCCCGAGGATGGTGCGGCTGCCGAGGACGAAGCGGCGCTGCCGCCGCGCTATGACCTGCCCCCCGGTTCGCGCCGCCTGCTGACCCGCATCGGGCCGCTGACGCCTGAGACCGGCGGGATGCCCGCCAACGCCTTCGGCAGCCGCGGGCTCTATCTCACCGCACTGATCGACGGCACGCGCAAGCCGCTGGTGTCGCGCTGGGGCTCGATCCTGCTGCGCCGCGCGCTGCTCTCGGGCGTCGACACCCCGCCCAACATCAATGGTGCGGATTTCGCCGCAGCGCGTGCGCTGCTGCTGCTGCGGCAGGGCGAATCGGTTGCCGCGCGCATGCTGGTACAGTCGGTCGACGTCGACAAGGCGAGCGAGCGCATGCGCGACGCGGCCTTGGCGGTCTATATCGCAAATGCCGATCCGGGCGGGCTGTGCCCCTATGTCCCGGCGATGGCCGGGCGCGGCAACGAACAATGGGATCTGGCCGCAGCGATGTGCAGCGCCATGGTCGGCGAATCCGGCACCGCCAGTGCCGGCATCGAGCGCAGCCAGCGGCGCGGACGGCTGCCGGCGATCGATATCAAGCTCGCTGAAAAGGTGGTCGGTGCCGGCATCAACAGCCGCCGCTCGGCAACGGTGCTGTGGGACGATGTCGAGGCGCTGACACCGTGGCGCTTCGGTCTCGCTACCGCCACCGGTGTCGAGATTCCGACGGAATACTGGCAGCGGGCGACGCCTGAACTGCGCCATTGGGCGGTGCAGACGCCGATGATCGGCGTCGAGCAGCGGCTGGCCTGGGCACCGGCCGCGGCGGCAAAAGGCGTGCTTTCGGCGCGCGGCTATGTCGATCTGGTGAGTTGGGCAGCGGACAGCGACGGGGCGAGCGAGGATGTCACCGACATGGCGCGCGAGCTGCGCCTGGCCTTCGCCGCGCGCGATCTTTCGGTGCGGGTCGCCTCGATCGTGGCGATGGGCGCGGCCGACGGGCAGGGCTATGCCGGCCGGGTGTTGGCCGCGCGTGCGGCGGCGCGCATCGGCCCGGTCGATCTGGCCGATGACGAGGCGTTCGACATGCTGGCTGCGATGTTCGCCGGCGGGCTCGACACCAACGCCATGGCCTGGGCCAGCAATGTCAGGGTCGGCAGCCAGGCGTGGGGCCTGCTCGCGGTCGGCTCGCCGCGTCCGCTGGTCGGTGTCGATGCCGGCGCGGTCGGCGATTTCGCCGGCGATGATCCGAGCGACGGCAGCCTGCGCACGCGCTTTCTGGCCGCCGCGCTGATCGGGCTCGGCCGCGTCAGCGCCGACGATGGCGCCGATCTCGCGCGCGATCAGGGGCTGGCGCTGGGGACAGAGACTCGCTGGACGCGCAACATCCGCATGGCCGCCGCGCGGGGCGAGCCGGGCACGGTGGCGCTGCTGGTGGCAGCCGGGCTGCAGGGACGCGACTGGAGCACCGTGCCGCCCTATCACCTCTACCACATCACCCGGGCGTTGCGCGAAGTGGGGTTGGGGGCAGAGGCGCGGATGATCGCAGCCGAAGCCCTGACCCGCGCCTGATGCCAGCGCCGGGCGACGCGCCGGTCGCCAGCGATTCGGATCTGGGGCTGATCGATCGGTTCATCGAGATGCTCGCGGCCGAGCGCGGCGCGGCGCGCAACACGCAAATCGCTTACCGGCGCGACCTGCTGCAGGCCGCCGCTACGCTGCGCGATTCCGGTGGCCTTGCCGGGGCCACGACCGACAATCTCACACAGCTCGCCGCCGGGTGGCAGACGCTGGCGCCGTCGAGCCTGGCGCGCAAGCTGTCGGCGGTGAAGGGTTTCTACCGTTTCTGCGAGGAGGAAGGCCTGCGGCCCGACGATCCCGCAGCGCGGCTGGCGCGGCCCTCGCTACAGCGACCCTTGCCGCGCATCCTGAGCCATGATGACATCGCCGTGCTGTTCGCCCATGTCGAGGCGCGGGCGGCGAGTGGCGATGCGGCGGGCCGGCGGCTGCTGGCGCTGGTCGAACTGCTCTACGGATCGGGGCTGAGGGCCAGCGAACTGGCCGGGCTGCCGCGCCGCGCCTTTTCGTCCGGGCGGCCCTATCTCATCATCCAGGGCAAGGGCGGCAAGGAACGGCTGGTGCCGCTGTCCGACCGGGCACGGCAGGCGCTGTCCGGCTGGCTGGCAATGGTGCCCGCCGAATCGCGCTGGGCCTTTCCGGTGGGGGACCGGCCGATGTCGCGCATCCGCCTGTTCCAGTTGATCCGCGAGGCCGCAGCCGCGGCGGGCATCGATCCGGCGCGCGTCAGCCCGCATGTGCTGCGCCATGCCTTTGCCACGCACCTGCTGGAAGGCGGCGCGGACTTGCGGGCGCTGCAGACGATGCTGGGCCATGCCGACATCGCCACCACCGAAATCTACACCCATGTCGACAGCCGCCGACTGGTCGAGCTGGTCAACCGCCGCCACCCGCTGGCGCGGATGGACGGGGCGCGAGCGGGAAGCCCCGGAGAGGACGGCGGCGGCTAGAGGCTGTCCTGTTTTGTTTGAACCGTAGTGCTTCGACAAGCTCAGCACTGCGGAGTGAAATGGCGCCAGTCGGCCTCAAGCCTCGGCGGGCTTGCCGAACAGTTCGTGCAGTTCGCCGGCCTCGTACATCTCCATCATGATGTCCGATCCGCCGATGAACTCGCCGTTGACATAAAGCTGGGGGATGGTCGGCCAGTCGGAGAAATCCTTGATGCCGGCGCGGATTTCCTGATCCTGCAGCACGTCGACGCTGCTGTATTCGACGCCGATCCGGTCGAGGATGGCGACGGCGCGGCTGGAAAAGCCGCACTGCGGGAACAGCGGCGAGCCTTTCATGAACAGCACCACCGGGTTGGTGGAGACGATTTCGGCGATGCGGGCGTTGGTATCGGACATCGGGGTCGATCCTTGGGGCTTAGGCTTGGTCGGGAACGGCGGTGGTCAGTTGCAGCGCGTGCAATTCCCCGCCCATGCGGCCGCCGAGCGCGGCGTAGACGGCGCGGGTGCGCGCGATGCGGTTCATGGAACGGAAGCTGTCCGCGACGACGTGCGCGGCATAATGGTCCCCGTCGCCGGCGAGATCGGTGATCGTCACCTCGGCATCGGGGATGGCGGCGCGGATCAGCGTGGCAATATCGTCGGCGGCCATCGGCATGACGGGATCAGACGCCTTCGATGAACTGGCGGCGCGCCTCGACAGACTTTTCCTCGAGCGCGGCGCGCACCGCGGCTTCGTCGATGTCGACACCGGCGGCGACCATGTCGCCCAACAGCTTGCGGATCACATCCTCGTCGCCCGCTTCCTCGAAATCGGCCTGTACTACCGACTTGCCGTAGCTGTCGGATTCCTCGGCGGTCAGCCCCATCTTGTCGGCGGCCCACAGCCCGACCAGCTTGTTGCGGCGCGCGGTGATGCGGAACTGCAGTTCCTCGTCGCGGGCGAACTTGTTTTCGAACGCGCGTTCGCGGTCGTCGAAGCTGGTCATGGTGGCTCCTTGCAGGTGGTGGGGCGGGGCGCTGGGCACGCCCGCCCGAGTTCACCCTATGTAAGTGGCGCAGCCGGGACACGCAACCGGGGGGACAGAAGGTGCGCGGCGGCAGTATTGCCCAATTCCTCGGCAGATCCGGCTGCGCGGGATTCCATCGCTCGTGCAAAGCGGGTAGAGGCAGGGCATGCGTAAGGTCTTCCTGCTGCTGCTCGGAGCAGCTCTCATCGGCGCCTTGGCCATGGCCGCCTGGCATCTGTTCGGCGGGCCGCAGCCGCCCAGCCGCGTGGTCGATCCGCGCGACTGGCAGGACGGGGCCGATCTGTCCGCGCCCGATCCGTTCGGCGGCGACAATCCGGAGCGCGCGGCGGCCCCGGCCGGCGCACCTCGCCCGGCCGAGGGCGACAAGCTGACCCCCGACGAGACGAACGAGGAGGCCCGCGCCGCCAAGCTGTGCCGCGGCGATCTCTCCACCGAACCCGGCACCACCCTCTACGGCCACCGCCGCTTCGGCGAGCCGGCGGGTGGATCGCTGACCGGGGTGCCGTCCGGCTTCGGCTCTGGCGGCTGCCAGCAGATCCACCGCGACATGGCCGATGCGCTCAAGCAGTTGCTCGACGCGGCCGAGGCCGACGGGCTGGGCGGCGACATCATGGGCATCAGCTGCTATCGCTCGATCGAGCGGCAGGCGGCGATCTTCTGCAACCGCGCGCGAATCGCCGCGCGCGGCTTTGCCGGGCAAGCCTTTTCGGTGGCCCCGCCGGGCTATTCGGAACATTCGACCGGCTTCACCATTGATTTCGGTAGTCGCAAGGACCCGGGTTGCAATCTCGAAGCCTGCTTTGCCACGACGGCCGTGGGGCGCTGGCTCTCGGAAAATGCGGGTCGTTTCGGCTTCGAGATGTCGTTCCCGCAAGGCAATGCGCAGGGCGTGACCTATGAGCCATGGCATTTCCGCTGGAAGGGCAGCGGCGCGGCACAGTCGGCGCTCAGCGGGGTATAGCGTTAAGGCGTAGTTCGGGTTAGACTATTCATTGTGACAGCCCATGTTTACAGTTCAGGCGATTACCGCCTGCCGGCGCAAGTGACGCGGATGGTGGCTGACAGCCCGATCGCGTCGGTGGTCAGCGACCCGCGTCTGCCGGACAATCCGATCGTCGTCTGCAACGACAGTTTCATGGCGCTGACCGGCTATGGCGCGTCCGACATTCTCGGCCGCAACTGCCGCTTCCTGTCCGGCCCGGGCACCGAGCCGTGGCTGACTGAGGCGATTCGCAACGGGGTGCGGGAGCGGCGGCCGGTGCTGGTCGAAATCCTCAACTACAAGGCCGACGGCACGCCATTCCGCAACGCGGTGCTGGTCGCACCGATGTATGACGAGGAAGGCGAGCTCAGCTATTTCCTCGGCTCGCAGGTCGAACTCGCCGATGCCGCGCCCGGCCCGTCGACCTCGCGCCGGGTGCGCGCGGCGGAGGCGGTCAAGGCGCTGTCCGAGCGACAACGGCAGGTGCTCAAGCTGGTCGCCGACGGTTTTCTCAACAAGCAGATCGCCGGCATGCTCGGCCTCTCCGAAAAGACGGTGAAGATGCACCGCAGCATCCTGATGGACCGACTGGGGCTGACCACCTCCGCCTCCGCCGTGCGTCTGGCGGTCGAAGCGGGGCTATAGGCCAAAGCCGGTATCGGCAGATCGGCGCGGCGGGTCTAGGAAGTTTTCAGCATCGCACCGGTCAGTTGCCCGGCCTGCCACGCGGGTCGGGATCCACCGCGCACTTCCCCACAGCTGGCCGGTGCGATGTCTGTTTTTCCGCAGATGACAGAGGTTTGTGGCGCGGCTCAGCACCAGCTTCGGCGGCCGCCTGCATAGGGGCGGGCCAGCCCTTCTGCGACCAGCTGCATGCCAAGATCATGCTCGCCGCGCAGCAGCCGGCGCAGCTCGCGGCCATAACGGTCGCGGTCCCGCCCGTCGCGGACCAGCGCGAAGCTCCCTTGATTGACCAGCGTGTGCAGCCGCCGCTTGGCGGCCTCGCCGAGCTGTGCCTCCGCCGCGCAGCGCGCCGGATGCAGCTCCGGCGTATCGATGTCGAGAAGGCGGATGCGGCGCCCCAGATAGCGGATGGTGTCGCCATCGACCACGCAGGTTTCCCCGCCCTGCTCGCACAGGCCGAAGCGCGCATCGACCGTTTCCCCGGGCGATGGCGGGGCGGAGGCCAAAGCCAATGGCGCGACCGGGGCTCTGCCGCCGCTGCCGAGGATGGCGAGTGTTGCGGCGAAGGCTGCGGCCATCGCCGGCAGCACGATGCCCGCGCTCGGACGCGCGCGGCGACGTTGGCGGCGGGGGTGGAAAGGCGGGGCCATCCGCGCGACATAGGCCCGCCCGGCCTGCCAGAGGGTAAAGACCGGACCGGATCAGCGCGGAAACGGAGGCAGGCAAGGCACGCCGCCCCCAGCAAAGGGGCCGGCCAACCCTTCGGTCGACCGGCCCGCTCACCGCCTGTGATGGCTGGGGGTCAGTAGCCGCTGCCGCTTTCGTCGAGCCGCGCGCCGAGCTGCGCCAACTGGTCGGTGCAGTTGCGCTCGGCGAGCGCGTTGGCGATGGTGCCCACCGACGCGTCTTCGGGGAGCGCCGGCATCGACACAAAGTTGATCACGCTGGTTTCAGCCATGCCGGGGCCTGTGAAGCGATAGCTCTGCCCTTCGACAATCGGCATTTCCTCGGCCGGCCAGCGGCGGAAATTCTGCCCGGCGACAAAGGCGAGCGAGGATTTTGCGTCCGGAGTGGCGGTATTTTCCACCGTCAGCAGCGTGTCCTGCTCCTTGTCGGCACGCCACAGCCAGACGTTGGCGATATCGATGGTGCAGAAGCTGCCGGCCGAGGCGACATTGAGCACCCACAGATTGGGCGGTGTTTCGACGGCGCCGGCGCCGCGCACCGCCCCGGTGCGGCTGATGCCGCCGCCGCTGGCGCTGAGATAGCGGTTGAGCGTGGTGCTGCGCCCCTGGGTCGACTGGACCGAGGCACGCACCGGAAAATTGCCGGGTCCGGCGAGCGTGCGGGTGCCGCCTTCGCCGACGATCACCACACGGTCGCCGGTGCGCAGCACCACCCGCTCGCTGTCGGGCAGGCGCCGGCCGACCGGATAGGTGCTGGCGGACGGGCCGGTCGAGCGGACCACCAGCACATCGGCGGCGGCAGCGGTGGCAAGGCCCAGCGCCGCGAGCGCGGTGGCGAGGCGCAGGGCGGGTTTCAACATGGTCATGGCACTTTCCTCCTGATCGTGCACAGTCGTCGTGGCGTTGTCATAGCAGCACTGGCGCGGCGCACCGTGCGCCAAATCACATGAACGGCAGAAAAACCGGGGGCGAAAGGGATTACAGGCTCAGCCGAGTGCATAGGCTTCTCCCGGTGCCGTGCTTTCCAGCCGTTCGATAAGGAAGGCGATCGATTCGCCATTTGCGAGCCGCGCGAGCAGGGAACGCACCTCGGCCAGCGCCGTGGCATAATCTGCACCCTTGCCTGCGGCATGGGCCGCAACCAGCCGGCCGATGGCGGCGCGCTGGCTATTGTCCAGATCCGGGCGCGGCTCGAACACGTCGACCGGCTGCGCGCGCCCGCGCAGGCAGATGCGGCCCATCGCGGTCATGGTGCGCGTGTCGAGCCCGGCGATGGCCTCGGCGCTGGCCAGCGCGCGGGTCTTCATCGGCTTGTTGGCCGCCTCCAGCCGCGCGGCGGTGTTCATGCTGTCGCCCAGCGCGGTATATTGGATGCGCCCCTCTCCGCCGAAATTGCCGACCACCGCCTCGCCATGGTGCAGGCCGACACGGGTGCGGCCGATCGGCGGCAGCTCCGCATCGATCGCCGCCATGCGCGCGCCGAATGCCTCGCCCGCGCTGGTCATCGCCTTCAGCGCGGCAAGCGCGCGCGCGCCATCGTCGGGCCGTGACACCGGCGCGCCCCAGAAGGCGACCACCGCATCGCCGACGAACTTGTCGAGCGTCCCGCCATGCTGCAGCACCACCTCGGACAGCGTATCGAGATAGGCGTTGAGCACGAAGGCGACCTTTTCAGGCGTGAGCTGGTGGCTCATCTCGGTGAAGCCCTGCAGGTCGCTGAACAGGCAGTAGATCGGCTTCTTCTCGCCATGCAGCGCCAGCCGCTCGGGATCGCGCATGATTTCCCTGGCGATGTCGACCGGCAGATATTTGCCCAGCGCGGACGCGGCGAACGCCTTTTCTTCCGCCCCCACCGCGCGCACCGCTGACATGATGGCGATGAAGGCCAGCAGCCAGCCGAGCGCGGCGCCGACCACCGGCAGCGGCAGCGTGTCGATGCCGTTGGTGTGGAGCAGGAAGGGCACGACCGCGATCACCGCCATCTGCACCAGAAGAAGTATGGCCGAAATCCACGGGCGGAAATCGAACAACGCGGTCAGCGCGCCCGCCGCCACGGCCAGGATGGCGGCCGCCCACAGGGCCAGCGTCGGCATCTGCGTCAACGGCGCGGAATCGAGGATCTGCGCCAGCATGTGCGCATGCACTTCCAGCCCGATGATCTTGGTCGGCTCGCCTGTCACCGGATCGGGCAGGCGGTTGATGGGCGTGACGAATTCATCGTAATCGATGATGTCGCCGCCGATCAGCACATGGCGACCGCGCACCTGCTCGGCAATGAAGCCGAAATTCTCCGGCGTCAGCATCAGCGGGTTGGTGTAGGTGGTGATCGGGACATTCTCGAACACCTCCTGCGCATCGACGCCCTCTTCCATCGAGACGCGCGCCGGCAACCGCCAGCGCACCGCACCGCGATAGCGCGAGAAGCTGTCGTCGAAACCGTCCTGCTGGGCCATCGCCACCGTCATCAGCTGCGGCGTGCCCGGTGCGCGCCCAGGCCAGCGGCGATAGCTGTCGTCATCGTCGGTACTCAGGCGGATGCTGGCCGGCCGGGTGACCGGCGTGGTCACCGACTCGACGAAGGCGCTGAGGAACTGGCTCTGCTGCAACTGGATATTGTTGGGGTTGCTGGTCGGCTCGGCAAAGGCGACGAAGGTCGGCGTCCGCATCGCCCGCAACTGCGCGCGCAGCTTGTCGTCATTGTCGGTGGCCTGGTCGATCAGAATATCTATGCCGATCGATTTCGCCCCCATGCGGTCGAGCGCGGCGAGCGCGTCGGCGAGCAGCGCGCGGTCGAGCGGCGAGCGCACCTTGCGTTCGATCAGTATCTCGTCGTTGTAGGTGACGAGCAGGATGCGCTTGTCCTGCTCGACCGGCGGCGCGGCAACGGTGGCGCGGAAATCGAACAGCGCGCGTTCGAAATCGTTGATGATCGGCAGGTTGCCGCCCAGCCGGGCAAGGAACACCGCGGCGATCAGCACTGCGGCAGTCAGGATGACACGGGGCAGGCCCAATTGGGCGAGCGTGCGGCGCAGGCGCTTGCGGCCCGCCGCAATGCGGCGTTCCATCGAGGCGTCGGGCGCCTGCTCTGGCTGGTCATCCGCCATCCATTCCCCCAAATGGTCGGCAACGGCCGGCTGTTCTGACAGATTCCGGCGATGCGGGAAGCGACCCCCGACACCGCCGGTGGTGGCGAAATCAGGCGCGCCGGTCAAGGCATGCGATGCGAGGGTCCGGCGTCAGGGCAGGCTCTATTGCACCCGGACGTCGAGATAATCGCCGCGATTGCCGGCGCCGTAGATCGTCACTTCGACATAGACGCCGCCCTGGACGATGCGCCGCGCCGCCGCCGGATCGATGCTGCCGGACATCACCATCCGTTCCATGGTGGCGCGGTTCTCGGCGGTATCGAAGAAGGGATCGCCCTCGTCGCCCTCGTCGCGCACCCCGTAGCGGTAGAAATTGGCGCGGTCCTGCCGCAGCACCTGCCATGGCTGGGTCAGGCGCAGGCCGTCGCTGGCATAGAGATCGGCCTCCCCGATATAGGCGACATAGGAGGCGATGGGCGCTGCCTCGCCGCCGTCGTTGGTGACGCTGCTGTCGCTCGCGTTGTCTTGCGGCGCCGCTTCCTCGGCGGGTGCGCTGTCCTCGGCCGTATCGGGCGCGGCGGTCGTCTCGGCCTCGGCGTCGCTGGTCTCGGCGGCGGCGGTGTCGGCAGCGCTATCCTGACCGCCGACCACTATGTAGGTCACCGCAGCCCCCAGCAAGGCGACCGCGACCAGCGCTACTATCCAGCCGAGGTTGCTCTTGGCCTGCGGTGCGGGCGTCGGGGTCGGCGCGGGCGGGCGCGTCGCTGCGCCGCAGTTGCTGCAAAAGGCGGCCCCCGCCGCAAGCTCGGTCCCGCACTGATGGCACTGCATGAATCTCGTTCCCCCCAGTCGAACAACAGACCCCGGTTGTGCAACGAATCGCGCCGGTATCGCAAGGGCGCGCTTGCGCCTATCATGGCCGCCGCTTCGGCCGCGCGAGGGAAGGGGGGAAAGCGATGACGGGCAAGGTGCGCACGGCGTTGCGGCTGCTGCTGGCGCTGTTCTATTTCCTCGCCGGCGTGCTGCACCTGCGCAGCCCGGGCGGATTTCTGGCGATCACCCCCGGCTGGGTGCCCTATCCCGAAGCGGTGGTGGCCTTGACCGGGGTCGCGGAGATGGCCGGTGCCATCGGCCTGATGATTCCGCGTTTGCGGGTCGCCGCCGGCATCGGCCTAGCGCTCTATGCGCTGTGCGTCTTCCCGGCCAACATCAACCATGCGCTGAACGGCATCGCCATCGGCGGTACGCAGTTGAGCTGGTGGTACCATGGCCCGCGGCTGATGCTGCAGCCGGTGCTGATCTGGCTGGCGCTGTGGGTGGGCGGGGCGACCGACTGGCCATTCGGCAGACGCGCGCGATGATGGCGGGATTCCGGAAGCGCGTCATCCCGGGATGGGTTCGTCGGCGCTGCCGGCAGATGGTGACCCCTACGGGAATCGAACCCGTGTTTCAGCCGTGAGAGGGCCGCGTCCTGACCGCTAGACGAAGGGGCCGTTGCTGCCGCCGGGGCGGGAGCATGACTGCTGGGCGAGAGGTGGATGGTGGTGACCCCTACGGGAATCGAACCCGTGTTTCAGCCGTGAAAGGGCCGCGTCCTAACCGCTAGACGAAGGGGCCAGATGCGCACCAAGGCGCTTGGCAGGCGCGCCCCTTAGGATGACACGCCCGCACGGTCAAGCGGGGAAAAGCGGCGTCATGCGATTCAATCGGCAAAGGCGGCGTCGTCGAGATGCAGTTCGGCGGCACCGCGCCCGGTCCAGTCGTCGCGCTTGACGCGTCCGGCCAGCCACAGGCGCCGGCCCGGCCCGGCGGCGAGCAGCGCCTGGCCCATCGCACTGTCGCCCGCGCGAAATGCGATTGCTTTGAACGATTTGCCGTCGTCGCCCGCCGCGATCAGCCGGACATGGCCGGTGCCGACGGTGTCGGCCTTGATCAGCCGCACCGGCCCGGTGGCGATGCGCGGCTGCGACCAGCCATGGCCATAGGGCCCGCCGGCCTCGATCGCCTCGGCGAAATCGGCATTGATGCCGCCGGGCGCCAGCAATGCGTCGAGCGAGAGCGCGCGATTGTCCTGCGCCGCAGCGACATCGCTGGCCAGCCGATCGCACAGCCAGCCGCTCAGCGGATCGCAGCCGCCGGGCGCGACGGTCAGCCCCGCTGCCATGGCGTGGCCGCCGCCCGCGACCAGCAGCCCCGAATCGCGCGCGGCGATGATCGCCGCACCCAGATCGACCCCCGCTATGGAGCGGCCCGATCCCTTGCCGGTGCCGTCCTCGCCCAGCGCGATGACGATGGCGGGCTTGCCCATCCGCTCCTTCAGCCGCCCGGCGACGATGCCGATCACCCCGGGGTGCCAGCCCTCGCCGGCCACCACCGCCACCGACGCGTTGGCGCAGCCGTCGGCCAGCGCCAGCGCCTGTTCGGTCACCGCCGCCTCGATGGCGCGGCGCTCCTCGTTGAGCCGGTCGAGCTCGGCGGCGATGGCGCGCGCCTCGGACGGGTCTTCGGTGGTCAGCAGCCGCACACCGAGATCGGCCTGCCCGACGCGGCCCCCGGCGTTGATGCGCGGGCCTAGCGCAAAGCCCAGCTCGTGCGCGCCGGGCGCCTTGGTCAGCCGCGCGACATCGGCGAGCGCGGACAGGCCGACATTCTGCCGCCGCGCCATCACCTTCAGCCCCTGTGCGACGAAGGCACGGTTGAGCCCTTGCAGCTTGGCGACATCGGCGACCGTCCCCAGCGCGACGATATCGAGCAGCGCCATCAGATCGGGCTCGGGCCGCGCCGCGAACCAGCCGCCCGCCCTGAGCGCCCGCACCACCGATGCGGCGAGCAGGAAGGCGACGCCGACGGCGGCGAGATGCCCGTGCCCGCGCCCTTCCGCGCACTCGTCCAGCCGGTTGGGATTGACCAGCGCCAGCGCCGGGGGCAGCGCGGTCGAACATTGGTGATGATCGACGACGATGACGTCGAGTCCCGCCTCCTCAGCCGCCCCCAGCGCCGCGAACGCCTGCGCGCCGCAATCGACGGTGACGACGAGGTCCGCACCCTCCGCCTTCAGTCGCACCAGTGCCTCGGCCGAGGGGCCGTAGCCCTCCAAGAGCCGGTCGGGGATATAGGGCCGCGCCGCCACGCCGCAGTCGCGCAGCAGCCGGATCAGCAGCGCCGCCGAGGTCGCGCCATCGACGTCATAATCGCCATAGACCGCGATGCTCTCCCCGCCGCGGATCGCCTGCACCAGCCGTTCGGTGGCGCGGTCCATGTCGGCGAAGATCGACGGATCGGGCATGAAGCCGCGCAAGGTCGGGCTGCGATAGCGCTCCAGCTCCTCGCGCGGGGCGCCGCGCGCCAGCAGGATGCGGGTGACGAGATCGTCGGGGCGCAGTCGCTCGTCATCGCTGCCCATCCGCCAGCGCCACGCCTGGCCCGACAGCGACCGGGCGATGCCCAGCGCCGGGCGCGCCTCCGCGGTGTTGCTCATCGTGCCGCCAGCAGCGCCGCGCGGAGCGCCATCGCCTCGCCGCGCGGGATGGCGGCGATCGAGGCGCTGCCGCCGGGCACGCCCAGCCGGACATGCGCTGCGCCGACCCGGCGAACGATTGGCCCGATGCCGATCTCGACGCTCTGGATGTTGCGCGCCGGCAGAATGATGTGGCTACGCGACAGGAAACCGTCGGTGATGTGCAGCAGCCGCCCGTCGAACCGCCAGCGGCGGTGCCGCCAGTCCAGCCAGCCGAACAGCAGCACCGGCAGCGCGACGACCAGCGGCGCGCCGAGCACGAAGGACAGATCGGGGTCGATCGCGTCGGCAAGGATGAAGGCCTCGGGCGACAGCATGTTGGGAATCAGCATGATGCAGCCCAGCACGAACAGCAGCAGCGGCCAGATGTAGATGCCGACCGGGTGCGAGCGGTGCCAGCCCTCGCCGCCGTGGCCGCTGTCCTCGAAGCCGGCGCGGTCGAGCGTCAGTTCGGCGAGAATCGCGTCGACCTCGTCCAGCGAGGCCAGCGGGGCGATGCCATGATCCTTCTCGTCCTTGCCGTCGCCGGCCAGGCTGGTCAGCTTGACCTCGAACCAGCCGAAGGCGCGGCGGATGAAGCCGGTCGCCACCGTCGCAGCCTGCACCCGCGCGATCGGCAGGGTCACGTCGGTGCGCGTGGTCAGCCCGCGCCGCCGCCTGAGGCCGCGCGCGGTCCGCTCCAGCGTGAAGCCATAATCGCGCAGCACCGTGCGGACGATGCCGGTCGCCATGCCGAGCAGCAGCACGGCCAGGCCGCCGCCGACGAACGACAGCCACTGGTGCGCGATCACCCAGTCGCCAAGCCCCAGCGAGCGCGACAGATCGATATACATGTCGATGTCGAACGGATCGAACGGCAGCAGGTCGTCGATCTGGCTGAGCAAGCCGAACAGCACCGCGAAGATGGCGAGGCTGAAATTGAACAGGCCAGCGACGATCAGCCGCTTGCCGTCCATCGCGAAGACGATGCGCCCCTCATCCGGTACGGCGGCGGGCACGGCCTTGGCCACGGCATCGGCGGCATCCTGGTCCGGCGCGACCATCGCTGGTGCCACCGCTCCGCTGCGGTGCGTGCGGATATGCTCGCGCAGCGCCTCGGCATCGGCCAGCGCAATCGCGTCGAGCTTTGCCTCATTCTCGTCCGCCCCGGCCGATCCGGTCTCGAAGCCGACCTTGGCGAGGCCGAACAGCCGGGCGAGCAGCCCCTGTTCGATGCTGACGTCCTGGATGCGGTCGAACGGGATTACCCGTTGCTGCCGCGAGATTACCCCGCTGGCGATGGTCACATCATCGGCATCGACCGTCCAGCTGAAGCGCGCCCATGCCAGCCAGTTGAAGAGCAGCGAGATCAGCAGATAGGCGGCGATGGCAGGGATGATGAACCGTGCCTGCCCGGTGACGCCCAGCGCAACCGCCGCCGGGATCATGTTGAGCGAGCGCGGGCCCAGCCGCAGCACCGACAGCAGCAGGGTGAACGGGTGCAGCCGCTGCGGCACACCGGAAAAGCGGTGCGCTGGCATCGCGGTCGATGGTGCGGCGACGGCTTCTTCGCTCATGCGAAATCGGTCTGGATGTGGCGCCGGATGCTGTCGCGCATCGCCTCCGCTGTGGCGCGGGACAGGCCGGGCAGGGTGACGATGCTGTTATGCGTGCCGGCGGTGTGCACCACCAGATGCGCCACCCCGCACAATCGCTCGACCGGTCCTTGGCCGACATCGATATGCTGCACGCGCACGAACGGCACCAGCGTATCAGTATGGAAGGCATAGCCGCGCACCACACGCAGGTCGTCCGCCCCCAGGGCATAGCCCAGATGGCCATATTGGCGCGCAGCGGTGACGGTGATGGCGAGCAGCGCCAGCAGCAGCGAGGCGACCGAGAGGAACCCCCACGGCAGGCCATTGCCGCGCAGCACCGCCAGATCTGCAACGATCGCGCCGATGCTGATCGGCACCATCAGCATCGCCCACTGGATGCGCAGCACCGTGCGGTAGCCAGGTTCGACAGGCTGCAGCGCGGGTTCGGTCTCGGCGTGGGTATCTGCTTGGGGAGCGGGCAAGTCCGGTTCGGTCATGCCGGTGGTTTAGTGGAATGAGACGGCGGGGGGAAGGGCCATAGGTCATCCCGGAACGGGGAGGGGTTGGGGTGGGTGCTATCGACTGCGGACCCTCATTCTACCCTCTTCGTCATTGCGAGCGCAGCGAAGCAATCCAGGGTCAGCGGCCACCGCCCTGGATTGCTTCGCTGCGCTCGCAATGACGGATAGTCTCAGGGCACCACCACATTGAACGCCGGATCCGGTGCCTGATGCTCGCCCAGCCAGCGCTGCAGCGCCAGCACGTCGCCGGAGAAGGCAAGCTGCCCCGCCGCGATCAGCGCCGGGGCCTGCGCCCGTCCGCCGAGCAGCGCGGCAAAGGCCATGCGGGTGGTGCGCACCTCCGCGGTCACCGCCGCATCGTTCGGACCCAGACGCGGGATTTCGATCACCCCGCGCCGCTCCACCGTCACCGTCTCGCCGGTATCGGTGAAGACGAAGCGGAAAAACTGCGGGGTTGTGAGCGGCTCGGTCGCGGCCAGCCGGGTCGCCAGCGCGTCGAACAGGTCCAGCGTCGGGATGGCGCTGACATAGTCGGCGGACTGGCTGCGCACCGGTGCATTGGTCGCCTCGGTCCCGCGCAGCGTCGCGGCGGCAGCAAGATAATAGTTGCGCCAGGCGCCACTCTCGGCCTGGAAGCCGAGCTGTTCATAGGCATCGGCGAGCGCCGCCTTGGCAGGCGCATTGTCGGGCTCGGCGAACACCAGATGGTTGAGCAATTCCGCCGCCCAACGATGGTTGCCAGCGGCGTGCGCCGCGCGCCCTGCAGCCAGCAGCCGGTCGGCCCCGCCCGCCAGCTCGACATAGCCGCGCGCGGCCTCGACCGGCGGCAGCGGATTGTAATTGGCCGGCACCCCGTCCCACCAGCCGAAATAGCGCTGATAGACCGCCTTGGCATTGTGATTGACGGTCCCGTAATAGCCGCGCGCCGACGGGTCGATACCCAGGCTCGCCGCGGCGAGAATGTCGGGAATTTCGTGCAGCGTCGCCCCGCGGTTGGCCGCGCCCAATGTGCGGTCATGGATGAAGCGGTACATGTCGCGCTGCCCGGCCAGATAGGTGCGGACATTGTCCTGCCCGAAGGTCGGCCAGCCGTGCGATGCCAGCTGCACGTCGGCGTCTCCCCAGCGCTGGGCGGCGGCATCGATGACGCGCGACCAGACCAGCGCATCGCGGATCAGCGCGCCGCGCAGGGTCAGCAGATTGTGCAGCGTCTTGGTGGCGACCTCGGTGGTGTGCAGCGCCTTCCAGCGCGGCAGATAGAACAGGAATTCGGACGGGGCTTCGGTGTTGGCGGCGTCGATGAACTGCATCTCGACGCCATCGACGGTCAGCGTCGCGCCCTCAGGCCCGACCGTTTCGGTCGGCTCCATGAAGCCGGTCGTGCCCCCGGCGATGCGCGGGCCGAGGCCGGTATCCACCTGGCCGCCGACACCGGGGCTCAGGCTGGTGCCGAACATATAGGCCGCGCGCCGCTGCATCGCGACGCCGGCCAGCACATTCTCCGCCACCGCTTCCCGCGCAAAGCCGTGCGGCGCGATGATGCGGACATCGCCCGCCGCCACCGCCGCGCGCGTCGTCACCCCGCCGACCCCGCCGAAATGGTCGGCATGGCTGTGGCTGAAGATCACCGCCGTCACCGGCCGCTCGCCCAGCGTGCGGTTGGCAAGGTCGAGGCTGGCGCGCGCTGCCTCCTCGCTGGTCAGCGGGTCGACGATGATCCAGCCGCGTGTTCCCCGGATGATGGTCATCACCGAAATGTCGTAACCGCGCACTTGCCAGATCGCGCCGGGCACCACCTCGAACAGCCCATGCACCGCGTTGCGCCGCGCTTGGCGCCACAGCCGCGGGTGGACGGTCGGCGGCGCGGCCTCGGCGTTCAGGAAGGCATAGGGCCGCCAGTCCCAGATGGTCCGCCCTCCCGCATCGGTGATGACGCCATCGGGAATCTGCGCCAGCAAGCCGCGCCGCGCCGCCGCATCCTCGGCCGCCTCGCGCGCTTCGTCGGCAGCAGCGGCGGCCAGCGCGGCAGCATTGGCCGCCCGCGTCGCCTCGCTCGCCTGCTGCGCCTGCACCGGGGTGGCCAGCGCGATGGCCAGTGCGGTGGTGATGATGCGGCGGTTCATGTGTCTTTCCCCTCCCGAAAATTCTGCTGTGTTCCTGCCCACCCCGCTGCGACTAAGCTCGGCTTCGGCTCGCCAAGTCTCGCTCCCCTCCCGCTTTCGGGAGGGGCCGGGGGTGGGCCAGAGCCCCCCTCACGCCCCGATCGGCTCCCCCGTCAGCGTAATCCGGTGCATCACCCGCCTGTGGCCATGATAGTCGTTCTGCGCGAAGTGCCAGGTCGAGCGGTTGTCCCAGATCGCCACCGATCCGGGCTGCCACTGTACCCGGCATTGATGCGCCTCGCGCATCGCTACCTCATAGAGATAGGTCAGCAGCGGCAGGCTCTCGGCGCGGGTCCAGCCCTCGAAATGCAGGGTGAAGGCCGGATTGACGTAGAGCAGTCGCCGCCCCGTCACCGGATGGCGGATCACCACGGGATGCACGGCGCGGGTCTTGAGGTCGTGGCCCTTGAGGTCGCCGGCCTGGTCGGTCTTCGCATATACCCCGTCATGGCCATAGATATGGTCGGCGGAATGCACCGCCGTCAGCGTTGCCAGCGTCGCTTTCAGCCCCTCGGACAGCGCGTCATAGGCCGCGCCCATGCTGGCGAACAGCGTGTCGCCACCCACCGGCGGCAGCTCGCGCGCCACCAGGATCGATCCCATTGCGGGGATCTGGTCATAGCTATGGTCGGTGTGCCAGCCGCCGCCGATATTGACCATCTGCGTCTCGGCCTTGCGCACCTCGGCAATCTCCGGATAGCCGCCGTTGGCCGGGAAATAATTGTTCACGTCGATCCCGCCCCACGCCTTGGCAAAGGCGATATGCTGTTCGGGGCTCAGCATCTGGTCGCGCAGTACCACCACGCCATGGTCGGCCACCGCCGCCTTGATCGCCGACAGGCCCGCCGCGTCGGCGCTGGTCATGTCGAAGTCGCTGATTTCCATGCCGACATGCTCGGCCAGCGGTTGCATCCGCATCATCGTCTCTCCCGTTCCCGCCCGCGCGGCCGCTGGTCGGGTCGCTACGGGACGGGGGCAGGATAGCGCGCGGCTCGACAAACACTGTCACTTTGGTAACAATTTGTCCGATGCTCACCGATGCCGATCTCGCCCCCATCGGCTGGTTCCGCCACCAGCCGCAGGCCCTGCGCGCCGCAATGCTGGCGCAACTGCGTGCCGTCACGCTTGCGGCCGGGCAGACCGCCTATCTGGAGGGCGACGAGGATACCGGCCTGTGGCTGATCCGCGACGGCCTGCTGCGGCTTGAGCTGCCGGTGGGGGAGGATCGCGCGGCGCTGATCGGGCTGATGCCGGGCGGCAGCGTGTTCGGCCGTTCGCGCATGGGCGGAGCGGCCTCGCGCATCGTCTCCGCCCGCGCCGCCCGCCCGACCCGTGCGCTATTGCTGTCCGATCGGGCGATGGAGCGCATTGCGGCGGAGCAACCGCACATGTGGCGCGCGCTCAGCGAGGCGGTGCATGGCCAGCTCGACGCCGCGCTGGTCGCGCTTGCCCAGCAACTCACCCTCGCGCCGCTGGCGCGGGTCGCCGCCCGGCTGCTGCAATTTGCGCAAGGCGCGGCAGTGCCGCTCGGCCAGGCCGATCTCGGCGAGCTCACTGGCCTGTCGCGCAAGGCGGTCAACGCGCATCTCGCCACGCTGGAAGCGCAGGGCCTGATCGCGCGCGGTTATCGTAACGTTACCGTGACTAACAGGCCCGGATTGATGCGATATGCGCGATGATGGATAAGCTCCCATGCCCACGCTCCTGATCGCCTGGCACAGCCGCACCGGCACCGCCCGCGCCCTCGCCGAAGCGGTGCGGGATGGCGCATTGGCGATCGCAGAGGATGTCACGGTCCGCCTGATCGCCGCCAGCGATGTCAGGGCCGAGGATGGACTGGCGGCAGACGGCTTCGTCTTCGCCTGTCCTGAAAATCTCGCCAGCATGTCCGGCGCCATGAAGGAAATGGCCGACCGCCTTTACTATCCGCTGCTCGGCCGCATCGAGGGCCGCGCCTATGCGCTGGTCATTGCCGCAGGTACCGATGGCGAGGGTGCGGTGCGCCAGTGGCAGCGCATCGCCACCGGCTGGCGCCTCAAGCCAGTCGCCGAACCGCTGATCGTGCGCACCGGTGCGGATACGCCCGAGGCGATTCTGGCGGACAAGACGGTGCCAGCCGCCGATCTGGAAAAGGCGCGAGATTTGGGCGCGGCAATGGCGGCCGGTCTGGCGATGGGCATATTCTGAGGCGCCACAGTGCCCAGACCCTATCGTCATTGCGAGCGCAGCGAAGCAATCCAGACCGGTTTGCGCCGACCCTGGATTGCTTCGCTGCGCTCGCAATGACGGCCTCTTGACTGGCCGTCCCGGCGCTACCCCCGGTCTGCCGTCATCACCGCATCGGAGGCGCGCAGCGTGGAGAGGATGCTCATCAGATGCTGGACGTCCTTCACCTCCAGCCCGACATCGTAGCTGTGGAACCCCCCCTCGCGCGATGACAGGCGCAGGTTGACGATATTGGCTCCGGCGCGGGCGATGATGCCGCTGACTTCCGCGAGCGTGCCCGGCTCGTTCTTGACCACCACCAGCAGGCGCGCGGTGCCGCCTTCGCTGTCCGCCTGCCAGCGCACGTCGATCCAGTCGGCATCCTCGCCATTGGCCAGCGCTTCACAGTCGATGGCGTGGATTTCGATCCCCTCATTGGGGCGCGACAGGCCGACGATGCGGTCCCCCGGCACCGGATGGCAGCAATCGGCGAGCGTATAGGCGACCCCCGGGGTCAGCCCTTCGATGGTGATCGGGCGGGGCGGGCCGATCTTGACGCCGGCGCGCTTCATGTCGGCGACGACGCCGGGCACCAGCGCCTCCATCACCACAGTGTCGCTCAGCCGCTGGCGGCCGATGGCGAAATGCAGCTCGGCGATATCGGGCAGCTTCAGCCGTTCGAGCGCGCTGGCGATCGCCTTGTCCCCCACCTTGACCGGCAGGCGGCGGACGATGTCGTCGAACAGGCTCTTGCCCAGCGCGATGGTCTCGCCCCGCTCCTTGCCGCGCACATGGCGGCGGATGGCGGCGCGCGCCTTGCCGGTGGCGACAAAGCCCATCCACGCAGGCTCGGGCGTCTGCTTGTCGGACACCAGGATTTCGACGGTGTCGCCATTGTTGAGCTGGGTGCGCAGCGGCACCAGCCGGCCATTGACCTTGGCCCCCACCGTCCTGTCGCCCAGCCGGGTGTGCACGGCATAGGCAAAGTCGACCGGCGTCGCGCCCTTGGGCAGCTGGTGCAGCGCGCCCTTGGGGGTGAAGGCGAAGATCCGGTCCTGGTACATCGCCATGCGGGTGTGTTCGAGCAGCTCGTCGGCATCCTGCGCGGTGTCGAGAATCTCGACGAGGTCGCGGATCCAGCTCGCCTGCCCGTCGGGGCGGGTGCCCTGCTTGTAGGCCCAGTGCGCGGCCAGGCCGAACTCGCCCTGGCGGTGCATGTCGCGGCTGCGGATCTGGATTTCGACGCGCATGTTCTCGCCGCGCATCACCGTCGTGTGCAGCGATTGATAGCCGTTGCGCTTGGGCGTCGAGATGAAATCCTTGAACCGGCCGGGCACCATCTTCCACTTGCGGTGGATGATGCCCATCGCGCGGTAGCAGTCGTCCGGGCTGGGCGTGATGACGCGGAACGCCATGATGTCGGTGACCTGCTCGAAGCTGACGTGCCGCTCCTGCATCTTGCGCCACACCGAATAGGGGTGCTTGGCGCGGCCTTTGACCTCGGCCTCGATGCCGTTGGCGGCGAGCAGCGTGCGCAGCTCCTCGCTGATCTTCTCCACCCGGTCGATGCCGCCGCGGGTCAGCTTGTCGAGCTGGCCGGTGATGCTGGCATAGGCATCGGGCTCAAGTTCCTTGAAGGCGAGCAGCTGCATCTCGCGCATGAATTCGTACATGCCGATGCGCTCGGCGAGCGGCGCGTAGATATCCAGCGTCTCGCGGGCGATGCGGCGGCGCTTTTCCGGCTTGGGGATGAAATGCAGCGTGCGCATGTTGTGCAGCCGGTCGGCCAGCTTGACCAGCAGGACACGGATGTCGTCGGACATCGCCAGCAGGAACTTGCGCAGATTCTCCGCCGCCTTCTCGCGCTCGGTCTCGGCGGAAATCTCCTTCTGCTCGATCTGGCTCAGCTTGGTGACGCCATCGACCAGCCGCGCCACCTCTTCCCCGAACAATCGCTCGATTTCCTCGTGCGTGGTCAGCGTATCCTCCAGCGTATCGTGGAGCATCGCGGTGATGATGGTTTCCTGATCCATCTTGAGGTCGGTCAGCAGGCCGGCGACCTCGATCGGGTGGCTGAAATAGGGGTCGCCGCTGGCGCGCTTCTGGCTGCCATGCTTCTGCACCGTGAAAACATAGGCACGGTTCAGCGCATCCTCATCGGCATCGGGGTCATAGTCCCGCACTTTTTCGACAAGTTGGTACTGGCGCAGCATGTCCCCAAGGTTGTCGTTTCCGATGCCCGTTGCAACCGCTTTATTGCTGTTCTGCTTGACTCTGCAGGGCTGGCCGGGGCTGCCTGCTGCCATTGTCCGAAGTAGTGGGTGTTCGATACGGCGCCGCGCCGCTGATGCGGTGGCGCTTCGAAGTGACCTTCGACAATACGCCTTCAAGCAGAGGGGTCATATTCGACAACCGGTGCGTCTTGATCACTGCGTTCCACAGCGGTTCGAATTTCTTCCAGCCCCCTGCGTAGAAGAAATGCTTGGCGCGATGCTTGAGTCCGTCGTGCGTCGCCGCCCCCCGCGCGATATTGGACCAGCTGTAGAAGTCGCGGTATGCACGATCATAGCCTTCTTTGAGCTCCTCTGCCGTAAGTCGCGCTGGTCGGTACACAACATGGCGGGTGTCGTAGCGGTCCCAGTCATGCACAGTGATCCGGCCTTGTGCTGCGAGAGTCTGATAGAGCCTGGTTCCGGGATAGGGCGTCTGGATATGGAAAGTGGCGGTGGTCACGCCGTTGTTGATTGCCCAGTCGACGGTGCGAGCGAACACATCTGGTCCGTCATCGTCCATTCCGAAGACGAATGATCCGTTGATCATGATGCCGAGATCGCTGAGCCGCCGCGCCACTGCCGCATAGTCGCGCGAGAGATTTTGCTTCTTGTTGCTGGCCTTGAGATTATCGGGCGAGAAAGTTTCGAAGCCAACAAACAGGCTTCGGAGGCCCGCGCGGGCGGCACGGTCCACCAGATCGCCGCGCAGGATCGAGTCCACCGTTGCCGCACCCTGAAACAACCGCCCCATGCCGCGCATCCCGTCGAACAATCCTTCTGCAAAACGCCGGTTGCCGAACAGATGGTCGTCAAGAAAGTATAGATGTCGCCCGGGCAGACGGTCGATCTCGGCCAGCGCCTCATCGACACGTTGGGCATAATAGCTGATCCCACCGGCGAAGAAGGCGTCCTTGTAGCAAAAGTCGCAATGCTGTGGGCAGCCGCGTGTGACAGTGATGGAATTTGGGACGAGATACAAATGCCGTTTGATCAGGTCCCGTCGGATCGGCGGAAGGCCTTCGATTGAGCGCCCTGCAGTCGATGCATATCGTCGCAAGGGCCGCTTTGCCCTGAAATCGGCGAGAAAGGCGGGAAAGGTCTGCTCGCCCGGGCCGATGAAGATGGTGTCGGCATGCGCGGCAGCTTCTTCGGGCAGCGACGTAACGTGCAGCCCGCCGAGCACGACAAAACTTTCCTTGGCTCGGTAGTGATCGGCCAAAGAGTAAGCGCGATAGGCATTGGTGATGTACACCTGGATCACGACAAGGTCGGGGCAATCGTCGATGTGCAGAGTTTCGACATGATCGTCGACCAACTCCGCTTCGTCATCGGGAGCCAGAAAAGCCGCGAGCGTTGCCAAACCGAGCGGCGGGAACAATGAATATTTGATCGGGCGCCAGAAAGGGCTCTTCGCTTCCGTGAGCGCTGGCAGGATGAATTTCACTCTCACGTCCAATTCCTCCTAGCGTGGTGCGGCAAGGCGGATAACGCCGGGCGATGCAGCGTTATTGGGCGGCGTGTGAAATCTATGTGCAGACCCCTTAAGCCTAATCGATTGACTCTGGCAGCCATATGGCTATGGGCAGCCGCGACCGGCGGGTCTGCCCGCCGTCACCGTCCGAGACAGTTGGTGGGGCGCTTCTTCCCTTTGCGGGAAGGATGGCTCCTTAAATTGCCAGCCTAGACGGGGACATGTCTTTCACCGGATGCCGCATAATCTGGCGGCACCTCCGGCGTTCGCTGGCCTTCGCGCCGGCATGACCATTCCCCACGGATGAGAAGAATGGCGGTTGGCGCGCCGGGTTTTCCCGCGCAAGCCCTCCGCCTGTTTTAGCCGCAGCGGGGGTCAAATTCCGCTGCATGAGTGAAAGGAATGGCATGGACCGCAATCAGAAGGCCGACGTTGTCGCCGCGTTGCGTGAAACCTTGTCCGGAGCCGGCGCGGTTGTGGTAACCCGCAACCACGGCATGACTGTCGCCCAGTCGATGGCTCTCCGGAACAAGATGCGCGACGCTGGTGCCAGCTTCAAGGTCACCAAGAACCGTCTTGCCAAGATCGCGCTCGAAGGCACCGCCTATACCGGTATCGGCGACATGCTGACCGGTCCGACCGGACTTGCGACCAGTGACGACCCCGTCACTGCCGCCAAGATCGCGGTCGAGTTCGCCAAGACGACCGACAAGTTCGAAATCGTCGGCGGCGGCATGGGCGATACCGTGCTCGATGTGAACGGCGTCAAGGCTCTGGCCGAACTGCCGTCGCTCGATGAGCTCCGCGCGAAGATCGTCGGCCTGGTACAGGCCCCGGCGACCAAGCTGGCGCAGATCGCCGCAGCACCCGCAGGCCAGCTGGCCCGCGTGTTCGGCGCCTACGCGGCCAAGGAAGACGCATAATCCGTTTGAGTGAACCAGCCCGCGCGCACGCTGCGCCGGCATGAAAGACATGGAGTGAAGAAAATGGCTGATCTCGCCAAGATTGTTGAAGACCTGTCGGCTCTGACCGTCCTCGAAGCCGCTGAGCTGTCGAAGATGCTGGAAGAAAAGTGGGGCGTTTCGGCTGCTGCCGCTGTTGCCGTCGCTGCTGGCCCGGCTGCTGCCGCTGCTCCGGCCGAAGAAGAAAAGACCGAATTCGACGTGATCCTGACCGGCGACGGTGGCAACAAGATCAACGTCATCAAGGAAGTCCGCGCGATCACCGGTCTGGGCCTGGGCGAAGCCAAGGCGCTGGTCGAAGGCGCGCCGAAGGCCGTCAAGGAAGGCGTCAGCAAGGCTGAAGCCGAAGAACTCAAGAAGAAGATCGAAGCTGCCGGCGGTACCGTCGAGCTCAAGTAATCTTCTCGCCCGCCAGGGCGGAGTGACACGAAAAGGGCGCCCCCCGCGAGGGAGGCGCCCTTTTTGTTTGCCCGTCCGGGGTGCGTGGCGCGCGGCAGGCGCTACGTTCAGCGGGCGGGCGTCGCGCGATACTGGCGCCGGTAATCGTCCAGCCAGTCATCCCCGCCGACCGCACTTTCGCGCGCCTGCTGCTCCTGCTTGTCGAGGAAGCGCGCGCGGCGCAGGCGGTTGCGGCGGGTCAGGAACGGATTTTCGGCCGTGGGACCGTCATCGACCATCGCCTCATGACGACCGACCGCCGTGCTGCGTGGTTTGGGGCTGCGCGGGCCGATGCTGGGCGGGACGCTGGTCTGCGCCTGCATCTGCGGCTGACGGACCGGCGCGGCGGCGTGCGTTGCCGCTGCGGCTGCAGGCGCGACAGCCGGCATCGGCACCTCGGCGCGGGGCTGCGGGACCGGCGGCGGCGGTGCGTTGCTGGCGGCAATCACGTCGAATGGCGGCGCGTCAGGGTCCCGGCGTCGGCGGTTGAGCAGCGCCACGCCGACGATTCCGCCGATCGCCAAGGCACCGCCGATCAGGCCCAGCTCGGTGGCCGACAGGCCATCGTCGCTGATGCTCCCGGTCGACACGGTAGCGGGGGCGACCGGCTCATCGATGAACGGCGGTGCGGTTACGGCGCCGCTGTCTTCACCGGGGAGCTGTGTAACTGCTGGAGCAGAGGTTTCGTCAGCCGACTGTATCGGGGCAGGAGCCGCTGTCACGGCGGCGTTGCGGGGGGCAGCGCGACTGGCGGCGGGCGGGGTGCGGCGAGCCGGTGCCGCTGCGACCGGCGCAGCGGTGGGCTCGGCGGCCACCGGCGCGGGCGGCGGCTGGGGGATGGTCTCGCCCGGCGCCGGCTGTGTCGGCTCGGTCGGCGGCACCGGTTGCGGCAGGATGATCTGCGGCGCGGAGGTCGTCGGTGTCGCGGCCGGCGAGGTCAGCTCCTGCGCGAGCACGCTGGTGGAAGGGAGGGCCAGCACCGCGGCAATCGCGGCGCTGGCCGTGCGAAGGGAGAGGGGGGCTTTCTGTGTCATGCCCGCTCAACGCGCCTTGCCGCACTAGCGACGCGACCCGTCGCCATTTTTGCCGACCAGCGGTGGCACTGGCGCGACGAACCGATCTGGTTCATTTGCCGTTCAGCCGGATCGGGCCGTCAAGCATCGTCTAGGGCGCTTGGCCCTAGACCGTCTCCGGATCGGTATAGGAGCACTTATCGCAGGGGCGTGTTTCGACACACTCAGCACTGCGGGTCTGTCACGCTGGTTCAGCTTTGGTGCGGCCTTGCCTTACTGCCCGTGGAATTGCGCGACCGCACGGCTTACGGATTGCATCATCGCCATGCGCTGCGGGATGCTGGCGGTAGTGTCGGCAATCATCACCGCGACAGCGTAACGCGTGCCATCGGGCGCGGTGAGGATGGCGATATCGTTATAGCCAGTGGATACCGCGCCGAGCACCTGCCCGGTTCCGGTCTTGTGCGCGACCTGCCAACCGGCCGGAACGCCGGCGCGGAGCCGCTGCGGTCCGCTGCGGGTACGGTGCATGGTGTCGATGATCAGTTGTGTCGATGCCGGTGACAGCAGCTCGCCCCGCGCCAGCCGCGCCAGCGCCGTCACGATCGCGTCGGGGCTTGCGCCGTCTTCCGGATCCGCCAGATAGCGCTGCAGCGCCTGCTGGCGGATGGCGAGCGGCAGCGCCTCACGCGCCACCTGGAAGCTGTTGCCCGCCGAATAGCGCTGCTGCCAGTCGAGTCCGGCGATCCGGCTCTGCAACAGTCGCTCGCCGGGGCCGAAGCGGATGCGGCCAAGCTCGTGTCGCTCGATGAAGCGCCGCACGGCGTCCGGCCCGCCGGCGTGTCGCAGCAGCGCGTCATTGGCACTGTTGTCGCTGCCAGTGATGGCAAGATCGAGCAACGCGGCGGCCGTCTCCTGCACCTGCCCCTCGCGCCGCACCCGCGCTGCCAGCGGCTGGTGGAACAGCGTCAGATCGTCGGGGGTGATGGCGATGCGATCGGACAGGCTCACCTCGCCGCGATCAACCCGGTCGAGCAACGTCAGCGACACCCATAATTTGGAGACGCTCTGCTGCGGGAAAAATTCGGCACCGCGCCGCGAGACCAGCCAGTCGCCGTCGATGCGGCGGATGGCGATGCCGGTGCGACCGGGGAAGGTCCGCCAGATTTCATGGATCACCGGCTCCAGTCCCGCTGGCGGGCGGCTGACGCCGGGATCGAAGCGCGACGGCGCCGGTGCGGGCTGCTGCGGCAGCGGTTGCGGCGACCAGGGCCGGTCCCCGGTGGTGCTGGCGACCGGCGGCGTCGGCGCGCGCGTTTGCGGCACCGTACCGGCGCAGGCGGCAAGCGCCAGCGCCGCTACCGCCATCATCAGCGCGCTTGCCTTATGCCTGTTGCTGCCCATCGATTCTGTCTTGCCTCCCGATGGCCCCTGTCTGCCCGCCTTTTGCCCGCCGCACCTAGGCCGGCTGCGACGAACGATTCTCTCAGCACGACGAAGCGTTGTTGCGGACATGCCCGTTGCTGCGGACGGCCGCAGTCGCCGCGCATGCATCATAAAAAAATGGCCCGGAGCTCTCGCTCCGGGCCAGGCGGTTCGCAGGAGGAACCTCGGTTGGGGGCCGCTTCCGTTCCGTTAGGGAAGGGAGAGAGGACGGAGCGGCGACGGCCCCCGAGCTGTTGATCTCAATAATTGTAGGCACGTTCCCCATGATCGGTGAGGTCGAGACCTTCGCGCTCGCCTTCCTCGCTGGGACGCAGGCCGATGGTGAATTTGAGACCGTAGAAGAGGACGGCCGAGACGAGGGCGGTCCACATCACGGTCCAGGCTACGGCCTTGATCTGCGTGATCAGCTGGGCACCCATGTCATAGGTGCCTGCCACTGCCGGGAAGACAGTATAGTCGAAGAAGCCCTGCCCGCCGAGCGCCGGATCGGCGACGATGGCTGTGCCGATCGCGCCGACGATGCCGCCCACGCCGTGCACGCCGAACACGTCGAGCGTGTCGTCATAGCCCAGCTTGTTCTTCACGAAAGCGACGAACAGGTAGCAGAAGCCGGAAGCCGCGAAGCCGAGCAGGATCGAGGTCATCGGGGCCGCGAAACCGCTCGCCGGGGTGATCGCAACCAGACCGGCGACAGCACCCGTGACCGCGCCGAGCAGCGACGGCTTGCCGTGGTGGAACTGCTCGATCAGGCACCAGGCGACAGCGGCGGCAGCCGTGGCGACGAAGGTGTTGATGAAGGCCAGCGCGGCGAGGCCATTGGCTTCGAGGTTGGACCCGGCGTTGAAGCCGAACCAGCCCACCCACAGCAGCGAAGCGCCGATCATGGTCATGGTCAGGCTGTGCGGCGGGGTTGCTTCCTTGCCGTAACCGACCCGCTTGCCGACGATGAGGCAGCCGACCAGGCCGGCAATACCGGCATTGATGTGCACCACGGTGCCGCCGGCGAAGTCGAGCGCGCCCCAGCCCCACAGCAGACCGGCATCGGTCGGCGCATCGGGCAGGAAGTCCGGACCCGCCCAGTACCAAACCTGGTGGGCGATCGGGAAATAGGCGAGCGTCAGCCACAGCACCGTGAAGATGATCAGCGGCGTGAACTTCACCCGCTCCGCGAACGCGCCGACGATCAGCGCCGGCGTGATGCAGGCAAAGGTCATCTGGAAGACGATGAACGCATATTCGGGAATGTAGACATTGTTGCTGAACGTCGCGGCAAAGGTGCCGGCATTGACGTTGGCAAGGAATGCCTTGTCGAGCCCGCCGACCAGAGCCGGGAAGGGCGTGCCGGTGGAGGTGAAGGCCATGCTGTAGCCCCAGCCGACCCAAACGAGCGCGGCGACGCTTACAATCATGAACACCTGCATCAGGATGCTCAGCATGTTCTTGGTGCGGACAAGCCCGCCGTAGAACAGCGCCAGCGCCGGGATCGACATCAGCAGCACCAGCGCCGAGCTGATCAGCATCCAGGTGGTGTCGCCCTTGTCGACCATGCCTGCCATTTGTTCGACGGTCGGCGCCTTGATCGGCCCGTCTGCGGCCGCGGCGACGGTGGCGGCGGCTGCGGTCGCGGCATCGCCAGCGGCAGTGGTCGCGGCCTCGGTGGCGGCAGCAGCCCAGCTGGCCGCGCTCGATACCAAGGCCGTGGCCGCCGCACCGATTGCGGCGGTTCGTGCAAATAGTCGCTGCATTCCCCTGTGGTCCTTTATGGTTGATGCGTCATGGTCCGGAAACGGTGCGGTCACAGCGCGGCCTCCCCGGTTTCGCCGGTGCGGATGCGGACGGCCTCGGCCACGTCGAGCACGAAAATCTTGCCGTCGCCGATGTTGCCGGTGCCGGCGGTCTGCTGGATCACCTCCACCGCGCGCGGCGCGATGGCAGCGTCGCAGACCAGTTCGATTTTCACCTTGGGCACCATATTGGTGGCATATTCGGCACCGCGATAAATCTCGGTCTGCCCCTTTTGCCGCCCGAAGCCCTTGACCTCGGTCACGGTCATCCCGCTGACGCCGAGGCCGGTGAGCGCCTCGCGCACCTCGTCCAGCTTGAACGGCTTGATGATGGCTATGATCAGTCGCATGCGCCCCCCTTTGTCAGTGCTGCTGCACAGCAAAGCGATGCAATGGGCGTGCCAGACGCATCAATGCGTCGGATCAGGGCCATTCTGACGGGAAAAGTTGCGCAAGCACCTGAAATTTTGTGCAGCTGCGAAGCAGTGCTGCCTGTTTTTCAGGCAGCGGTCCGGGTCAATCGTCGATTATGACGTCAGCCCAGACCGGCAGATGGTCCGATGCGCGGGCGCTGAGGGCGCTGTGGTGCACCCCGCTGGCATCCGCCCGGACCGGACCTGACAGGATGATGCGATCGAGCATGGCCATCGGCTGGCGGCTGTGGAAGCTGCGGCCAGGGGCCAGGATCTGGCATCCGGCAAATTCACGCAGTGCGCCGCCGGTCGGGGACCATTCGTTGAGATCCCCCATCAGCACGGTCGGGCAGCGGTGCGGGCACGCCTCCACATGCGCGAGGATGGTGCGAACCTGCTGGCGGCGGCGGATGCCCGAGATATCGAGATGCATGCCGACAACGCGGACGTCGCGCCCGCCGATCACGAGATCGGCCCTGATCGCCCCGCGCGGTTCGAGCGTCGGCAGCGGCACGATCGCTGCGTCGCGCACCTCGACCTCCTTGCGCACCAGCAGTGCATTGCCGTGCCAGCCGATGCTGTCCGGGCGCGTATCGAGCGGCACTGGCTTGTACAGGCCATGATCGTCGATCATCGCCAGCGGCAGGCAGGAATGGCGCTGGCCGAACCGGCGGTCCGCCTCCTGCAGGGCGACAATGTCCGCCCCGATTTCCTTGAGCACGGTAAGGATGCGTTCCGGGTCGCGCCGCCGGTCCAATCCCACGGCTTTGCGGATGTTGTAGCTGGCGACCCGCAGCCTCACGGCATGGCCTCGCGCAGCACCGCCGCGGCCTCGTCCCGCTGTTCGGGCAGCACCATCAGCCGCACCGGGATGAGGAAGCCGACACCTTCGCCGATGTTCATGCTGCCGTCGAAACAGAAGGCCGGGATGCCGACACTTTCCAGCCTTCCGCGCGCCAGTTCGGCTTCATGGGCGTTGGCGAAGCGCGCCAGCTCGACAAGGCTCATGACCGGTCAGTCACCTGACATCGCGGACGCATCCCCGGCGATGAAGCGATCGGTGGCGCGGGTGGGCAGTCCGTCGATGCTGCGGGTGCGTGTTGCCATCTTGGCGGCCCATTTTTCGGGGTCGGATTGGGCATGCGCCTTCTTCAGCGTCGGGCGCTCGCGCTCCAGCGCCATCATCGGCACGCCCCAGCCGCAACTGGTCTGGACACTGTCCACGCGGATGTCGAAAATCTGGCGGGTGCCGGGCAGCAAGGTGAAATGCCCGGCCAGCGCCTCCCAGTCCGCATCCTGCGGCAGCACCGGCCTGCCCCGGCCATAGATGCGCAGGATCAGCGCGGTGCGATCGAAGGCGCAGAACATGATGGTAATGCGACCCTGGTCTGGTTGGGCCGCCGCCAGATGGGCATGCGTCTCATTGCCCGACCCGCCGAGGTCGAGATAGGCCACCCGGTCGTCGGCGAGGATGCGGAAGGCATCATATCCCTTGGGTGACAGGTTGATGCGGCCCTCGGCAGCAGCGGTGGCGGTAAAGAACATCGGCTGCCTGGCGATGAAGGCACGATGATCGGCGGTGAGCGTGTCGGTGAATTCCATGGGATAGCCCTGTCATCGTGATTCCGGCGAAGGCGGGAATCCATCGCCTGTCCGCGCCTGATGCGCGATCGGGTGGATTCCTGCCGTCGCGAGAACGACGAATAGTAGAATGCCGGTGATTGGCAACCGGGGCTACCAACCCCCGCCCGCCGCCACGGCTTCTGCTTCCCCGGGCCGGTCTGCCCTTCCCAGCGCGGCGTTGCGATGCGGGAAGCGGCCGAAGCGTTTGACGATGGCGAAATGCTGCTGCGCGAAGTCGAGATATTCGGGGTTGTCCAGCGAACCCATCAGCCGCAGCGACTCGCGCTGGTCGTCGATGTCTTCGCTATGTTCGAAGGGCAGGTAGAGGAAAAGGCGCTGGTCGGTGGTCAACGCCTCATCAAAGCCGCGCGCCACCGCCGCACGCGCAATGGCGAGCGCCAGTTCGTCGGTGGCAAAGGCCTCTGCGTTGCCGCGATGCATGTTGCGCGGTACCTGATCGAACAGCAGCACCGCGGCGAGCGCGGTCGCGGCGCCGATGGTGAAGGTCTCGACCGGCTGCGCGCGCAGGTCCTCGCGCCAGTCGCCGAACCGTTCGGCGACATCGGCATCGAAATCGGCACCGCCACCGAACCAATCATCGCGCATATGCTCGTCGAACCAGAAGCGCAGCAGCTGATCGGGCCAGTCGTCCGGGACGGCGCTCACGCCGCGGTTCCGCCCACCGTTATGCCTTCGATCAGCAGGGTCGGCTGGCCGACGCCGGCGGGTACGCCCTGGCCGCCTTTGCCGCAGACGCCGATGCCTTCGTCGAGTTCGAGATCGTTGCCGATGCCGATGACGCGCTTCAGCACTTCCGGCCCGTCGCCGATGAGTGTCGCGCCCTTGATCGCATCGCCGATCCGCCCGTTCTTCACGCGCCACGCCTCGGTGCAGGAGAAGGTGAATTTGCCCGAGACGATGTCGACCTGTCCGCCGCCGAAGCTGGTGCAGTAGATGCCGTCCTTGACGCGGGAGAGCAGTTCGGCGGGGTCGTCCCGCCCGGCTTTCATGAAGGTGTTGGTCATGCGCGGCATGGGCGCGTGGGCGTAGCTTTCGCGGCGGCCGTTGCCGGTCGGTTCCATGCCCATCAGCCGCGCGTTCATCCGGTCCTGCATGTAACCGCGCAGGATGCCGTCCTCGATCAGCACCGTCTCACGCGTCGGGGTGCCTTCGTCATCGATGGTCAGCGATCCGCGCCGTCCGCCGGAGACGGGGGAGGAGAGGCTGCCGTCATCGACCACGGTCACGCCGGGCGCGGCGACGCGCTGTCCGATGCGGCCGGAAAAGGCGCTGGTGCCCTTGCGGTTGAAATCGCCTTCGAGGCCGTGGCCGATCGCTTCGTGGAGGATGATGCCGGGCCAGCCGGGGCCGAGCAGCACGGTCATCTCGCCCGCCGGTGCATCGACCGAACCGAGATTGTTCAGCGCCTGCGCCAGCGCCTTGTCGATCCCGCGGTTCCATGTCTCGGGGGCGAACAGGTCATCGTACATCCGCCGTCCGCCGATGCCGAAGCTGCCGCTCTCCCGCCGCCCCTTCTCCTCGACGACGATGCTGACATTGAGCCGCACCAGCGGGCGTACATCGGTGGCGACAAAGCCGTCGGCGCGGACGATCTCGACCACGCTCCACGTGCCGACCAGCCCGACCGACACCTGCACCACTCTGGGATCGCGGGCCCGCGCGGCGGCGTCGACCTGCTGGCACAGCGCCACCTTGTCGGCAAAGGGCACCAGATCGAGCGGGTTCATGTCGCTGTAGAGATGGCGATTGGTGCGCGGCGGCGGCGCGGCGGCCGGTTGGTTGGCCGGATCGATCAGGCGCAGCGTCGCCATCGACCGGCGGATGGCATCGGCACTGATCTCCCCGGCCTGGGCGAAACCGGTCATCTCGCCCGATACCGCGCGCAGGCCGAAGCCGGCGTCGGTCGAATAATCCGCGGTCTTGAGCTGTCCGTCGTCGAAGCCGAGCGACTCGCTGAGCTTATACTGCAGGTAGAGCTCGCCATCCTCTGCGCCTGACAGCGCCTGTGCGGTCAACCGGGCCGCATCGTCGGGGTCAAGCCGGTCAGGGCGGTAGAGAAAGGCGCGGGGATCGAGTGCTGCTGTCATCCCGCCGATATGGGGCAGGCTGCGATCAAAGACCAGAGCTGCGGTCGGCGGCCTGGCTGTGGCCGGTGTCCGCGCCGGTCTGCGCGACCCCGTCGGCCACGCCGCCAATCAGAATGAACCGGCGATCGCAATAGCCGCAATCGACATAGCCGTCCGCCGGATCGATCTGCAGCCACACGCGCGGGTGGCCGAGCGCGGTCCCGGCGACGTCGCTGGCCCCCATGCAGGAAACGCGGGCGCTGTCGGTGCGGATGGTTTCGGGCGGCTGAATCATGGCGGCGCGATTATCATTGCGGCGCGCGCCGGGCAATCGGCTTCAGTCGTTCAAGGATAAACAACGGTGAGGTTGAATGTGCCGCTATAGGTGCCACTGGCCTGGTTGGCACCGACGTTGAGCCTTGCCCCGACGCGGATCACCGCCACGCCGGTCGGGCCGAGGTTGCGGTTGGTACCGCCGTTGGTGGTCCAGTTGCTGACCGTCATAGTCCCGCCGCTGCCGTTGGACAGGGTTATGGTCCCGGTCGGGATCTGAACGATGAAGACCCGGTTGACGACGCCAGCCGCGTAAAACACCGCAGCATTGGGTGTCCCGCCAAGCCGGGCAACCCCGCCTGTAACGGTCAGGGCATCGGTGCTGGCGTCGACCGTTGCCCGTCCGGTCGTAGCGCCGGAAGCGAGATCGCCGAAGTCGAGGTCCTGAGTATTGGTTACCTCGAAGCGGTTCAGCACGATACTGCGCCCGATAGCCGTGCCGTTCGCGGCCGACGCGCAGGCCGGCCATGCAACGGCCAGAGCCGACATCAGCGCGGCGCGCAAGGTGGTTGGCAGTCGTCTGGTCACCGCGCCATCCTAGCCCGGCTGGATGAAAGCGCCCTGTCGGTATTTGGTAAAGATTGGAGAAACTACTGGTAATCCAGCGTTATCGAAAATGTGCCGCTGTAGTTGCCCGCGGCCTGATTGGCGCCCACAGCCAGCCGCCCGCCGACCGGGAAATTGAACTGGCCGTTGGTGCTGGTAATGCGGAAGCGGGTTGGCGTGGTCGAGAGGATGGCGGTCGGTGACGAGCCGATCTCGAACTGCGACAGGGTCATCGGTGCGCCCGGTCCGGTCAGCTGGATGGTGTTGGCCGACACGCTGATCAGCACCTGCTGGTTGACGCTGCCGAGCCCGGCAAAGCGGGCAGGCTGGTGGGTGTTGCCGACAACGGTTACCCCGCCGGTGACGGTGCGGGTACCATCGGGCAGGATGCGCACGACTCCTGCCGTCGGGCCGGGGATAATGTCACCGAAATCGAGATCCTGCACGCGGAAGAAGGACAGCTGGCGCAGCACGATCGACTTGGCTTCGGCCTGGCGCGTGCGCGTCGGCCCCTGCGTCTGCTGCGCCTCGGCGGGTTGTGCCGCGACGGCAAGCGTCACGGCGCAAAGCGCGCCCGCCCACATGCGGTGGATGCGCGAATTGCCTCGCGCAGGATATGGTCTGGTCCCCATGGAAGCCGCTATGGCACAGGCCATCTGCACGGGTGGTTTCCGGTGATGGTAAATGGACGCTTTACCTTCGGCGTATCTGCATTTGCGCTTTGCACCGGCGACGCGCTAAGCGCTGGGGCATGACAGACGCCGCCCTGACCATCGAATCCCTTTGCAAAGTCTATGCAGGGGGCAAGCGAGCCCTCGACGATGTCAGCCTCACCATTCCGCGCGGCATGATCTACGGCCTGCTCGGCCCCAATGGCGCGGGCAAATCGACGACGATCAACATTCTGTCGGGCATGGTACGCAAGACCTCCGGCCGGGCCACCATCTGGGGCTTCGACATCGATGCCGATCCGCGCAACGCCAAGGCGTCGATCGGCATAGTCCCGCAGGAGATCGTGTTCGATCCCTTCTTCACGCCGATGGAGACGCTGGAACTGGTTGCAGGCCTGTATGGCGTGCCCAAGGGCAAGCGGCGCAGCCTGGAACTGCTGCGCGCAGTCGGGCTGGAAGACAAGGCCAATGCTTATGCCCGCACCCTGTCGGGGGGCATGAAGCGCCGCCTGCTGGTGGCCAAGGCGCTGGTGCACTCGCCGCCGATCATCGTGCTCGACGAGCCGACCGCCGGCGTCGACATCGACCTGCGCGAGCAGCTTTGGAATTATGTCCGCCAGCTCAATCGCGAGGGCGTGACGGTGGTGCTTACCACCCACTATCTCGAGGAAGCCGAGGAGCTGTGCGATCGTATCGCCATCATCAACCACGGCCGCGTCATCGCCGACAAGCCGACGCGCGAGCTGGTCGGCATGGCGCGGGAAAAGGCGGTGGTGCTGACCCTTTCCGGCGACGTCACCACGCTGCCCGACCATGGCAGTTTCGAGAAGGTCGAGCAGACCGGGGCGCACGAAATCACCATCAGCTACAACAAGGACCACGCCAACGCGGGCGACGTGCTGGCGGCGGCAACCGCGGCCGGCCTGAAGATTGTCGACGTCTCGACGCGCGAGGCGGATCTTGAGGACGTGTTCGTGCAACTGACCCGGGCGGCGTGACCCGGTGTCGGTTTACGACGTCATCATCATCGGTTCGGGCGCGGCTGGCCTTACCGCCGCGCTGACGCTGGCGGACCGGCATCGTGTGCTGGTGCTGGCCAAGGGGGCGCTCAGCGATGGCTCCACGGCCTGGGCACAGGGCGGGATCGCGGCGGTGCTCGAACCCGGCGATACGTTCGAAAGCCATATCGAGGACACGATGGTCGCGGGCGCGGGGCTCAACCAGCGCGATGTCGTCGAATTCGTGGTCGAGAATGCGCCCGCCGCGATCGAGCGGCTGGCCGATCTTGGCGTGCCGTTCAACGGCGGCGATGTTTCACTGGGCGAACGCTGGCACCTGACCCGCGAGGGCGGGCACAGCGCGCGGCGTATCGTCCATGTCGACGACGCGACCGGCGCGGCGGTGCAGCGTGCGCTGGAAAAAGCGGCGGCGGCCAATCCCAATATCGTGCTGAAACCCGATATGGTCGCCATCGACCTGATCACCGGCCGCCATCAGGAGCAATTTTCCGGGGCCGGCCATGTCTGGGGCCTCTATGCCTTCAACCGGGCGACCGGCGCGGTGGAGACGCTGACCGCGCGCGCCACCATCCTCGCCACCGGCGGGGCGGGGCGCGCCTATCTGTTCAGCACCGCACCGCGCGGCGCCACCGGGGACGGCATCGCCATGGCGTGGCGCGCGGGTGCGCGCGTCGCCAACATGGAGTTCATGCAATTCCACCCGACCTGCCTTTACAATCTGGAGGTCAAGAATTTTCTGATCACCGAGGCGTTGCGCGGCGAGGGCGGCAAGCTGGTCAACCCGCAGACCGGCAAGCATTTCATGCAATATTACGACCCGCGGCTGGAGCTGGCACCGCGCGATGTCGTCGCCCGCGCCATCGACGCCGAGATCAAGCGCTATGGCCTCGACTATGTCCACCTCGACATCAGCCACATGCCTGCCGATTTCGTGAGGGGCCATTTCCCCAACATCTACGACAAGCTGATCGGTCTCGGCATCGACATCACGCGTGAGCCCATCCCGGTGGTGCCGGCGCAGCATTATACCTGCGGCGGGGTGATGGTGGACAAGGCCGGGCGCACCGACCTGCCCGGGCTCTATGCCGCGGGCGAAGTGACGATGACCGGCCTGCACGGTGCCAACCGCCTCGCCTCCAACTCGCTGCTCGAATGCTTCGTCTATGGCGAGGCGGCGGCGCGCGACATCATCGCCCGCTTCGACGCGCTGCCGGTTCCGCCACCGATCCGTGGCTGGGACGAAAGCCGCGTGACCGAACCCGACGAGGAAGTGATCGTCCAGCACAACTGGCGCGAGATCCGCCGCTTCATGTGGGACTATGTCGGCATCGTGCGCACCACGAAGCGGCTGGAGCGCGCCATGCACCGGGTCAACCTGCTCGCGCAGGAGGTGGACGATTACTACGGCAATTTCCGCGTCACCCCCGACCTCATCGAGCTGCGCAATCTGCTGGAGGTCGCCCGGCTGATCGTCCGCTCCGCGCTGCGCCGGCGGGAAAGCCGCGGGCTGCATTATACCACCGACTATCCGGCGACGGCAGCTGAAGCGGTGGATATGGTGCTGGTGCCTTAGCCCCCGAACCCCTGCGCCAGAAACCGCTCCGCCACGCCTGCATGCCAGGCCGCGCCGCGGGCCATGACGCTGTCGTCGAGGACCATGTGGTTGGAGTGGAGGCCGCAGCATGTCCGCCAGTCGGCGCCTTCGTGGCTGGCGCCCAGCCAGAACATCGCGCCGGGCACCTTTTCCAGCACATAGGCGAAATCTTCGGCCCCCATCACCGGATGCTCCATGCGGCGCCACGCGTCGGCACCGAACAGGTCGCGTACCACTTCCGCGCCGAAATCGACCGCGCGGCCGTCACAGATGGTCACCGGGAAGCCTTCGGTGATCTCGACCTCCGCCGTGCAGCCATGCGCCGCCGCGATGTTGGGCGCGACGCGGCGCAGCTCGTCCGCCACCCGCGCACGCTGGCCGGGGCTGAGGGTGCGGATGGTGCCGAGCAGCTCGGCGGTTTCGGGGATGATGTTGTTGGTGGTGCCGGCGCTGATTTTCGCCACCGTCACCACCGCGGGATCGAACACCGAGACGCGGCGGGTGACCATGGTCTGGATCGCCGAGACGATAGCGCAGGCGACCGGAATGGGGTCGACCGCATCGTGCGGCATCGAGGCGTGGCCGCCCGCGCCCCTCACCACGATGCGCAGAACGTCCGACGAGGCGAGCAGCGCGCCGCCCTTGCTGGCGAACAGGCCGTGCGGGGCGTTGGGCATGATGTGGAGCGCGAAGGCGGCATCGGGCAGCGGATCGATGAGGCCATCGTCGAGCATGAAGCGCGCGCCATGATGCCCTTCCTCGCCCGGCTGGAACATGAACATCACCGTGCCGGTCAGTTCCTCCCGCCGCGCGCAGAGCAGCCTGGCGGCGCCGACCAGCATCGCGACATGCGTGTCATGCCCGCAGGCGTGCATCGCGCCGTCGATGGTGCTGCCATAATCGTCCCCCGTCTCCTCAGTCAGCGGCAGCGCGTCCATGTCGCCGCGCAGCAGCACGCGCCGTCCATTGCCGCCGCCACATTCCAGCGTGGCGACGAGGCCGGTGGTCGACGGCCCTTCGCGGAAGCTGAGCGGCAGCCCCGCCAGCGCCTCCTTGATCTTGGCCAGCGTCAGCGGATTGTGCAGGCCAAGCTCCGGCTCGCGATGGATGGCGCGGCGCAGCGCGACGAGATCGGGCAGGATGGTGGTCGCGGCAGCATGCCAGGCGTTGGTGGGGGCGTTCATGGGGACAGTGGGCCCTTTCAGAAATGGAGCCACGATAGTGCCGCTGGTTCAGACCAATGTCGAGGTCAGCTCTGCTCCCAGATGAGTGCAGTCCGGCCGATTCCGTCAGTGCTTGCTGTCGCAGGCACCGCCTTCAGCTCGGCGCGCTCCCCCAGCGTCTCAGGCGTCTGCACCGCCCAGACCAGCTCCAATCGCTCGAGCAGCCGGATGACCGCGAAACCCCAATCGCTTTGCCCCGGGTGGTGCCCGAGCTTTGCCGATCCTGGGAACGCGTGATGATTGTTATGCCATGCCTCGCCCATTGTCGGGATCGCCGCCCACGGCACGTCATGCGCCTGCACGCCCGCGCCTTCGACCAGCCAGCTTTGCGGGCCGCGATTGTGCGCAAGATGGCCGACCAGCCAGTGGCCATGGTTGGCCACCGCGACGCGTGCCGCGACACCCCAGACCACCCAGCCCCAGCCACCGACAGCCAGCAACAGCAACGCAACGGGAAGCTGCTGCCAGCGCCATGTCTTCTCCAGCCAGCCGATAAAGCGGTCGCCCTCGATGGTTCCGAAATCGAAGCGCGGCGGTTGGGTAAGTTCCAGGCGGCAATAGATTTGCCACCAGGCGTCGCGCAGCATGCCGGTGCGGTGCGCCAGAAACGGATGACATTCCGGCTGTCGCTGTGCCCAGTCGCGCGTATCGTGCGCCCGGATGATGCCATAGGGTCCAGCCATACCGACCAGCGTGCCGAACCAGATCAAGGTGCGGCGGAGCCAGCGCGGGCAGGCGAAACTGCCGTGGATCATCAGCCTATGGTAACCGATACTGTGGCCAAGCAACAGCACGGCACCGGTCAGCAGGACGAACAGCGCGATAGCCGCGGGGGTGGCCGTGAATGGTCCAGCAATCAGCGCGACGGCCGCCATCCCGCCGTTCCACGCGACATTGCTCCAATCGGTGCGCACCTGCCCTGTCAGCGGATCGCCGCCTGCGGCCTCATCTATATGGTTGACGGCGTGCGGATCGGCATGACGCGGCATGACAAGTTCTCCCTTCAATAGATAAGTAATTACTTAAATATCTAAATGCTTGTCAATGGCCTGCGCCATCGCCATGTGCCTTGCCATGGAGCGCGTGTTTCAAGCCTTGGCCTCGACGCCTCGCCGCAAGATACTGGCTTATCTTGCGCATGCCGAGCTGAGTGCCGGCGACATCGCTGCACGGTTTGCGATGACCAAGCCGGCGGTGTCGCAGCATCTTTCGGTGCTTGAGAATGCCGGGCTGATCGTCGGCGAAAAGCGCGGCCAGTTTGTTTTTTACCGGCTGTTGCCAGACGCGCTGGCCAATGTGTTGAATGGCTACGTGCAACAGGTTTGCCCGGTTTCGCGCCCGCTAAAGGCGGAGTCGCGTGAGCTGGCGGAGCGGGAGGCGGCGGGCGAAAGCTAATTGCCCGTAAGACGACGTGACATCTGTCGCGTTCCGGATTGTGCGTCTGCGTTACCGATGTTGGCCACCTGCGGGAGAGTGCGCCACTGGCTGAAGCGGATGCCGCGGCGCGTCCGGCACGATTGCCAGGGTCCGCCTTTCGGGCGGAAATGACCGGCTGTCGGGTCCATCCTGTCGTCTGGTGGCGGGGCTGCGTAAAAAAATGGCAGTGCTGCTGCCAGAAAAGGCATTTTCCCTCTTTTCAGCAGGCCGAATCACCGTCATAAGAGTGTCACGAGTTTCGGGAGGGGAGAGCCCGGAAGGCTGGGTCGGAGAGCGCTTCGCGCCTCCGGCCCGTTTTTTTTGCGCTTTTGCTCCTTTCGCCGAGCAGGCGACCGGCTTTTCCCCCTTACCACTTTGTGTTGGCGAAAAGCGCATCGGGCGCACCAAACCGCAGGCGACCTCAGTCGTGGCGGGAAAGGTCGCGGGTCTGTGCTGTATGCTGGTGGAATGCCGCCAGGCCGGCGAAGCGCATCAGTTCTGCGCTGCCTGCGGCACGCTACAGGTGAGCGGCGGCAGTGCGCCTTCGATCTCGGACGCGCGGTCGGTGGCGATTATCACCACGCCGTCGCGGGCCAGTTCGGCGAATTCGGACGGGTCGCCATCCGCCAGCCAGCGATCGTCGAGACGGGTGCCTTCGCGGCCCAGTGTGCCAAAGATCGGTTCGATGCCGGCCGCACGCAGCTGTGCGAACCAGCGCGGCGAGGGATCGCGGGTGCCGGTGAAGGCGAGCAGCTGGCGCGGGTCGATACCCGCGGCACGATGGCGATCGAGCGCGGCGCCGTCGAAGGCGCTGATCGAGACCATCAGGTCCGGCGCGAGCGCCGCGACTTCGGCAGCGTCGGTTTCATTGTAGGTGATGATGAGGGCGTTGCGCTGGGCCCCGGCAGTGCGGACAGCGGCAACCACGTCGGCAAAGGGCGTGCCGCGTTTGACGTCGAGCTGGACGATGGCATTCCGCGCGCGGGCGAGCGCAAGCGCGTCGGCAAGCGCGGGGATGCGGGCGCGGGTGACGGTGTCGGCATCGTCCTTGAGCCTCAGCCGCGACAGAGCGCGCCAGCGCAGCTGGGTGGCGGTGCCACGGCCGGTGGTGGTGCGTTCCAGCCGGTCGTCGTGGAGCAGGAACAGCACGCCGTCGGCGCTGCGCTGGACATCGATCTCGAGCAGCGCGCGCGGATTGCGATCGAGCGTGGCGCGCATCGTCTCCAGGGCATTTTCGGGAAGGCCCGCGGCAGGCCCGGCCCGATGTGCGCTGACCACCGCCTGGTTGCGGGTGCGCAGGCAATCGAAATAGGCGCCGAGTGGCGGACCCGATGCGCCGCCGGGAGGCGGCGATTCGGCCACCGCCGAACAGGCGGCGAGCAGCGCGATGGCGGGCAGGGCGGCAGACAGGGCGGGCAGGCGATTCATCGCTATCGCCATGCCACGCCGGTCATGGCCCGGTCCAGCCTTGCGGCACGGCGCGGACCCTGAGTGCGCGGTCGGGCGTGAGATAGCGCTGCGCCAGCGCCTGCAGCTCCTCGGCAGTCGCGGCATTGAGTTCGGCGATGGCGTTGCGGCTGCGGTCGAGCCGCTCAGGCTCGCTGGCGGCAGCGGCGACATAGGGCAGCCAATAGCCGTTCTCCCGCCGCGACTGGCGCAGCCGTTCGGCGAAGGGCGCGCGGGCGCGGACCAGAAGGTCGGCATCGATCGGCGCGTCGCGCAGACGGGTGGCGATACTGTCGATGGCGGCCTCGACCGCCGCAACATCGCCCACCGCGACATTGCTCGACGCGTAGAGAAAGCCGTAGCCCGGAAAATCCAGCGACAGGCTGGCGCCGGCCGAGGGGCTGTAGGTCTGGCCGAGCCGTTCGCGCAGCTCGTCGGTGAGGAGGATGGTCATCACATCGGCGAGCAGTTCGAGCCGGATCGCCTCGCGCTGGTCCTCGGCATCGCGGGCCTGCCAGTATGTCTGGACGACCGCCTGATCGGCCTCGCCGCGATGGAACAGGGTGCGGGTCGACCGGTCACGCGCGAAATTGCGCGACCGCTCGGCGGTGCGGGGATCGAAGGCCGCTCGGCGCTCCGGCAGCGCGCCAAAGGTGGCAGCGACGGCGGCGATGGCGGCCTCCTCATCGACCGCGCCGACGATGCCGATTTCGATGGCGCCATGCGCGATGCTGTCGGCGACGGCGGCACGGTAGCCTGGCCAGTCGAGCGCGAGCATGGTTTCCAGCGGCGGCTGCACCACGCGCGGATCACCATCGGCAAGGATCGCGCCGACATCGCGGCCGAGCACCGCGCCCGGGGTGGCGTCGCTCGCGGCATATTGCTGTGGCAGCGCGCGCCGGAACAGGTCGAGCGCCTCGGGGCGATAGCCCGGATGGGTGAGGTAGGCGGCGAGCAACTGCGTCTGAAGCAGCAGATCGTCCGGCGTGGTCAGCGCGGCGAGATTGAAGCTGTCGGTGCCGAGGCCGAAGCTGGGGCGTACGGTGCGGCCGGCGAGGATGCTGCGCAGATCGTCGCTGCTGTGCGCTTCGAGCCCGCCCAGCGGCACCACGCTGGCCAGCGTGACGCGGGTCGGATCCTCGACGGTGTTGAGCAAGGCGCCACCGTCGATCCGGACCAGCATGCGAACCCGGTCATCCTCATACTCGGTGCGCTTGATGTTGAGCATGACATTATTGGCAAAGCGGACACGGCGGATGTCGAGATCGGCGATCCGATCATCGCTGACAACGCTGCCCGGCGTGCCGAAATCGGTATAGGCAAAGCTCTGTGCCGCGCGCGCTTCGGGCGGCAGCACCGCGACACGCGTGGCGTCGGCAAAGGCCGCGAGCAGCGCATCGCGGCCGCCCTCCGGTTCGGCCTTGGCGGTCAGGCGGACCAGCGGCGCGCCATGGCCGTCGGTCAGCGCACGAAAAGCGGCGGTGACGGTGGCGGGGGTGATGGCGGGGGCGAACTCCTCGAACAGCGCGGCACGAAAGGCGGGGGTGGTGACGACGCTGCGCCCGTCGGCGGCGGACAGCAGCCGGTCGGCCAGAGCGCCGCTGCGCCGGGTGGCCATGCCGGCGACCTCGTTGCGGATGGCGGTGCGCGAATTGGCGATCTGCTCGGCGACCTCGGCCTCGGTAAAGCCATGCTCGCGGGCGCGGCGCAGCTCATTCTCTATCGCGGCGAGCGCGCGCGGCCAGCCGCCATCGCGCGTCTGGGCGGAGATGCCGATGCTGTCGGCCATGTCGAAGTTGTTGCCGGCACTGAAACCGGCCGAGAGGAAGGGCGCATCGGGGACCAGCGCCAGCCGCGACAGGCGGCGCTCCAGGATGGACTCGGCAATCGATTCGAGGGCACGGCGCAGCCGCAGCGCGCGGCTGTCTGGCTCCAGCCGCCATGGGCGCAGCCAGGTGATCGCGGCGGTTTCCGCAACCGCAGGATGGACGAAAATGTCAGCTGCGGCGGGCCGGGCGAGATCGAGCGCACCCGCGACGGGATCGTCCGCGCCAGCGCCGCTGCCCTGCCAGTCGCCGAAGCGGCGCCGGATGTCGGCTTCCATCGTATCGAGGTTCATGTCGCCGACGATGACCAGCGTGGCGCGTTCGGGCCGGTACCAGCGGCGGTAGAAGGCGCGCAGCCGCTCGGCCGGGGCGGTGCGGATCACCTCCTCCGTGCCGATCGGCAGGCGCTGCGGCACCAGGCTGCCCGCGTAGAGGAAATCGAGCTGGCTCATCAGGTTGCGAAAAGCGTAATTGTCCCGCGCGCGCCGCTCGGACAGGATGACGCCGCGTTCGCGCTCGACGGCGGCATCGGCGATGGTCAGCTCGCTGGCGGTTTCGCGCAGCAGCATCAGGCCGGTGTCGATCAGGGCGGCTTCGTTGCGTGGCAGATCGAGCCGGTAGCTCGTGGTATCGAACCCGGTCGAGGCGTTGGTGTCCGCGCCGAAGGCGAGGCCCTGCCGTTCGAGCAGCCGCACCATCTCCCCCTCGGGCACGTTGGTGCTGCCGTTGAAGGCCATATGTTCGAGGAAGTGCGCGAGCCCGCGCTCGTCGCCCCGTTCCGCCAGGCTGCCGATGTCGAACTGCAGCCGCAGCACGATCCCCGCGCGCGGGGTGGTGTTGAGGTGCAGGGCATATTTCATGCCGTTGGGCAGCACGCCGAAGCGCACGTCGGGGTCAGGCGGCAGATCGCTGCCGGCAAAGCCCCAGGCGACAGCGGCGGGGGTCTGCGGGTTGGTGGCAGGGCTGACCGGGGCGGCGGGCTGCGCTGCGAGCGGGGCGGCGACGAAGGCGAGTGCAGCGATGAGCGAGCGGATCATGTCGGCCTTTTCGCGGGGGGCAGGTGAACGGTCAATGGCCGGTGGCGGTGCCGAGGGCAGCAGAGATTGGTTCACGCAGAGGCGCAGAGGAAGCAGAGATCGCAGAGAGGCTATGCGGCGCAGCCGCTCTTCAAGTTCAAACATCGCGACTACGGCTGAACAGCCAATGGTCCAGCCGCTTCGTGGAACAGCGCAACCCCTCTGCGCCTCTGCGTGAAACCCTCTTCCTTCAGTCTTTGTGCCTTTGTGCCTTTGTGTGAGATAATCTTGCCTGAGCCGACCCATCGGCCCACACTCCCTCTCCATGACGACACGCACAGCCACCTGCCGCTGCGGGCAGTTCAGCGCTACCGTCACCGGCGAGCCGGTGCGGGCTTCGGTTTGCCATTGCCTCGACTGCCAGAAGCGCAGCGGCAGCGCGTTCTCGTATCAGGCGCGCTGGCCCGAGGCGGATGTGGTGCTGCGCGGGGAACTGCGCGAGTGGCGGACAGTGGGGGACAGCGGCAACTGGGCGGAGTTCCGCTTTTGCCCGACCTGCGGATCGACCCTCGCCTTCGTCATCGAGGCGCTGCCGGGGATGGTCGCGGTGCCGGTCGGCTGCTTTGCCGACCCCTCATTTCAAGCGCCGGATTTCTCGGTGTATGAGAGCCGCAAGCATGGTTGGCTGGAAGTGACGGGGGATGGGGTGGTGCATGATTGAGGGGTCCAGCCTTAACGGCCATCATGTCCCTCAACTCCAGAATTTCCACCAGCGTTTCTGAGCAACTACTGTCTCAGGGTATCCGCTGCCGGAAATGGCATGTTGATACATTCCCGGCATCGCTTCTGAAACGCCCGCCGGTCGGGGGAAGGGTTTGCGCCCGCCCAAGAGCAGATTGTGGATGAGGAAACCCAAAAGCTCGGCTAGATAGTTGCTATCTGAGTTTAAGATTAAGTCTGCGTCGCATTGCGCGTCGGCGACGATCCATTGCTCATCGCATTTGTTGAACTCGACGCGATAGACGGCTTGTCCAGTCCAACTCCGATGAAAGTACAGTGTCGATCCCTCAACGTAAGCGAACCATTTGTCCTCCATAGCCTGCGGGATCAAACCAGCTGCAATCCGCTCGAACTGGGAGTCGCTAAAGCTATCTGCGTAAGGAATCGACGCCGTGTCGCCAAATGGCAAACGCTTCCAATCGTCAGGCTTTGCAGTCACATTTTCCTCTTAGATGTCTTATGGCGGGTCTCACCCCCCCTTCTTCTTCCGGTGGCTCTCCAGGTCCAGCACCGCCGTATTGCCATCCTCGGGCAACAACCCCAGCCGCCGCGCGACTTCCTGATAGGCCTCGACCTCGCCGCCGAGGTCGCGGCGGAAGCGGTCCTTGTCGAGCTTCTCGTTGGTCGCCATGTCCCACAGGCGGCAGCCGTCCGGGCTGATCTCGTCGGCGAGGATGATGCGGCTCCAGTCGCCGTCCCACAGGCGGCCGAATTCCATCTTGAAATCGACCAGGCGGATGCCGACGCCGGCGAACATGCCGCACAGGAAATCGTTCACGCGGATGGCGAGATCCTGCATGTCATGGAGCTCGTCCTGGCTGCACCAGTTGAAGCAGGCGATATGCTCCTCGCTGATCAGCGGATCGCCCAGCGCATCGTCCTTGTAATAATATTCGATGAGGGTGCGCGGCAGCGGCGTGCCTTCTTCCAGCCCCAGCCGCGTGCAGATGCTGCCGGCGGCGACATTGCGGACAACGACCTCGATCGGCACGATCTCGACCTGTCGGATCAGCTGCTCGCGCATATTGAGGCGCTTGATGAAGTGGGTGGGCACGCCGATGTGGTCGAGCAGGGTGAAGACATGCTCGGAAATGCGGTTGTTGAGCACGCCCTTGCCGTTGATCGTGCCGCGCTTCTGCGCGTTGAAGGCGGTGGCATCGTCCTTGAAATACTGGATGAGCGTGCCCGGCTCCGGCCCTTCGTAGAGGATCTTGGCCTTGCCTTCGTAGATCTGGCGGCGACGTGCCATGCGGAGCAACCCCTGCTGGCCGGCGCGTGGATGGCGACGGCGCGAAAACATCTTGCCCCGGCTGCGGGGAGCGCGAGAGTCGCTCGACCGGCCGGGGCTTGCCTCCCCGATTAGCCCAAAGGCGGCAGTCGCGCAATTGCGGGGTTGCGCTCGGCGCGGAGATGGGCACGGTGGACGGGTAGTGAATCGAAACGCATCGATCGAGGGAGAGAGCCATTGTCCGAAGTGCAGATAAAGACCGCACGCGAAGGCAATACAATGCTGCTGACGCTGCACCGACCGCAGGCGATGAACGCCTTTACCGCGCAGATGAAGGACGAGCTGATCGCGGCGCTCGATGAGGCGGATGGCGACGATGCCGTAAGGGCGGTCGTGTTCACCGCCGACGGCGAGCGGGCCTTTTGCGCTGGCGCGGACCTGTCTGCCGGGGCGGCAACCTTCGATTATGACAAGCGCGGGCGCGGCGACGCACGCGACGGCGGCTCGTCCCCGGTGGGGGAGGATGGCAGCATCGACTGGTCGCACCCGCTGGTGCGCGACTCGGGCGGCGAGCTGACGATGCGCATCTTTGCCGCGAAGAAGCCGGTGATCGGCGCGGTCAACGGCGCGGCCGTCGGCATCGGCGCGACGATGACGCTGCCGATGGACATGCGCATCGCGAGCACCACCGCGCGCTATGGCTTTGTCTTCGCGCGGCGCGGTATCGTGCCGGAAGCGGCGTCGAGCTGGTTCCTGCCACGTCTTGTCGGCCTGCCAACTGCGCTCGACTGGTGCATGTCTGGGCGCATCTTCGGCGCCGAGGAAGCGCGCGACGCTGGGCTGGTGCAGTCGATCCATGAACCCGGCGCGCTGCTCGACGCCGCCTTCGCGCTGGCGCACCGGCTGACGGCAGAATCGTCGCCGGTGTCGATCGCCGCAACCCGCCACATGCTGTGGCGGATGGCGGGGGCCAGCCATCCCAATGTCGCGCACCGCTGGGACAGCCGGATGATCTTCGCGCGCGGGCGCATGGCCGATGCGCGCGAAGGCGTGGTCAGCTTCCTTGAAAAACGGCCGCCGGTGTTCACCGACAGCGTCGCCAACGATTATCCGCAGTTCGAGCCGTTCGATGTCGACCCGGGCTATGAGTGAGAGCGGCTGTTAGTTAGCCGCAAACTGGAATCCGTATCGCTACAACCGTCGCCCCGCACTCGATGCGGGGCTTGGCTGCTCCGACAACAATGCCGGATAAAGCCTTGCCCCGTGTCAAGCACGGGGCGACGAGAGGGGGCGATGGCAATGCGGCGAACGTCGCTTTCGCGTCACGGGCAACCGGCGTCAGCGGTCGTGCGGCACGCCGTCGGCGTCATCGACTTCGTCGGGATCCGCGCCATAGCTGTCCGCCTCGTCGTCATGCGCGGGTTCGCCGCGATAGGCGTCCATGTCGATATGGCCTGACGAGACCATCTGCTCCATGCGGTCGATGAGGTCGGGTGCATCGTCGGGTGTCAGCGTTGCCGGGTCGCGCGGGCTGGCCTTTACGCTGTCTTCGGACGGATCGTCGCTGCGGCCCAGCGCATCGTCGGCCACCGCCTGCGCCTGCGCGGCGGCATCGTCCTGTTCCTGATTTTCGGTTTCGTGGGAAGGGGCAGTGTCACGGGGCATGGCGGTCTCCTTGCGAACCCCAGATCAACCCGCGACGCTGGGCGCCGTTCCCTCGCTCAGATCGCGCCCCAGCTGCGATAGTCTTCCACATGCGCGTTGGCGCGGGCGAAGTTGGTGAAGCTGACGCTGGCGGAGAGCGAAAGCGCTTCGACCTGATGCCACCAGCCGACAGGCAGGAAGATCGCTTCGCCCGGGCCGATGGTGCATTCGAGCACCGGCGGGCGGGTGGCGTCGCCGGGGCCGGCGGGCAGGGGCTCGTTATCCCAGTCGCTGAAGCAGTGGGTGCTGTTGCGCATCCGCGCCCATGCCCAGGGCGGTGCCATGCGTATGCGCTTTTCCCCGAGCACCTGCACCAGCAGATTGTTGGTGAGGTCATGGTGCCAGGGCGTCAGCGTGCCACGCGGGCCGAGCCAGAAGAAGCCGTCGCTGTCGCCGCGCCGCTCGAGGATGGCGACGGTCCCGATGTCGTTCCACAGCGGGGCCAGCGCGACCGCATTGGTGCCGCTGTTGTAGGCGGTGAGATAGACGTCGTTGCTGGCCTCGTCCGGCCGCAGCCATTCGACCAAATCGGCAAAGCGAACCTGGCGGCGGTGATTGTCCTTGGCGAGTTCGTAATCGACTGCGCTGTCGCGCTGCACCTGCGCCTCGACGACGCGATCCCCGGCGATGGCGGCGAAATGGTCGAGGCTCCAGCGGGTCAGCGCGGGCCAATGGGCGATCAGACCGGTGAGTTTGGCGGGGCGGTTGGCGGCGTAGAAGTCGCGATAGAAGCGGTCTGGATCGATGGCGTCGACGGTGGCGAGATCGAGTGCGCCGACTTGTTCGAGCGTGAGGCGCGCCTGATTGGCGAGAAACCAGCCCTGCTTGGCATGGCGCGCGGCGAGGCTGCGCAGTGCGGCGGCGAAGGGATCCTTGGCGAGCCGGCCGATCTCGTAGCGCGCCGCCGCTTCGGAGATGCCGGCAGCGGTGAGGCGGGCGAGCAGCGCCGCATCGTCCTCGCCCTCGGCGAGCCCGGCGGCGATCAGGCTGCGCTTGTCGGGCGTGGCGATCATGGTGCGGTCTCTGCTGGCGGCGCCGGCGGGGCGGGGGTGACGGGGACGAGTGGCCCGGACACGATCGCCCAGCCGGGGTGCGCGGCCTGGGCGGCGGCCATGATCCGGTCGAGCGCGGCGGCGACCTGATCGCCCTCGCCATCGGCATCGCGCGCGACGACGGCGCGGCGGGTCTGGGCATCGAGGCTGATGGCGCTGCGCTCGATGAGGCCGCCGACCATCAGTTCGCGCAGCAGCGCCTCGCTTTCGGCATCGCGTCGTTCGAGCGCGGCGAGACGCTGGTTGAGCCGGTCCTCGACCTGCTGGGCAGCGCCGGTCTGCTGGCGGAGCTGGACGATATTGACGCTGACGCTGCGGTCGAGCCGCTCCGCCACGGCATCGCGCAACCGCGTGTTGAGCGTCGCATCGAACCGGTCGACCAGCAGCACGCCATCGACCGTCACCGCCTCGTCCTGCAATTGCACCGACAGCTCGTCGATGCGGGTCGCGCCGTCGATCAGCGCATTGAGCTGGGTCTGCACCACCGAGCGCGCCGCCACCTCCCGCGCGATGCGATTGAGCGAGAGCGCGAGCGGGATGGACAGGATGCCGAGGGTGAGGACGATGCCCACCACTTGCATCGCGGTATGCTGCGGCGTCAGCGACGGGCCGAAGCGGTTCAGCCGTGCCACCACCGTCGCGGCAAAGGCGATGGCGAGGGTGTTGGTGAGGAACAGCAGGCCCGCGCCCAAGGCCATGTCGAGGCGGCCGGTGACAAGCCCGAAACCTACGGTGGAGAGCGGCGGCACCAGCGCGGTGGCAATGGCGACGCCGACCATCACGCCCGAAAGCTTGCGCAAGATGGCATAGACGCCGGCAATGCCGCCGACCACCGCGACGCCGAGATCGAGCAAGGTCGGCTGGGTTCGCGCGCTGAGTTCCCCGGTGACGTCGGCGATCGGCGACAGCCAGACCAGCAGCATGGCGATGCCGATGGCGGCACCCATGCCGGCCGCGAGCGTGATCAGCGAGCGCTTGATCAGCGTCGGTTCCAGCGTGGCGAGGCCGAAGCCGACGCCCATGATCGGCCCGAGCAGGGGCGAGACCAGCATCGCGCCGATCACCACCGCCGCGCTGTCCTGCAGCAGGCCGAGCGTCGCGATGGCGGTCGCCAGCGTGATCAGCAGGATGAACTTGCGGTCGAGCCGCGCATCGCGCGCGACGCTGGCCAGAATCAGCGAACGGCCATGCGTATCGGCCGCGGGCGCGTCTTCCTCAGGAGCAGATCCGGTGTCCGCCGCCTCGTGCGAAGCGCGGCGTCCACCCGCCGAGAATTCGGCGGTGTGGACACCGGCGCGTCCGGGGTGGCGGCTCACCGGAGCCGGCTCACAGTTTCGAGGTCAGTTCCGGAACGATCGTGAACAGATCGCCGACCAGGCCGATGTCGGCGACCTGGAAGATCGGTGCGTCCTCGTCCTTGTTGATGGCGATGATGGTCTTCGAATCCTTCATGCCGGCAAGGTGCTGGATCGCGCCGGAGATGCCGACCGCGATATAGACTTCCGGCGCGACGATCTTGCCGGTCTGGCCGACCTGATAATCGTTGGGGACATAGCCCGCGTCGACCGCAGCGCGGCTGGCGCCGACGCCCGAGCCGAGCTTGTCGGCGAGCGGGATGATCACTTCCTGGAATTTCTCGGCCGAGCCGAGCGCACGACCGCCCGAGACGATAATCTTGGCGCTGGTCAGCTCCGGACGTTCCGACTTGGCGATTTCCTCACCGACGAAGCCCGAGGTGCCTGCTTCGCTGGCGCCGCCGACGGCTTCGATGGTGCCGCTGCCGCCTTCGCGGCTCGCCTTGTCGAAAGCGGTGCCGCGCACGGTGACCACCAGCTTGGCATCGCTCGATTCGACCGTTGCGATGGCGTTGCCGGCATAGATCGGGCGGGTGAAGGTCTTCGGGCCCTCGACCGACAGGATCTCGCTGACCTGCATCACGTCGAGCAGGGCGGCGACACGCGGCGCGATATTCTTGCCGGTGGTGGTGGCGGGCGCGACGAAGGCGTCGTGGCTGGCCATCAGCGAGGCGACCAGCGGTGCGACATTCTCAGGGAGAGCGTGCGCGAGGGCAGCGTCGTCCGCGACATGCACCTTGCCGACGCCGGCGATCTTGGCGGCAGCGTCCGCCACGGCACCGACGCCCTGGCCGGCAACCAGCAGATGAACCTCGCCGATCGCCGCAGCGGCGGTCACCGCCGACAGCGTGGCATCCTTGACGGTCGCACCGTCATGTTCGACCCAAACGAGCGTCTTCATGTCATGCGACTCCCATTGCCTTGAGCTTTTCAACCAGTTCGTCGACCGAACCGACCTTGATACCCGCCGAACGCACCGGCGGTTCGGAAACCTTGAGCGTCTTGAGGCGCGGCGCGATGTCGACGCCGAGGTCTTCGGGCTTCTTGGTCGCCATCGGCTTCGACTTGGCCTTCATGATGTTGGGCAGCGAGGCGTAGCGTGGCTCGTTGAGGCGCAGGTCGGTGGTGACGATGGCGGGCAGCTTGACGGTAACGGTCTGCAGACCGCCATCGATCTCGCGCTTCACCGTGGCGACGCCATCGGCAATCGCGACTTCGTTGGCGAAGGTCGCCTGGCCCCAGCCGGTCAGTGCGCCCAGCATCTGGCCGGTCTGGTTCGAATCATCGTCGATCGCCTGCTTGCCGAGGATCACCAGCTGCGGTGCTTCCTCGTCGCAGATCGCCTTCAACAGCTTGGCGACCGCGAGCGGTTCGACCTCGGCGTCGGTCTCGACCAGGATCGCCCGGTCTGCACCCATCGCGAGCGCGGTGCGCAGCGTTTCGGCGGCCTTGGCGGGCCCGACGCTGACCGCAACGATCTCGCTCACCACGCCCTTTTCCTTGAGGCGGATGGCTTCTTCGACCGCGATTTCGTCGAACGGGTTCATCGACATTTTGACATTGGCCAGATCGACGCCGCTGCCGTCGGATTTGACCCGCGGCTTGACGTTGTAATCCAGCACCCGCTTGACGGTAACCAGGGCTTTCATGGGTTCACTCCCTCGAAAAATGCGTGACGCGCTGTAGGATTGGTTGACGTTAACGTCAACTGCTGACGCCCCGGCTTCAAGCCACCTTCTTCACTTCCGCGACGATCTTCTGCGCGGCATCGCCCAGGTCGTTGGCGGGGACGATGGCGAGGCCGCTTTCGGACAGGATTTTCTTGCCCTGCTCGACATTGGTGCCTTCCAGCCGGACGACCAGCGGCACCGACAGATTCACTTCCTTGGCCGCCGCGACGATGCCCTCGGCGATGATGTCGCACTTCATGATCCCGCCGAAGATGTTGACGAGGATGCCCTTCACATTGGGATCGGCGAGGATGATCTTGAAGGCGGCCGTCACCTTCTCCTTCGAGGCGCCGCCGCCGACGTCGAGGAAATTGGCGGGGAACATGCCGTTCAATTTGATGATGTCCATCGTCGCCATGGCGAGGCCCGCGCCATTGACCATGCAGCCGATGTCGCCATCCAGCTTGATATAGGCGAGATCATATTTGCTCGCTTCGACCTCGGCCGGGTCTTCCTCGGTCTCGTCACGCAGTTCGGCGATGTCCTTGTGGCGGAACATGGCGTTGCCATCGAAGGAGACCTTGGCGTCGAGCACGAGGATCTTGCCGTCGTTGGTCTGCACCAGCGGGTTGATCTCGCACATTTCCATGTCGGTGGCGACGAAGGCTTCGTAGAGCTTCTTGACCGTATCCTGCGCCTGGGCGGCAAGATCGCCCTCCAGCAGAAGCGCGTCCGACGCCTTTTTGGCATCGGCATCGGTCAGGCCGGTGGCGGGATCGATGGTGATGGTCATGATCTTTTCTGGCGTGTCGTGCGCGACATCCTCGATGTTCATGCCGCCTTCGGTCGAGACGATCATGGCAATGCGGCTCGATTTGCGGTCGACCAGCAGCGACAGGTAATATTCCTTGTCGATGTCCGCGCCGTCAGTGATGTAGAGGCGGTTGACCTGCTTGCCCGCTTCGCCGGTCTGCACCGTCACTAGCGTGTTGCCCAGCATGTCCCTGGCGTGTGCCTCGACCTCGTCGAGGCTGAAGGCCAGCCGCACGCCGCCCTTGGCATCCGGCCCCAATTCCTTGAACTTGCCCTTGCCGCGCCCGCCGGCGTGGATCTGCGACTTCACGACATAGAGCGGCCCCGGCAGCGCCTTGGCGGCGGCAACCGCTTCCTCGACGCTCATCGCGGCGTGGCCCGCCGGGATGGCAATGCCGAACTTCGCCAGCAATTCCTTGGCCTGATATTCGTGAATGTTCATGGGGTGCGGGCCTTCCTGATTGATAATTGCGTCGCGCGCGAGGGGACTCGGGATGGCCTAAAGCACATGCGCCAAGCGAAGCAAAGCGGTCAGCGGGTGCGAATCGCGCAGATGCCGGCCGATGTCGTCATTACAGCAAGAATCTCCGGGTCGCCGAGCGCGCGGGCGCGGTGGAGGAACTGCTCGACGGACAATTCGCGGACATTGGCGTCGCGCAGCGCGCCTAATCGTCCGATCCGGCGCAATTGCAGCAAATTGAGCCGCTCGACCATGCGCTCCGCCATGCAGGCGGCGAGCGGCGGCGACAGGCCGGCGTCGACCAAGCCGGCGCGCACCCGCTGTTCCGGGGTGGCGCAGCCCGCCAGCAAGACCAGCGCCGCCGTGGCGGCGATCCAACGTACAGCCATGATCAATTGCTCCTGCTTCGGCGCCAATCCGGCGCGGTCGATTGCCCGGCCTTAACGGTCTTGCCCGCAAACGCGCTGCATGACCAGTGCCCGTCCGCTCCTGCATATTCTTTCCCCCGAGCCCGACGATGCTGCGCGCCGGCTGCTGGTCGGCGACAGCCCGGCGATGACGCGGTTGCGCTGGATGGTGCGGCTGGCAGCGGGCAGCGATGCACCGGTGGTGCTGCACGGCCCGACCGGCAGCGGCAAGGAGGTGGCGGCGCGCGCGCTGCACGCGCTGGGCGGAGAGGCCCGGCCGTTTGTCGCGGTCAATTGCGGTGCGATTCCCGCCGAGCTGATCGAATCCGACTTGTTCGGGCACGAACGGGGCAGTTTCACCGGGGCCAGCCAGCGCCGCGTCGGCCGGTTCGAAGCGGCCAACGGCGGCACGCTGTTTCTCGACGAGATCGGCGACATGCCGCTGGCCGCGCAGGTGCGACTGCTGCGCGTGCTGGAGACCCGGGAATTCGAGCGGGTGGGATCGGTGCGGCCGATCGCTTTCACCGGCCGGGTGGTATGTGCGACGCACCGCGATCTTGCCGGCGCCTGTCGGGAGGGGCGGTTCCGGGAGGATCTGTGGTACAGGCTGGCGGTGTGGCCGGTGACGATGCCGCCGCTGGTCGATCGGCGCGAGGACATCGGCGTGCTGTGCGAGGCGATCATCGCGCGGCACGGGCTGGCGCTGCGCATCGACGATGCGGCGCTCGCCCGGCTGTCCGCGCATGACTGGCCCGGCAATGTCCGCGAGCTGCGGACGATCCTGACGCGTGCGGCGGTGTTTGCCGCTGGCGGCCGACTGGAGGCGGCGCAGTGGGATGCGCTGCTCGCCCCGGCTGGCGGACCCGGGAACGCGTCTGTCGCCCCGGTTTTGCCCGATGGCGACCTGCGCGGACTGCTCGATGCCATCGAGCGCCAGCAACTGCTCGCTGCGCTCGAAATCAGCCGATGGACGGTCGCCGCTGCGGCGCGGCGGGTCGGATTGAGTCGCACGACTTTTGTCGACCGCATGCGTCGTTACGGACTGGACCAGTTGCCGTCAGAAAAAGACAAGTTGAGTGTAGCGCAGAGGGAACTCGGACTGCCGCAAAGTATTTGAACATGGAGCCGACCGAAGTCACACTAATGTGGTCAGAGGTGCCGGTTCATGCCCCTGACCGGTTTCGAACCCGTTACCCCCATGGGTGTCGGACTCGGACGGCAGCCTAGGAGCGTCGCCTGGTCGGGCCAGTCTGGTCCCTTGCCTGACCGGCGACGCTCCGCCCCTTTGCTTTTGGTCTTTTAGGCAGGTGCGGCAGCGGCAGCCTGTGGTTTCGCGCGCAACTTTATTGCGCTATGGCGAACCGATGATCAGCCACCCGCCCCGCACCGCCATCCGCGCCCTCCACCGTCAGCCGGAACCGGCCATTGTCGCCTCCAACCTCGCGGCGCTGGCGGCTGCCGGTCCCGATGTGGCGGCGGTCAAGACGCTGGGGCGGCGCATCATCGCCGCGGCCAAGGCCGAGGGCGAGCGCGACACGCTGGTCGGCGCGCTGATGAACAAATACCGCCTCTCCACCGAGGAGGGCGTGGTGCTGATGTGCCTTGCCGAAGCGCTGCTGCGCGTGCCCGACAGCGACACCGCCAATGCCCTGATCCGCGACAAGATCGCCGGGCGCCACTGGGCCGATGGCGAAAGCGGCGACAGCTTCCTCATCCAGTTGAGCGGCTTCGGCCTCAGTCTCGGCTCGGCGACATTGCTGCTCGACCAGATCGGCAGCACCTCTTCCCCCGCCGCGATCTTGAAGCGGATGATCCGCAAGTCGGGCGAGCCGGTGATCCGCCAGGCGGCCTATGCGGCGATGAAGCTGCTCGGTCAGCAGTTCGTGATGGGCGAGGATATCGGCGCGGCGCTGAAGCGCGCCAACAAGGAAAAGGGAGAACTCGCTTCGTTCGACATGTTGGGCGAGGCGGCGCGCACCGCGGAGGATGCGGCGCGCTATGCGGCGAGCTATGCCGATGCCATCGCCGCGATCGGCCGGCACGCAAAATCGGGCGATCCGCACGCAAACCACGGCATTTCGATCAAGCTTTCCGCGCTGCACCCGCGCTACGAATATCTGCAGCCCAAGCGGCGTGCCGAGGAGCTGTTTCCGGTGGTGCTCAGGCTCGCCCAGGCGGCACGCGATGCCAATGTGCCGCTGATGATCGATGCCGAGGAGAGCGACCGGCTGGAACCGCATCTCGACATCTTCGCCGGTCTGGTCGACGCCGGTGTGGCGGATGGCTGGGCCGGCCTCGGCATCGTCGTCCAGGCTTATCAGAAGCGCGCCTCGGCGGTCATCGAATGGGTCGGCGCGCTCGCCCGCGCCCGCGGCGTCAGGGTGGCGCTGCGCCTCGTCAAGGGCGCCTATTGGGACAGCGAGGTCAAGCGCGCGCAGGTCGCGGGCCTCGGCGACTGGCCGGTGTTCACCGAAAAGAACCATACCGACACCAACTACATGCGCTGTGCCCAGCTGCTGCATGGCCTCGCCGACTGCATCTATCCGGCCTTTGCCACGCACAATGCGATGACCATCGCCTATATCGGTAAGCTGTTCGGGCGCGCGACCGACCATGAATTGCAGCGGCTGCACGGCATGGGCGAGGGCGCGCACGATGCGCTGATGGATATCGCCCCGAGCCAGGACCGGCCGGTGCGTCCGGTGCGCGTCTATGCGCCCGTTGGCACCCATCGCGACCTGCTCGCCTATCTTGTCCGCCGCCTGCTGGAAAATGGCGCCAATTCGAGCTTCGTCCACCAGTTCGCCGATCCCGACGTGACCGTTGAGGAACTGGCGATCGACCCGCGCGAGCCGGCGGCCCGCCCCACCGGCACCGCGCCGCTGCCGACCGGACTCGACCTCTATCTGCCCGAGCGGCGCAACAGCCGTGGCCATGATCTGGGCGATCCCGGCGTGCCAGAGGCGCTGCTCGGTGCGATGGCCGAGGCGCGGCGCACGCCACGACACGCTGCACCAGTCGTCGCTGGGGCCGTGCACGCCGGAACCGGTGCACCTGTCCATAACCCGGCGACCGGCGACGTGGTCGGAACGGTCACCGATGCCGATGCGGGACAAGTCGATGCCGCCGTCGCCGCCAGCCTGTCTGCCCAGCCCGACTGGAGCCTCGCCGGAGGCGATTTCCGCGCCGACCGGCTCGAGCGCGCCGCCGACCTGCTCGAAGCCGAGGAGGCCATCTTCCTGGCGCTGGCGATGGACGAGGCGGGCAAGACGCTGGCCGACGCTGTGTCCGAAGTGCGCGAGGCGGTCGATTTCCTGCGTTACTATGCGCGCGAAGCCCGCACCCATTTCAACCGCGCGACCGCGCTGCCTGGCCCCACCGGCGAGCGCAACGAGCTGATCCTCGAAGGCAAGGGCGTGTTCGCCTGCATCAGCCCGTGGAATTTCCCGTTGGCGATTTTCCTGGGGCAGGTCAGCGCCGCGCTGGTTGCGGGCAATGCCGTGCTGGCCAAGCCTGCCGAGCAGACCCCGTTGATCGCCGCTGCCGCTGTCGATCTGCTGCACCGCGCCGGGGTGCCGCCCGAAGTGCTGCATTTCCTGCCCGGCCCGGGCGAGACGGTCGGTGCGGCGCTCTCCGCGCACCCGGCCATCGCCGGGGTGGTGTTCACCGGATCGACCGAGGTCGCGCGGCTGATCAACCGGTCGCTGGCAATGCGCGATGGCCCCATCGCCGCGCTGGTCGCCGAAACCGGCGGCATCAATGCGATGATCGTCGATTCGACCGCGCTGCCCGAGCAGGTGGCGCGCGACGCGGTGGCCTCTGCTTTCCAGAGCGCGGGGCAGCGCTGCTCGGCGCTGCGGCTGCTCATCGTGCAGCGTGACGTTGCCGATGGCATGATCGCGATGATCGCCGGGGCGATGGCCGAGCTGCAGGTCGGCAACCCCGCCGATCCCGCCACCGATGTTGGCCCGATCATCGATGCCGAAGCGCAGGGTGGCATCGCCGCCTATGTCGAGGAACAGCGCGCCGCCGGCCGCGTCATCGCACAGGCAACGCGCTTCGATGGCTCATCCGGCCATTTCGTGCCGCCCACGCTCGTGCGCCTCGACACCATCGCCGATCTGAAGCGCGAGATTTTCGGCCCTGTGCTGCATGTCGCCACCTATGAGGGCGAACAACTGGACGCGGTGATCGATGCGATCAATGCCAGCGGTTATGGCCTGACGCTGGGGCTGCACAGCCGCATCGACGCCGTCGCGGCGCATGTCGCGGCGCGCGCGCGGGTCGGCAACATCTACGTCAACCGCAACCAGATCGGAGCCGTCGTCGGCGTGCAGCCCTTTGGCGGGCGCGGCCTGTCAGGCACCGGCCCCAAAGCCGGCGGCCCGCACTATCTGTTCCGCTTCGCCGAGGAAAAGACGATATCCACCGATGTCACGGCAGCGGGTGGCAATGCCGCGCTGATGGCGCGATAATGCCCTCTCCCGCTTGCGGGAGAGGGACAGGCGCGAAGCGCCAGGGTGAGGGTGTGTGCCGAGAGCGACGGCGCCCAGACACACCCTCACCCTCGCCGCCTTCGGCGTCTTTCCCTCTCCCGCAGGCGGGAGAGGGGATGATCAATACCCCAGCTTCAAATCCACTTGCGGCTCCACCCGCTCGCCGCTGTGCCACCGTTCCAGATTGGCCAGAAACCGCTCGACCGAGCGGCCGAACATCTTGTCCTGCGCGCGGCCGGACAAGTGCATGGTGATGTGCGCCGTATCGAGGCCCCACAGCGGGTGCCCCGGCGGCAGCGGCTCGGGCGTGGTCACGTCGAGGAAGGCGCCGCCGATCTGTTTGGCGGACAGCGCCGCCACCAGCGCATCCTGATCGACCACCGTCCCGCGGGCGATGTTGATCAGCACGGCGCTGGATTTCATAGCCGCCAGCTCGGCGGCGCCGATCATCCCGTCAGTCTCTGCGGTGGCGGGGACGGCCAGGATCACCCAGTCGAATTCATGGAGCTGCGCCCGCCATTCATCGGGCCCCAGCACCTTGTCGCCCTTCGAGCGGCGCACCACGGTGACGTCGACGCCGAACGGCACCAATCGCTCCTCGACCAGCTTGCCGATCGCGCCATAGCCGAGCAGCAAGGCCCGCGAGCCGTAGAGCTCGACCTTGCCCGGTGAATCCATCAGCCACTCGTGCCGTTCCTGCGCGCGCACCACGTCGCGATAGCCCTTGGCGACGGTCAGCATGCCCATCACCACATATTCGGCGATGGTGATCGCGTTGATCCCGGCACCGTTGGTGAAGGTGACGCCGCGCTCGGCGAGAAGATCGAGCGGCATGCCGTCGACGCCCGCATAGATCGAGTTGAGCCATTTGAGGTTGCTCGCGCGGCGCACCGCCTCGGCCATGTCGTCCTTCTTGTAGAGGTCGAACCAGCCGATTTCCGCGGTCGGCGCCAGCGCGAACAGCTCTTCGGTGCTGGTGAACCAGTGCGGATCGACCCAGTCCGGCAGGCGCTGCTCGAGTGCGGGACGGACCATGGCGGAGGCGACGAGGATGGTCATGCCGGTTCCTTCAGCGGGCGGATCGAAGGGTCAGCGGGCGGCGGTGTTGGCGGCGATTTCCCGCTGCAACTGCGCCACCAGCGGTGTCTCGAGACCCTGGAAAGTCAGGTCTTCGATCAACCATTTGCCCGTTTCGCGGCGCATGGCCATGATCAGCCGGGTCTGGCTGGCGGGATCCCCGCGGGTCTGCACCGTGACGGTTGCGCTGTCGGGCCCCGACCATTCCGCGGTCTGCTCCAGCAGCGCGAACTGGCTGGGATCATTATCATTGCACTGGCACAGCCAGTCGAAATCGCCGAGCACGTCGATCTGGTCGGTCTGGCTGCGCTCCCATTGCTGGACCAGTGCGCCGGTTGCCTGGGTGAAGATGGGTCGCTCGGTTATGCTGGGGAAATCCTCGCTCTTGTAGGGTTCGAACAGCGCGGTGACGGCATCGCGCAGTGCGGTCTGGTCGGCGTCGCTCGGCGTGAAGGACGGGCTGGTCGCTGCGCTGTCCGCGGCGGTCGGCGCGGCGTCTGCAGCCTTGTCGCTGGCCGAACAGGCGGCCAGCAGCATTGCGGTCGTTCCCAAAAGCACAGTGCGTAGCATCGCTTCTCCCCTTCTTGTTCATCGGGCGGCTGCGCATGGCCGCTGCAGCCGCGCGCGAGTCTTGCCATAACAGCCCCGCCTTATTGCGTAAAAGCCCGCCCCATGGCCAGAGCCAGCACCGGCAGGCCGGCCAGATCGACCAGCGCTATGGTTTTCAGCGCCGGCGGCGATCCAGCCTGCCAGTAAAGCCACAGGAAGCTGAGCATGCTGATCGCCAGCGCGACCGAGGCCAGGCGCCGCGCCCCCGGATCGACCATCGCCCACAGCGCGATGACGAGGATGACGACGAACAGCGCAGCGCGGTGGCGCATCAGCAGGAACAGCGGATTGTCCGCCTGCAGGCGATACATCGCGCTCAGTGTCGCGGGGCGGATGAAAGCCAGCGCCGGCGTGGCGTGGATGGCGGCCAGGATGAGCCAGAGGATGCGGTCGAGCATCCGGCAAGCGTATCACTTACATTGATGTAAGCAAGCGCTTTCGTGCCGCTCCCGCGCCGGGCGGCCAGGCGGCCCAGGGCCCTGGCCCTAGACCAGCGCCCTCACGTCGCTCAGCCGCCCGGTCACCGCCGCCGCCGCGGCCATGGCCGGGGAGACGAGGTGGGTGCGGGCTCCCGGCCCCTGCCGGCCGACGAAATTGCGGTTGGATGTCGATGCCGCACGCTCGCCAGGCGGCACCTTGTCCGGGTTCATGCCGAGGCAGGCCGAGCAGCCCGGCTCGCGCCATTCGAAGCCGGCGTCGATGAAAATGCGGTCGATGCCCTCCGCCTCGGCCTGGGCTTTGACCAAGCCCGATCCGGGGACGACGATCGCCCATTTCACGCCCTCGGCCTTGCGCCGCCCCTTGAGCACGGCGGCGGCGGCGCGCAGATCCTCGATGCGGCTGTTGGTGCAACTGCCAATGAAGATATTCTGCACCTCGACCGCGCTCATCGGCGTGCCGGGGGTCAGGCCCATGTAATCGAGCGACTTGCGCGCCGCTTCCTGCTTGGAAGGGTCGGCGAAGCTTTCCGGCGCGGGCACGCTGCCGGTGATCGGCACGACATCCTCCGGGCTGGTGCCCCAGGTCACGCTCGGCGCGATGTCGGCCGCGTCGATCAGCACGCTCTTGTCGAAGCGCGCGCCGGCGTCGGTCGGCAGCGTCCGCCAATAGGCCAGCGCGGCGTCCCAGGCGGCGCCCTTGGGCGCCATCGGCCGACCCTTCAAATAAGCGAAGGTGGTCTCGTCGGGCGCGATCAGCCCGGCGCGTGCGCCAGCCTCGATCGCCATGTTGCTGATCGTCAGCCGCCCTTCGATGCTCAGCGCCTCGATGGCCGATCCGCGAAATTCGATGACATGGCCGGTGCCGCCCGCCGTGCCGATCAGGCCGACGATGTGGAGGATCACGTCCTTGGCCGTCACCCCCGGCCCGAGCGCGCCATCGACGCGCACTTCCATGGTCCGGGATGGCGCCAGCCACAGGGTCTGGGTGCCCAGCACATGCTCCACCTCCGACGTGCCGATGCCGAAGGCGAGCGCGCCGAGCGCGCCATGCGCTGCGGTGTGGCTGTCGCCGCAGACCATGGTCAGGCCGGGCAGGGTGAAGCCCTGTTCGGGGCCGATGACATGGACGATGCCCTGCCGCACGTCGGTCGCCGGAATATAGGGCACGCCGAACGCCGCGACATTGGCCTCCAGCGCCTCCAGCTGCGCCGCGCTTTCGGGGTCGGCGATCGGCACCGGCCGGCCGGCGGCGTCGACGCGCGGGGTGGTCGGCAGATTATGGTCGGGCACCGCCAGCGTCAGGTCCGGGCGGCGCACGCCGCGGCCATTGGCCTTGAGCCCGGCAAAAGCCTGCGGGCTGGTGACTTCATGCACCAGATGGCGATCGATGAAGATCAGCGCGGTGCCGTCCTCGCGCTGCGAGACGATGTGCGCGTCCCAGATTTTTTCGTACAGGGTCTTGGGTGCTGGCATGATGAAAATTGCCTAGAACCATCGGCGAGCGAAACGCAAGCCGCTCTGTAAACCCGCGCCGCTTTCGCCTATATGGACAGCCATGTCGCCAATCGCTGCCATCGTCATCATCATCGTCACCATCCTTGCGATGGAATGCGTTGCCTGGGTCAGCCACAAATATGTGATGCACGGCTTCGGCTGGGGCTGGCACCGTGACCATCACGAGCGGCACGACAATATGTTCGAGAAGAACGATCTCTACGCCGTGGTCGGCGCGGCGATGAGCATCAGCATGTTCGCGGCTGGCAGCCCGCTGGTCGCCGGGGCCGCGGCGTGGGAGCCCGCGACCTTCATCGGCATCGGCATCCTCGGCTACGGCATCCTCTACACACTGGCGCATGATGGCCTCGTCCACCAGCGCTATTTCCGCTGGGTGCCCAAGTCGGGCTATGCCAAGCGGCTGGTGCAGGCGCACAAGCTGCACCACGCCACCCAGAGCAAGGAAGGCGGGGTCAGCTTCGGCTTCCTCTTTGCCCGCTCGCCCGAGGCGCTGAAGGCCGACCTCAGGCGCCAGGTGAGCGAAGGCCGCGCCCGCCTGCGCGAGTCGGCGCAGGACTGAAGACCCCGGCGCGCTGGGCCGGTCAGGCGGACGCGCGTCGACACCCTGCCGCGCCGTTCCCGCGCGCTTCCTCATGCGGAAACAGTCCAGTGCGGTCGTCGCAAATCACGACGATCGGCATTGCATTTTGCAACGCCGCCCCTCGCGCCGCACCCCCCGCATCGGCCGATCGTGTGGAAATCCGCGCCCGGGGCAATTGGCCCGCTCCTTGCGAACGAGCCTGCATCCCCGCGCCCGCGCGCCTTGCAGCAGAGATTTCGCATCCATGGCCTCGTTCGATTACCGCATTTCCCATTTCTTCGCCTCGCTCAACGGCATCAGCCCTGAATTCGACCGGCTGGTGTGGATGCTCTCGGCCAATGCGCTGCTCAAGGGCGGGGTGCTCTGCGCCTTCCTGTGGTTCGCCTGGTTCACGGAGGTCGGCCGCTGCACCCGCGTGCGGGCGCGGGTGCGGCAGGACCGGCTGGCGATCCTGGGCGTGCTGATCAGCAGCGCGGTGGCAGAGGTGGTGGCGCGGCTGCTCTCGCTGACCCTGCCGTTCCGCCCGCGCCCGCTATTCGACGGCAGCCTGCCGTTCCGCCTGCCCGAGGGCATCACGCTGGACTCGCTCAACATCGCCGGCGAAAGCAGCTTTCCCAGCGACCATGGCGTGCTGTTCTGCGCGCTGTGCGCCGGCATCTGGCTGGTTTCCCGCCGCGCCGCGATCGTCGGCATGCTGTGGGTCATCGTCATGATCCTGCTGCCGTGCCTGTACCTCGGCCTGCATTATGCCAGCGATCTCATCGTCGGCGGGCTGATCGGGGTGATCATCGCCATGATCGGCGCGCGGGTGGTGCCGCATCTGGCGCTGCTCAAGACCATCGTCCTGCGTTCCCGCACCCACCCGGCGCTGTTCTATCCCCTGTTCTTCCTCGCCATGCACCAGATCGCCAACATGCTGATCGATTTGCGCGCCATGGCCGGGGCGGTGCGGGATATGGTGTAGCCGGGGCGGGGTGGGCGGCCCGCGGATCGCCTCCGCAGGAGCCGCCGGATCAGGTCCGCAGGCGACGCATTTGCGCCAAAGGTTCCGCTAAAGTTTCACCTGAAACGCTTCTTGCCGAGTGGCTTGCGCTGGGTGGGGTCGAGGTAGAGGCTTAAGTCGTTGAATTCCTGATCGGTGAGCGGGCCCTGCTTGCGGTCCAGCTTGGCGAGGGCGGCCTCGCCGCGCGCGGCGACCGCGGCGCGCTCAGCCGCTGCGACCTGGGCCTTGGTCGGTTCGGGGCGCTGCTCGTTGAAAAAATGGGGCAATTCCCCGTCCGCCATGTCGGCCAGCGCCAGCTCCGCCGCCAGCGTATCGGGGTCGAGCAGTTGCTCGGCCGGGGCGGGGAGCTGCGGTTCCATGGCGCGCAAACTGTCCGCCAGACTGACAGTCTGCGTTACGATGGAGTCGACGGCTGTTTCGGTGTTGCGGGCGGCGGCGGCGGCGGCGGCGGCGTCTGCGCCCGCGCCGCGGGCGGCGCGCCCGTAGCGGTCGGGCATCAGATGGGCGAGCAAGAAGGTCAGCAGCCGGTCATTGACCACCCGCTTGGTGCAGACGACGGTGCCATGCTCATCAAAGATATTCTGCTCGACGCCCTCTATGGCGCGTTCGAAGGCGATATCCTCCAACAGGGCGCCGGCATGCTGGCGGGCGATATCCCAGGCGCGGGCAAAGGCGGCGCCATCGGGCGAGCGGCGCAGCCGGTAGGCGCTCTGCGGCGTCATCCCCACCGCCTTGGCCGCGACGCGGACGATGCCGGTATCCGCCAGCTCCTCGATAAAGCGGCGCTGCTTCTCCTCCGTCCAGCCATCCAGGCGCGGCTTGCGGCGGACGGGTACCCAGCGATAGTCGGCGGGGTCATAGGGGTGGGTGGTGGTGACGGCCGTGGCGTCGTCACCATGGGCTGAGTCGGTCTGTTCCATCGGACAGTTTGGAACATAAAAGGAACATGTAGGAAAGCGTTTTTTCAGGCGAGGATATCGCTGCGCGCCCGCAATGCCATGTGATAGCCCGTGCACTGTCCGATGGTCTGTGACGGGCCGGTAGAGGGAGTGAAGCCGATGTCGAACTGGGAACTGGGCAGCAAGCCATATTCCGATGGATCGCGCGACGTGACGATCAATTTCCTGACCGACGATGCGACCGGCGCGGTCACCGGGCAATTGTGGTTCAAGAAGATGCTGTTCACTGTCGGCGGCAACTGGGCGGCGGCCGGATCGGTGCCGGGGCGCAATTATTCGGCCTTTGCGATATGGGGCGCGGACAGCGCGGGGGCGACCGACTATGTCGCGGCGACCGGCATCATGAACGGCCCGGGCAGTGCGCCGCTATCGATCGACCTCAATCTGATCCGCGTCGAGACGGGCAATGGCAGCCAATATGGCTGGGACGGGCAATTGCTGCCGCTGTAGCGAGGCGAGGCCGCAGAGTCGGCGCGCTTCCGATCATCGGCGGGCTGACCGGCTATGACGCCGCCGGGCCGCAGGCGGTGCTGGACAGCCGCGCCGATCTCCGCCGCTTGTTCACCCCGGCCCCCCGCCGCAACCCGGCGCGGGATGCGGTGACCGGGGTAGTGTGCTGCGTGCGGGTGGAGACGGTGGACAACCCGCTGATGCGCGACATCCGCGTGCTGGACAAGCTGATCGACGAGCCGGCGCGGGGGAAGGCGCTGGCGAAGATCTTGCGGGAGGGATGCGGGAGGGATGAGGGGAGTGTGCCGGATTTGATGTAGCGCACCCATAATTGCGTGAATTCTAGCACCCCTAGAGTGCCCGATTTACGCGCCGGACTGTGTGCGGTTGGCAGCAAAAATGCTACCAAAAAGACTTTCAAAATCAATATCGCCAAATAATTCCGCCATTCTCTCACTTCTTGACTTTATCACAAAGCTTTGATCCAGTTTTTTTAGCAACTCAGACCGATTAGATTTTAACCAAGAAATGTATTCATCGAAAACGATATTAGTCGATTTGTTTCTACAGAATCCAAGCCATGTTTCGTATTCGCTTGCGGCTAGACATGATGCACCAAGCATTACTGCCGGCTTCTCCCACTCACTAAGGTCGCCAAACCGTGTTTTCGCTTCCCGAAAAAAGGCCCTGTCCTTCAAACGTCCGCGCAACAAAACGCTTTGGCGGCGCTCAATCTGAGTCTCGCCGAAATCTAGCTGGGACATTCGAGCATCGGTAATCGGGAGCGCACCAGCAACAAAAAGATGATTTACCCATATCCGCACCAGTGCCATGTCTTTAAATGGGGAAGTTCTTACAACAGTAAGCAGTCTGTCTGCTATACTATCGGCCGACTCTGCATTTTTCTGCGCTTGGGCACCAAGAAGCATACAGAAATCTCGTGGTGCAAAATATAGTAACTGGGAAAATTGGCTCATAAAGCCCATAATGTCATCAATTTGGCTTACTCTTAGTGCTCTTAGAATTAGTTTTACAGCCGTATAATCTATTTTCTCAAGTTTGATTGCCTTATCTAGCTTTTGTATAAGAGTGCCAACATCAATTGCATCAGATATCGTTTCAGCTACGTCCTCGGAGTCATAAATCGCTTGAAAATAGCGATCAAGACCATTGCGCTCATCATTCGTAAATATATCGGAAAAACTATTATCTATTTCCTCCTTGACCGAAGAGGCAGATACAATTCTAGTCTTAGCTGCATTAAGTGAAAGCCCCTCAGTTAACATAAGATGCTCAGCCAATCGGCACAGCGCAGTGTGAGCTTCAGCGGGATTTGAAACAAAAATCCGAAAATCGTCAACAAAACGCGTGAATTTAATCCCTTCACGACGCAACATCGTATCTACATCAATCAAAACTCCCTCTGCTACAATACGAGAAGCAGCGCCGCCGACAGGCAAGCCGTGCGACTGTCGAGCACGGGAGTTTTTGATAATGTTCTCGATAATTTTACGTGGTGCGTTAGCGGCCTCAATATCATCAAGAACATGTTCTATTCTGTGGAAATATATTCGTCCATAAAAATCAGAGATATCGGTTTCCAATACTAACATTTCACTAGAGAACGGCTTTGCCGGTTCACACATATTAGATATTGAAATGAGCCACTCGTGATAGCTACATTCATCAGTGAAAAGGCTTGGGGAAGCAGCGTCGCTATTAAAGCGATAAGAGAACGCCCCATGCTCGGGTCCGAGCCTGGCTTGGTCGATCGCCGCCGCAACCTCAATAGCAGCAGCGGTGAAGAGCAATGTGTCGGTTGCGTGGAGTTGGTGTGCGATTCTGAATGACGTCTGCGTTTTGGGACTCAGAACTTCGAACACGCCGACAGGGTTGTATGAACCAGGTGTAAAGGAAAGCAGTTTCCTAACGACTGAATCAGCCGCTTCCTTAAAAAATTGGAATTCAAAGAGCGGCGGCAGTATGTCAGTGTCGCTCAGATCCGCGAGATGCAATATCGCCCGTTTGAAGTGTGCTTCATCCATTCGCACGTTATAGTATCTGAATTTCCGTTGGCTAGCCTTTCAATCAAAGCGAGGTGGTTGCAGCTTATCCAACCGCAATTCACGGTGTGAAGGCGCTCTACGGTGCGAACCCCACGTTGACTGTTAGCCCGCTGCCCCCCTCACCGAAAATTGCAACTCACCCCCGCCCACAGCGCCGTCACCTTCGCCCCGCTGCCCTCGCCGTCGAGCAGGCCGTAGAGCTCGCCCGCCGTGAATTCGGTGCCCAGTGTCGATTGCTCGACGGTGGCGGCATAGGCGCTGTCGAGATCGGCGCGGGTGCTGGGGGTGGTCTGGCTGTTGCCCACGGTCAGGCCGCTGGCGGTGCTGATGCCGCCGGCGGGCGATGGCGGCGCGTCGGGTGCGGGGGCGTTGAGTGCCCAGCCGGCGAAGGCGCCCTCCTGGAACCACAGGGTCAGCCCGTCGGGCCAGCGAGCGTAGGCGAGCGGGCCGGCGCCGCATTCCGCATTGGTCCCCGTCTCCGCCGCGCCGCGGCTGGCCAGCGCGGTCATCACCTGCGCCTGCGCAGTGCCGAACGGGATGGGGCGGGCGGAGCCGCTGGCGGGATCGACCAGGCGCAGGCCCTCGGCCTCCACGGTCAGCGCCATCGCTTGCGCGGCCGGTGCCGGATCGGCGGGCGCGGCGGCATCCGCCCCCGTCGCCCCGGACGCCGCCGGCGGTGACGACGCATCGGGCGCGCAGGCGGCGAGCGTCGAGAGGATCAGCAGCGGGACGATGCGGCGGGCCATGGCAATGCTCCTGAAACGCAGAGCATTGAGCATGGCGACCATGCGGTTGTCGATAACCAATGTGCCGCGTTCAGGGTTGCGCCAGCACAGTGCCGGGAACGGGCACGCCGCGCCGTACCAGATCCCGGTAGCGGACAGGTGGCTGGCCGGTGGCGCGCTTGAATGCGGTGCTGAAATGGCCGGGATTGGCAAAGCCGCTGCGCTCGGCAATCTCCGCCAGCGTCAGATCGCTGTTGGCGATCAGCGTCTGCGCATGCGCCACCCGCCGGTGGAGCAGATGCTGATAAGGGGATCGACCGGTGGCGCGCCTGAAAATGCCGATGAAATAATAGCGCGACAGCCCGGCGACCTCGGCCATCGTGGCAATGTCGACATTCTTGTCGAGATGATCGTCGACATAGTCGAGCACGCGTTTCAGCTTGTATGGGCCGATGTCCATATGCGCGCGGCTGCCGGTTGCGTGTGGCGTCGCCCGCTCCGCCAGCGCCCGTGCCAGCATCCGCGTCAACGTCTCGATATGGCCGGGGCGCTCGGTATCGGGATCGAGGATCTCGGTCTCGATCATCTGGAACAGCGCCACCAGCCGCGCGCTGTCGAGCATCGCGATGGGCGTGGCTGCAGCGGCGCTGTCTGCCGGCATCATGTTGGCCAGGCGGCCGGGCGGAAACATCAGCAGCGAAGATGTGTTGGCCTCGGCAAAATAGGTCATCTCGCCGCGCACCCCCTGCGGGATGTAGCTGATCAGCAGTGTGCCGTGCGGTTCGACGCTGAAGGGCGCCCCGCCGAGCACGCCATGCCACGGCCGGTTGCTGCCGCGCGTCAGCAGCAGCGTGTCGAACGCCAGCCCCTCGATCGCCGCCGTCGTCCACTCGCCGTTGAAGGTCCCGAACAGGCAGGTGGAGACGATGCCGCTGGCGCGATGCATGGTCACCGCGCCGGGTGTGGGGGCGGTGAAGCTGAGCGGCACGGAATCGAGCTGCGGTGCAGCGGCGGCCATCGCTCAGCCGCGCCCGCCGCTATGGCTGCTGGCATGCGGCTTGTGCCGGTCAGGCGCCTGGTCGTTCCCCGTCATCCCGCTCTCTCCCTGTCCGCAGGATGGCAAAGTCCGCGGGGGATGTCCATGCAATCGCGTGTTGCGGGGTGGGCGCGGGGTCAGTCGCGCGGCGGCAGGCCATCCGGGCGCTTCCGCCACAGGAGCCGCGTGACGAGCGTCGACGCGAGCGCGCCCGCGCCGCAGATCAGCGCCAGCGCGCCATAGACCAGCACCGCGCCCTCATCATACACCACCGCCGACGCTGCATCGAAATGCCGGCCCATCTCGTTATAAGGCAGCGCGCGCCGTGCCAGCCACAGCGCAGTGAACAGGGCCGTGAGCAGCGCCAGCAGCGCGCTGGCCAGCGCCGCCAGCCAGCCCATCAATCGTGCTCGCGCCCGCCTGCACCGAGATAGAGCTCGCGGCCTGTCTCCTCATAGACCTCGCTCATCTGCGCCATGCCGGCCTCGGCCTCTTCCGCGGCGATGAAGCCGTCGGCGGGCTGGTTCTGCAGGCGGGCGAATTCGCGCACCTCTTGGCTGATCTTCATCGAACAGAATTTGGGGCCGCACATCGAACAGAAATGCGCGGTCTTGGCGCCTTCGGCGGGCAGCGTCTGGTCGTGATACTGCTCGGCGGTATCGGGATCGAGGCTGAGATTGAACTGGTCGCGCCAGCGGAATTCGAAGCGCGCCTTGCTCAGCGCATCGTCGCGCACCTGTGCCGCCGGGTGGCCCTTGGCGAGATCGGCGGCGTGCGCGGCGAGCTTGTAGGTGACGACGCCGACTTTCACGTCATCGCGGTCGGGCAGGCCCAGATGCTCCTTGGGCGTGACGTAGCAGAGCATCGCCGTGCCATACCAGCCGATCTGCGCCGCGCCGATGCCGCTGGTGATATGGTCATATCCCGGCGCGATGTCGGTGGTCAGCGGCCCCAAGGTATAGAAGGGCGCCTCGCCGCACGCTTCGAGCTGCTTTTCCATATTCTCCTTGATCTTGTGCATCGGCACATGGCCGGGCCCTTCGATCATCACCTGCACATCCTGCGCCCAGGCGCGCTTGGTCAGCTCGCCCAGCGTGTAGAGCTCGGCGAACTGCGCTTCGTCATTGGCGTCATAGATGCTGCCGGGGCGCAGGCCGTCTCCCAGCGAATAGGCGACGTCATAGGCCTTCATGATCTCGGTGATCTCGTCGAAGCGCTCGTAGAGGAAGCTCTCCTTGTGGTGCGCCAGGCACCATTTGGCCATGATGCTGCCGCCGCGGCTGACGATGCCGGTCATCCGCTTCGCCGCGAGCGGAACATAGGGCAGGCGCACGCCGGCGTGGATGGTGAAATAGTCGACGCCCTGCTCGGCCTGTTCGATCAGCGTATCGGCGAAGATTTCCCAGGTCAGATCCTCGGCAATGCCGCCGACCTTTTCCAGCGCCTGATAGATGGGCACGGTGCCGATGGGGACGGGGCTGTTCCGCAAAATCCATTCGCGGGTGTCATGGATGTTGCGGCCGGTGGAAAGGTCCATCACCGTGTCCGCGCCCCAGCGGATCGCCCACACCATCTTGTCGACTTCGCTCGCGACATCGGATGCGACGGCGCTGTTGCCGATATTGGCGTTGATCTTGACCAGGAAGTTGCGGCCGATCGCCATCGGCTCGGATTCGGGGTGGTTGATGTTGCTGGGGATAATGGCGCGGCCGCGCGCCACCTCGTCGCGCACGAATTCGGGGGTGACATAATCGGGGATGGCGGCGCCGAAGCTCTCGCCGTCGCGCTTGTACTCGGCTAGGCGGGCGCGGCCGAGATTCTCGCGCTCGGCGACATATTCCATCTCGGGCGTGATGATGCCGCGGCGGGCATAGTGCATCTGGCTGACGTTCGCGCCGGCCCTGGCGCGCAGCACCTTCTTGCGGACGTTGGGGAAGGCAGGGACGCCGCCGCTGCGATCCGGGCCGAGCTGGCCATTGTCTTCGGGCCGCACCTCGCGCTGCGTCACTTCCTCGACATCGCCGCGCGCGCGGATCCACTCGCGGCGCAGCTCGGGCAGGCCCGCCATGATGTCGATGCGCGCCGCCGGGTCGGTATAGGGGCCGGAGGTGTCATAGACCCGCACCGGCGGCTCGCCCGACGACGGCTCGAGATGGATCTCGCGCATCGCCACCTTGAGCGGGCCGACGTGGATTTTCTTGCTGCCGCGGATCGGGCCGGTGGTGACGGCGAGTTCGGTGCGGGCTGGGATATCGGCCATGGCTCATGCGCTCCAGTTGGCGGAGTGCGGGCCGGAACATGCGACACCGCTCCCTCCGCCCGTGCTAACGGGTTCAGGTTCGACGGGTCGGGCGATGCTAACCGCCCCTCTCAGCCAAGCGGCTCCCCGGGGATGGTGACGGGATAGCGCGGGCGTGCGCGCAAGTCGAGCGGGATGCGACGGTTCGCCGCATCCCGCGCGCCATCAGTCGTCCTTGGCGAGTCCGAACAGGCTCAGCGCCAGCAGCAGCGTTGCCAGCACGCCCGAGCCGCCGGCCAGCGGGAGCTCCCCGAAGACCTCGGTTCCGCCAGCGAGCGATGCTGCGTTGGCGATCAGCGCGATGCCGCCGACCAGCACGGTCGCGCCGCCCAGCAGCTTGCTGCCGCGCCCGGTGAGGGCCAGGCCCGCGACCAGCGCGGCGAGGCCGAGCATGATCTTGGCGGCGTTATAGACGAAGAAGGCAAAGGCGACCGTTGCGCCCGCCGCCGGGGCAAGTGCGGGGACCGCATCGGCGGCCTCCCCGAACGGACCGAACAGGGTCAGGCCGACCCCGACCTGCACGATGTTGAGCACCGCGCCGAAAGCGATGGCGGCAAAGGCCAGCGTCAGCGCCTTGGAGCGCACCATCGCCGCCCCGGCCAGTGCGGCAAGCAGCGAGAAGAGGATGCCCTCGGTGCCCCACAGCAACTGCCGCGGCACATCCATCTTGGCGACGTACAGCGCGGTGTAGATCGACTGGGTAATGGTCGCGACGACGAGCAGCGCGGCGATGATCCGCACGGTGCGGCTATGCGTGATTTCCATGATTTGCCCCTGTTTGATGAAGAAACGGATATGGGGTGTTCGCGGCAACGGGGCTGGCGGTTACAGCGCTCAGCGTACCCGATATTGGGTGTTGCGCACCGGGTAGCCGCCGCTCAGCCGGAACGACAGCGGCGCGCCGGAGAGCGGGGGCAGGCCGGGGGCGGCGGCGCGCTGCACGTGCATGTGCAGGTGCGGTTCTCCGCCGGCGCTGGTGCCGACGACGCCGATCGGCTCATCCCGCGCCAGCGGCGCGCCCACGGCGGGCAGGATGCTGCCTTGGCGGAGGCCGCCGAGCACGATGGCGAGGCCTGCGCAGCGCAGCACGACATGATTGCCGAGCGCGCCGGCCTCGGCGGGTGCGTTGACCGGCAGGTCGGGCCGGTCGTCGACCACCGCGTCCACCATCCCGCTGCACGGCGCGACAACGGTGGTGCCGGTCATGCGATAGGCGGCCGCATCGTCGGGCTGGCTGAAGGGGGTCGCGGCATGGGTACGGAACCCCCAGCCATCGATACGCACCAGATCGACCGCGCTGCGTTGCGCCTGCGGTTGGCCGGCGGCGGCATGCGTGTTGAGCAGCGCGTTGGCGCCGCCCGCCGTCACCAGATAGCGGCCTTCGAGAAAGGGCAGCGCCAGATCGACCGGCCGGTCCGGCGGCGATCGACCGCTCACCCCCTGCACCACCACCCAGCCTGCGGCGACAGTGACCGAAAGGCACAGCGCCCGTCCCGCCCAGGCCAGGCCACCGATCCGGGTCGGCGGCGCCTGACGCGCCAGCGGCCGCAGCGCCATGAACAGCGCGCCGAGCAGCAGCAGGCCGAGCGGGACGACGACCATGCGCGGCAGCAGCAGCCAGGTTCCGGCGAGCGCGGCGGCGAGCAGCACCAGCACGGCGGCCGCCGTGCGCAGCATCAGGTCGGTCGCGGTCACCGGTCGCCCGAACGCCAGCCAGGCGACAGCCAGCGGCGGCGCGAGAAATTGCAGCAGCAAAAGAGGGCTCACGGGAATCGCTCCGATGGTCAATGTCCCGAGAGAGCCCTGCTATGCCGCAGCCGATCGGTACGCGCAACGCGGATGCGGTGGCCGAATGCGGGCGCAGCTCTTCCCGCTCACGTAAACGTCAACCAACGCTGGACAGAGCGAGGCAGCATGCGGATACTCGACCCCAAACATAGGGGAGAGAGAGCGATCATGGCCTTGCCGCACGTCTGCATCATCGGTGCCGGATGCTCCGGCTTTACCACCGCCAAGCGGCTGGCCGATCATGGCATACCCTTCACCATCTACGAGGCGTCGGACGACATCGGCGGCAACTGGTATTTCGGCAATCCCAACGGCATGTCGGCCTGTTACAAGAGCCTGCATATCGACACGTCGAAGTGGCGGCTGGCGTTCGAGGATTATCCGGTGCCGGCCGATTGGCCCGACTATCCGCACCATGCGCAACTGCTCCAGTATTTCCATGACTATGTCGATCATTTCGACCTCAGGCGGCACATCCGCTTCAACACCCGGGTGGAAAAGGCGGCGCGGCAGGAAGGCGGCGGCTGGCAAGTGACGCTGTCGAACGGCGAGACGCTGGCCTATGACGCGCTTGCTGTCGCCAACGGCCATCACTGGGCGGCGCGCATCCCGGCGTATCCGGGGACGTTCGATGGCCCGCAGATCCACAGCCACCAGTATCGCTCCCCGTTCGAGCCGATCGACTGCGTCGGCAAGCGGGTGCTGGTGGTGGGCATGGGCAACAGCGCGATGGACATCGCCTCGGAGCTGTCGCAGCGCCCGATCGCCAGCAAATTGTTCGTCTCGACCCGGCGGGGCGTGTGGATTTTCCCCAAATATTACCGCGGGCAGCCGCTCGACAAGAACCCCGCACCGGCATGGATGCCCAAGGGCTTGCGGCTGTGGCTGGGCGCGCGGATGGTCAAGAATCTGGTCGGGCGGATGAGCGATTATGGCCTGCCCGAGCCCGAAATCGGCCCGTTCGAGAGCCATGGCACCGTCTCCGGCGAATTCCTGCTGCGCGCTGGATCAGGCGACCTGACGATGAAGCCGGGGATCGAACGGCTCGACGGCGACGGCGTGGTCTTCACCGATGGCAGCCGCGAACAGCTCGACGCCATCGTCTGGGCGACCGGCTATGACATCAAATTCCCCTTCTTCGACGATCCCGCGCTGCAGGCCGACAGCGACAACCGCCCGCCGCCGCTGTTCAAGCGGATCATCAAGCCCGGAGTGCCCGACCTGTTCTACATGGGCCTTGCCCAGCCGCTGCCGACTTTGGTCAATTTCGCCGAGCAGCAATCGAAGCTGGTCGCGGGCTATCTGGCCGGCAGCTATGCGCCACCATCGCAAGCCGAGATGCAGCGCATCATCGCCGCCGATGAGGAATATTACACGGGCGGCTATTACCAGGCACGGCGACACACCATCCAGCTCGATTTCGACCATTATGTGCGCGCGCTGAAGAAGGAATTGGCCAAGGGCGCGAAGCGCGCGGCGGCGGCGGGTAACCGGTTGCCGGTGCCGGGGCGGGTGAGCGAGGCGGCTTAAGAACTGCACCTCTCGATTCAAACCGCAGCCCTGAGCTTGTCGAAGGGCGCTGTGCCTCACTGAGAATCGGCCTTCGACAGGCTCAGGGCTGCGGATCACTCGCATAAGCCCGGGGAACCGAGGGTTACCCCACCAGCCGCCTGAAACAGTGCTCGATCCAGTCGGCGACGTGGCGCAGCGCGGCATCGCGCTGCATGTCTTCATGGAAGGTCAGCCACGGCGTGCGTGGTGGCACCGCCAGTCGGGCGTCAAGCTGCACCAGCGCCGGATCGCGCGCGGCGATGGCGTCGGGCAGCAGGGCGATGCCCGCGCCGTTGCGGGTGGCGGTCAGCAGCGCCCGCGTGCTGCCGGTGCGCAGCTGCACCGCGCCGGTCAGGCGGCGCTCCTCGATCCACGCCGTCTCCGGCAGCGGCCCGTAGCTGTCGTCATAGCTCAGCAGATGCGCGCGCGAGAGATCGGCAAGAGCCTGCGGATTGGCGGAGAGGTAGCGACGGGTCGTGTAGAGCGACAGCGTCAGCGCCGGCAGCTTGCGGATGATCAGGCTCGCGCCTTCGGGCCGGACCATGCGCACCGCGATGTCGGCATCGCGCGCGGCAAGGCTGACGATATCGGCTTCCGATCTGAGCTCGACCGGCACAGTGCTGCGCCCGCCGGTCAACTGCATCATCGACGGGGCGAGCACGTCGGAGATGATGAACTCGGTCGCCGATACGCGGATCGGCCGGGTGCGGGTGCCGCCGCGCAGCGATGCGGCCAGATGGGCGATGCGGTCAAGCTGCGCGCTCAGCCCGTCGGAGGCTGCGGCCAGCGCGCGCCCCGCCTCGGTCGGCACTGCCCCGCTGGCGCGCTTGTCGATCAGCTTGAGCCCGGTCGCCGCCTCCAGAGCGGCAATGCGGCGGGCGATGGTGGTGATGGCAACGCCACGCTTCTTCGCCGCCGCGCTCAGTGTGCCATGGCGGCAAAGCGCCACCAACGCATCGCAATCGGCAGCGTCCGGCATGGGCATGGCATGCAAACTCCTCAGAAATCCTCACGATGTGCGTTTTCGCAGGACTATCATGCAATATCGCACATGGCGGTGCAAGCTGGGCCAGTGGTAGGCGATGGGCATCGACCAAGGAGGCCAGCATGAGCGCTATCCCCGTTTCCCCCTTTCCAGTGCGCAGCCTGGCGGTGTGGCTGGTTGCGCTGATCGTGGCGATGATGTTGTTCAACGCGTGGCAGGCCTTTGCAGCCCCCACCGCCTTCGTCGCCCGCTTCGGCACGCCCGGCGCGGCCGATGCCAACAGCGCCTTCGTCACCGTCTATGCCAGCCGCGCCTTGTTTCTGGCGCTGGTACCGGCGGTGCTGCTCGGCCTGCGCCAGTTCGCGGCTCTGGGCTGGTTCGCCGCTGTCGCGGTGATCATGCCGATGGCCGATGCGGCGCAGGTCAGCGCGGCGGGCGGATCGGCGAGCATCGTGGCGCGCCATCTCGCCATCGCCGCCTATCTGGCGGTGACGGCGCTGCTGCTGCTGCGCCTGGCGCGAAAGAGTGCGTCATGACCGGCATGCAACAGCTCACCTTCCTGGCCCCCGGCGCCTTCGAATGGCGCGATGTCGCCGCGCCGATGCTTGCATCCGATACCGATGCCATCGTCCGGCCGCTGGCGGTCGCGCGCTGCGATCTGGACCTGCATATCGCCACCGGCCGCGTGCCCTTCCCCGGCCCGTTCGCCTTCGGGCATGAGATGGTGGGCGAGGTGGTCGATGCCGGGCCTGCGGCCGGCGTCGCGCCCGGCACGCGGGTGATCGTGCCGTTCCAGCTCTCCTGCGGTCGCTGCGACGCGTGCCGCCGCGGCTGGACCAATAGCTGCACGGCCTTTCCGCCCTATGCCGCATACGGCCTCGCCGCCGGGCCGCGGCCCGATTTCGGCGGGGGCTTTTCCGATCTGGTGCGGGTGCCCTTTGCCGATCACATGCTGGTGCCGGTGCCAGATGGCATGCCGGTCGAGATCGCCGCCAATTGTTCGGACAATATCGCGGATGGCTGGCGCGGCGTCGCTGCGCCGCTCGCCGAACGGCCCGGTGCATCGGTGCTGGTGATCGGCGGCCTCGCACAAAGCGTGGGCCTGTATGCGGTCGCCGCAGCGGTGGCGCTGGGCGCGGGCACCACCGTCTATCTCGACGACGATGCGGACCGCCGCGCCCGCGCGCAGGCACTGGGTGCCATCGCGCAGCCGCTTGCGCTGGGCGATGGCCGCAGCCCGAAAGAGCAATATGACATCGTCGTGGAAGCCGCCGGCGATGCCGCCGCGCTGGCCTTTGCCATCCAGTCGACCGCTGCCAATGGCGTGCTGACCGTGGTCAGTATCCATCTGGGCACGACCACGCCGGTGCCGCTGCACCAGGCCTATTACAAGGGGCTGACGCTGCACACCGGCCGGGTGCAATCGCGCGCGCTGCTGCACGATGTGGTCGGCTGCATCGCCTGCGGCAAGTTGAACCCTGCCCCGGTGACCCACCGCCTCGCCCGCTTCGCCGACGCGCCCGAGGCGATGACGGAAGCGGGGCCGAAGATCGTGTTCCTGCGGTAAACGCTCGGCTGTTGAGTTGGCCGCCCAATGGCTGCATCCTGCCGCAAAGCAGCGGGAGGGTTCGGACATGGCGACCATTATCGAAGGGCGAGCGGTCAACCCCGTCGATGTCAGCGCCGATGCGCTCTATGTCGAGGATCGCTGGCGGGAGCCTTTCGCAAAGCTGCGCGCCGAGATGCCTGTCAGCTGGTGCCCGGACAGCCCGTTCGGCGGCTATTGGTCGGTCGTCACTCATGCACTGGTGCAGGAGGTGGAGCTACGCCACGACGTCTTCACCTCGCGCTGGGACAAGGGCAACATCACCATCGCCGATTCGGTCAACGAAATGGCCTTCCCCAATTTCATCGCAGAGGATCCGCCGGTCCATACCGCGCAGCGGCGGGTGATCGCGCCGGCTTTCAACCCCAGCCAGATGGGCAAGCACGACGCCCAAGTGCGAGAGCGGACCAAGGAGCTGATCGACGGTCTGCCGGTGGGGGAGAGGTTCGACTGGGTCGAGCGGGTCTCGATCCCGCAGACGCTGGGCATGTTGTGCATCCTGTTCGACATGCCGTTCGACGAATGGCGCGACATCAAGCGCTGGTCGGACTGGGCGAGCGGGGTATCGGCCGAGAACCTCAACGATGCGTATCGCGCCGAGTTCATGGTACAGATGGGCGAGATGCTGGCCCGCTTCGACCGCGAGCTGGAGGCGCGCCGCGTTCTGCCGCCGACCGACGATCTGCTCAGTCGCATGGTCCACAGCGAGGCGATGGGCAACATGACGCCGATGGAGCGCATCGCCAATATCGCGCTGCTGATCGTCGGCGGCAATGATACCACGCGCAACTCGATGAGCGGGCTGATCGAGGCGCTGGACCGCTACCCCGACCAGCTCGACCGGCTGCGCGCGGACCCGTCGCTCATCCCCAATGCCGCGCAGGAGATCATCCGCTGGCAATCGCCGGTCACCCACATGCGCCGCACCGCGCTCGCCGATACCGAGCTGGGCGGGCAGCGCATCCGCGAGGGCGAGAAGGTGGTGCTATGGTATATCTCCGCCAACCGCGACGAGAGCGTCTTCCCCGATGCCGAGCACTTCGATGTCGGGCGGGACAATGCGCGGCGGCATCTGGCGTTCGGCCATGGCATCCACCGCTGCGTCGGCGCGCGGCTGGCGGAGGTGCAGATCGGCACGCTGATCGAGGAGATTGTCAGCCGCCGCTTGCGCATCCACCCCGATGGCGCGCCCACCCGGCTGGCCAGCCCCTTCCTGCACGGCTTCACCGCCATGCCGGTCAGGCTCGAACAGCAATGAGCGGCGTTCAGCCGTGCGGTGGGCAGTTGGGTTGGATCAGGTAGCCGCGCTCGTCGCGGCCAAAGTGCCTAGTCGGGCCGACCGGAAAGCAGACGCCATACTGGGACGTCAGTCGCTGGCGGATGGTTTCCAACGCAGCCCGGCTGCCACGCGTCCGGCCATCGCGCTCGAACTCCACACTTATTGATCGCCCGAGTGCGACCGGATCACTGCCAAATTCTTCCCAATGCGCCAGTATTGCTTCCCAGCGTCTAAAAATGCTCCATTGGTTCCACATAGACGAACGGTAATCAGGAAAATCTAGCGATGCACCGGCAGCCCGGAGCATGGCGTAGGCTTCGCCACCGCCTTCGGCCGCTGGATCCCAAGCTTCTGTCAAGGCCGAGCCGCGAAGGCCCGCGCTATCGGCGGGTACGCCGTGGGACAATAGTGTGGCGAGATACCAACGATCAGTCTCCCGTGCGGCAAGGACCAGCGGTTTCTCACCGAATAGCCCTGCGTCTGTGGCGTCGAAATTGGCGTCGAGCAATGCTGAGTAAGCGGTCTTATCTGCACAGGCCATCGCCCAGTCGAGTAGGGACATGCCTTCTACGCCGCGCTGGCTGAGTGGTGCCCCGGCGAAATCGGCAGAGGTGACTGTCCTGCCGACGCAAATCTTGGCGGCGAAGGGGAACAGCCCGCCGCTGGCGAACAATTGCTCTGCTGTCTGTCCGCGCCATTGGAACGGCGGCGGCTCTACCGCAACCAACGGTGCAGCGGGCACCCCAGCACCATCGAGCATCGCGTTGCAATGGCTGACTGTCTCGACGATCAGCAACCCGACAACGTCGCCAATACCATTCGCCTCGACGGCGTCACGCAGTGCTGGCGAAGGAGCATAGCTGAGCAGGCCGAACGCCGTCCCATTTTCGCGCTCGATGGCCTCAAGTTGCTCGGCCGAGAGTGGGGCATCGGCCGCAGCCAAAGACGCTTCCAGGCGGACCATCAGTTGCCTGGCCGAAGCGGCACGCGTCGCACGGACTGAAGGGTCTATTGCATTTCCAGCATTTGTTGCTGCCATCCGCGCGACAAAGGCGCAGAATTGTGTGCGGCGCGGTGCATCCATACCCCCCGTCACTAGATCGAACATCGATGGGGACCGGGCTTGTTCAGCCTTAACATCCGGCGCATGCAGTAAGACTAAAATTGCTGGCATCGCCCAGCAAAGCCGTCTGACGATGCTGCCTGCGCAGCGGACGCGATGACCAATGGATGCGCTGCGCATACCGCCGTTATGGTAGATATTCCGGCTGTGTCCATAGCCTACTACGGTGATGGTATCGGCCGGTCGAGGCTCAGAATACGAACGTCACCCTCGCTGACGCGCTGGTGGCACGGGCGCGGAAGATGGCGCTCGACATCGCCAGTAATTGCGCGCCGGTCTCGCTGGCGCTGACCCGCCGGATGCTGTGGCAATTCGGCGCAGAGGACAGCGCGGCCGGCGCGCTCGCGGTCGATGCCGCGCTCAACATCGCGTTGGGCAAGCGCGCCGATGTGCATGAAGGCGTCGCGGCCTTCCTCGACAAGCGGCAGCCGGAGTTTCCGGGGCGGGTTTCCACGGACATGCCCGAGACGCCATGGTGGCGCGGGCGCGGCGGTGAGCGACCGACGCGCCCGCCTGACTATTCCGCCGCCTCCGCCACCCGTTCATCCGCGCTCGCATTGCGGCGCTGGCCGTCATAGACGAACTCGCTTCCCTCCAGGTCGATCCTGGGGAAGGCATCGCGTTCGGCCCAATAATCCTGGTTGTGGCGCCATTCCTCCTTGGCGCCGCGGCGCGGCATCTTGTCGAGGTCGCGGACCAGATAGCCGGGGTTGAAATTGTCGCTCTCGATCCAGTCGAGGATCTCCATCCCTTCATCCTCGGGGCGGAACGCCACCTCCACCTTGTGCGCGCCGCGCGCGTCCATATGGTTGAGCAGCGCGCAGATGAAATCGCCCATCATGTCGACACGCAGCGTCCAGCTCGCGCGGAAATAGCCGAACACCCACGCCATGTTGGGGACGCCGGTGAACATCATGCCGCGATAGGTGACGGTATCGGCCCAGTCGATGGCGCGCCCGTCAACGCTGAAGGGGATGCCGCCGAGTACGGAGAGTTTGAAGCCGGTGGCGGCGATGACGATGTCCGCCTCGAGATGCTCGCCGCCCTTGGTGAGGATGCCGGCTTCGGTGAAGCGCTCGATCTCGTCGGTGACGACGCTGACCCGGCCCGCCACCGCATGCTGGAAGATGTCGCCATTGGGGCAGAAGGCCAGCCGCTGCTGCCACACGCGATAGCGGGGCGTGAAATGCGGCTCGAACTGGAAGTCGGGCTTGCCGGTGAAGGCGCGCACCAGCTCGCGCAACTCCTCCACCACCACCTCCGGCTCCTCCTGGCAGCGGCGGGTGAGCTGGTCCTGATCGTACATGATCTGCGCGCGGACCACGCGGTGGATGGTCGGCTCGTCGATGCCCCCGGCGCGCAGCTTGTCGGCCAGCTCATTCTTGTTCTCGCTGCAGAAGAAATAGGTGGGGGAACGCTGCAGCATCGTCACATGCGCGGCCGTCTCGGCCATCGCCGGGATGACGGTGGCCGCGGTGGCGCCCGATCCGATGACGATCACCCGCTTGCCCGCATAGTCGGTCGCCGGGTCCCATTTCATCGCATGGACCAGCATGCCCTTATAGTCGCCCATCCCCGCCCAGTCGGGCAGATAGGGGTCATTGTGGTTGTAATAGCCCTGACACATCCACAGGAAATTGCAGGTGAAGCGCAGCATGGCACCGTCGGCCTTGCGGGTGGCCTCCACCGTCCAGAGATTGTCGGCGCTCGACCAGTGGCAGGCGGTGATGGTGTGGCCGTATCGGATATGCGCGTCGATGCCGTTCTCCTCGATCACCTCGCCCATATATTTGAGGATCTCGTCCGCCGTGGCGATGGGGGTGCCGACCCATGGCTTGAAGCGGTAGCCGAAAGTGTAGAGGTCCGAGTCCGAACGGACGCCGGGATATTTGTGCGTCTCCCACGTCCCGCCGAACCTGTCCTTGGTCTCCAGGATCACATAGCTCTTGCCCGGGCACTGATCCTGCAGATGATAGGCCGATCCGATGCCGGAAATCCCGGCACCGACGATCAGCACGTCGACATGGGTGGTATCGCTTTCCGGAGCAGGGCGCTCCGCAACCGCCGACTCGGCCATCTCTCACTCTCCCCGCTTTGCGCTTCTGTTGGCACGCATGATGCCACAAGCGCACCTTACCGCAAGCGCAAGGGGGAGAATTGATTCCGGTCAAAAGCCGGGATTGTCCGGAGGCGCCGGGCTCAAAAGGCGTAGGTCAGCCCCGCTGCGGCAAACCATTGGTCCCGGTCGCCGCGCAGGCGGACGATCGGGCTATCCGCAGCATCGTTGAGCAGTCGCGAATAGCTGCCGCCGACGAACAGGCCCAGCCCGCCGTCGCGCATGTCGCCCGACAGATCATAGTTGAGGCCGACGGTGGTCGCCCAATTCTTCCAGCCGCCGGTGGCGGTGTAGGCGGGCAGGCCGCTGGCCAGCGCGCCAGCCGGGGTCACGCCGAAATAGCTGTCGGTGTAATTGCCCGACGCATGTGTCGCTTCCAGCGAGACGAAGGCATAGATCGCCGTGCTCAGCGGGGTGGCATAGCCGATCGACGGGGTGATGGTGGTGCCGTCATGCTCGCCGCTGACGTCGGTCAGCACGTCGACGCGGGCGGTGACCGTGTCATAGGGGTTGAGCACGCCGTCGAAGGCGATGCCGGCAAAGCCGCCGGCCTCGACCGCGACGTCCTTTTCGCCCAGCGCGCGCACCACCGGGTCCTTGATGCGGCTGGTGCGATCGAGGTTGAGGCGCAGCGCGGGGCCGAGCAGCAGATTGACGCTGCTGTCGTTGGGATTGGGGATGACACCGACGGCAAGGCCGGTGCCGCGGCTCTCGAAATCCAGCCCGCCCCAGCTACCGCGCAACAGCGGCGCAGCGGTGAACAGATAATCGTCCGAGCCCTCGTACGAGGGAAGATAGGCCCCGCCGATACCGATGATGAGATGGTCGCCATCGAACACGGTGGGCGTCGCCTGATCGTCGATAGTTGCCTCCGCATCCTGCGCGAGCGCGGGGAAGGGGGCAGCGGTCAGCAACAGGGTGAGCAGCAGGGCAGTGCGCAGGCGCAAGGGGCCGGTCCTTTCAGGCAAGGGAACGACCATAACGTCACGTTGGCGTAAAGGTTTCCGTAAAAGCTGGGTCAGCGGCCATGCCGCTGCTATGGCCCGGCGCATGGACCAACCGCCCCGTCAGGCCGAACCGCCGCTGATCGAACGCGCCCGCCGCATCGGCTGGGCGCTGCTGGCGCTTTGCCTCGTCGCGATGCTGGCGGTGCGCGCCGGGCCGGCCGAATGGCGCATGGTGGCGCTGGTCACCGGCGCGGCGTGCGGGCTGTTCGGCCTGCTGGCCATCGTCAATGTCGCGCTGGTCCGCAGCCTCTACCGCCAGGTCGCGGACGCGCCGCGGCCGCAGGGCGAGGATGCGAGCGACTAGAGTCTGTTCTGGTCGGGTTAAATCGGGACGTGGGGCCTACCCCGGCTGCGGCCATTGCCCCATGATCGTCGCAGCGTCGAAATAATCGCGCCAGTAGGTGATCAGCCCGTCCTCGACGACAAAGACCCCGGTCACCGGCAGCTCGACCCATTTGTCGGCCAGCCGGTGGCGGTCGAGCCGTTCGAACATGACGACATTGCCATTCACCGCGGCGCGCAGGATGCGGAACTCATTCTCCAGCGTCGGCGCGAAAAAGGGCTCGAGCACCGCGCGCACGCCGGCCGGACCGGTGACGGTGCCGATGGGCGGCGGATTGGTATAGGCGCAATCGGGCGCAATCAGCTTGACCGCATTGTCATAATCGAGCGGCTCCATCAGCTTGAGGAAGCGGGTGGCGATGGCCAGCGGAGAATCGTCTGCATCCATGATCGGCTCCTGCGCTTGTGTAGCAATCGCTACATAAGAGCCCAAGCCGCAAGCAACGTCAATGCCGCTTCGCAGCCATGCGCCTTATTGTGCCCCGTCACCGATCAGCGTGAACGGTGCCCAGGCATTGGGGTGCGCCCAGGTATCGATCGTGGTGTCGTGGCTGGCATCGTTGCGAATTTCCTGCATCGCTCGCTGGAATGCCTCGGCGCGGCTCAGGCCGGGTGTGTCGCGCTGGATTTCGATTGTCCGCACGGTCAGCCGCGCCGCCACATCGTCCCGCACCGGCCAGTGCGAGGCGAGCAGGGTGCGCGCGCCGGCAAAGAAGAAGGCCTGCGCCAGTCCGGACAGGCCGGGCGCGCCCTCGCTGCCGTCTCCGGCGGCGGTGTTGCAGGCGGACAGGATCACCCATTCGGCGTTGAGCCTGAGGCCGGCGATTTCCGATGCAGTCAGCAGGCCGTCATCGTCGGGCGACGCCTCCCGAGGCGGGGTGAACACCAGCCCCGGCTCGACCGCACCGTCGATCTCGCCCGCCATCAGTCCATGGGTGGCGAGCGCAAGGATGCGTGTCTGGCTGAGGTCGGCAGAGCGGATCGCGCTTTCGGTCGCGGCCGCGCCGAGCCGTACCGACCGGGCGGGCGCGCCCAAGGCACTGCGCATGTTGGCGAGTTCGGTCGCGGTGCCGGGCAGTCGCGCCAGCCGCTTGAGCTGGGCGATATTGGCGAGCGGCACCGTTCCGGTCGCGCTCGCTGCGCTTGCGGCAAAGACATCGCCCATCCGCGTCGCGGCACTGCGGGTTGCGCCGCGCCCGCCACCCCGGGTGGCGGCCTGCCCGTCGAGCAGCGGATCGCCGAAGCCGGAAAAGCCGCTGACCTGCGTGGTTCCAGCCGTTTCGGCCAGCAGCCGGCGCTGCAACTGCAGCGATTGCAACGTCGGCATGCGGATCAGCGCGTACTGGTCTGCCAGCCAGTGGGTCGCGCGCAGGCTCGCCGGGTCGCCATCGGCACCGGTCGGCTCCTCGGTCACCAGCACGCCCAGCGGCAGGCTGGTCAGGGACCCGCTGGTGACGACGAAGACATGGCGCTTGCCTTCCAATATGCTCTGCACCGGCTGGATCAGGTGGGTGTAGAGGATCCAGGCATTGCGGCGGGAGAAGGGGTAGCCGCGCCCGCCTTCCTCCTGCCACGCGGCCGCTTCGCTCATGCTGACATCGACCGGCGCGCCGAGATCGAACAGCAGCCGGCGCACGCTCCAGTCGACCTGGGAGGCAGTGATGTCGGCGCGCACCCAGGTGCCCGCGGTGCTGTTGAGCGCCATCACGTGCGTGCCATAGTCGGTCGGCACGATCATCAGCACCGCCTCGTCGGGCCCCAGCATCGACTGGGTCGCCTGCTGGCTGATCGCTTCGGGCCGGATCAGCGAGAAATAGTCGGGAAAACGGGTTCTGAGATCGGCATCGATGCGCTGCAGGTCGCGCTCGACCGACTGCAATTCTGCGCGCCGTTGTACGCGCAACGCGTCCGCATCCTCGCCCGCGCCGACCAGAGCGGCCGTCAGCGCCGTATTGGCGCGCTGCCAGGCCGCTTCGCCGGCCTCCCGCCGCTCCACCAGCGCGGCGAGTTCGGGGCCACGTGCGGCAGCCGTCTGTCGCGCTGCAGTACGCAGCACCGCCTGATCGGTACCACCCGCAGTCGCGATCTGCAGCGCCTCGAAAGCGCGCAGCACCGTCCGCTCGCCATTTTCGCGGGTCCGCGCCGCCCACAGGGCATCGGCGACCAGCGTCAGATTGGCGCTGTCGGACGCGCGATACAGCGCCGCGATTGTCTGCCGGCGCGTGTCGCTCGATCCGGCGTCGCGCCGCTGGCGGCTGCGCAGCGCATCGGCAACGATCACCGCCGGTTCGATTGCCTGCGCCCGCCGCTCCGGCAGTTCGAGTCGCAGATGGGCAAGGCTCGCTGCCATTTGCGTTGTCGTGGGGTGCGTGCGGCCCAGTGCCGCGATCGCACGGGCCAGCGCGTCGCTCAGGGTCGCATGCGCCTCCTCCTTGTTGCCGGCCCCCCATTGCGCCCAGCCAAGCATGAACTGCACCCGGATGGTCAGCGGATGGTCCGCGCCATCGACTGCGGCCATGCGTGGCAGCAGCGCGGCTGCCGCCGCCATGCTGCGTGAATGGTCGGCGCTGGCATGAAGCAGCTCGACCAGCCGCGCCTCCCCAGCCAGCGCGGCGGCGCTGTCCGGGCCTAGCCTGGCCGCCATTGCGGCGACATAGCGCCGGTAGAGGGGCTCGGCTTCGGCGTAGGCACCGTTGGCGAGCAGCATGTCGGCGAGGTTGATCTCGGACACGAGGGTCGTGGTCGAATCGGGCCCTTCGACTGCGCGGCGGACCGCCAACGCGCGCTGCTGCAGCGACAGTGCCTCGGCCGTGTCGCCGCGCACCAGCGTCATCCGGGCGAGCAGTTCCAGCGCGGCGACGGACAGCGGATGGTTGCTGCCATACCGCCGCTCGACGGTGGCCAGCACCTCGGTGCCGATTTCCTCGGCCTCGGCATAGTCGCCGCGCGCGGAGAGCAGGTCGGCCAGCGCGATGCGGTTGCCCAGCACCTCGCCATTGTCCGCGCCAAGGCGCCGGCTGCGCGCCTCGATGGCGCGGCGCATCACCGGCTCGGCCTCGCCGTAACGGCCCATGTCGACCAATATGGTCGCCATGTTGGCGGTGAGGCCCAATGTGGTGCGATGCTCGGGGCCGAGCGCACGACCTGCGCGCGCGACGATGTCCTGATAGATCGCCAGCGACTGCTCGTCGCGGTCGGTGATCAGCATCAGCGCGGCCAGCGCCTCCTCCAGCAGCAGCATATTATGATGATCGCGCCCGAGCTGCGCGCGGCCGGCCGCCAGCGCGCGCTCGACCATCGGCTCGGCCTCGCCGGGGCGCTTCATCCATTGCAGAAGCATCGTATAGATGTAGACGAGACGGGCGGTCTCTGCGTGGCCATCGCCGGCGCGACGGCGGGCGATGGCAAGGCCCTCGGCGAACATGGCCTCCGCCTCGGCATAGGCGCCCTGCTGCATGCGGATTTCGCCGAGATAGGACAGCGCCATCGCCCCGTCGATGCTGTCGCGTTGTCCGGCTGCATCGAGGATAGCCAGCGCGCGACGCAAGACCGCCTCGCCCTCGCTGTGGCGGGTGCCGATGATGTGCCAGCTCCCCATCTGGATCAGCGAGCGGGCGATGCGGACGTCGCCCGCCGGATAGCGGGCCTCGGCCAGTGCCAGCGCCTCTGCGGCGGCGCGGCCCATGGCGTCGCTGTCATCGCGATAATAGTCCTGCTCTGCCGCGGCGATCAGCGCGGCCCAGCGGGCGTCGGGGTCGGCGGGCAGAGCGTCGGCGGCCGGCGCGGCAGCGGGCCGGGCGGCGGGCGATGCCGTGCCGGTCTTCTGCGCCTGCGCCGGTGCGGCAGCAAGCGCGGCTGCCGCCAGAAAGATTGCCGTTGGTCCCCGCATGCCTGCCCCCCTCGAAGCGATGCCGCTGTTCAGGGTAACATGCTATTCGCGAAGGACAATCGCCGCTGTGGCGGGGCTCACAGCATGTAGCGGATGCGCACCTGCTGCTGCACCGGCTGGGTGCCGATGGTGAAGGCGGCAGCATCGAAGCGCGGCGGGCCCATGCCGATGCGCGGATTGCGGGAAAAGCCGAAGCCTTCGCGCGGCACCACCAGCGCCATGTCCATCCGCCCGTTGCCATTCTCGTCGTGGATCAGCGATACGGCATAGGTGCCCGGCACCAGCCCGTCGAACCGGACGCTCGCCTGGCTCGCCGGTACCGACAGGGTGCGCGCCGCACTGTCGCCCGAACAGTCGGGGAAATGCCGGCGGTTGGCGGTCAGGCAGACGCGGATCATGCCGCGCGTGTTGCGGGCATTGTCGAAAGTCAGCTCGAGCGAGGTGCCGGCCGGATCAGTCGCGTGCAGCGGCCCGGCCAGCGCCAGTGCTACCAAAACTGCCAAGCCCGCGGTCCGTGCCGCAGAGCCGATCCCAGAATCTGAAATATAAGCCATAGTTGCAGCGATACTCCGCATGATGACGCTGGTGATGGCTTGCCGTTATCAGATGTTTCCCTGCCCGGCCGTTAACCAGCCAGCGCGGAAACAATTCCCACCCCATGTGGTTCGTTACGCCCATAATCGTCATGATGGCAAGTACCGTCCCCAGCATGGCGACATGGATGGGGATGGCGAACACCAGCGCGGGGATGACCAGCGCACCGGTCAGCGCCTCCCAGGGGTGGAAGGCCATGGCGGCCCAGGCGGTCGGCGGGCGGCTGTCATGGTGCACCGCGTGCATGCGCTTGAACCACCAGGGCCGGTGCATCAAGCGATGGGTCCAGTAGAACCATGTGTCGTGCGCGGCGAGATAGAGCAGCACGGACAGCGGCGCATACCACAGCGGGTAATCCGCCCAGTCGGTGTAAATGCGCGTCCAGCCACGCTGCTGCCAGCCCCAGGCGACCACGCCGGCGGGGATGCCGTAGATGGCGGCGCTGGCAATGCTCCACCAGATTTCGCGCCGGATCTGCGGCGCCATGCCGGCATAAAGGCCCGGCCGCACCCGGGCGGTGATCGCCGCAAACAGCCCGGACGTAGCGAGATAGCGCACGCCGACGATGACGGTCATGGCCACAGCGGAAAGCAGCAGGGAGGTCAGCACATCCATCGCCGGTGGCTATGCCATCCCGGTCCCGGCTTTGCCAAGGCTGGTCTATGGGCCGTTACCGCCCCAGCGCGCGCAGCTTGCGCCCTGTCACCACCGTCTGGACGACGAACAGCGCCAGCAGCACCGTGGCGATACCGAAAGCGAAGACGTCGAAGCCGGTGAAGGCCGAGGTGCCAAGATAGTCGACGCCCCAGACATACATGCAGATGGCCATGGCGATCAGCATGATGCGCAGCTCGGTCGGCCCGCCCGACAGATAGGTCAGGTTGAATTCGCCGGTCACCTTGGCAGCGAGGAAGGTGTGGATCGACAGCAGCAGATAGGCCGCCAGCGCATAGAGCCCGATATCCAGCCGCACATAGGGGCTGAGGCCGATGCCGCCGATGATGAACAGATTGCCCAGCGCGTCGCTGCTGTGATCGATGAAATAGCCGAAGTTGGGCCGCTCGATCTTGCGGAAACGGGCGAGGCTGCCATCCAGCGAATCCCCGAACCAGTTGATGAACAGGCTGACCACGGCAACCCACAGCCAGTTGCGGTCGAAGCTGCTGAGGGCAAAGCCGGCACCGACGCCGACGGCGCCGAGAAAGCCGAGCGTGGTGAGACGGTCGGGCGTTACCGACAGCGGCATGCGTCCGGACAGCCAGGTAAGCAGGCGGCGTTCGCCGGCGGCGAGCAGATTACGCTGAATGCGCTGGACAGGGGGTGTCGTCATGGTCTCTCCGAAGCGCGCCATCAGGCCGCACACGCCACCCCGCGCGCCCCCATGAAACTTTTGTTACAGAAGTGCAAGCCGCGCCGCTCGCGCGACGGGCCAAAGCGCCCCGCAAACGCGCCATCCGGCCGCGATCAGATGATGCCGACGGCCTTGCCCGCGCGCTCGAACCGGCCGAGGATGTCCTCGACCTGCTCGGCGCTATGCTCCGCGCAAAGCGAACAGCGCAGCAGGGTCATGCCGGCCGGGGTCGCGGGCGGGCGGGCGAGATTGACGTAGAGGCCGTTCTCCAGCAGCGCCTCCCACATCATCGCGCCCTTTTCCAGATCGGGCATGATCACGGCGATGATCGCGCTCTGCGGCGTCTCGGTGCCGAGGCTGAAGCCCAGTGCCTTGAGCCCGCCGTGCAGCCGACGGCTGTTTTCCCACAGATGTGCGCGCTTGTTGCTGCCGCGCATCAGCTTGCGGATCGACGCCGCGCTCGACGCCATCACGCTCGGCGGCAAGGCGGCGGTGAACACATAGGGGCGGCAGACGAGGCGCAGCACCTCGAATTTGGGGTGGTTGGAAACGCAGAAACCGCCAACCGTGCCGACGCTCTTGGAGAAGGTGCCGATGATGAAATCGACGTCATCGATGACGCCCTGCTCCTCGGCGACGCCGCGGCCAAGCTCGCCGATGAAGCCCATCGAATGTGCCTCGTCGACCAGCACCATCGCGCCGGCTTCCTTGGAGACGCGGACCATCTCCTTGAGCGGTGCGACATCGCCCATCATCGAATAGACGCCCTCCAGCACCACCAGCTTGCCGGCCTCGGCGGGCAGGCGCTTCAGCCGCTTTTCCAAGGCCTCGACGTCGTTGTGCTTGAACGGCACGACCTCGGCATTGCCCATGCTGCAGCCGTCCCAGATGCTGGCATGGCTGTCGATGTCGAGGATGATGTAATCGCCCTTGCCGGCGATGGTGCTGATGATGCCGAGATTGGCCTGGTAGCCGGTCGAAAAGACCATGGCATGGTCCATCGCATAGAATTCGCGCAGCGCCGCCTCGACATCGCGATGATCGCGGAAGGTGCCGTTGAGCACGCGGCTGCCGGTGGTGCCGGCACCGAAATCGTCGAAGGCCTGCTTGCCCGCCTCGATCACGTCAGGATCGAAGGTCATGCCCATGTAATTATAGGTGCCGAGCAGGATGGTCTCGCGCCCGTTGCAGATGGCAACGGTCGGCGATTTCACTTCCTGCATCACCAGATTGAACGGATCGGTCACCCCGGTTTCGAGCAGCGCCGCGCGCTGTTCGATGATGGGATCGAATTTCGAGAAAAGGTCGGTCATCTCAAATCCCAATACCGTAGCCTTGAGCTTGGCGAAGGGCGTCTTGCGCCAAGGCAGACAAGCGCCCTTCGACAGGCTCGCGGGCTACGGAGCTAGTTCAGGCCTTCAGCTTGTCCACTGCGTCGATCAGCTGGCCGACGGTCTCGATCTCGGCCTGCATGTTCATGGTGATGACGATGTCGAACTCATCTTCGACCGCCGCGACGAAATCCATCACCGTCAGGCTGTCCCACTCCAGATCGCCGGCAAAGGTGGTGGCATCGGTCAGCGCGACACCCTTTTTGTTGAACGGTTCGATCAGGGTGTGGATCGCCTGTGCAGTGGCGGTGCGGTCGGACATGAAATCTATTCCCGTGATGCCCGGCACGCGGGCGTGATGCGGTGAGCGGTTAGGCACCTATTGCGGCGATATTCGGGCCTAAGCAAGTCGCAGGCAAATGCGCGCCGCGCGGCGCGGGTTGCACAGGCGGGATCGAGCGCGCACCATGGCGCCGGGGCAGCAGGGAGGGGAATATGGTCCAGTCGTTCGGTGAAAATGCATCTGTACAAGCGCATGCGTCTCCGCCGACCTACTCCCCCAACGGCATCCACCTTGTCCGAACGCTGCAGCAGGTCACCATGCAGCTCAGCCAGATGGCCGACCAGAAGGCATCGATCCTGATGGGCGCGACCTTCGTGGTGTTCACCGTGTCGATCGGCCAGGCAGGGCGCGCCACCATGCCGGCGGCATTGTGGGTACTGGCGCTGTTCGCCTTTGTCTCGGCCGTGCTGGCGGTAACCGCGGTGCTGCCGCGCGTCACCCACCAGCAGCCGCTCGAACCAGGCAGCAACCTCCTGTTCTTCGGCAATTTCAGCCGGATGGACGAAGATGCGTTCGTCGAAGCCGCAAAGCACAAGCTGATCGCGGAAGATGACCTGTTGGAGGCGATGCTGCGCGACATCCACCAGAATGGCACGGTGCTGGCGCAGCGGAAATATCGTTATCTCGCACTCGCCTACCGGACCTTCGTCGTGGGATTGACGCTGACTTTGCTGGTGTTCGTCGCCGAGCGGGCAGTCCTGTACTGGCGGTGACAGGCCGGGGTCCGGCTGCGGGCGGCCGCCGGATTTTTCTTGGGTTTCAGGCGGGCTGACCCTATAGACTTGCCATGCAGGATATCCCCCAGAGCGACAGTCACGACACCCCCAATCCCAACGCCTATGGCGCAGACTCGATCAAGGTCCTCAAGGGCCTCGATGCGGTCCGCAAGCGGCCGGGCATGTATATCGGCGATACCGACGATGGCTCCGGCCTGCACCACATGGTGTTCGAGGTGTCGGACAATTCGATCGACGAGGCGCTCGCCGGCCATGCCGACCATGTGCTGATCGTGCTCAATGCCGATGGTTCGGTCTCGGTCGAAGACAATGGCCGCGGCATCCCCGTCGACATGCATGCCGAAGAGGGCGTGTCTGCGGCGGAAGTGATCATGACCCAGCTGCACGCCGGCGGGAAGTTCGAGAACACCACCGAAGGCAATGCCTACAAGGTGTCGGGCGGGCTGCACGGCGTCGGCGTTTCGGTGGTCAATGCGCTCAGCGAATGGCTCGAGCTGACGGTGTGGCGCAACGGCCGCGAATATTGGATGCGGTTCCGCAACGGCGATGCCGAGGCGCCGCTGGTCGAGCGCGGGCCGGCGCCGATGGTGGCCGATGGCACGCCCAAGCGCGGCACCCGCGTTACCTTCCTTGCCTCGACCGAGACGTTCAAGAATGTCACCGAGTTCGACTTCGACAAGCTCGAGCATCGCTACCGCGAGCTGGCGTTCCTCAATTCGGGCGTGCGCATAATCCTCGCCGACGCACGGCATGAGGAACGCCGCGAATTCGAAATGTTCTACGAAGGCGGCATCGCGGCCTTCGTCAAATGGCTCGACCGCACCAAGACCGCGCTGCTGCCCGATCCGGTGGCGATCAGCGCGGTGCGCGACGGCGTCGGCATCGATGTCGCGCTCGAATGGAACGACAGCTATTACGAGAATGTCCTCGCCTTCACCAACAACATCCCGCAGCGCGACGGCGGCACGCATCTCGCCGCCTTCCGCGCCGCGCTGACCCGCACGCTCAACAATTACGCCGAACGGTCGGGCGCGCTGAAGAAGGAGAAGGTGTCGCTGTCGGGTGAGGACATGCGCGAAGGCCTGACCGCGATTGTCTCGGTCAAGCTGCCCGATCCCAAATTTTCGAGCCAGACCAAGGACAAGCTGGTCAGCAGCGAGGTCCGCCAGCCGCTCGAGAGTCTGATGTCGGACAAGCTCGACCAGTGGCTGGAAGAAAATCCCGCGCTCGCCAAGCAGATCGTGCAGAAGGTGATCGACGCCGCAGCCGCGCGCGAGGCCGCGAAGAAGGCGCGCGAGCTCACCCGGCGCAAGGGCGCAATGGACATCGCCAGCCTGCCCGGCAAGCTCCACGACTGTGCCGAGCGCGATCCGGCCAAGTCCGAACTGTTTCTGGTCGAAGGCGACAGCGCAGGCGGCTCCGCCAAGCAGGGTCGCGACAGCCATTATCAGGCGATCCTGCCGCTCAAGGGCAAGATCCTCAACGTCGAGCGGGCGCGCTTCGACAGGATCATCGGATCCAAGGAAGTAGGCACGCTAATCCAAGCACTTGGCGCGGGCATCCGCGACGAATTCAACATCGAGAAGCTGCGCTACCACAAGATCATCATCATGACCGACGCCGACGTCGATGGCGCGCACATACGTACACTGCTTCTGACTTTCTTCTATCGTCAGATGCCGCAGATCATAGAAGGCGGCTATCTCTACATCGCCCAGCCGCCGCTCTACAAAGTCGCCAAGGGCCGGTCGGAAGTCTATCTCAAGGACGATGCCGCGCTCGACCAGTATCTGGTCGATGCCGGCATCGATGCGCTGCGGTTCGACAGCGCGGTTGGTGCCCGCACCGGCGGAGACCTGCGCGCGCTGGTCGACCATGCCCGCCGCCTGCGTGCGTTGATGACCTATGTGCCGCGCCGCTATGACCCGGCACTGGTCGAAGCGCTGGCCATCAACGGCGCCTTCGCATCGGATCTCGACGATGCAGGTCGCGCCACTGCGGCGTCACGGGCGGCGCTGTGGCTGAACGCTGTCGAAAAGGCGCAGGGCGATGGCGGTGTCTGGACCGTCGACGTCAGCGTAGAGGGCGGTTTCCACGTCCAGCGCCGCTGGCGCGGGGTGACCGATCATCATGTCATCGAGCCGGGCTTTGCCGCGTCTGCCGAGGCCCGCAAGCTCAGCACGCTGCTGGCCGAAGTGGTTTCCGACTATGCGTCGCCCGGCAAGCTGGTCGGCGCCGGCAGCCTCGCGGCGGAACCGGACACCGAGGAGGAGGAAGCCGAGGCTGACGCCGCCGCGGCCAAAAAGCCGGCCAAGCGCGGACCGAGCGATGTCATCGCCCGCCCGTCCGACCTGCTCGACGCCATCCTCGCCTTCGGCCGCAAGGGTCTGGCGATCAGCCGCTACAAGGGTCTGGGCGAGATGAATGCCGAGCAGTTGTGGGAAACCACGCTCGATCCCGCCAACCGCTCGCTGCTGCAGGTGGAGCTCGAGACCGCGGACGTCACCGACGATGTCTTCACCCGCCTGATGGGCGATGAAGTCGAGCCGCGCCGCGAGTTCATCCAGGACAATGCCCTCAACGTGGCCAATCTCGACGTATGACGGCGCCGGCGATCCGGGCCGCCGCGCCCACCGATGCAGCACGGATCGCCGCCATTTACGCCCATCATGTCCTGCACGGCACCGCCACATTCGACGTCGATCCGCCGGATGAGGCCCATATGGCCGCGAAGCTGGCCGACCTCGCCGGCAAGGGCTGCCCGTTTCTGGTGGCCGAGGTGGATGGTGCCGTCGTCGGCTATGCCTATGCCGCCCCGTTCCGCGACCGCGCCGCCTATGCCGGGACGTGCGAAGACAGCATCTACATCGATCCGGGATATGTCCGCCGCGGCGTCGGCACGGCACTGCTCGCCGCGGTCATCGATGCCGCGGGAGCGCGGGGTTATGTGCAGATGATCGCAGTAATCGGCGGGGGTGAGCCGGCCTCGGTCGCGCTGCACCGGGCGCATGGCTTCCGTGACGCCGGGCGGCTGGAGGCGGTGGGCCATAAATTCGGTCGCTGGCTGGATATCGTGATGATGCAGCGCGCGCTCGGCGCGCCATGAGCCTGCGGTCCGCGCTGTACACGGTGGCGCATCATGTCCGGCTGGTCTGGTGGCGCGTCCGACGGCCGCATGTCTATGGGACCAAGGCGGTTGTCATCAATGCGCGGCGGGAGGTGCTGCTGGTGCGGCATGCCTATGCCATGCACGCGCTGTTCATGCTGCCGGGCGGCGGTTTCCGGCTGAGTGAGGACCCGGCCGCGGCGGCGGCCCGCGAGGTGATGGAGGAATGCGGCATCGCCGTGCGCGGTCCGATGCGGCTGCACGGTCGCTTTCTGGAAACGGCACGCGGTGCGCGCAACCATATCCACGTTTATGTCGGCGAGGCAGCTGATGACGCTGCGGCGCCGCGGGCCGACGGTCACGAGATTGCCGAGGCGGCCTGGTTCCCGATCGACGCGCTGCCGCCCAATATTTCCGCGCCATCTGCCCGGCGTATCGTCGAAGTGCGTGACGGGATCGCGCCTGCCAGCAGCGACTGGCGCGCCGAAGGGTCGCTGGCCTGACCGCCGTCGCGGCGTCAGCCGAGCATTCGCGCCAGCACGCCATCCTTGAGCACGAAGTGGTGGCGCAGCGCGGCGGCGATGTGGAGCACCAGCAGGCCGATCATCGCATAGGCAAGCAGCTCATGCCCTTCGTGCGCGACTTCCCACAGCGCCGATTCCTTGACGACGTCGAACTTCATCACCGGGAACAGGCCATAGAAATCGAGCGGGCGGTCCCCCGCCGAGGACATGATCCAGCCGCTCAGCGGGATCAGGATCATCAGCGCGTAGAAGATCCAGTGGGTGACGCTGCCCAGCGTGCGCTCCCACCCGGCCATGTTGGCGGGGAAGGCGGGTGGACGATGCGTCAGCCGCCAGCCAAGCCGCACGATGCTGAGCGCCAGGATCAGCAGCCCCGTCGACTTGTGCAGCGGCATGATCAGCGCCGGAGCGATATCATGGGCGAGGCCGCCGATCAGGTTGCCGATGATCAGCAGGCCGATGATCCAGTGCAGCCAGCGCGCGACGCGGGTGTAGGTGGCGGTGTCCATGAGTGCTCCCCGGCAATTTGGCGACATCTTTGATCACGATGTGTCGCAAAATCATGCCGGACGCAATCACCCTGCCCAGCGCAGCCCCACCCACAGGGTACGTGGCGCGCCGAGATCGATGCTGCCGCCGCTGTTGCGGGTGACGATGTCTTCGTCCGCCAGATTCTCGGCCCGCAGCACGAGGGTGAAGCCCGCGCCGAGCGGGGCGCGGACCAGCGCGTCGATGGTGGTGGCGGCGGGGATGGGGTCGAGGTTGCGATCATCCTCAAACACCTGACCTATGTAACGCGTGGACAGTTGCAGGAGCCAGTCTGCTTGCTGCCAGGAAATCGTTACGGAACCGGAATGTCTTGGTGTCTGCGCCGGGCGCAGGCCATCGAGGCTGGTCCCCGGCGCGCGGACGCTGGCGTCGCTGTAGGCCCAGCCCGCATCGAGCCGCCACGGGCCGGATGCCCAGGCCAGGCTGCCCTCCAGGCCGCGCGCGCGGATGGCATCGACATTGCGTCGCTCGCGCAGGTTGGTGCCGATGGTGACATTGGCGATCGCGTCTTCCAGCCGGTTGTCGAAAGCGGTGAGGCCGAGGGTCAGGCCATCCGCCGGCCGCAGCTCGACGCCTGCCTCCCCCCCGCGGATCCGCTCCGGCCGCAGCGCGGCATTGGCGCGGGTGACGACGGGGAAGACGGTGAAACCGCGATAGAGTTCGTTGAGCGTCGGCAGGCGGAAGCCGGTGTAGGCGGAGGCGCGCAGCGTCACCGGCGCGACCGGCGACCAGGCGGCGGCGGCGCGGAACGAGCCGAGCGTATCGCTGCGGCCCACAAAACGGTCATCGCGCTGCAGCGTGCCGTTGGGGCGGATTTCCTGCGCGAAGCCGTCGCTGAGCCGCCAGTGGTCGATGCGCGCCCCGCCGGTGAGCGAGACATCCCCGAACAGCAGATCGCCTTCGACAAAGCCGCCCAGCGTCAGCGTGCGGCCGCCGGCGCGGCGGGTGAGGGTGCGCGCGCCCGAGGCGGCCAGCGCATCCTCATCGGCGCGCCCCTCCGCCCCGCGCACATCGACACCGAAGCGCAGCAGCCGGCCCACGCTGCCCGGCGCGCGCAGCTCCAGCTTGCCGCCCCAACCGGTGGTCGGCGTGGCGCGCTGGTCGAGCGTCGGGCGGAAGCTGGTGGCGCTGACCACGACCGAATCGAAATCGCGCGCCTGCACCCAGCCGAGCGCCTCCACCCCCCAGCCGCCGCGCCCCGCGCCCGTGCGCAGCAGGCGCAGCGAGGCATCGACCCCTTCCGCGCCCGATGTCGCCCCGGCAAAGCGCAAGGTGCGGTCATCGCGGAAGGCGGAGAGGCGCGGGTGCAGCGTCACCCCGTCGCCCAGCGGCACGGCGGCGGAGAGCGCCGCCTGCGTGCCACGATAGCGCGCGGGCACGGTGGCGGCGACGCGCTGCGCCAGCGGCGTGGTGAAGAACCCATCCCCCCGGTCATGCCGCACGTCGAGCGCGACATGGCCTGCACCCAGCGGAAAGGCGGCGGCAATGCTGCCCTCCAGCGCGTCATCGCTGCCATAGGTCAGCGCGGCGGAGAGCGGCGGGCGGGCAGAGGGCGCGCGCGAGGTCAGCTCGATCGTCCCCGCCACCGCGCCGGAGCCGAACGGGCCGATGCCCGATCCGCGGGTGACGGTGGCGCTGGCGATGCTTTCCGCCGGCAGCGCGGTGAAGGGGATGAAGCCGAAAAAGGCATCCGCCTGCGGCACGCCATCGAGCGTGAGCAGCGTGCGCGACGAGGCATTGCCGCCCAGGCTGCGCAGCGTGATGCCCTGCGCGCTGGGATTGGCCGAGCGGCTGTCCGACCGGCGGAACTGCTGGAAGCCGGGAATGCGCGCCAGCGCCTCCTCGATGCGGCCCGATGCGGTGGCGGAGAGGCGGTCGCCGCTGATCGTGACCGGGCCATAGGCGGCGGCGGCGGGGGGCGGGGGCAGCGCGGTGACGATGATGTCGTCGCCGGAGGTGGCCGATTCGGACGGCGTTTCCGCCGCGTCGGGCGCCGGGCGGCTGTCCGCCGGCTGCGCGAGGGCGGCGGCGGGGATCAGCAGGGCGGAGAGGGCGAGGGCGGAGGCGAGCGTGGAGGGGAGGGCGCGGGGGAGCATGGGGGTGCTATGGCGCGGCGCGGGGCGTTTGTCGAAGGGGTTTGGCGGCAGCGGCGACTCCCGCGTTCGGGCGGGGGCGCGGCGGGAGAGGGGGGAAGGGTTCACGCAGAGGCGCGGAGGCGCGGAGGGTTTGCGCGGCGGGGGCGGTGGCCTCGTCCGCAGGGGCACAATTTGCAAGATTGCTCGGAGCGCGCGAAACGCAAACATCGATCTGCCTTTGACAAAGTGAGCATCAGCGCTAACTCATTGAAAAATTTTCCATTTTACTGGCATGTCATTTTTATATATTTGCATGTCATTTGGTGACACTTGAATCACAAAAAAGTGTTCCCTACATGTTCGTCTAATGAGCGTGAGGGCAATACCATGGCTTGGAATAGGGAACGCGCTGAGCAACGAATTGATCGCTTGATCCAGTCGGTGCCATCGGTGCGAACATTGGACTTGTCTTCTGAACTGGTACCGATGTTGATCGATGAGGCGCGCAGGGGGATGCGGGCTTCTGCTGATTTTAGGCCTAGTCTACATAATATCTCTAGAAATGAAGCCATCGTTGTTGATGGCGTTCACGTCTATGCGCGTCTTGCCAATTATGATGAATTTCGCCTTGAGGGAAGACAGGAAACTGAACAGGGACATAAAAGAGGGTTAAATTTTCTGCATCTTCACTATGCTGCAAGCGACCGGATAATTGAAGACTTTGGCGCAGTGCGTATTGACTATCACGGCGGTCGAATGCATTGTGTGATCGTCGATCCAGTGAACGACGAGCATGCTCGAGTGGCCAAAGCCATTGAACTTGCACAGAGACTGATTGAGTTTGCTTCCGTGGCGGCTCGGGACATAGCAAACGGCGGCTACCAAGCAAGACTCAAGATTGGCATCGACACCGGCAAGTGTGTGGCGATCAACAGCGGTTCTGGGCACGAGCAAGAGCCACTTTTTCTAGGAAATGCTGCGAATTATGCGGCTAAGCTGGCTGAAGGGGATGGGGATGGTATTTTCCTTTCTAACCGGGCTCGCGCAGTCATTGGCTTGGGAACATACCCAACTTTAGCCGAGGAGCGGTCATTTGGCATTGACGCTGGGACCCGTCTTCGTGCCTCGACCATCGCAACCGCACGTCACCCTGAGCTTGTCGGAGTGTTTGGCGAAGGAGTTGGTACCTACGATCGTCTGATCAAAGAATGGCGGACCGATTTGCGAGAGTTTCGCGAGTACGCTGGGGGGCAATCTGCCTTTACTTTTCACGAGCATACTCCGCCTTTGAAGACAATCGATTTCGGGGCGCTATCGCCTAGTAAATCGATCAGAATGCCACTGGTTAGTATATTTGGTGATGTGTCCGGCTACACGGCCTATATCGAAAACGCGATGCAAACTGGGCAGGTCGGGCCTGCCATACGTGCAATTCACGTCATTCGAGGTGAGTTGCATAATGTCTTAAGGCATGACTTTGGATCTCGGAAAGTCCGATACATCGGCGATTGTATTCATGGATTGCTCGCGGTCGGCCAGCCAGGAAACATTGATCTCCAGCGCTCATCGATTGAAGCCGTGCAGTGCGGGGCCGCGATGCGTTCCAGCTTCAATCTGATAAAGGAAACGCTGCCGAATATCGATGCTTTGGGCATCGCAATTGGCATTGAGGCTGGCATCACGCCTGTTAGTCGGATCGGTCGCCGTGGAGATGGAAGCGTGCGAGTGGCTAGCAGCTCAGCCACAATAACATCAGAAGCGGAGCAAAGCGCGGCGACTGGCAACCAACTGGCAATTGGAGAGGCTGCATTTGATGTCCTGCCACTTTATATCAAGCGCTCGTTCACTGATCGAAAGATCGAAGGCCTAGACATTGATGTGTATGACTTGATGTTCAGCGGTTCACCTGCTGTAGTCGGTGACGGAGTAGATTCCGCCCGGGCCCATGGTGTTGCTTCGGCCGCCGCTAGCTCTGAGCCATCAAGAGCGCATTGTGTCATCAGATAGGCAAATTCCGTATCTTGCCGACGCCGCGCCCCAATGGGTCTCGATTAAGCGCAAGGGCAACAAGATCATTGGCACAGCGACGATCCAACGACCGAATGGTGGATCGTGGCCCGCAATCCCTCTTGAAATCAGCGTATCCGACAAGGGAAAGCTTCAAGCAAGGGAGCATCCACAGCATCGTTGGCCTACCTTCTGTCCTCAACGCCATATCAATTATGGTGGCTACTTTTGTCTTGGGTTAGGCGAAGTGCCAAATGTGCAGAATACCGAAACCGCTGAACGATGGTGGACCATTTTACAGGAACACTTAAAACTACAGATCGAAGTAGATTATACACGAAACTGGCGTCGCGACAGAGAATGGGATCACGGTGACGCTGGAATAACCCAGCAGAAAATGGAAGCGCTTGTGGTTGATTACCCTGCCCTTCTTACTGAGGTCCGCTCTGCTCACGTTGACCGCTCTGGCTGGCTAGCTAGATCGCTTCCGAGACTGTCAAAAGATGGAAGCAGACTGGTAAATGGACGGGCGCCGTGCCCAAGAGGGTGCCTGCGACGGAAGCATCCAATCTTAAGGCGGGCCTGTCCCAATCGAGCAATTGTACATAAACTTGTGGCGTTGGAGCGGTTGAAGCAAAAGCAATCGGTGGAGTTCTGGGACTCGATCAAAAACGAACGCTGTTGTGAGAGCATGAGTGTGTGTCCACTGCGGCGAGGAGACTAGAGATTGACTGATCTAACTGCTGAGACATCACGCGATCTACGAATTCAGCTCCTCACTGAGCAGAGATCGATTCAATGCGATGTTGAGTTGGCAGCTGCGCTTGAAGCAGCAGGTGAGTCGATCGAGTTGCCGCCGAATAGGCGCTTTATCGAACAGGGAACCTACGAAGACGACGTGTTCTTCATTATACGCGGATCGGCTTACGTAGAGACAAATCGACAACGTCATGCGATCAGATCGCATGGTTGCCACGTTGGTGAGATGGCCCTTTTTGATCCGGGATCGGGGCGATCAGCGGACGTCATTGCCGGTGACAATGGTGCAACTGTCATCAAAGTTTCTGGATCAAAAATTCGCGCTATCGGGGACCGTTTTCCCTCACTCTGGAGAGGTATGGCGCGCGAATTATCCGAACGACTTCGCGGACGGGATAGCCAATTTCAGAAGCCGAATGATATACCAGTAATCTTTATAGCTTCGTCAGGTGCCGCCAAACCTATTGTCGATCTCGTATCTAAGGGTTTGAATTCAGACAATCGACAAATCCGATCTTGGTCGGACCCCAATATATTTGCACCATCTGATTTCACGTTGGACAGCCTGTTAGATCAAGCACAATCTGTCGATTTTGCAGTTATCATAGCAACGCCAGACGATCTCGTTTGGAAGAATGCAAAGAAATGGTGGAGAAATAGCAAAGCACAGCGCGCAGCACGCGACAATGTTCTTCTAGAATTTGGACTGTTTGCCGGCGCATTGGAGCGCCAGCGAGTGGTCGTATTAGAGGGCAAAGGCGTTGGTCTGCCCACTGACATGCAAGGTCTAACGACATTACGCTTTTCTGACGTGTCAGACTTAGATCTGAAAATCGCACAAATCGGGACGCGCATAGATCAGCTTGGTCCAATACAACGATTAAGGCGTTCTGAGCTGCGCTAGCTTTCCCCTTCCCCCGCACCCCCGTTCCATGGCACTGCACCCGCCATGTCCTCCCCGTCATCCTCTCCCCAACCCTCGCCCCCCCGCGTCCGTGCGCCTTTGGGGCAGCGGGAGTTTGTGGCGATGATGGCCTTGATGATGGCGCTCAATGCGCTTGCCATCGATGCCATGTTGCCGGCGTTGCCGGATATCGCCGCCGCGCTGGGGGCGCCGGATGCCAATGCGCAGCAGTTGATCATCACCTTCTATTTCGTCGGGCTGGGGGCCGGGTCTCTGCTGCATGGGCCGCTGGCGGACCGGTTCGGGCGGCGCGGCGTCATCCTGTGGAGCCTCGCCGGCTATGGGCTGACGGCGCTGCTCTGCGGCCTCGCCTGGGGGTGGCAGGTGATGCTGGCGATGCGGCTGCTGCATGGCCTGTTCGGCGCGGCGATGGGCGTGGTGGCGACGGCGGTGGTGCGCGACCGGACATCGGGCGACGATATGGCGCGGCTGATGAGCATGATCTTCCTGATCTTCATGGTGGTGCCGATTGTCGCGCCCACCGTGGGGCAGGCGGTGCTGTGGGTGGCGCCGTGGCGGTGGATTTTCCTGCTGCTCGCCGGCATGGCCGCAGCGATGGCGGCATGGGTGTGGGTGCGCCTGCCCGAAACGCTCGACCCCGCCGATGCGCAGCCGATCCGCGTCGGCACCCTCGCGCGCAACTGGGGCGCGGTGGCGACGCACCGGCAGGCGCTGGCCTATATGCTGGGCAGCTCGATCGCGGTGGGGGCGAATTTCGGTTTCCTCAATTCCAGCCAGCAGATCATCAGCGGCACCTTCGGCCGTGCGGACATCTTCACCTATGCCTTTGCCAGCGTGGCGGCGGGGATTGCGGTGGCGAATTACAGCAATGCGCGGCTGGTGCTGCGCTTCGGCGCGCGGCGCGTTTCCCAGACTGCGCTGTGCGCGTTCATCGCCTGCTCGATCGTGCAGTGGTGGCTGGCGGAGACGGGCGAGACGCTGGCGATGTTCCTGATCGTGGTCGGCGTCAACATGGGGATGATCGGCTTCATCGGCGCGAACTTCTCCAGCATCGCGATGGAGCCGTTCGGGCATATCGCGGGGACGGCCTCGTCGTTCCAGAATGCGGCGCGCACCCTGCTTTCCGCCGCGATCGGCGCGGGCATCGGCCAGATGTACGACGGGACGACGCTGCCGCTGGCGCAGGGCTATCTGGTGTGCGGGGTGCTGGCGCTGGCGTTCGTGCTGTGGGGGGAGCGGGGGCGGCTGTTCACCCGGCCCAACCCGCCACGGATGCCGGTGCCGCGGAGCTAGGGCGCGGGCGGGATCGGAAGATAGAGAGGGTTCGCGCAGAGGCGCGGAGGCCGCAGAGGGGCGGGCCTGTTCGCTAAGGGCAAATGAAAAGGGCGGGGATTGCTCCCCGCCCTTTGCCGGTTGTTGCCGGACCGAAGCCTCAGCCCTTGTGATCGTCCACCACCGGGCCGGGGAATTCCGCCATGTCCGGGGCATCCTCCTGGTCCCGACCCGTCTGCAGGTTGGAGAAGTGGATGCCGTAGAAGAAATAGATCACCAGGCCGATGCCGAGATAGACCAGGAACAACAGCAGCACGTTCACCGGGACGGTGGTGATCAGATAGCCGCAGGAGAGGATGCCGAGCACCGGAATGACCGGATAGAGCGGTACCTTGAACCCGCGCGGCAGTTCCGGCGCGGTGCGGCGCAGATAGATCACCGACAGGCAGACGATGGCGAAGGCCGCCAGCGTCCCCACCGAGGTCGCGTCTCCCAACAGGTTGATGTCGAGGAAGCCCGCCGCCGACGCGGTGAGCAGGCCGACCAGCAGCGTGTTGATCCACGGCGTCTTGTACTTGGGGTGGACGGTGGAGAAGATGCGCGGCAGCAGGCCGTCGCGCGCCATGGTGTAGAAGATGCGGGTCTGCCCGTACATCAGCACCAGCACCACCGAGGTCAGGCCGATGATCGCGCCGACCTTGATGGTCTTGGCGAGCCAGCCCCACTGCGCCCCGAAGGCATCGACGACGACCGCCACCGGATCGGGCACGTTGAGCGAGGTGTAGGGCACCAGCAGCGTCATGATCGCGGCGACCAGCATGTAGATGACGGTGCAGACGATGAGGCTGCCGAGGATGCCGAAGGGCATGTCCCGCTTGGGATCCTTGGCTTCCTGTCCGGCAGTCGAGACCGCTTCGAAGCCGATATAGGCGAAGAAGACGATCGACGCGGCGCGCATGATGCCATCGACGCCGAATTCTCCGGGACCGGTGTTTTCCGGGATGAACGGCGTCCAGTTGGTCGCCACCAGTTCGGGCAGGTTGGCCAGCACGATCAACCCGCCGACAACGATGAAGGCGACGAGCACGCTGACCTTGATCGCGACGATGATGTTGTTGACCTTGGCCGATTCCGACACGCCGAGCACCAGCAGCAGCGACAGGGCGACGCAGATGAGGAAGGCGGGCAGATTGAAGATGGTGACCACGGTCTGCCCGTCGATCAGCACCGGCGCGCCATCGCGCATCAGCACATGCCCGGTCGGGCCGGTCAGCGCAGCGGGTATGTGGATGCCGAAATCCGCGAGCAGGCTGACGACATAGCCGCTCCACCCGACCGCGACCACCGACGCGGCAATGCCATATTCGAGGAGCAGGAGGACACCCATGGTCCAGGCGACGAATTCGCCGAGCGTGGTGTAGCCATAGGTATAGGCCGAGCCGGAGACCGGCAGGGTCGACGAGAGTTCGGCGTAGCAGAGCCCGGCAAAGGCACAGACGATGCCGGCGACGACGAACGACAGCATCACCGCCGGGCCGGCGTGCAATGCCGCGGCGCTGCCGGTGCGGACGAAAATCCCCGCGCCGATGATGCAGCCGACGCCGAGCAGCAGAAGATTCCATTTGCCGAGCGAACGCTTGAGTTCGCTGGCTTCGGTCTCGCGCTGGACCTGCGCGATCGATTTGCGCGCGAACATCCGCTGGATGAACGTGCGCTGCGGTGCAGTGGCCATGTCTTCCCCTTATGTGGCCGGCGACCCGGCCCTGATCGTTGGAAGCCCGGAACCTAGCGGCGCTGCGGCATTGCGCAACATTATATTGCGCATGGGCCTTTCAGCTATGTCCGCAACTTAAGGGGTCACTGCGCGTTGGGCAGCGCCTCCGCCACCTGCGGCGCGATGCGCTCGACGACCCGGTCGATGCCCTGCGCTGTGGGGTGGATGCCGTCGGGCAGGAACAGGCGGCTGTCGCCATAAATGCCTTCGAAGAAGAAGGGATAGAGCGACGCACCATATTGCCGGGCAAGATCGGGGTAGATGCTCTCGAAATCGCGGACATAGTCCGGCCCCAGATTGGGCGGCGCGCGCATGCCGGTGAGCATCACCGGAATGTCGCGGCGTTTGAGTTCGGCCAGGATGGCGTCGAGATTGCTGCGCGTCAGCGCAGGGTCGATGCCGCGCAGCAGATCGTTGCCGCCAAGCCCGACGATGACCAGCGCCGGCGGCTTGGGCAGGCCATCGAGCGTGAAGGCGAGGCGCTCGCGCCCGGCGGTGCTGGTGTCGCCCGACACGCCGGCGTTGAACACCGTCGCCTCGACCCCGCGCGCGGCGAGCTGGCGCTGCAGTTCGGGCGCGAAACCCTCCCCCGCATCGAGCCCGTAGCCGGCGTAGAGGCTGTCGCCGAAGGCGACGATCAGCGGCGCGGCCGGGTCGACCTGTGCTGTTGCTGCAACACGCAGCGAGCCTTTCGCATCGGCCGCTGCAGCCGCCCCCTTGTCCGCCGAATCACCGCCCCCATCTGCACAGGCTGAGACCAGCAGCACGGCCCCGGCGGCGGCCATCATCTTCATCACGCTCGATTTCACGGGAGACGCTTCCTTCATGCACGGATCGATCATCGCCCCCAATATTGCGATCCGCGCGCGCAATGTCACCCTCACGCTGGGCAGCAGCGATGCGCCGGTCGAGATATTGAAGGGGATCGACCTCGAAATCCCGGCCGGACAGAGCCTTGCCATTCTCGGCGCCTCCGGGTCGGGCAAATCGTCGCTGATGGCGGTCCTGTCGGGGCTCGAGCGTGCCAGCGGCGGCGACGTGCAGGTGGCGGGCACCGATTTCGGCGCGATGAGCGAGGATGCGCTGGCGGTGGCGCGGCGCGGGCGGATCGGCATCATCCTGCAGAGCTTCCATCTGCTGCCGACGATGAGCGCACTCGAGAATGTGGCGGTGCCGCTCGAACTCGCGGGGCGCGGCGACGCCTTCACGGTGGCGGTGGAGGAATTGCGTGCGGTCGGCCTCGGCCACCGGCTCGACCATTATCCGACGCAATTGTCGGGCGGCGAGCAGCAGCGCGTGGCGATTGCCCGGGCGGTCGCGCCGGGCCCGGACATCATCTTTGCCGACGAGCCGACCGGCAATCTCGACGGCGCGACCGGCGAGACGATCATCGAACTGCTGTTCGCCCGCCGCGCGGCGCGCGATGCGACGCTGGTGATCATCACCCACGACCCCGCGCTGGCCGAGCATTGCGACCGGATCGTCGAGATGCGCGACGGGCTGATCGTCGCCGATCGGATGGTCGGGTGATGCGCGCCTCGGCCAGCGCCATACCCCGCCGTCGCGGGGCCGATGACCAAGTGCGGGGTGCGGCATGACGTCGCTCTCCTGGGCTCGTGCATGGGCGATAGCCCGCCGTGACCTGTCCGCCAGCTTTCGCGGCCTGCGTCTCCTGTTCGTCTGCCTGTTCCTGGGGGTCGGCACGCTGGCCGCCATCGGCAGCCTGACGGCATCGATCACCGGCGAGCTGAGCGCGCGCGGGCAGGTGCTGCTGGGCGGCGACATGGAATTCACCGTGTCCCAGCGCGAGGCGACGCTGGGCGAACGCGCCGGCTTTGCCGAGCTGGGTCGGGTGAGTTCGACCATCCGGATGCGCGCGATGGCGCAGGCGGTGCGCCCGCCAAGCGGCGACGGGCCGAGCGCGGTGCTGAGCGAACTCAAGGGGGTCGACGATGCCTATCCGCTGTATGGCGCGCTGACGCTGGCCGATGGCCGCCGCGTCGAGACGCTGAAGGCGGACGAATTGCTGGTCGGGCAGGCGCTGGTCGACCGGCTGGGCCTCAAACTGGGCGACGAGGTCCGCTTCGGCACTGCCAGCTACCGCATTGCCGGCATCATCGGCACCGAACCCGACCGGGTCAGCGAAGGCTTCACGCTGGGGCCGGTGGCGCTGACCAGCGTCGAGGGCGTGCGCCGCTCCGGCCTGTTGCAGCCGGGCAGCCTCTACACGTCCAAATATCGCGTGCGCCTGACCGACGGCAGCGATGTAGAAGGCCGCACCGAGTCACTGTCGCGGCTCTACAAGGACAGCGGCGTCGAAGTGCGCAGCCGTGAGCGTGCGGCGCCATCGGCCAACCGTTTCATCGAGCGCATGGGCCAGTTCCTCGCGCTGATCGGCCTGACCGCGCTGGTGGTCGCCGGCATCGGTGTCGCCAACGGCGTCTCCTCCTATCTGGGGGCCAAGCGCGGGCCGATTGCGACGTTGAAGGTGCTGGGGGCGTCGAGCGGCGACATCATGCGCATCTATCTGTTGCAGGTCGCGGCAGTGACCGGCGCGGCAATCGCGGCCGGCCTCACCGTCGGCGCAGCGCTGCCGCCGCTGCTGGTCATGGCCATCGGCGATGCGCTGCCGGTACAGCCGGGCTTTGCGTTGCACCCGCTGCCGCTCGCCAGCGCCGCCATCTACGGCTTGCTGATCGCCATGGTGTTCACGCTGCCGCCGCTGGCGCGCGCGCGCACCGAGCCGGCGGCGGCGATCTTCCGTTCGGGCGTGGAGGGGATCAAGCGCATCGACCGGCGGACGCTGGCGCTGGTCGGCCTTTCCGGCGCGGCGATTGTCGCGCTGGCGGTGGGCACGGCGCGCGAGCCGATCTTTTCAGGCGCGGTGCTGGCCGCCGTCGGCGCGGTGCTGCTGCTGCTGCTGGGCATCGGCGCGGCGGTGCGCTGGGGCGCGAGGCGCATCCCGCGGCCGCGCCGCCCGCTGTTGCGGCTCGCCATCGCCAACCTCTATCGCCCGGGCGCGCAGACGCCCGCACTCGTCATCGCGCTGGGTCTGGCTTTGACCCTGTTCGTCACCCTCGCCGCGATCCAGACCAGCCTGTCGGCGGAAATCGCGCGCACCGTGCCGCGCGAGGCGCCCGACCAGTTCGTGCTCGACATTCCGGTCGCGGGGCAGACGCGCTTCCGCGAGATCGTCGGGGAGCAGGCGCCGCGCGCGGAGCTCAACATCGTGGCGGCGCTGCGCGGCACCATCGTCGCCTTTGGCGGGCAGCGGGTGGCGGACCTGGCCGAGCTGCCCGACGGCGCCTGGTTCCTGCGCGGCGAGCGCGGGGTGACCTACTCCGCCAACCTGCCCGAGGGCAGCACGCTGCTGTCAGGACAATGGTGGCCGCAGGATTATGCCGGACCGCCGCTGGTCAGCCTAGACCAGGAAGCCGCCGACATCATGGGCGTGGGCGTAGGTGATACACTGACGGTCAGCGTGCTGGGGCGCGAGATCGAGGCGCGGATCGCCTCGCTGCGGCGGGTCGACTGGGAGACGATGGGGTTCAACTACATCATGGTGTTCACCCCCAGCACCTTTGCCAACGCGCCGCATACGGTGGCGGCGACGATCAGCGACCCGGGCGTGGTCGCGCCGTCGCTGTCGCGGGCGCTGCTGACCGCCTTCCCGTCGATCAGCATCATCCCGGTGGGCGAGGTGGTGGCACAGGTCAGCGGCCTGCTCGACCAGATGGCGAGCGCGATCCTGGCGGCGGCATCGGTGACCATCCTTGCCGGCATCGCCGTGCTGGTCGGCGCGATTGCCGCATCGCGGGCGGCGCGCGGCTATGACAGCGTGATCATGAAGACGCTGGGGGCGACGCGCTGGCAGGTGCTGGGTGCGCAGGCGCTCGAATATGCGCTGCTGGCGGCGCTGCTGTCTGCCCTCGCGCTGGCGCTGGGCGGGCTGGCGGGCTGGTTCGTCATCACCCAGCTGTTCGACTTCACCTGGGCGCCCGACTGGATCGTGGTCGGATCGACGCTGCTGGGCGGCGCGGCGCTGACGCTGGGCATCGGCCTGATCGGATCGATCCCGCTGATGAACCTGCGCCCGGCGCAGGCGCTGCGCTCGGTCTAGAGCGGGACATCGGCGTGCAATGAACCCGCAGCCCTGAGCCTGGCGAAGGGCGGTTCGCCGGAGCGGCGTGCTTCGGCACGCTCGGCACGGCGGTGTCCGATTACCGGGTCCGGAGGCGGCTCGGTTCAGTCGACGCCGTCGCAGACGCGGATGTCGCCCGGGGCAGGGCGGGTGCGGGCGCGGACGAAGCGGGCGAAATAGCCGCCGGCGTTGGGCTTTTCGACGAACTCGAGCGGGCGGTAGCCGACCGCCTGGAACTCGCAGATCAGCAGCGGCAGCGGCGTGCCATGCTGTTCGATGGGGCGGTTGCCGTCGACCACGATCACCTGCCCGTCGCCGCGCAGCGCTGGCCACAGGTGCCAGAGGAAGGCGTAAGGCTCCTCGATCTCATGGTACATGTGCACCATCATCACCCGGTCGAAGCTGTTGGCGGGCAGGCGCGGATCGGCCGCGCCGCCGAGCTGGACCGAGACATTGTCGAGCCGCTCGCTGCGCACGCGCAGGCCGAGCCGGTCGATGGCGGCGGGCATGATGTCCTGCGCCAGCACCCGTCCGCCCTCGCCGACGCGCTCGGACAGGCGGATGGTGTAATAGCCGTCGCCGGCGCCGATATCCGCAACGCTCATGCCCGGCTTGATGCCGGCACGGTTCATGACATCGTCCGCCTCGCCCAGCCGGTCGCGCGTGTCCTCGTCCGACCAGCGGGTCGAGACGGTGGGGGCGACGGGGCGGTTGGCGGCGGGAAATTCGCCCGAACGCTCCGCCCGGTCGGCAGACGGCAGGAGGTCGCACGCCGGAAGCAGGGCGAGGGTGCAAGCCAGAAGCGCGATACGTGCGACCATCGAAATTCCCTCAGCCGACCGTCCTGAGCGTGTTGGAGGACTGCCCTGCCCTTTGCAACGGCGGGGAAGAAAAGGACAGCCCTTCGACAGGCACAGGGTGCGCGGTTTCGTGAGCACGCGGCCTGATCAGTCGACGTCCTCGACATCGACCTTCTCGCCGGTCACCCGCTGTGCGAGCGCGGCCGCCATGAACGGGTCGAGCGCGCCGTCGAGCACATCCTGCGGGGTCGGGCTGGTGACGCCGGTGCGCAGGTCCTTGACCATCTGATAGGGCTGGAGGACGTAGGAGCGGATCTGGTGGCCCCAGCCGATATCGGTCTTGGCGGCATGTTCCGCCGACGCCGCTTCCTCGCGCTTGCGCAGCTCGGCCTCGTAGATGCGGGCCTTGAGCATGCTCATCGCCTCGGCCTTGTTCTTGTGCTGGCTGCGCTGGTTCTGGCAGGCGACGATGATGCCGGTGGGGATGTGGGTGATGCGCACCGCGGAGTCGGTGGTGTTGACGTGCTGCCCGCCCGCACCGGAAGCGCGGTAGGTGTCGATCTTGAGGTCGCCTTCGTTGATGTCGACGACGATATTGTCGTCGATCACCGGATAGACACCGACGCTGGAGAAGCTGGTGTGGCGGCGCGCCGAGCTGTCATAGGGGCTGATGCGGACCAGCCGGTGGACCCCGGTCTCGGTCTTGGCATAGCCATAGGCGTTCTCGCCCTTGATCAGCAAAGTGGCGGACTTGATGCCTGCCTGCTCGCCGGCCTGATGCTCGATCAGCTCGACCTTCATGCCGCGCCGTTCGGCCCAGCGCTGGTACATGCGCAGCAGCATCTCGGCCCAGTCCTGGCTCTCGGTACCGCCGGCGCCGGCATGCACTTCCAGATAGGTATCGTTGCCGTCGGCTTCCCCGGCGAGCAGCGCCTTGACCTTGTCCGCATCGGCGCGCTCGGCCAGTGCGGCGAGGCTGGCGACGCCTTCGCTCGCCAGCTCCTCATCGCCCTCCATGTCGGCAAGGTCGATCAGCTCGACCGTGCCGGCCATTTCGCTCTCGATCGCGCGGGTCGCGGAAATCGCCTCGTCGAGACGGCGCCGCTCGCGCATCACTTCCTGCGCGGCCTTGGGGTCGTTCCAAAGCGCCGGATCCTCGACGCGGGCGTTGAGTTCGTCGAGCCGGACCAGCGCCGCATCCCAATCGAGAAAACGGCGGAGCAGCGCGGTCGCTGCCTTGATGCGGTCGACATGGGTTTGCGCTTCGGCGCGCATGGGGAAACTCCAGAGCTCTGACGACAGGGGGTGGCGGGCAGATAGGCGCGGCGGCGCCGCTAGTAAATCCCGCCGCCGCCCTGGCGCTCGACGAAATCGCCCTGCGAGGGGGCGCTGCGATCGCGGCTGACCTGATCGCTCGACCGCTGGCGGGTGGTGGCGCGTTCGGCGGGCAGTTCATCGCTGCGCACGCTGCGGCGTGGCTCGGTCTCGGCCTTGAAGGCTTCCCAGATGATGCTGCCCTCATTGTCGGTGCCGGGCCAGCCGCCATAGACGCGGCGGCCACTGGCGCGGTCGATGCGGACGAGGTGGACGCCTTCGGGCGCGATGAACGGCAGGGGCGGCTCGCCGCGCACCGCGACACGTGCGAATTCCTTGAACACCGGCGCGGCGAGGGTTCCGCCGAACGCCGCCCCGCCCAGCCGGCGCGGTTGATCGTAACCCAGATAGACGCCGGCCACCCAGGTCGGCGTGCCGCCGACGAACCACACGTCGGTCGGGCCGCTGGTGGTGCCGGTCTTGCCGAACAGCGGCCGGTTGAGATCGCGCAGGATGGTGGCGGTGCCGCGCTGGATGACGCCTTCGAGCATGTGCACGGTCTGGTAGGCGGTGACCGGATCCATCAGTTGCCGGCCGGTCTGGCGGAAGCGCGGCATCGGCCGGCCATCCCAATCGGCCTGGTTGCAGCCCTCGCACGGGCGCCAGCGTTCAGGGTAGATGACCCGCCCGTTGCGGTCCTGCACATAGTCGATGAGGTGCGGCCTCAGTTCGCGGCCCTGGTTGACCAGCATCGCATAGGCGTTGGTGATCTTGGAGACGGTGGTCTCCCCCGCGCCGAGCGCGAAGGCGAGATAGGGGCGATAATCGCCGATGCCCATCTGGCGGAAGGTGCGCACGACATTGGGCATGCCCGCCTGCGATGCGGCGCGCACCGTCATCAGGTTGCGCGATTGTTCCAGCCCCCAGCGCAGCGTGCGCGGCCCGGCAGCGCCGCCGCCCGAATTGCGGAAGCATTTGCGCCCGCCGGCGGAGGTCTGGTCATCGACGCAGAAATTGCCATCGACGATGATCGTCGCCGGAGTCATGCCATTGTCGAGCGCGGTCGCATAGACGAACGGCTTGATCGTCGAGCCTGGCTGGCGCTGTGCCTGGGTCGCGCGGTTGAAGCTGGCGAGGTTGGAATCGAACCCGCCCTGCATCGCGAATACCCGGCCCGACGACGGGCTCTGCGCGACGAACCCGCCCGAAATGCCGGGGATGGTGCGCAGGGCATAGCTGCTGCCCGCCACCTGCTTGACGAGGATGATGTCCCCCGGCTTCATCGCGGCGAAGGCCGTGCCGCCGCCCAGCGCGGCCATCGCCGCAAAGCCTGCGGGCAGGGTGCCGGTGTCGCCGTTGGCAAAGCCGATGCGCGCGGTACCGTCCGCCTTCGACAGTACCGCTGCGACGCGCCAATTGTCATAATCGATGGTGATGAAGGACGAGCGCAGGCGGCTGGCCCATTCATCGTCGACGGGGATGGTGGCAAGCGGGCCGCTCCATCCGCGATTGCCATGATAGCGCAGCATCGCCCGGCGCATCGCGGCCTCCGCGACCTGCTGCAGTTCGGGGTTGTAGGCGGTCCGGATCCACAGCCCGCCGCCATAGACGCTGTGCGGGCCGGCATCGGCATTCTCGCCGAAACGGTCGATCAGCTCGCGGCGGACCTCTTCCATGTAATAGCCGCCGACGTCGGCGAATTGCGACCCGCGGGTGGGCGCGAGGCCGAGCGGCATGGCATTGGCGGCGGCGCGCTGCTGTTCGGTAATCCAGCCGGCCCGCAGCATTTCCCGCAGCACATAGGCACGGCGGTTGAGCGCGGCGCGGGCATTCTGCGGGCGGCCGTAGGTTTCCGGCGCCTTGGGCAGGGTGGCGAGGAACGCCATCTCATGCAGCGCCAGATCCGCCACATCCTTGTTGAAATAGGCGCGCGACGCCGCCTGCACGCCGAAGGACTGGCGGCCCAGCGGAATCTCGTTGAGGTAGAGTTCGAGGATCTGTTCCTTGGACAGCACGCCTTCGATGCGCGTCGCCAGCAGCATTTCCTTGAGCTTGCGCGTGATCGAATATTCGTCGCCGAGCAGGATGTTCTTGGCGACCTGCTGGGTGATCGTCGACCCGCCACGCGCGCGCTGGCCGGTGCCGATCTTGGAGACATAGTCCGCGATCGCGCCGAAGAAGCCCGGATAATCGATGCCGCTGTGCTGGAAGAAGGTGCGATCCTCGGCGGCCAGGAAGGACCGCACCAGCAGCGGCGGAAACTCGTCATAGTCGAGCTGCACCCGCCGTTCGCGCGCGAAACTGTGGGTGGGCATGCCAGAGACGTCGCGCACGATGCTGGGCAGCGGCGGCTGATATTCGAGCAGCGTATCCGCGTCCGGCAGGCCGCGCGCGACGAACGCCCACAACAGGAACAGCGCAAGGAACAGCGCGCCGCCGGCATAGGTCAGGCGGCGGAACCAGCGCTTGGGCCATTGCTGCAGCCACCAGGCGCGCGCGGCGGCAAGATAGCCGCCGGCTTCGCGGGTCAGGCGCAGGCGCAGGGACGGGGCAGCGGGGGCATCGGTATCGGCCATGGCGCCGACGCTCTAGCATGTTTTGCGACGCTGGTAAGAGGGCAAGCTGCGCCGCGCCTGCCCGCCCGGCGGCGGGCGCTCAGCGGCGCGCCACCGGCGATCCGCCACCCGCTTCGACGCGTTCGTTGCGCAGGGTCTGGCGGGCGAAGTGGGCGAGCACGCCCTGGCGGATGCCGCGGGCGATGGCGCGCTGGCCCGCGGGGCTGGCGATGCGCGCGGCATCCTCCGGATTGCTGATGAAGCCGGTTTCCAGCAGCACCGAGGGCATGTCCGGCGCCTTGAGCACAACGAAACCGGCGTGACGCAGCCCTTCCGAGCGGAAGGGTATGTCGCTGCCGGCGGCGCGCTGCAGCGTGCGGGCGAAATCGGCCGAGCGGTTCATCGTCTCGCGCTGGGTGAGATCGAGCAGGATGGTCCGCACCGCGCTGGCCTGGGTGCCGAGATCGACGCCGTTGATGGTGTTGGCGCTGTTTTCCCGCGCCGCCAGCCGCCGGGCCTCGCGGTCCGACGCGCCTTCGGACAGGGTGTAGATGGAGGCACCGGTGGCGCTGTGATTTTCCGCGGCATCGGCGTGGATCGAGATGAACAGGTCGGCGCGCAGCCGGCGGGCGAGCCCATAGCGTTCTTCCAGCACCAGATATTCGTCGCGATCACGCGTCAGTGCCACGCGCACACGGCCGGTGGCGACCAGATCGTCGCGGATGGCGCGGGCGATGGCGAGGGTGACATCCTCCTCGCGATGGCGGCCATCGGGCGAGATGGCGCCCGGATCATGGCCGCCATGGCCGGCATCGATCACCACCAGCGGCAGCGATGTATCCGCAGGCCCGCGCACCGCGGGCAGCGGCAGGCCGGAGCGCGGCGGGCCGATCGGCACCGACACCTGGTAGCGCCGCGCCTCGCGCCGCGCCCACGCCATCGTCGGCGCGTCATCGGTCAGCGCGGCAAAGCTGCGCCGCCCGGCGCGCACCGCCTCGGCAAAGGCGCCGGGGGTGGTTTCTTCCATGGCGATGGTCATCGCCCGACCGTCGGCGGTGCGATCGATCGCGCGGATGCCGACCGGCCGGGCGAGATCGAGCACGATGCGCAGCGCGCCGCCGGCGATGCGGCCCTGACGGATGCGGGCGACAAGCTGGTTGGAGGCCACCGAGACGCTGCCGGGCTCTGCCCCGGCGATGTCGATGGCAATGCGGTGCGGCGCGTCGAGCGCGATTACCTCTGCCTCGCCCACCGGGCCGGCAAAGCGCAGGGCCAATTCACCATCGCCAAGCGTTGCCGCCTCGAGCGAGCCGGCCTGCGCCGGAGCGACCCACAGGCTGGCAAGAAAAGCGAACAGCAGATGCAGCATGGTCGCCTTATGGCGCGGCTGCCGGGCTTTGGTCCAGATGGTCATTGCAGAACCCCGTCTGTCCGCACCAGCATGGCCGGACGATGCCCCAGCTAGCAGCAGGCCTGCAAAGCGCGGCTCAAGGAAGCCGGTTAACGCTACGGAAGGCATGATCGCTTACCATCCACCGTCCCGACCCTCGGCGGACGAGGACTCCGGCTGCCGGCGGGGGGCGTGCCGAAATGGCATGTTGCCCCGCTCGGTTGCGGGTGCTAGCAGGATGGCGACCGGTCCGGAGCCGACGGCCTTCTCGGGCGCGCTTCTCCGGTCGTCGACATAGTGCGACTGGCCTTTTCCTGCATTTTCAATGCGTCGGGCCAGTCCTGACCAGGTTGAATGCCGCATGACGACCACGCTTGCCCTCTGCGACCGCCCCATCCGGGCCGGCGCGTGGGGCGCTTTCGCGTGGCGCACGGGCATTGACATTTCGCCCACCTGCGGGACCCAGGCCTTCACGGCCGTCAGCGCGCCGTCTCTGGTACGTGCGCGCCGGTCCCCTGCCATCATCGCAGCCGCCAGCGCATCGCGCGCCCGCCGCTGTGTCCGGAGTATCATAAATGACCACGCGCATGTTGATCGACGCGCGGCACCGGGAGGAAACCCGGGTCGCCGTCATCAAGGGAAACCGCATCGAGGAGTTTGATTTCGAGTCCGCAGAGCACAAGCAGCTCAAGGGCAATATCTATCTGGCCAAGGTCACCCGGGTCGAACCGTCGCTGCAGGCGGCGTTCATCGAATATGGCGGCAATCGCCACGGGTTCCTGGCGTTCAGCGAAATCCACCCCGACTATTACCAGATCCCGAAGGAAGACCGCGACGCGCTGCTCCGCGAAGAGGCCGAGCATGCCGCTGCCGAGGCAGCGATGCGCGCCGACGAGGATCTGGACACGCTCGACGGCGAGATCGACGAGATGGCCGCTCCGGCGTCGCTCGGCGAGGACGATGACGAGCATGACGACGAGGGCGCCGAAGACGGTGCCAACGACAGCGACGACGACAGCGACGAGGACGGCGACGACGCCGGGCGCGATGCCGAGAGCGGCCGCGACGACGAGGGCGGTACCAATGGCGATGGCCGCGGACGGCGCGATCGCAATGGCCGGCGCGGCCGTGGCCGGGGCCGCCCCGGCGGCGGTGGCCGCGAGCGCAGCGACCGCGACGACAATGGCGCGGCCGATTTCCGCCGCTCGCTGCACCGTCGCTACAAGATCCAGGACGTCATCAAGCGCCGGCAGGTGATGCTGGTGCAGGTGGTCAAGGAAGAGCGCGGCACCAAGGGCGCGGCGCTGACCACCTATCTGAGCCTGGCCGGCCGCTATTGCGTGCTGATGCCCAACAGCAGCCACGGCGGCGGCATCAGCCGCAAGATTTCGAACGGTGCGGACCGCAAGCGGCTGAAGAGCGTCATCGACGAACTCAACTTGCCGCCGAGCATGGGCTGCATTGTCCGCACCGCAGGGCTTGAGCGCACCAAGACCGAGATCAAGCGCGATTTCGACTATCTGGCGCGGCTGTGGGACGAAATCCGCGAAAAGACGCTGTCGAGCGCCGCGCCGGCGCTGATCCATTCGGACAGCGACCTGATCAAGCGCGCGATCCGCGACATCTACAACAGCGATATCGAGGATGTCTCGGTCGAAGGCGAAGAAGGCTATCGCGCCGCCAAGGATTTCATGAAGCTGCTGATGCCCAGCCATGCCCGGCGGGTGAAGCAATATTCGGACCCGGTCTCGCTGTTCCAGCGCTATGGCGTGGAGGACCAGCTCGGCGCCATGTACCAGCCGGTGGTCGGCCTGAAGTCCGGCGGCTATCTGGTCATCAACCCGACCGAGGCACTGGTGTCGATCGACATCAACTCGGGCCGGTCGACGCGCGAACATAATATCGAGCAGACCGCACTCAACACCAACCTCGAGGCCGCGTATGAAATCGCGCGCCAGTTGCGGCTGCGCGACATGGCCGGGCTGGTGGTAATCGACTTCATCGACATGGAAATGGGCAGCAATGTCCGCAAGGTCGAGCGGGCGATGAAAGATGCGCTCAAGAACGACCGGGCGCGCATCCAGGTCGGCCGGATTTCGGGCTTCGGCCTGATGGAGATGAGCCGCCAGCGGCTGCGCACCGGCGTGCTCGAAGCATCGACCCGCGCCTGCCCGCATTGCGAGGGCACCGGGCTGGTCCGCACCGCCTCGTCGGCAGGGCTCAGCGCCTTGCGGATGCTCGAGGAAGAAGCGGCACGCGGGCGCGGTTCGCGGCTGGTGCTGCGCGCCAGCCAGGAAGCGGCCTTCTATGTGCTCAACAACAAGCGGCGCGAGATCGGCGAGATCGAAACCCGCTATGGCGTGGCAATCGAGGTCCAGTCCGACGGCCAGATGGAAGGCGCGCGGATGAGCGTCGAGGCGAGCGGCCCGCCGCCCGCCAACCGCCCGCGCTACGAAACAATCATCGACGACGATGACGCCAATCTGCCGGAGATCGAGGAAGAGGATGCCGGCGACGAAGAGGAACGCGGCGCCGATCGCGGCCCGCGCGGCGAAGGGGACCGGAAGCGGCGCCGCAATCGCCGTCGCCGCGGCCGCCGTGATGGCGAAGAGCGCAGCGAGGGCGCGCCACGCGCCGCCAGCGATACAGACGCGGGCGAGGACAGCGACGGCGCAACCGACGCGGAGAGCGAAGCGGTGGACGCCGACAGCGATCGCGCCGAGGCCCAGCCGCGCAGCGGCGACGAAGGCGAAGGCGGTCGCCGCCGCCGTCGCGGTCGTCGCGGTGGCCGCAATCGCCGCAGCGGCGTCAGCGAGGACGCGCAGGACATGGTCCGCGAGCAGGGCGAGGGCGAAGCGAGCGAGGGCGGCGACGACGTAGCCGAAGCCCAGCCTGCGGCCAGCGAGCCCGTTGCCGACGACAGCCCGGTCGAGGCCAAGCCGTCGCGCCGCCGCAAGGCATCGGCCAAGGCCGAAGCCGCGCCTGCCGCTGCCCCTGCCGAGGCCGAAGCGCCCGCCGAGGAGGCCAAGCCCAAGCGCAAGCGCAGCAAGAAGGCCGACAGCGCCGAAGCGGCCGAGGCTGCCGAACCGGACGGCGAGGCCGTGGTCGAGCCGGCAGCGGAAGCGCCGCCGGCCAAGCCCAAGCGCGCCAGTCGCGCCCGCAAGGCGGCGGCCGAGCCCGAGCTGGTCGAAACGGCCAGCGCCGATAGCGCAGCCGAGGCCGACAGCGCAGACGCGCCCGACACTGCCGAACCGGCGATGGCGGATGCGTCAGCAGTCGATGCGCCGGCGAACGAGCCGGCGGAATCCGCGCCGCGCAAGAGCGGCTGGTGGCAACGCACCTTCGGCGCCTGACCCCGCCGACGCTGCACAGCGCCGAACAGCAAAGCCCCGCCGGAGCGATCCGGCGGGGCTTTTGTTTGGGTGCGGTCCGATTGCTCTAACGCGTCATGCCTGGCGCATCTGATCTTCCACCCAACGGGCGAAACGGTCGACTGTCGCGCGACGGGCGGGATCGCTGCGGCGGGGGCGGACGAAGTGGTAGCCGAACCGGTCTGGCACCGCGATGTCGAACAGCCGGACGAGGCGGCCACTGGCGAGATCGGCAGCGACGATGCGACTGCGGGCGAGTGCGACGCCCTCGCCCGCAGTCGCGGCATCAAGCATCAGGTTGGTATCGGAGAATAGCGCGCCGCCGTCCGGCTCCGGCCCGTCCAAGCCGGCAGCGCTAAGCCATGGTCGCCACGCCTGCCGGTCATGCCGCAGCAGCCTGGCGCGTCGCAGATCGGTGGGCTGCGCCAGCCCCGTGCCGTCGCGATAATCGGCGGTGCAGACCGGGAACAGCGTCTCATCGGCAAGGTGGCTGACCTGCGCGTCGGGCCAGTTGCCCGAGCCGTAACGGATGGCGCAATCGACGCCCCCTGCGGTGAGCGGCGCAAATTCCAGCCGTGCGTCGATTCTGAGATCGATGCCGGGATTGGCCATGCGAAATTGCCCGATGCGCGGGATCAGCCAGCGCGACGCCATGCTGGGCAGCAGGCTGACCTTGAGAATCTGTGGGGATCGGGCGGGATCGGGGAAGGCGGAGGCCAGCAGGTCGAGCGCCTCGCGCACCGGACCAAGCAAGCGAAGCGCTTCGGTCGTAGGGCGCATGCCATTGCCGTCGCGCGTGAACAGCGCGTGACCGAGCGTTTGCTCCAACCCACGCAGGCGATGGCTGATGGCGCCATGGGTGACGCCGAGTTCTGCGGCGGCGCGCGAATAGCTGCCGTGACGGGCAGCCGCTTCGAGCGCGCGCAGTGTCTGGAGGTTGGGGATGGACATGGCAGGATTGTGAAGTCTGCTCACATCCCTGTCGAGGACAATTCGCTGGCCGCGCCCGGAGTGGGCGGATTATGCATGTCGGCATGACCGAAATCGATCTTCTCGCCGATGCCGACGCCCGCGCCCGGCGCTTTGTCGCCGGCAATGCAACGCGGCGCGTCTTTCCGGATGGGGACGCCATCGCTGCGCTCGCTGCGTTTGACGAGGACCTGACCGACACGGGCCGTCCCTCCGCCGAGACATTGGCGATGCTGGACGAGATCGGCTCGCCGGCGGCAGTCGCTGGCAACGGGCCGCGCTATTTCGGCTTCGTCGTCGGTGCGAGCTTGCCGGTTGCCGCAGCCGCCGAGCGGATGGTGCTGGCGTGGGATCAGAGTGCCAGCACCCCGCTTGGCGCGCCAGGCGCCTCCGCGATCGAGAAGGTCGCGGGGCGATGGCTGCTCGACATCCTGCGGTTGCCAGCCGAAAGCGCGGTCGGCTTCGGCACCTCTGCCAGCGCCTGCGGCCTGACCTGCATCACTGCCGCGCGGCGCCGGCTGCTGGCGCAGGCGGGCTGGGATTTCGACCGCAAGGGGCTGGCGGGCGCGCCGCCGATCCGCGCCATCGTATCCGATGTCGCGCATGTCACCATGGTCAAGGCGCTGCGCGTGCTCGGCTTCGGCACCGACAATCTGGTGATCGCGCGGACCGATGCCAACGGCCGGATCGACCCTGCAAACCTGCCGCCGCTCGATGCACACACTATCCTGTGCCTGCAGGCGGGAGAGGTGAATACCGGCGCGTTCGATCCCTTTGCCGAGATCATCCCGCGCGCCAAGGCTGCCGGGGCCTGGGTGCATGTCGATGGGGCGTTCGGGCTGTGGGCTCGCGCGTCGGACAGGTTGCGCTGGCTTACCGAGGGCATCGACCAGGCCGATAGCTGGACGACCGACGGGCACAAATGGCTCAACACGCCCTATGACTGCGCCATGTCGATTGTGCGCGATGCCGAGGCGCTGTCGGGCGCGATGAGCAGCGACGCCGCTTACTCGAGCGCCGGAGCAGAGGCGCAGAAGAATCTGACGCTGGAGTTTTCGCGCCGCGCCCGCGGGGTGGCGGTGTGGGCGGCACTGCGCACGCTCGGCCGCAGCGGCGTCGCCGCGCTGGTCGAAAACTGCGTCGCGCATGCGCAGCGGATCGGTGTGGCGCTGGATGCGGCTGGCTATGCTGTGCTTAACGATGTCGTGCTCAACCAGGTGCTATTCCGCGCCGGCAGCGACGCGGAAACCCTCGCCGTCCGCGAGGCAGCGGCGGCATCGGGCGAGCTGTGGTTCGGTGGCACCATCTGGCGCGGCCAACCTGCGTCGCGCATCAGCGTGTCATCCTGGCGCACGCGCGATGAGCATATCGACCGGCTTATCGCGATCTTGCGGGAATTGCGCGGCACGCCCGCCGACAACCCAAGTGCCCGACAAGCGGGCTGAGACGATGCGCGAACGTGTGGGAACAGGCTGGACGCTGCTGTTTGCGGGCTTGGACGGGTAACTCGGTCGACACTGCGGCTTCCATAACCGGCGCCGATTGCCGTCGGCGCGCTGCAGCTGCGCCCTCGCCCCATCGCTTTCATCTTGCATTCAGGCGGTCGGGCCATGAGGATGCGGGCATGCTGATTGCTCTCCCCCGGCGCATCGCCACTTTCCTTGCCCGCGCGCTTGCCGTGCTGCTGGCGGCGCTGTTGATCACGCAGCCGGTCGCTGCCCAGTCCATCCTGCGCGATGCCGAGACCGAGGCCTTGCTTGCCGACATGTCGGATCCGCTGATCCGCGCGGCCGGGCTGCGGCCGCAGGATGTGCGGATCGTGATGGTCGGGGATCGCAGCATCAATGCCTTTGTTGCCGGGGGGCAGATCGTCTATATCCATTCGGGGCTGATCGAGGCGGCGGATACCGCCAACCAGGTGCAGGGCGTGATCGCGCACGAGCTGGGCCATGTTGCGGGCGGCCACGCCGTCAACAGCACCGGCGCCGACCGCGCCTCCAACATCGCGCTGCTGTCGCTGCTGCTCGGCGCGGTGGCCGTTGCCGCCGGAGCCGGAGAGGCGGGGCTGGGCATTTTGGGCGCTGGCCAGCAGGCAGCGCTGGGCAGCTATCTTTCCTACAGCCGGGTGCAGGAATCGACCGCCGATGCGGCGGCAACGCGTTATCTTTCGGCATCGGGCATATCGGGCAAGGGCTTCATCGAATTCTTCATGAAGCTGCAGAACCAGGAGTTCCGCTACGCCATCCCGCAGGACGACGACCAGCAATATGGCCGCACCCACCCGCTGTCGGGCGATCGTATCCGGTTCCTGCGCGATACGCTCTCGGCCGATCCGGCATGGGAGCGGCCGCTCGATCCGGCGCTCGAAGCGCGCTTCCAGCGGGTGAAGGCCAAGCTGGCGGGTTATGTGCAGGAGCCGGCACAGACGCTGCGCCAGTTCCCGCCCAGCGACACCTCGGTGCCCGCCCGCTATGCGCGCGCCTATGCCTGGCATCGCGAGGCGCATGCCGACCGCGCGCTGGCGGAGGTCGAGGCGCTGCTGGCCACCGCCCCGGCCGACCCCTATTTCCTCGAGCTGAAAGGGCAGATCCTGCTGGAATCCGGGCGGCCGCAGGACGCGCTGCCCGCGCTCAGGCAGGCGGTCGCGCAGACATCGGCCCAGCCGCTGATTTCTGCGCTGTTCGGGCATGCGCTGATCGCCACCGAGGACCCGGCCAACTATGCCGAGGCAGAGACGGTGCTGCGCGCGGCGGTATCACGCGACAATGAAAATCCCTTTGCCTGGTACCAGCTCGGCGTCGTCTACGCGAACGCGGGGGACGAGCCGCGCGCGGCGCTGGCGACTGCCGAGCGCTATATCCTGACCGGGCAGGCCGGCCCGGCGCTGGCATCGGCCGAAATGGCGCTGGGCGGATTGCAGCAGGGCACGTCCGACTGGCTGCGCGCTCAGGATATCGCATTGGTCGCACGCGCCCGCTTGGATGAAGAGCGCAGGCGCGGTAGACGGGGCGGCAACAGAGGCTGACCATGCCCGTCCCATAATGGCACGGAGGCAATCAAGGTCGGCATGAGGGGCGCATGGACGACAAGCATGGACCCGCAGGCCATGGCGGCGGCGGCGAGGATCATTATCAGCCGTGGTTGCGCAACAGCGGGCGCAACGGCAGCCAGCCGCGCGATGGTGCGCCGCGTGACGCTGCGGCCCGCCCCGCACCGCTGCCAACATTGAGCAAGGCGGTGGTCGAGCGCGCCGACGATCCTGCCCCGCCGCTGCGGCCCGCCCGGCGCAGCGTCGACGAACTGCTGTCGCGTCCCGTGCCGGTGCCGACGCAACCGCCGGCGCCGCTGGGCATGATCGACACTCTTTCGCGTACCGTCGCGGCCTCGACCTCTGCCGTGCGCGATGCTTTGCAGAATGGCGGCGTGCGCGATGCGGTGGCGCGGCTGGAGCTGCCGCGCCGTACCGCCGCCGCTGCGCGCCTGCTCGGACGGACGACGCGGCGTGCCGCCGATGCGACCGTGCGCGGCACGCGCGCAACGGGCGCCGCGCTGGCGCCGGTCATGGCGCAGGCCGGTCGTGCGCTCGGTAACGGCACGCAGCAGGCGGGAACGGCGCTGGCCGGCGGCGCACGCAAGCTCGCCGCCCTGTCCCGCGACGGGGTGGAGGCGGCGCGGGAGGCGCTGGCGGCACGCGGACAGGCGGATGCGCCGGCCGCTCCGGAATCGCAGCTCGACCGTCTGCTCGGCGAAACCGCAACCGAGGCGCCGGCCACGCCTGCGTCCGCCGCGAGCACGCCAGCCGCCGATGCGGCGCTGCCTTTGTTCGCCGCGCCGGGCAGCGAAGCCGCACCGGTGCCGCGTGGGCGGCGCAAGGCTGCTGCTGCGGCACCGGCAGCGGAGGCGGCGCCAGCGGCCATGCTGGCTGATGCAGCGGGCGCGGGGGAAGATCGATCGCCGATGCCCGGCGCCACGGGTGGTGGCGCGGGTGGGCGGCTGCCTGGCGGCGCGGGAGCGGGCCAGTCCTGGTGGCGTCACCCGGCCACGCTGGCGCTGGGCGGCGCATTTCTGCTCAGCAGTGGCTTTGCCGCCGGGCTGTACTGGACCGGGCCGGGCGTCGACCGGGCCACCACCGAGCAGGTGGTGCGCGACTATATCCTTGAGCATCCGGAAATACTTCCGCAGGCGATGGCTCGGCTTGAGGCCAACCGTTCGGCCGAGGTGGTCGGCCGCCTGCGTAGCCGGATCGAGGAGCCTTTCTCGGGCGCCTGGGCCGGGGCAGCGGACGGGGATGTGGTGCTGACGGTGTTCACCGACTATTCCTGCACCTTCTGCAAGGCCAGCATGCCCGACATCGAGCGGCTGCTGCGCGAGGACAGCCGGGTCAAGGTGGTGTTCCGCGAACTGCCGATCCTCAGCGAGGACAGCGAGCCGGCGGCGCGGCTGGCATTGGCGGCGGCGCGGCGCGGCCGGTACATGCCGATGCACCGCGCGCTGTTCGAGGCGCGCTCTCCCGACGCCGCCGCCCGCACGGCGGCAGCCGAGCGGCTGGGCGTCGCGGCCGGATCGGCCGTGCTGGGCGACGCGGCAATCACCCGCGAATTGCAATCCAACCTCGCACTGGCGCGCGAACTCGGCTTCAACGGCACGCCGAGCTGGGTGGTCGGTGACCGTCTGCTGACCGGTGCTGTCGGTTACCAGCAGCTGCGCGATGCGGTGGAGCAGGCGCGGGAAGGGTAGGCAAAGGACCGACCAATTGCCGTCATTGTTTCGCTGTTCTTGCAGTGACGGTGATTGCTATTTCTTCCCTTGCGCCACCACGAACAGCTCCGGGCTGCCCTTGCGGCTCGATGGCGGCTTGGCGTGTTTGACGCTGGCGAAATTCTTTTTGAGCAGCACCAGCAGCTCCCGGTCCGATCCGCCCTGGAACACCTTGGAGACGAAGCTGCCGCCGGGTGCCAGCGTTTCGATGGCGAACTGGGCAGCCGCTTCGGCCAGCGCCAGCGTGCGCAGATGGTCGGTCTGCGGATGGCCGACGGTGTTGGCCGCCATGTCCGACATCACCAGATCGGGCGCGCGGCCAAGGTGCTGCATCAGCAGACCGGGGGCGGCTTCGTCCATGAAGTCCATCTGCAGGATGGTGACGCCCTCGATCGGATCGACGGGCAGCAGGTCGATGCCGACGATGGCGGCGGCGGGGGCCAGACGCCGCACCACCTGGCTCCAGCCGCCCGGCGCGATGCCGAGGTCGACCACCGCCCGCACGCCCTTGAGCAGCGCATATTTCTCGTCGAGTTCGATCAGCTTGTACGCGGCGCGGCTGCGATATCCCTCGGCCTTGGCGCGCTTGACATAAGGGTCGTTAAGCTGGCGGGCGAGCCAGCGGGTCGACTGTGCGGTACGGTTGCGCGCGGTCTTGACGCGGGTGTGGCCGCGGGTCGGGCTGCTCATCGCGGCCTCCGTGTCTGGCGTGAGGCGATTTCGCCGGCGGCGTGCGCGCGCATCATCTGGCGCAACACGCCTTCGCGGATGCCGCGATCGGCGACGTCGAGCATGGCAGCCGGCCAGACCTCGGCGATCTCCTCGAGCATGGCGCAGCCGGCGACGACCAGATCGGCGCGCTCGCGCCCGATGCAGGGCATGGCCTCCCGCTCCGCCAGCGACAGGCCGGACAATTGGCGGCAGACCGCGATCATGTGATCGGTGGCGACGGTCAGGCCATCGACCTTGGAGCGATCGTAACTGGGCAGATCGAGATAGAGGCTGGCGAGCGTGGTGACGGTGCCGCTGGTGCCGAGCAGGCGCAGCGGCGCTGCGGCATGGCCGCTCCACAAGCGTGTCCTGTGCTGGTCGCAGCGCTCGGCAAAGCGGCGGACGGCATCGCGCACCGTCGCGCGCATCGCGGCATAGGCGCCAGCGCGCGCGACCGGATCGGCGCTGTCATGGCGGTGCGACTCGGTCAGGCTGACCACGCCCCACGGGATGCTCTGCCAGTCGACGATACTCGGGGTGCCGTTGCGATCGTCGAGAAGCACCAGCTCGGTCGAGCCGCCGCCGATGTCGAACAGCAGCGCCGGACCCTCTCCGGGGGAGAGCAACTGGTGGCAGCCGAGCACCGCCAGCCGGGCCTCTTCCCCTGCGGAGATCATCTCCAGCGCGATGCCGGTTTCCTCGCGCACGCGCGACACGAATTCGCCGCCATTGGCCGCGCGGCGGCACGCCTCGGTTGCCACCGCGCGCGACAGCAGCACCCGGCGGCGCTGCAGCTTGTCGGCGCATATCGACAGCGCGTCGACCGCGCGGTCCATGGCGACCCGGCTCAACCGGCCGCTTTCGGCCAGCCCTTCGCCCAGCCGGACGATGCGCGAATAGGCATCGACGATCACGAAATCATCGCCATCGGGCCGCGCGATCAGCAGCCGGCAATTGTTGGTGCCAAGGTCTAGTGCGGCAAAGGCGGGGCGGTGGGCAAAGCGCGCAACCGATGCGACGCCGGAACCGGCCGGCACGGCCTGTGCCTGCCTGTCGGGCGCCCGTGGCGGCCGCGCACCGGGATGTGCGGCGGACCGATGCGCCGGGCGAGGTTCGCCCTGATCTGCCATCGCCTGCGTGCCTTGCACTTATGCTCTCCGGGGCGAGGGATATCGCACCGGTACTTGGGGCAAGTGCTAGGCGGTCGCACCAAAGATGACAAGGGTGGGGGCGTGGCTGAAACGGGACGAGGCCGACCGGCTTACCGGTCGGCCCCGTTAGCGCAAGGACAGGCGAGGGAGGGGGAGAGGGCGCCTGTCCTTGCTAGAAGATGTTAGCGACGGCAGTTGCTGTCGGCGCGGTCGATCGCACGGCCGGCGAGAGCACCAACGGCGCCACCGATGATGGTGCCTGCGGTGCGGTCACCACGGCGACCGGCGATTTCATTGCCGAGCAGACCGCCGGCAATCGCGCCGATGATGGTGCCGCCGGTGCCATTGTCGCAGCGATACTCGTCGCGGCGGTCATAACGACGGTCGTAGCGACGATCATAGCGGCGGTCGTAACGCCGGTCGGCGCGGCGATCATAGCGCCGGTCGTAGCGGCTGTCGCGGCGGTCGTAACGGCTGTCATAATCGTCGTAGCGGTCGTCGCGGTGCTCGTAGCGATCGCCATGATCATAATATTGTGCGGCCGCCGGGACCGAAGCGAAGCCGGTCAGGGTGGTCGCGGCAAGGGCCATTGCCAGCATCGTCTTTTTCATCACGCTTCTCCTCAAAGTCCGGCGGAGCGATTCCGTCTGATGAGGCTGGTATAGGAGTCGGCCACTGAGGCTTTGCTGAACGATGTTGTTGCCTATTGTTCAGCTTGCCGGGGTGTCGGCACGCGCCTATCGCCGGTGGCCGATGCTCCCCCGCCTGCTTGCCATCCTTGTCATCGCCGCAGCGCTGATGCCCTCGCCGCTGGAGCGGCGCTGGACGCCCCCGCCGGACCATAGCCAGCATCTGGTGGCCGAGGCGGTGACGGTGGCGCAGCGCCGCGTGGGCGCGGTGGAGATTGTCGAGGCCTGGCACCTTACATCCCGCAACAGCCGCTTCGGCGGCTTTTCCGCGATGGTCATCGAGCGGCCGCGCCAGTTCCTGATCGGCTCCGACTATGCCTCCATGCAGCGCTTCCGGCTGCGGACCGACGGCAGCGTGCCGGCGTCGCGGCTGTGGCCGCTGTGGCTCGATTCGCGGCTGGGGCTCGGCAAGGCGGGGCGCGACCTTGAATCGCTGACGCGCGATCCGGTCAGCGGCGCGATCTGGGGCGGGTTCGAGCAGCGCCACCGCATCGTGCGCTTCACGCCGGGCGCCACCCGGGTCGAAGCCGAGCGCGACGTGCCGGAGATGAAGAACTGGAACGCCAACGGCGGCGCGGAGGCGCTGGTGCGGATGGCCGACGGGCGATTCCTGGTGCTTGCGGAAACCAGCGGTGGGCCGGGCGGCGGGACCGATGCGCTATTGTTCGACAGCGATCCGGTCGAGGGCGGGCGGCCGGTCCGCTTTGCGCTGGATGCCGCCGGACGCGGACGGGTGACCGATGCCGCGGCGCTGCCCGACGGCCGGGTGCTGCTGCTGTTCCGCGACCTGACGCTGCGCGAGCGCTGGGTATCGACGCTGGCCGTGGCCGACCCGGCGACGATCAGGCCGCGCGGGCGCTGGCGGGCGCGCAGCATCGCGCGCTTCGTCCGTCCGCAGATCGCCGACAATTTCGAAGGGCTGGCCATCGAGCCGCAGCCGCTGCCCGACGGGCGGATCGGCATCTGGATGGTATCGGACGACAATCGCGTCGGCTGGCAGCGCACGCTGCTGCTGCGGCTGTTGTGGCAGCCTGACGAGCGACCGTAAGCGCCTGCCGCGTCAGGCCATGGCCCGGACAAGCGAAAGGCCCGCCTCGCGGTCGAACGCGAGCGGGCCGTTCGGGAGGGTTGACCGGCACCGCGGGGTGCCGGGACCGATCAGGCGGCGGTGGCCTGCTTCTTGGCGATATCGCGCTTCAGGCGACGCGCCTTGACGCTCAGCAGATCGTCCTTGGTCTTGAGCAGCCAGTTGTCGAGGCCGCCATTATGCTCGACCGAGCGCAGGCCGTGCGTCGACACGCGCAGACGGTAGGACTGGCCCATGGTGTCCGAGATCAACGTGACGTTGTGCAGGTTCGGCAAGAACGTGCGCTTGGTCTTGTTGTTGGCGTGGGACACATTGTGGCCGACCTGGCGACCCTTGCCGGTAAGTTCGCAAACGCGCGACATGACTTCAAAACCCTTGGTATCGGTGCGGGAAAGGCTGCGCGCCTAGCGGGCGCAGAGGGATTCGTCAAGCGCGGCGCACTGCGATAGGGAGGCCGGCATGACCGCATTTCCGCCCTCACCGCATATGGCGCGCGCATTCGCGCTGGCCCGGGCGGCGGCTGCGGACGGGGAAGTGCCTGTCGGCGCGGTCGTGGTCAAGGACGGGCGAATCATCGGCGAGGGCGCCAATGCGCCGCGTCGCCGCCATGACCCCACCGCACATGCGGAGATCCAGGCGATTCGCGCCGCCGCAGCGGCGCTGGGCGACGAGCGGCTGACCGGCTGCGACCTGTGGGTGACGCTGGAGCCGTGCGCGATGTGCGCGGGCGCGATAGCCCATGCGCGTATCGCCCGACTCTATTATGCCGCCGACGATGCCAAGGGCGGTGCGGTCGAGCATGGGCCACGCCTGTTCTCCCACCCGACGCTGCATCACCGCCCGGAGGTCTATGGCGGCATCATGGCCGCCGAATCGGCGGAGCTGCTGCGCGCCTTCTTTGCAGGGCGGCGCTGAGCGGCGTCGTCTTGTGCCGTGGTCTGGCCTGGCTGGGCTTGATCAGAAGCGACGTTCTCTGCGTTACCCCACCCCCACGCCTCGCCGCGTGCCTGACACGGGGCAAGGCTTTGTCTGGCGGCGTTGTCAAACAAGCCAAGCCCCGCATCACGTGCGGGGCGACGGTGGCGGTGCTGCGGAGTTCAGCCCCGGGGGACTAGGTCGTAAACTCATAAAATGCGCGTTCGAGGTTCGAGGCCATTTTGTTCAGGGCAAAGAGGCAAGGCGCAGGAATATGTCGATATTTCAAGCTTTGCCGATGCAGCCATGGACAAAATGGGTCGAACCCCTTCGGGGCGGCGAAATGGCTTCGATCTCGGGCCCACGCGGCCTTGCAGGTGGAACCACCACCCGCGGCGGCCGCCTGAACCCGATATGTTCAGCTGCGCTGGCCTTCGGCTCCGCCATTTTGCCGCCTCGAACGTGCATTTTATGGGTTTACGACCTAATCGATCGCGGTCAGCTCCCACGCCAGCCAGGCGAACAGCGCCAGCCAGACGAATATGACCAGCGCCGCCGCAGCCCGGCTTGCCGGGCGATGGGCCAGGGCGTCCGCCTCCGCCCGGTAGCGCGCCATCAACGGCGGAGGGATCAGCCGGATGGCAAGCGCGAGGCCGAGCGGTACCAGCAGCAGATCGTCGAGCAGGCCGAGGATAGGGATGAAGTCGGGAATGAGATCGATGGGACTGAAGGCGTAAGCGGTGACCAGCAGCGCGATCAGCCGTGCCGCCAGTGGCGTTTCCGGGCTGCGCGCGGCGATCCACAGGGCGAGGGCGTCACGGCGCAGCCGCTGCGCCCAGCCGCGTATCCGCTGCGCGATGGCCGTCAATTCTCCACCAGACGGACCAGGGTGCCGTCAGGGTCAATCAGATAGGCCACGCGCCCGCCCCACGCCTCCCGCCGGGCAGGGTGCAGCCGTGGCCAGCCGGTGCGCGTGTCGGGCACGCCGGCGGCCAGCACGATTGCACAGAAGCTGTCGAGATCGTCGAGCCGGAAGCAGCAACTGAACGAACTGCTGGCGGGATCGAGATCCGGATAGGAGAAGAATTCGACGGTCAGTGCGCCGCGCTCCAAAATCATCCATTCGGCGGAGCGATAGGCGGTTTCGAAGCCGAGCGCGGCGTAGAAGGCCTCGCTCGCCGCAAAATCGCGGGACGGCAGGTTGGGGGTGGCGTAATCGACCATGACACGCTCTCTCTAATGAACGAAGCGCGCCACCACGTCGCGGTAGGACCGGCTGACCTTCACCTGCGCACCCGAATCGAGCACCAGGAAACATTCGCCATTGGTGTGCGGCTTGACCTGCCGGACCAGCCCCAGATTGACGATGGTCGAGCGGTGCACGCGCTGGAAGACGCGCGGATCGAGCCGCTTTTCGAGATCCTTCATGGTTTCACGCAGGATCAGCGAATTGTCCGCAGTGTAGATGCACATATAGTCGCCGGCGGCATCGATGCGTTCGATGGTGTCGACATCGACGCGGAAAATCTGCCCGCGATCCTTGATGTTGATCAGCTTTTCGAAGCGGCTGGCGCTGTGCATGTCAGGGGTGTCATCGCCCGCCACCTGCTCGGCGGCATCCGGCGCGACCTCGGCGAGCACCTCCTTGAGCCGTTCGGCCTCCTCGCTGCCCTTCTTTTCGGCAAGGCGGCGGCGCACCCGGTCGAGCGCGTCGGCGAGCCGCTGCGGCTCGACCGGCTTCAGCAGATAGTCGACTGCCTGCGCCTCGAACGCCTTGATCGCATGGTCGGCATAGGCGGTGACGAAGATGAACAGCGGCGGTTCCACGTCCATCAGCCCCTGCACGACGGAAAAACCGTCGAACCCCGGCATCTGGATGTCGAGGAAGACGAGGTCGGGCTTGTGGGTCTTGATCTTGCGAATGGCTTCGCGGCCATTCTGGGCGGTGTCGACAATCTCGACATCGCCGAAGGGTTCGAGGCGCAGGGTCAGGCCCTGGATCGCCAGGCTCTCATCATCGACGAGAATGGTACGGATGGTCATGCAGTCATGCGCGCTTTCGCTGCTTCCTCCGGGGCATCGGCATCGCGCCTGCCTGGAGAGAAGGGGATGACGATGGTAACGGTGAAACCGCCGCCGGAGGCGCTGCGTGCGTCGAAGCGGTGGCGGTCACCATAGGCTTGCGTCAGCCGATCCCGGATATTGTTCAGGCCGACGCTTGTCGATGTGGTGGGGACACTCATGTCCGGATTCAAGCCACCGCCGGAGTCGGACACGACGATACGGACATTTTCGCCGACGAGGTGCGCGGTGAGAATGATGTCCGCGCCCTCCTCCGACGGGGTCACGGCATATTTGATGGCGTTTTCGATGAGCGGTTGCAGCAGCAGCGAGGGCAGGCGCGCTTCCGATACCCGCGGGTCGACATCGAACCGCACCCGCAGCCGCTCCTCGAAGCGCATCTTCTCGATGTCGAGATAGAGTTTGAGCGTGTCGACTTCCTGCGCCAGCGTCACCTCGGCGGTCGGCTCGTTCACCAAAGTGTAGCGCAGGAAGGCCGACAGGCGCGACAGCATGGCGTTGGCCTGTTCGGTCTGTTTCAGCAGCACCAATGTCGAGATGCTGTTCAACGTGTTAAACAGGAAGTGCGGGTTGATCTGGTAGCGCAGCATGGCGAGCGTGCTGGCGGTCGCCTGCCCCTCCAGCGTCTTGAGCTGATCGGCCTGCTGTTCGACCCTGAGATAATAGTTGATGGCGAAATAGAGCGCCGACCAAGCGGAAAGCGTGACCGCGTTGAGATACAGCGGCGCAAGCAGCAGGGTGGAAAACGCCTGATCGGCATTGCGCGGCAGCAGCGACACCATCGAGGCATCGAAAAAGGAGTGGATGATGGTCGCGACCAGCACCGACAGGACCGCCAGCGGCCACAACACCAGCGGCCGCTGCTGCATCAAGGTGCGGTAGAGCACGGCGAGCACCAGCGTCAGCGAGAAGCCGGCGATGCCGGAAATCAGCAGTTGCGCGAGGTAGAGCAGCTCGAGGCCGTTGGCGATGCCGGACACGCCGCGCAAAATGTACCAGGCCACCCAGCCCAGCGTCTGCAGCGTCCAGAAGGCGCGGGCCTTGTCATCGAAAAAGGGTTGCGGCTTGGCCGAAGGGGTCGGCGCGGTGAAGCGCATGCGGCGGTTCAGCCGTGCGCCGCCGGGGCGAGGGTGCGGCTGTCGCTGCGCACCGCCGTGGCGGGCGCGCGCGCCGGCGTCGCCTCGCCGATCGGCCGGACTTCATGCGCGTGCATCCAGCGCAGGTCATGCTTGCCCAGGGTGCGCCCGTCGTGCGCCTGGATGGCGACAGGCCGGATCGGCTGCAGGTCGCGCTCATCGACCAGCACTGGGGTGGAGGGCACGCCCGATCCCCATTTCTCCCCCCACTGGCGCAGCGCCACCATCGTCGGCAGCAGATCGGTGCCCTTTTCGGTGAGGCAGTAGAAAATCTTGCGCCGATCGCACTCCATCACCCGCCGTTCGAGGATGCCGTGCGCCACCAGCCGCTGCAGGCGGTTGGAGAGGATGTTGCGGGCGATGCCGAGTTCGGTCTGATACTCCTCGAAATGATGGAGACCGTTGAGCGCGCCGCGCAGGATCATGAACGACCAGCGTTCGCCCATCACGTCGAGCGCGGACGGAAGGCCGCATTCGCCGTCGTTCAGGGGTTCGCGCAATGTGTCCATGGTCATCCTGCCATCATGCACCCGGTTGCAGCAAAACCACAATGGCTTTCTGCTAAACAGGTTGCGAAGCAAAACTTATCAATTGCATCTTGATTCGCAACCTACATTAGTGCAAATAAGCTGCATCCCGCACGGCACGAACGATAGCGGGCACATCCAGAAGAAAGGGCTCTCCCCCCATGAACGCACTTCGTCTCTCCCCCGCCGAGCGCCTCGGTTCCTTTGCCGCCGCTCTGCTCATCGCCACCAGCCTGCTGAGCGGTGCCGCTGCCGACGCGCAGCCGCGTTCGGGCGGCTTCTACAGCGCCACCCTCGCCGCGCCGACCGAGGCCACCCGCGCCATCGCGGGCGGCGTGGTGTGGAATTGCGCAGGTACCGATTGCACCGCGCCGCGCGGCACCAGCCGCCCTGGCGTGATGTGCGCCCGCCTGGTGCGTGAAGTCGGCGCCGTCAGCGCCTTCGTCGCCAATGGCGAAGCGCTCGACGCCGCCGCTCTGGAACGGTGCAACGCATCGGCTGCCTGAGCGCACACGCTACTGGCCGGGCGATCCCCCTCTTGCCGCCCGGCCGATAACGCCGCCGCTTCCCCTGCCATCCGGGAAGCGGCGGCTTTTTTATGCGCGTGCCGGTGGCCATCCGCCTTGCCGCAAGAACTGTGGCGCAGCCGTCGGCGGCAACAACTTCCTCTTTTCAACGGCGCGTTATTGTCGTTTATTACGCGCTTGGCCGTCTGGGGTGACGGATAGAAACAAGGGGGCAGTCCATGCACATTACCGTCTCTCCGCGCCGCGCGCTGATGCTGGGCGCCGCCGCTTGTGCGGTCGTTGCCAGCTGGTCGGGCGCCGCCATGGCGCAGGACAGCAACGCCACGCTGCCGCAATCGGCCGAGACGCAGGACGATGGCGCCGACATTCTGGTTACCGGCAGCCGCATCCGCCGCGACCCCAACGACAGCCAGCTGCCGCTGCAGATCATTTCGACCGAGGAGCTGGCGCGCGAGGGCATCTCCAGCCCCGAACAGTTCATCAGCTATCTGTCGACCAACGGCAATGGCGCGGACAATCTGGCGTCCAACTCGGACGTCACCAGCGGCGCGCAGCGCGGCACCAACGGCCTGTCCGCCGCCAACCTGCGCGGGCAGGGGTCGGCATCGACGCTGGTGCTGCTCAACGGCCGCCGCGTTGCCGCGCACGGGCTGCAGGGATCCGCTGTCGACGTCAACCAGATCCCGTTCAGCGCGATCGAGCGGATCGAAGTGCTCAAGGACGGCGCCTCCGCCATCTATGGCACCGATGCGATCGGCGGGGTGATCAACTATATCACCCGCACCGATTATCAGGGCATCGGCGCGGAAGGTTTCACCGACATCACCGATGAAGGCGATGCCAGCATCTACCGCCTGTCCGCCATCGCCGGCTATGGCGACCTCGACGAGCAGGGCTTCAACATCATGGGCGCGGTCGCCTATCGCTGGGCCAATGCGCTGCGCGGCGACCAGCGCGATTTCGTCAACGGCAACCAACCCGACCGCGGCCTGTCCATCGACACCCGCGGCACGCCGATCGCGACATTGTTCCCGATCAACCCCAACGGCATTTTCTCGCCCAACGGCACGCTGCTCGGCGGAACCACCGGCGGGACAGTGCTGAACGGGCTGGTGCTGCCCGGCACTACCATCCGCGCCACCGGCGGCATCAACGTGCTCGACCTGCCGGGCGGGGCAGGGTGCGACTCGGTCGACGGCGGCCTCGCCTATAACGAGCAGCTGTGGGCGATCCCGTCGGCAGCCTTTGCCTGCGCCTGGGACACCGGCCGCGCGGCGACGCTGCAGCAGCCGCTCGACACGCTGACCTATTATGCGCGCGGCACCGTGCAGCTGGGCGAGCATCAACTGTTCGCCGAAGTCACCGGATCGGACGCCGATTCGGCCAAGCGCTTCTCGAACAACCAATATTCGGCCAACAACACCACCCTGCCGCTGGCCTATCCGCTCAATCCGACGACGGCGGCGACCTACAACGACATCTACAACCGCATCGTCGCGGTGTTCCCGGCGGTGGCGGCCAACTATGGCCGGCCGATTGCCTATCGCTGGCGCTGCACCGTGTGCGGCCCGCGCGAGTTCAACACCAACACCACCACCTTCCGCGCCGCGATCGGGGCGGAAGGCCCGCTGTTCGGCGGCTGGGACTATCGCGTCGGCGGTTCCTATGCGCGCAGCGAATCGCAGTCGGTGCTGGGCAGCGGCTACCATTTCCGCGGCATCTTCCCCTCGGCGGCATCGGCGACGGCATCCGGCGTCGCCGGCGCAGTCTCGGGTGGCATCGACCCGCGCGCGCCAACCGCGCCGGGGGCGAGTGCGCCGGGCATCGTCGGCCTGCTCAACAGCGGCATCCTCAACCCCTTCTCGCTGACCCAGACGCAGGCCGCGCTCGACGGGCTGGCGGCGGTGTCGGCGGAAGGGACCATCCTTTACGGCGGGCAGTATGAGCTGACCCAGGCCGACGCCTCGGTGTCCGGATCGCTGTTCGCGCTGCCGGGCGGGGACATCCAGGTCGCGCTGGGCGTCGACTATCGGCGCGAAACCTACAGCTTCAACGGCTCGGACGCAGCAGTGCTGGGGCAGCCCGACATCTTCAACGCGCCGTTCGACAATGTGAACGCGCTCGACAACCGCCGCCGCCGCGTGCTCGCGGCCTATGCCGAAGTGCTGCTGCCGATCTTCGACATTTTCGAAGTGACCGTGGCCGGCCGCGTCGACGATTACACCGGCTTCGGAACCACATGGAACCCGAAAGTGTCGGCGCTATTCTCTCCGTTCGAATGGCTGCGCTTCCGCGGATCCTACAACACCGGCTTCCGCGTTCCGGCGTTCAACCAGATCTTCAACGGCGTCACCCAGTCGCCCAACCCGGGCAACAATCTGGTCGACCCCACCACCTGCCCGCAGGGCACGGTCAATCCTGCGATCCCGGGCTGCGCGGCGATCACGCCGGAGACGCTCAATGGCGGCAATCTCAACCTCGGCCCGGAAACATCCGACCAGTATAGCGTCGGGGTGGTGTTCGAGCCTTCGTCGCATTTCAGCGCCAGCGTCGATTTCTGGTCGATTGCGGTCGATGACACCATCGGCACGCTGACCATCCGCCAGCTGCTCGACAATGCGCAATTCTTCCCCGAGCGGCTGATCCGCACCAACGGCATCATCACGCTGCTGGACTTGAGGACCGCCAACATCGGTTCGCGGCGCACGCAGGGGATCGAATTCGCGATGCGCGCCAATGCGCCGCTGTGGGGCGGCCAGCTCGGCTTCTCGATGGACGGCACCTATCTGGTGCAGAAGAAGGAGCGGCTGCTGCCGGCCGCGCCCTATGGGCCCAGCCTGATCGGCAACTTCACCTTCGCCGGCGATCTCGGCCTGCGCTGGAAACACAACGCCAGTATCACCTGGAACAATGATGTGCTGTCGCTGTCCTTCACGCAAATCTACCGTGACGGCTATCGCAATCAGCAGCTGCCGGGTGTCGCCAACGGCACGGTCAATCCGCCGAACGATGTGATCCGCGTCGACGATTACATCATCTACAATTTCTCGCTCGGCTACCGGGTTAACGACAATTATTCGCTGACCTTCGGCGTCCGCAACGTGTTCGACACCGATCCGCCCTTTGCCATCACCTATGACAGCAACACCGGCGCCGGCAGCTCGTGGGAACCCCGTGTCGCCGACCCGCGCGGGCGCAGCTTCACGGTTTCGGCCAAGGTGGATTTCTAAAGAAAGTACCCCCTCTCCTGCTTGCGGGAGAGGGGCAAAGAAAAAGGCCGGGGATTGCTCCCCGGCCTTTTTCTTTGCGCGTTCCCGTCGGCAAGCCGACGTGCGCCTTTTCTCGCTTTCCCGTCGGCAAGCCGACGTGCGGGATCAGGCGACGCCGGCGACTTCGGCGGTGTCGACCTTCAGGCCCGGGCCCATGGTCGAGCTCAGGCTGATCTTGCGGACATATTTGCCCTTGGCGCCGGTCGGCTTGGCCTTGACGATGGCGTCGACGAAGGCGTCGAAATTCTGCTTCAGCGCGTCGGTGGCGAAGCTCGACTTGCCGAGCCCAGCGTGGATGATGCCGGCCTTTTCGACGCGGAATTCGATCTGGCCGCCCTTGGCTGCCTTGACCGCTTCAGCGACATTGGGGGTGACAGTGCCGAGCTTGGGGTTCGGCATCAGGCCCTTGGGGCCGAGCACCTTGCCGAGGCGGCCGACGATGCCCATCATGTCCGGCGTCGCGATGACGCGGCCATAATCCAGGTTGCCGGCCTGCATGTCTTCCAGCAGGTCTTCGGCACCGACCTTGTCGGCGCCAGCGGCGAGCGCGGCTTCAGCCTTGTCGCCGCGCGCGAACACGGCAACCTTGACGTCCTTGCCGGTACCGGCGGGCAGGGTGACGACGCCGCGCACCATCTGGTCGGCATGACGCGGATCGACACCGAGGTTCATGGCGATCTCGATGGTTTCGTCCATCTTCTTCGACGCCGCGCCCTTCAGCGCGTCGATGGCTTCGGTGACGCCATAGAGCTTGTCACGGTCGAACTGGCTAGCGAGTGCCTTTGCCTTCTTGGTCTGCTTGGCCATGGTCTCAGCCCTCCACCACTTCGAGGCCCATCGAGCGGGCGCTGCCTTCGATGATCTTGGTCGCCTGCTCGATCGAGTTGGCGTTGAGATCCTTCATCTTCGCTTCGGCGATTTCCGCCAGCTGCGAACGCTTGATCTTGCCGGCAACGGTCTTGCCCGGCTCCTTGGAGCCCGACTTCAATCCGGCGGCCTTCTTGATCAGGAAGGTGGCAGGCGGGGTCTTGGTCTCGAACGAGAAGCTGCGATCGGCATAGACGGTGATCACGGTCGGGATCGGCATGCCCTTTTCGAGCTCACCGGTCGCGGCGTTGAACGCCTTGCAGAATTCCATGATGTTGACGCCGCGCTGACCCAGCGCAGGGCCGATCGGCGGAGACGGGTTGGCGGCGCCGGCGGGCACCTGCAGCTTGATATAGCCGGTAATCTTCTTGGCCATGAAAGGCCTCCTTTTCTCTCTGTCGGCAGCGGAGCCGATCCGCGGCCTCAAGTTAAGCGGTCGAACGGAAGGCCGAAGCCATCCTCCCGCGCGGAATCATCCTGCCAAGGCCGGATGAAGCGGGCCGCATAGCGGGGAGGTGCAAGGAATGCAAGGCGCACGGGCTTTCCCCGTCATCTCGTCATTGCGAGCGCAGCGAAGCAATCCAGGGCGGTTAACGCCAGCTCTGGATTGCTTCGCTGCGCTCGCAATGACGGTTGGGGATGTACGAGCGAAGCGCTTAGGCCTGATCGCCCGAGCTCACTTGACCACCTGCACCTTGTCGAATTCGATGTCGACCGGGGTGGCGCGGCCGAAGATCGAGACGCCGACCTTGACGCGGTTCTTTTCGAAATCGAGCCCTTCGACGATGCCGGTGAAGCTGGCGAAGGGGCCGTCGAGCAGCTTGACCTGATCGCCGATGTCGTAATCGATGCGGATTTCGCTCTTGGGACGGGCGGCGGCCTCATCCTTGATGTTGAGCATGCGCAGCGCTTCCGATTCGCGGATCGCCTGCGGCTTGCCGGCGACACCCAGGAAGCCGGTGACCTTGGGGGTGTTGCGGATCAGGTGATAGACATCGTCGGTCATGGTCAGCTTGGCCAGCACATACCCGGCCATCGAAGTCCGCTCGGTCTGCACCTTCTTGCCGCGCTTGACCTCGGCCACCGTTTCGGTCGGGACCTCGATATTCTCGACCAGCTGGGCAAGGCCCATGCGCTCGGCCTCGGCGAGGATCGCGTCCTTCACCTTGTTCTCGAAGCCCGAATAAGCGTGAATGATGTACCAGCGCGCCATGGTCTGTTGTGTTTCCTGTTCTTGTCAGCCCGCGAGGGACAGCAACCAGTTGACGACGAAGCGGAACAGCCCGTCGATGCCGAGGAAGAATGTCGCGAGGATCGCGGTCATGATCAGCACCATGATCGCGGTGACCGTGGTTTCCCGCGTGGTCGGCCAGACGATCTTGTTCGCCTCTGCCCGGACCTGACGGACGAATTCGCCCGGAGTGGTCTTTGCCATCACTTCTTCCTTTGCGGCTGTGCGCGGGAACCGGCCTGTCCGGTCCGACCTCGCATTGCCATATGGGGCGTCGTGCCCCGACGAAAACCAGTGTCTCGGCAAAAAGGCAAATCTCCGCCCGCCCCTCCCCGCTGTTTCAAGCGAAAGTGGGTGCGGCCGGTGGTTCGCCATTTTGCGAATGCGCCGCTGTCTAGCGGCCAAGCCTTTCCCTTGCAAGGCTGGCAGGGGCAGCAGGACTTGAACCCGCGACCCTCGGTTTTGGAGACCGATGCTCTACCAACTGAGCTATACCCCTATGGGCCTGCCCTGGTCAGGAATGCGCGCCCTTAGCGGGGGCGCAGAGATTCGGCAAGGGCATCACGAAGCCCTCGCGCGCGGGAGAGCGGAAAATCACCCCGCCGGCTTCATGATGTCCATCGCGAGGGTGGCCAGCGCCTCGGACGCGGTTGCTACCACGGCTTCGGCGTCGGGTGCCCAGAAGGGGGAGTGGAGACCGGGCACCGGGGAGCCGCCGGCTTGCGCCGCATCCCACTGCGCCTGCGGCACGCCGCCGACCCAGAAGATCAGCGACTGGATGCTGTTGTCCGCGCGCCAGAAATTGCCGAAATCCTCCGCGCCCATCGACGGCGGCACTTCGACGACACGGCGCTCGCCGAAATGACGGCGCAGCACGCCGGCCATTTCCATCGTGAATTCGGGGCTGTTCCAGGTGGCATCGGCGCTCTGGTCGGCGACGGTGACCACCGGCATCCGGTCTTCTGGCATGCCCATCGCCATCGCTTCCCCCGCAGCAACCCGGCGGATCCCGTCGAGCAGCATGCGCCGGGTCTGGTCGCTGTAGCTGCGCACGGTCAGTTGCAGGCGGGCTTCGTCGGAGATGATGTTGTGCTTGGTCCCGGCATGGAAGCTGCCGACGGTGACCACGGCGGCATCCTGCGGATCGACGTTGCGGCTGACCAGGGTTTGCAGCCCGTCGACGATGCGCGCGCCCGCGACGATCGGATCGCGGGTGGTGTGCGGGTAGGCACCATGGCCGCCGACGCCGCGCACCAGCACATCGACGGTATCGACATTGGCGAGGGCGAAGCCGGCGCGATAGCCGATCACCCCGGCGGGGAAGGGGCCGTCATGAAAGGCGATGGCGTGGGTCGGCCTGGGGAAGCGGGTGAACAATCCGTCGGCCATCATCGCATCGGCGCCGGCCACGATCTCCTCCGCCGGCTGGCCGATCATCACCAGCGTGCCCGACCAGCGCGTCTTGTTGGCGGCGAGCAGGCGGGCCGCGCCGATCCAGCCGGTCATGTGCGTATCATGGCCGCAGGCGTGCATAACCCCCGTTTCGCTGCCATCGGCCTGGCGCACGCGCACCTGGCTGGCAAAGGGTAGACCGGTGGCTTCGGTGACAGGCAGGCCGTCCATGTCGGCACGGATCAGCAGCACAGGCCCGGGGCCGTTGCGCATCACCGCGACGACGCCATGTCCGCCGACGCCCTCGGTCACCTCGAACCCCAGCGCGCGTGCCTCTCGCGCCATGCGCGCTGCCGACTGCACTTCCTGGCCCGAAAGCTCGGGATTGGCGTGCATCTCCCGATAGAGGTCCATCAGCGAGGGCATCTGCGCCTGTAGCTGCGTGCGCAGATCGGATTGGGCAGCGGCCGGCGCGGCGAAGGCGACGAGTGCGGCGGTGGCGAGCAGGCGGCGGATCATGCGGGTCTCCCTGTTTTGTCGGGCAGTGTGGCGGGCGGCACATCCTGACACAACAGCAATTGTGGTGCCTGCGACAGCGTATTCATGGTTTCACGCAGAGACCGCAGAGGAAGCAGAGGCGCAGAGGCGCTGCGCCATGCGGCGCAGCCGTCTTGAATCCTTACCTCGCGGCAAGCGCAAGTGCAGTGGGGTCAAGCCGCTGCGCGGTTTGCATCATCGTCTCTGCGTCCTCTGCGTCCTCTGCGTGAAACCCTTTCGAGCGCCGCCATCACCCCCTAAGCTCAAGCTGCCCTAAGGAGACCAGCATTGACCGACATCCCCACCCTCGAGACCGCCCGCTTCCGCCTGCGCGCGCCCGAACGGCGCGATTTCGATGCCTATGCCGCGATGTGGGCGGATGAGCGGGTGACCCGCTATATCGGCGGCAGCCCGCGTGACCGCACCACCAGCTGGGGAAAATATCTGGCGATGCCGGGGCTGTGGCACCTGATGGGCTATGGCTATTGGGTGTTTGCCGAGAAGGAAAGCGATGCGTTCATCGGCGGCGGCGGATTGAGCTGGTTCGACCGCGGGGTCCCGCAACTCGAAGGCTATCCCGAGGCGGGCTGGGCGGTCGCGCCCGACTGGTGGGGCAAGGGCGCGGCCAGCGAGATCATGGAGGCCGCGCTCCGCTGGGCCGACCAGGCGCTGGGCAGCGAGATCCGCTGCATCATCAACCCCGGCCACAGCGCATCCGAACGGGTCGCGGCCAAGCTGGGCTTCGGCCTGATCGGGCACCACGTGATGGAACCCGATCCGGTCAATGTCTATGCGCGGCCCTGCCGCTGAGTGCTGGCAGCAGGCGGCATCAGGCTGCGAGCAGCCGTAGCCCATCGCGAAAATCCTCAAGCGGGTCGATGGGGTCTCGCTTGCCAGTCATCCCTTCTACCGGGGCATCTTCCGCTTCGGCATATTCGACGCAGGCGACATCGCTGCCGCGCGCCAGGCTGAACCGCTTGACCATCCGGCCGGTCGGGCGGAAACCGAGCTTGCGCAGCACCGCGCCCGAGGCGGGATTGTCGACGAAATGGCCGGCGGTCAGCCGCGGCAGCCGCAGCGCGCGGGCAATGCCCATCACGGCCCGACCGGCCTCGGTGGCAAAGCCCAGACCCCAATAGGGGCGGGCAATCCAGTAGCCGATTTCAAGACCGTCCGCGTCGCTGCGCGGCCCGATGCCGATGCCGCCGACGATGCGCGGCGCGCCATTTGTGCGCTTGACGATGGTGAAGCCGGGCAGATTGGCCGGGTGGTTCATGCTCAGAAAGGCACGGGCGTCCGCCTCGCCATAGGGCCAGGGCGCCGTGGCGAGGTTGCGCACGACCGCCTCTTCGCCGATCGCCTGGGCGAGCTCGGGGGCGTCCTCGATGAAGCCGGGCCGCAGCAACAATCTTTCTGTCCGCGCAAACATTCTGTCTCTCCTCACACTGCCCGCAACTGCCCGAAGTCGGTGACAGTTCCGTGGCGATTGCCAAGGGAGACGCTTGTCCGGCTGGTCCTTGCGGCGGGACGATGAAACGCGTCCGCGCAACAAAAAAGGGAGCCGGGGGATGACCCGTCTCCCTTGCTGTCAGGCCGTCGGACATTCCTGTTCCTGGGCCTATCGGGGGGTCATCCACTTTGCGGACGACCCCGATCATGGTCGTCCGCTTATTCGGCGGCTTCCATAATCATGGCGTCCACGGACACATATTTGCGTCCAAGCTTGCCATCGTGGAAGCGTACGCGGCCGTCGGCAGTGGCGAACAGGGTGTGATCGCGGCCGATGCCGACGTTGATGCCCGGGTACACGCGGGTGCCGCGCTGACGCACGATGATGTTGCCGCCGACCACTTCCTGGCCGCCGAACTTCTTGACGCCGAGGCGCTTGGACTGTGAGTCGCGGCCGTTACGCGAAGAGCCGCCTGCTTTCTTATGTGCCATGGATAATCTCCATCAATTCTCGGTTGGGCGCGCTCAGGCGGCGGCGGTTTCGGCAGGAGCCTCGGCAGCCGGGGCGTCCTTCTTGGCGGCGGCCTTCTTGGGCGCTGCCTTCTTTTCCGCGGCACCGATCGAGACGATCTTCAGCAGCGTGTGATACTGGCGATGGCCATTCCGGCGACGATAGTTGTGCCGACGGCGCTTCTTGAAGACGATCACCTTCTCGCCACGGCCCTGTGCCACGATTTCCGCAGCGACGGTGAGGCCAGCGGTCGACTGGAGGTCGGACCCTTCGCCGGCAAGCAGGACATCGCCCAGCTCGACGGTGTCGCCGACGTCGCCCGCCAGCTTTTCGACGGTGATCTTGTCTCCAGCGGCAACGCGATACTGCTTGCCCCCGGTGCGGACGATAGCGAACATGGTGTGTCTGACCTTCAAAAAACCTGAACCATCCCGGCGGGGGCAACAGCGATCGGGCGAGGCAAAGGCCCCGGCGAACACACGCCTGTCGCGGGAAAGACCGGCCCCCTAACGGCGAGTCCCGATTCTGTCAACCACGGGTGGCTTGGCGATTTGCCATGCGCAGGCGGTGCACAGCGGCCGGAGGATGCGCTTGCACCGATCGTCCGCCCGCCATAGAGCCGGGGCATGACCGGTCTACCATCCAAAGTCCTGCCGATGGCGATGCTGCTGCCGCTGGCGGCCTGCGCGACCGGCGATATGGCCGATTATCCGAGCCTTGCCCAGCGCCCGGTCGAACGGCGTCTCGCGGTGCCGCCGCCGCCGGTGGTCGCGCCCGAACCGACACCGGTCAGCGCCACGCTGGAGCAGGCATTGGCCGCGCTGCTGCGCGATGCGCAGACCGGCGATGTGGCGTTCCGTGCAGCGCTGGCAGAGGTTCGGCCGCTGGCCGCCGGTCTCGCTGCAGCACCGGGCAGCGAGGAGTGGGCGGTCGCGCAGCGCGCGCTGTCCCGCGCCGACATCGCCCGCGGCCCGACCCGGCTCGCGCTGGCCGAGCTCGACCGGCTGGCCATCGACCAGCTGCAGCAGGGCCGCGCCGCCGACGCGGTGGCAGCGGTGCAGGCCGAGGTCGCTGCACTGGTCGCCGAACAGAACAGCGCGATGGCGGCGCTCGGCGGCTAGCGATCCGAACGCACAATTCGCTGCATTGCCGTAACCCCCTCTCGTCGCCCCGTGCTTGACACGGGGCAAGGCTTTCTTTGGCATCGTTGTCAAACCAGCCAAGCCCCGCATCACGTGTGGCGCGACGGTGGTAGCGATGAGGATGTCAGTTCCGGGGGACCGGGGATCGGCCTCAGGCCCCAAGGGGTCAGAGCGGTATCGTACCGCCCGCCATTTCCAGCAGAATCGCCCATTCGCTGTCGCGAATTGGAGCCACCGAGAGGCGGTTCTGGCGCAGCATCTCGATACCGGCCAGCCGCGGTTCCGCCTTGATCGCGGCGAGTGTGACCGGCTCGACGAGACGCGCGAGCGGCTTGACCTTGACCGCGACCCAGCGTGTGCCTTCGGGTTCGGTGGGGTCGGGCAGGGCAGGCGCGCTGATGGTCATGATGCCGACCGCCGCCTTGCCGATGTTGCTGTGATAGAAGATCGCCTGATCGCCGACCGCCATGGTCTTGAGATGGATGGCGGCGGCATGGTTGCGCACGCCGTCCCACACGCCTTCGCCCTGGGCGATGAGGTCGTCGAAGCTGTAGACGTCGGGTTCTGATTTCATCAGCCAATAGGCCATCGTCGACTCCGGTTCAGGGGGCGGCGGCGGGCCAGCGATCGAGCACGTAGATCATGCCGTTGCCGGTCGCAACTTCCGCGCTGCCCATGGTGGCGCGCACGCCCGATGGCGTGGTGAGGATCAGCATGTCGCCAGCGCTGGACACCGTCACCGTGCCGGCACGGGTCTGCAATACTGCAGAGCCGCCGCCGTCGCTGATCATCTGGCGCAGCTCGTCCGCACGCAGCGCGCGCGGCACGATCAGCCCGTCGATGGCGGTGGTCAGCGCGGCGCGATTGGCGGGCGCAAGCAGCGCCTCCCGCCGGGCCGGATCGAGCTGGACGAAGGCGGTGTCGCGCGGCGCTAGCAGGGTCACCGGGGCGTTGCTCGACAGCAGCGCCGCCCGACCGGTCGCCGCCAGCGCGCGGCGCACGGTGGCGAACTCGTCCAGCCGCTCGATTCCGGCAAGCACGGTCGGCGCTTCGGCGGCAGCGAGGCGCCGCGGCTGATCGGTGCGTTCGGCCGTTGCCTCCTCCGCGCTGCACGCGCCGAGCATCAGGCAGGCGAGCAGGACGACGCATCGCGACGCGTGCCATCCCTTTGCCTCTCTGCCCTTTGGCGCTATCGCATGCTGCATGACGCGGGCCTCTAGGCTCGAACTGACTCGCTGGAAAGACCCCCATGACTGTCGATACCGCCCCCATGGCCACCAAGCCCGCCGTGCCCGTCATCTCGATGACCGCGCTCGGCCCCGATGAATTTGCCCGCGCCTTCGGCACCAGCTTCCAGCGCTTCGGCTTCGCCATGATCACCGATCACGGGCTCGACCCGGCGCTGGTCGACCGCGCCTGGGCGCTGACGCGTGCGCTGTTCGCGCAGTCAGAGGAGCAAAAGCGCGGCTATCTGGTGCCCGGCCAGAGCGGCGCGCGCGGCTATACCGCCTTTGGCACCGAGATTGCCAAGGGCGCGAAACATGTCGACCTCAAGGAATTCTGGCATGTCGGGCGCGACCTGCCCGAAGGGCATCCGCTGTCGGATTCGATGCCGCCCAACATCTGGCCCGCCGAGCCCGAGGGTTTCCGCGAGACATTCGAGGCGATGTTCGCCGAATTCGACCGGATCGGCGCGCAGCTCCTGTCCGGCATTGCCCGCTACCTCGAGCTCAGCCCCGACTGGTTCGACGATCCGATTCGCGACGGCAACAGCGTGCTGCGGCTGCTGCATTACCCGCCCGTGCCCGAAATACGTGAAGGTGGATCGCCCGACGGCATCCGGGCAGAGGCGCATGAAGACATCAATCTCATCACCCTGCTGCTGGGTGCAGAAGAGGCTGGGCTGCAGATCCTCGAGCCCGATGGCAGCTGGCTGCCGGTCAGCCCGCCGCCCGGCGCGCTTGCGGTCAATGTGGGAGACATGCTGCAGCGGCTGACCAACCACCGCCTGCCGTCGACCACGCACCGCGTCGTCAATCCAGACGCCGGGCGCGCGGCGCACAGCCGCTATTCGATGCCCTTCTTCCTGCATCTGCGCTCCGATTTCGAGATCAAGACGCTGCCGGGCTGCGTGACCGCGCACAATCCGGACCGCTATCCGCAATCGATTCTGGCGGATGATTATCTGCAGGAGCGGCTGCGGGAGATCGGGCTCAAGAAGTAGCGGCATAGCGTCGCCCCGGACTCGATCCGGGGTCGCTGGCGGTGTTGCGCAACGTGGAGAGCGGCCCCGGATCAAGTCCGGGGCGACGGCTTAAAGATGCGCGAAATCGCTGTCGAAGCTGCGCAGGTTGGCGCCTGCGTCGACGAAGATGGTCTGGCCGGTGATGCTCTCGGCGCGTGCCAGAAACAGCACGGCATCGGCAATGTCCTGCGGCGCGGCGAGCCGCTGCAGCGGCATCAGCGCGGCCATGCGCTCCATGCGGCCATCCTCGTAATCGGGTGTCGGCAGGGTCAGGCCCGGCGCGACGGCGTTGACGCGCACGCGCGGCGCGCAGGCCACGGCCAGGGTCCGCGTCGCCTGCCACAGCGCCTGCTTGGCGATGCTGTAGGCGATCTGGTCGGGCACCGGGTTGCGGACGCGCTGGTCGAGGATATTGACGACCGCACCCGAGCCGCCGCAGGCGAAGAGGGCCTGCGCGAGCAGCACCGGTGCGCGAAGATTGACGGCGAGCGCGGCATCGAGCGCAGGCCCGTCGAGTGCCGACATCCCGTCTTCCGCGAACAGCGAGGCGTTGTTGACGATCAGCGCGGGCACGCGGCCGCAGCGATCGACCACGTCGGCAAACAGCGCCTCCGCCGCGCCGCGCTCTCCCAGATCGGCGGAGACGATGGCGTGGGCGACGCCGCTGTCGGCGATGGCCGCAGCCAGTGCCGCATCGGCATCGCCCTCGCGACGCCGGTGCAGCGCCAGATCATAGCCCGCGCCCGCCAGCCGCGCCGCAATGGCCGCGCCGACGCGATGCAGTCCGCCGGTGACGAGCGCGAGCGGGCGGGTCATGGCGCCGCTCTTTCCTCATCCCGCTGGTCATTCCCGCGAAGGCGGGAGTCTATCTGACACGCCATCAGTTGGGTTCCCGCTTTCGCGGGAATGACGAAGGAGGGTAATCGACATGTCATGCCATCATCACCCTTGGCGCGGGCGGCCGATGGCGTTTCATGGTGATGCCGATCCGCTCGTTCGCTTCGGCGATCGCCAGCTTGACGATGCGGATTTCGACACTCTTCACCTTGTCATCCTGCAGGAAGATGGTGCCGATGATGTAATCGGCAACCGCCTCGATCAGCGTGAAATGCACGTCCTTGGGGATGCCGTCCGTCGCTGCCCATTTGAGGTCCATATAGGATTTGGACGCGGCTAGCGGGGTGGCCGGGGCATAATGATCCTCGATCGCCATTTCGGCGCTGACGCTGATGCGCAGCGGTTGCGGCAGGTGCGTCTCTTCCGAATAGACGCCGGTCAGCACATCGACTTCCAGGTCGTGCACTTCGAGGATCAGGCTGTCGGCGTTGGTCACGGCAGGGCAGGGCTTTCTTGCGTGGGGGGTGGTTCGCCCCTAAAGGCCGCTGCCCTTAGACCGCGACGGACGACGCGTGAACATGTTTTCGTCATTGCGAGCGGAGCGAAGCAATCCAGAGCCGCGTCAACCGCCCCTGGATTGCTTCGCTCCGCTCGCAATGACGGCGGTGGAGATGGCACTGGTCGAGATCAAACCCCTGTCTGCTGCCGCGCCGGATGCGGTCGAAGCGCTGCTGGACGCCGCCTTCGGGCCGGACCGGCATGGACGCACCGCCTATCGCATGCGCGAGGGCTGTGCGGCGATAGGGTCGCTGAGCTTTTCGGCCTGGGATGGTGCGCGCTTGATCGGCAGCCTGCAATGCTGGCCGGTGGCACTCGTTACCGCCGACGGCGCGCGCGTGCCGCTGGTGATGGTCGGCCCGGTGGCGGTCGAGCCGGCGCTGCAGCGCGGCGGCGTGGGGCGCGCGCTGATGGATGCGGCCATCGCAGCTGCCGAGCGCGAACCCGGGGCGGGCGGCGCGGCGGGGGCGCTGATGATGATCGGCGATCCGGAATATTATGGCCGCTTCTGGGGTTTTGCTGCCGATGCCACCTGCGGCTGGCAGGTCCCCGGCCCGGTCGAGCGGCACCGCCTGCTGGCGCGCGGCGTGCGTGGTGCCGGGGTGCCGGGAAGGCCGGGCGAGATTGTGGCGGACGCCGACCGCCTGGTATCGGCAGGACCCGCTAGACCTTAGCCCTGAGCTTGTCGAAGCGCGCTTCTCGAAAACGCCAAACGCCCTTCGACAAGCTCAGGGCTGCGGTTGTTCCGCAAGACCGGGTCGGCGCTAGCGTTTCTGGTCAGGCCAGAATTTGAGCGTGTCGCTGCGCTCCGGCAGGCGGGTGCCGATTGCTGGCGGCCGGGCCAGTACGCGTGCGGCGACCACCCCGGCGATGGCGCCGAACAGATGGCCTTCGAACGATATGCCCGGCTGCAGCGGCAGGACACCCAGTGCCATGGATCCGTAGAAGATCAGCACGCCAAGGGCGATCAGGATGTTGCGCCAGCGCCGGTCGTACCAGGCCTGGGCAATGACCATCGCCCACAGCCCGAAAATCCAGCCGCTCGCGCCGATATGGTTGGCGCTGCGCCCGAACAGCCACAATAGCAAGCCGCCGCCGATGATGATGATAGCGCTGGCCTTGAAGAAGCGCTTGAGCCCGTCGATCAGGGTCAGCGCGGCGAGGACGACGAACGCGGCGAGATTGCTGCCGAGATGGCCCCAATCGCCGTGCAGCAGCGGTGAGAAGAGGATGCCGTCGGCCCCGTCGAGCCGGCGCGGTTCGAGCCCGAAGCTGTAGAGCGCGCCACCCATCAGCAGGTTGAGGAGGTGTACGCCGATCAGCAGCGCGCATAGGAGCGCGATCGTGCCGGTAATCGTCTTTGCCTGCTGGACCATGTGCTGCCTCTGTGTCTGGGTAGTGATTTAGCGCAATCATACACTCGGAGCAAGCGCGCGAGCTTCGCCCACGCCACCCCCAGCCCCGCCTGCAAACGGGAGGGGGACGATTGGCCCCTCTTGCCGCACCGGGCTGCATCCGCCACATCTCAGCCATGCCGATGCCGATAGTGCCCGATTTCGACACCACCTCGCTCGATGCGCTGACCCAGTGGATCGAGAGCGAAGCACTGCCGCCGGTCGAGCGCTGGAACCCGGCGCATGCGGGGCGCATCGACATCCGCATCGATGCCGAGGGGCGCTGGTTCCACGAGGGCGGTGCGATAACCCGCCCGGCGATGGTCCGCGCTTTCTCCCGCCTGCTGCGACGCGAGGCGGACGGCGGCTATGTGCTGGTCACCCCCGCCGAGAAGCTGGCGATCGCGGTAGAGGACGCCCCGCTACTGGCGGTCGAGGCGCGGATCGAAGGCGAGCAGGAATTCCAGACGATTGCTTTCCGGCTCAACACCGACGCCATGCTGCTGTGCGGTGCCGATCATCCGCTGATGCTGCGCGATGGTCCGGCAGGACGGCTGCCTTATCTGCGCGTTACCGGTAGCGCCGAGCGCCCGGTGGAGGCGCGGCTGACCCGATCGACTTTCTATCAGCTCGCCGATGTGGCCGACGCGGACGGCTGCGTATGGAGCGGCGGGCAGCGGTTCGCGCTGGCGGATCCGGGCTGATGCTGGCCTCGCATTTGGCGGAGCGTCTGGCGGCGGCCTCCGGCGTCGTGCCGCACGATGGCGACGAGCAATGGCGGGTGCGCGGCGGTATGGACGATGATGCCAATACCACCGATGCCGCGGTGCTGGTCGCCTTCGTCGACCGGCCCCACCCCACGATTCTGCTGACGCGCCGGCAGGCGGCGATGCGCAAGCATTCGGGCCAGGTCGCCTTTCCCGGTGGCCGCGCCGATGCCGACGATGCCGATCTGATCGCCACCGCGCTGCGCGAGGCGGAGGAGGAGGTGGCGCTGCCGCGCGATGCGGTGCAGGTCGTCGGGCTGGTGCCGCCCTATGGCACGGTCACCGGCTATCGCGTCACCCCTGTACTGGCAGTGATCCCGCCCGACCTGCCGCTGGTGCCGCAGCCGAGCGAAGTGGCGCGCGTGTTCGAGGTGCGCTGCGACCATCTGTTCGATCCGGCGATGCAGGTGCGGCGTGCGGTCGAATGGGACGGGGGCATCCGCCATTATTGGGAAGTCCATCATGACGGCGAACGCATCTGGGGGGCGACGGCGGGGATGATCCGCAACATCGGCGCGCTGCTGGGGCTGGATGCCGATCCGTGCGCGTTGAATGCGGGGGTCAGGGTGTGACCATGCTCCCCCCCGCTGCATGGCGCGAACAGTCCGGCCTTTCCCGCATCCTGACGGCTCTCGGCGGCGCTGACACCACCCGCGCCGTTGGCGGCGCAGTGCGCGATACGTTGCTCGGGCTGCCGGTGTCCGATGTCGATCTTGCCACCAGGTTGCGCCCTGACGATGTCATCTCGCGGCTGGAGGCGGCGGGGGTCAAGACGGTGCCCACCGGCATCGCCCATGGCACGATCACCGCTGTCGCCGACGGGCATCCCTATGAGGTGACGACGCTGCGCCGCGACGTCGCGACCGACGGGCGCCGCGCCACCATCGCCTTTGCCGACGACTGGGCGGAGGATGCCGGGCGGCGCGATTTCACCATCAATGCGCTCTATGCCGATCCGGCGAGCGGCACGCTGTTCGATCCCGTCGGCGGGCTTGCCGATCTTGCGGCGCAGCGCGTCCTGTTCATCGGCGACGCAGCGCAGCGGATCGACGAGGATCATCTGCGTATCCTGCGCTGGTTCCGCTTTCTCGCCCGCTTCGGCGGGGGAGAACCCGATCCCGCGACCTTCGCCATCGTTGCCGGACGCGCCGCCAAGCTGCGCGGCCTGTCACGCGAGCGGGTGGCGGATGAGCTGCAGCGCATTCTGGCGCTGCCCGACCCGGTGGCGAGCGTGGCGTTGATGGAAGAGGCCGGCGTGCTCGCCGAAATCGTGCCGGAAGCCTTGCCCGATGCCGTCGCCCGGCTTGCCACGCTGGTGCAGGCGGAACGCGACGCCGGGCTGGACGCAGAAGCACCGCGCCGCCTGATCGCCCTGCTGCCGCCCGATCCGCTGGCCGCAGACCGGGTGGCGGCGCGGCTCAAACTCTCCAACCGCTTGCGCAAACGAATCGCGGTGGCGCGCGGAGAGGCGTTGGCGGGCGATATCCGCGCGCTCGCCTATCGCATCGGCGTGGAGGGCGCGCGCGACCGGGTGCTGCTGGCGGGGGAGCCTGTCGCCGGATTGGCGCCGCTCGAGGACTGGCAGGTGCCGACCCTGCCGTTTTCGGGCGGGGATATTGTCGCACGCGGGGTAGCCGCCGGGCCGGACGTGGCTCGACTGCTGCGTGCCATGGAACAGCGCTGGGTCGAGGAGCGATTTCCGGCGACGGTCCCGATCGACCAGTGGCTGGCCGAAGCGCGGCGGTGAGTATCGACAATCACGCCCTGCTGTTCGCGCTGGTCGTCACGGCGCTGTTCTTTGGCGGGTGCTGGGCGCTGCAGCAGAGGCGCATGCGTCGGTGGCGCGCGGATGCGGAGGCTCGTCATGCCGAGTGGCAAGCCAGCCAGCCGCCGATCGTCGAACCGACGGCGGAGCAACTGGCCGAGTTTGAGCGCCGCCTGCCCGCGCTTGCGCTGCCGGCGCTGATCCTGGAAGCGGACGACAGCGCGCCGGTCCTGCCCGGCGGCACGCGCATCGGCGGACCGGTGTGGCTCGCGGACGGCGCAAACTGGCCGACGGGGAGGGAGGGCAGACCGCTCGAATTTGTGGCTCAACTGGATTTTGGCGCGATGCCGCCGCTGGCGGATTATCCCGAGGCGGGCTTGCTGCAGTTGTTCGTGGGGCGCGACGACTTGCATGGGGTGAATTTCGACGCGCTCGACGAGGCCGACATGGTCTTGCTGTGGCATCCCGATGGCGCCGTGGGCGGCCGTTTGGCACCGCCACCGTATCTGCCCGACTATGGCGCGCCGGATGACGATGGCTACAGCACCACGCCCTTCGTTGGCGATACGGCGCGCGCTAGCGGTGTACCGCTGCGCGCTACCCCGGCAAGCATGCTGCCGCGCCCCTATGATCGCCCGGTCGAGGCGCTTTGCGCCGAACTCGGCATCGATGACCGGGCAGAGGCGCTGGAGCCGCTGCGGCTGGGACTGGAACAAGCGGTGCCGTACGATCGCCATCACGTCGGCGGCCATCCGCTGTTTGTGCAGCATGATCCCCGGCTCGACCTGGCCCATCCGCCCGACAAGCGCGGCCAGCCGTCGCCATGGCGCGAACACGACCGGGTGCTGTTCCAGTTGACGTCGCGCAACGGGCTGCAATGGGGCGATGTCGGGGAGGCGCAGGTGCTGATCCGGCGTGCGGACCTTCTCGCGCGCGATTTCGGCCGGGCAATCTTTCACTGGGATTGCAGCTGAGCGGGCTTGCATCGCTGCAGGCCAGATTTAGAAATGACCGAAACGACGGCGCTGGCCGCAGGGCAATGCGCAAAGGGGAGGGGTCTCGGGGTGAGTAAGCACAAGGCAATCCTTCCGTTGGCGGCTGCGGCCCTCGTGCTGCTGCCCGGGGCGGCGATGGGGCAGGCGTGGATCGGCCAGGTGGTCGGCGACATGATGGCGCAGCAGGCGGCCGCCGCGCAGGAGCTGGCCTGCATGAAGGGCCAGGCGATGAACGACGCCGAGATTGCCGAGGCGCGCACGCCTGCGCCTGCGGTGATGCGCGGCTATTGGGAAGCGGTGCAGGCGGGTCGATCGCCCGCAGCGCAATTCGTGCTCAACGGCCGCACCCGCTGGACCGGCGGCGGGCAGACGCTCGATCGCACCGGGCTGGCGCGCATCCGTGACGGTTTTGCCGCAAGCGGCAACCGGCTCGCCGAACAACCGGTCGGCTTCGTGCGCGCCGGGGACGGGCAAAGCGCGCTCGGCCAATGGCAGGTCAGCGACGGTGCCGGGCGTCCGATCGGCCTCTACCAGATCCTCTTCCGCCGCCAGCAGGGCCAGTGGCTGATCTCGACCATGGAACTGGTCGATGCGCGCACGTGGGTCGATCCGGTGGTGCAATATTGCCATCAGCCGGGTGACGTTCTGCCGTTCCGCATGCGCAATGCCGAGCAGGTGCTGGCCTATAGCGAGCGGCGCGAGGCGCGCGCCCGTCAGCGGCTTGCCGAGACGGTGCGCCGGGCCGAGACGGCAGAGGCGGCCGCTGCCGCCAATCCGGACAGCAGCCGCCGTGCCGAAGCCGCGCGCGCTGCCCGGGCCGAGGTCGCGGCACGCGAGGTCGACCTTGCCGAGCGCGTCGCCCCGCTGGAGGCTGCGCGGCGCGAGATGGAGCTGGTCCGCGCCGATACCGCCGCCTGGGAAGCGATGCGCGCCGCGGGCATCGCCCGGCTGGCAGCCAATCCCTAGCGTGCGAGACCAAGGGATTGCCGTCTGGCCGTAGTGCTGAGCCTGTCGAAGCACGCCTTGCCGAGAAGCGCCCTTCGACAGGCTCAGGGCTGCGGTTTCATGGCAGAACCAAGTCAGGCCGCTAACGCGCGGTGAAGACCGACCAGCCCATCGCCTCAGACAATTGCTCGAGCGCCAGGCTGGCGCGCAGCGAATTGCCGCGGGCATTGAGGCCGGGGGACCAGACGCCGATGCTCGCCACGCCCGGCACCACCGCCAATATGCCGCCGCCGACCCCGGATTTGCCGGGGATGCCGACGCGGAAGGCGAATTCGCCCGATCCGTCATAATGGCCGCAGGTCAGCATCAGCGCGTTGATGCGGCGCGCGCGTTGCGCGCTGACCACGCTGTGTCCGGTCGCGGGGTTGATGCCGCCAGCCATCAGATAGCGCCCGGCCATCGCCAGCTGGCGACAGCTCATGGCGATGGCGCAGCTGTGGAAGTAGAGCGACAGTGCGCCCTCGACATCGGCCATATTGCCGTAGGCGCGCATGAAATGGGCGAGCGCGGCGTTGCGGTGGCCGGTCACCGCCTCGCTCGCGGCAACCTCACGGTCGATGACGATGCCCTCGTCGGGCCCGTCGGCATCGGCGGCGAGCGCGCGCACGAAGCGCAGCACGTCGCCGATCGCCTCACGCGGATCGCCGCGACCCAGCACGACATCGGCCACGGCGATGGCCCCGGCGTTGATGAACGGATTGCGCGGCACGCCCTGCTCGTTCTCGAGCTGGACGATGGAATTGAAGGCAGAGCCCGAGGGTTCGCGCCCGACCCGCTGCCACAGGTCGGCCCCGGCCTTGCCCAGCGCCATGGTCAGCGTGAACACCTTCGAAATCGACTGGATCGAAAAGGCGACATCGGCATCGCCGGCGACGTGCACGCTGCCGTCGGCAAGCACGATGGCGATGCCGAACTGGGCCGGATCGATCCGCGCAAGCGCCGGGATATAGTCGGCCACCCGCCCCAGATCGGGCGCTGCCGCCATGTCTGCAGCGATGCGGGCGAGCGTCTGGGCTAGCTGATCCATGGCGCGATGGTGACGCAAAAATGGGGCTGCGGCAACGCGCGATAGAGCGTTGCAATTTGGCGGTGAAGCGATATTCTCAACTAATCGAGTAGAGTTCTACTCGAGAGCAGAGGGAGTGTCGTTCGATGCAAGAGTTCCCCCAACCCCGTCCCGCCAATCGCCTGTCCCGACGACTGCTGCTGCCGCTGGCCGCCACCGCGCTGGCGATGGCCGGATGCAGTCAGCCGGCCGAGGAAGATCCCTCCTCCGGACCGACCGCCGCAGAGGCCGCCAGCGACGCCACCGCCGCACCGGGTGCCGACCCCCGGGTCGCGCCGGGCGTGGCCTTCGTCTACCGCTTCAACTTCGAACTCGCCGACGATGCCGTCTCCCAGGCGCAGGATCGCCATGTCGCGGCGTGCGAACGGCTCGGCACCGCGCGCTGCCGCGTCGTCGGCCTGCGCTACAATCAGGAAGATGGCGGACCGGTGACCGCCAGCCTGTCCTTCCTGCTCGATCCCGCCCTGGCGCGCGGATTCGCCCGCGATGCGGTGGCCAGCGTACGCGCGCTCGACGGCACGCTGCTCGACAGCAGTGTCGGAGGAGAGGATGTCGGCACCGGCATCACCGCTTCGCAACAGGCCAGCGCGGCGATGGGGGGCGACCTTGCCCGCATCGAGGAACGGCTGCGCCAGCCCGGATTGAGCGCCGGGGAGCGCCGCGATCTTTCGGCACAGGCCGAACGGCTGCGCGGCGAGCTGCGATCGGCCGAACAGGAGCGGCGTGGCGGTGAAGCGCGGCTTGCCTCTACGCCGGTAGAATTTGCCTATCGCGGCACCACCGGTGCGGCAGGGTTCGACCGCAGCCGCCCCTTTGCCAGCGCACTTGCGGCATCGACCGACAGCTTCGGCTCGGCGGCAGCCTTTGTCCTGATGCTGCTCGGCCTGCTCCTGCCATGGGCGCTGATGGCCGGCGGCGTCGTGCTGGCGGTCCGCCTTATCCGCGCCCGCCTGACCCGGCCGGTCCCCGTAACCGCGGCCGACTGAGCCATCCCGCTATCTGCGGGCCGCAGCATCAAGGTGCAGCGGCCCGCAGGCGTCCTGTCCCCGATGCCGTAGTGCAATTCGCTGGCATCCTGTCAGAATTGACCTAGGATAAGCCGTATCCGTAACGCTCCAGCGAGAGGGCGCCGGGTGGGTGAGGAGCGGGCAGGGCGATGGGTGAAGAGCGCAGGGTAGGCGACGGGCGCGCGGGGCGTGTCGGTCTGCTGTCGCGGATCGTCAAGTGGCTGTTGCTGGCCCTTTACAAGCGCTACGGCTGGCGGGCGGTGGGAATCGTGCCCAGCCCGCGCAAGTTCGTGCTGATCGCCGCGCCGCACACCTCCAACTGGGATTTTCTCTATTTCCTCGGCCTGACCCAGGATCTGGGCGTCGATGCGCATTTCATGGCCAAGAAGTCGCTGTTCCGCTGGCCGATGGGCGGCTTCATGCGCGAAATGGGCGGCATCGAGGTCGACCGCTCGGCGAGCCACAATCTGGTCGAGGCGATGGTTGCCGAGTTCGACGCGCGCGACGAATTCATGCTGACCATCGCGCCAGAGGGCACGCGCAGCAAATCCGGCAAGTGGAAGACCGGCTTCTACCAGATCGCGTTGGCGGCGAAGGTGCCGATGGTCGTCGGGCTGATGGATTATGGCCGCAAGACCGGCGGACTTACCGTCACCATCTGGCCGACCGGCGATTATGCCGCCGACATGGCCAAGGTATGGGACGTCTACAAGGACTGCACCCCGCGCAACCCGCACCTCGCCACCAAGAGTCTTGCCGACATCATCGGCCCCGATCCCGCAGCCGTGCCGGGGGGGCAGCCGCACAAGGACGCCGCCTGACCATGCTCATCGACCTGTTGCTCAACCTCGCCGTGCTGATGGGCGTGCTGATGCTGCTGTGGCAGCTCGCGGTGGCAATCAAGGATGTCAGCTTCATCGACGTCGTCTGGGCCTATGGCATGGTCGGCCTCGCCCTGTTCAGCGCATGGCGGGTCGGTGCGCCGGGGGATCTTTCCGCGACCGGCTGGCTGCTCGCCGGGCTGACCAGCCTGTGGGGCCTCAGGCTCGGCACCCATCTGTTGCTGCGCTGGCGGCGGCTGGGGCGCGACCCGCGCTATGACCGGATCTTGGGCGGGGCGATGGAGAAGAATGGCTGGAGCTTTGCCTTCGCCTCGCTGGTCATCGTCTTCCTGCTGCAGGGGCCGCTGCTGTGGTTCGTCAGCCTGCCCGCGCAGGTCGGCATTTTCGCCAGCGCCGGGCAGGACATCGCGCCGCTGGCATGGGCGGGGGCGGTGCTGGCGCTGACCGGCATCGCCTTCGAGACGATCGGCGACGCGCAGCTCGAGGCGTTCCGCAAGAACCCTGCCAACAAGGGGCAGGTGATGGACAAGGGGCTGTGGCGCTACACCCGCCACCCCAATTATTTCGGCGATGCCTGCGCCTGGTGGGGCATCTGGCTGGTCAGCGCCACGACCGGCGCCGGCCTGTGGACCATTGCCTCGCCGATCCTGCTGACCTGGATGCTCAACAAATGGAGCGGCGCGCCGATCCTTGAAAAGGGTCTGAAGAAGACGCGCCCGGGGTATGCCGACTATGTTGCGCGGACCAGCGGGTTTGTGCCTTGGCCGCCGAAGCGGGGGTAATCAGCCGGCAGTGGTGACATGATGGCGGAACCAGTCGGCCAGTTCTTGCTCGCTTAACTCGCCAGCAGCGAGAGCGAGGATGGCGACCACCACCTCGGCATCGTTTGCATCGAGCGCAAAGCCATTAAGCAGTAAAAATGTTTCGCTCACCACCGCTGCTATCCGCTTGTTGCCGTCGACGAACGGATGATTGCGAGCGATGCCATAGGCGTAAGCTGCGGCCAGTGCCGCTGCATCCGGTTCGTCAAGGGCGGCGAGGTTGCGTGGACGCGCCAGGGCGCTGTCGAGCAGACCGACATCGCGCACCCCTTCGCCGCCACCATGCTCCGCGATTTGCTCGCCATGTGCTGCCAGAGCCACGTCGAGCGTGACCCACTCCCAGTCCCGGCGCACTGCTATTTCGCCAGTTCGCGCAGGGCCCGCTTGCGTTGCTCCATAATCTGACGCGCCAAAGCCATTTGCCGCTCGAATACGGCATCGGGTGCCCGCAACTCGAACCCGTTGGGGGTATCGACCTTGATCACCGAATCGCCGATCCCGGCCTGCAGCTTCTCCAAATCGGCCTTAGGCAGAATGATCCCCGCCGAATTGCCGATTTTCACGATTTTGACGGTGTGGTTCATGGCGTCCGCCCCGTTGTCGCCAAGGCGCGCGAAACAGAGCGGTCTTGCCGCATGATCTGCTCGCCCACCGCCAACACTGGCGGAAAATCCGGGACGAAGCGCTTGTTCATACGAACGTTATAACGCCCAGCATGGCGGCTCGCAAGCCGCCATGCCTTTGATCACTCCGCCGAGCTCTCCGCCTTCTTCGGCTTGGCGCCACCCTTGCCCTTGCCGAGCTTGGGCGGGGCGGCAACGATCTCGAACGCCAGCTCCTTGCCGTCGCCTTCGGCCGCATCCTTGAGATGCACCTTCACCTCGCCACCGTGCACCAGCTTGCCGAACAACAGTTCCTCGGCGAGCGGTTGCTTGATCTTTTCCTGGATCAGGCGGCCCATGGGCCTTGCGCCGTAGAGCTTGTCATAGCCCTTGTCGGTCAGCCAGCCGCGCGCGGCATCGTCGAGCTGGATGTGGACGCCGCGGTCGGCCAGCTGCAGCTCGAGCTGCAGGATGAACTTGTCGACCACGCGGTTGACCACCTCGGGCGGCAGATAGGCGAAGGGCACGATCGCATCGAGACGGTTGCGGAATTCGGGGGTGAAGAGCTTCTTCACCGCATCCTCCTGCACATCCTCGCGGCTGATCTGGCCGAAACCGATCGATTCACGCGCCATGTCCGACGCGCCGGCATTGGTCGTCATGATCAGCACGACGTTGCGGAAATCGACGGTCTTGCCGTGGTGATCGGTCAGCCGGCCGTTGTCCATCACCTGCAGCAGGATGTTGAACAGGTCCGGGTGGGCCTTCTCGATCTCGTCGAGCAGCAGCACGCAATGCGGATTCTGGTCGATGGCATCGGTCAGCAGTCCGCCCTGATCATAGCCGACATAGCCCGGCGGTGCGCCGATCAGGCGGCTGACGCTGTGGCGCTCCATATATTCGGACATGTCGAAGCGCTGCATCGGAATGCCCATGATGCTGGCGAGCTGCTTGGCCACCTCGGTCTTGCCGACGCCCGTGGGGCCGGAGAAGAGATAGTTGCCGATCGGCTTTTCCGGATCGCGCAGGCCGGCACGGCTCAGCTTGATCGCCGATGACAGCACCGAAATCGCCTTGTCCTGGCCGAACACGACACGCTTGAGGTCGGTCTCGAGCGTCTCCAGCACGCGCTTGTCGTCGCTCGACACTGTTTTCGGCGGGATGCGCGCCATGGTGGCGATCACCGCTTCGATCTCGCGCGTGGTGATGGTCTTGCGCCGCTTGTTCGGCGGCACCAGCATCTGCATCGCGCCAACCTCGTCGATCACGTCGATCGCCTTGTCGGGCAGCTTGCGGTCATTGATGTAGCGCGCGGACAGTTCCACCGCCGCCTTGATCGCATCCGGCGTGTATTTGACGCTGTGATGGTTTTCGAACGCCGAGCGCAGCCCGGTCAGGATCTTGACGGTATCCTCGATGCTCGGCTCGTTGACGTCGATCTTCTGGAACCGGCGCAGCAGTGCGCGGTCCTTTTCGAAATGGTTGCGGAATTCCTTGTAGGTGGTCGAGCCGATGCAGCGGATCTGCCCGCCCGACAGCGCCGGCTTGAGCAGGTTGGAGGCGTCCATCGCCCCGCCCGATGTGGCACCTGCGCCGATCACCGTGTGAATCTCGTCGATGAACAGGATCGCGTGCGGCAGCGCCTCGAGCTCGGAAACGACCTGCTTCAGCCGCTCCTCGAAATCGCCGCGATAGCGCGTGCCGGCCAGCAGCGCGCCCATGTCGAGGCTGTAGATCACCGCCGGCAGCAGCACCTCGGGCACCGCGCTTTCGATGATCTTGCGCGCCAGGCCCTCCGCAATCGCGGTCTTGCCGACGCCCGGATCGCCCACATAGAGCGGGTTGTTCTTCGACCGGCGGCACAGGATCTGGATGGTGCGATCGACCTCGGCACCGCGGCCGATCAGCGGGTCGACACGGCCTTCCGCCGCCTTTTCGTTGAGGTTGACGGTATATTGGGCGAGCGCCGACTCCTTCTTGGCCGGCTTTTCGGCCTTGGTCTCGCCCTTCGATTCCTCGGCGCGCGGCTCGACCGCGGTCGCGGCCGGCTTGCCGCCCTTGCCGACGCCGTGGCTGAGGAAGCTGACCGCATCGAGCCGGCTCATGTCCTGCTGCTGCAGGAAATAGACGGCATAGCTCTCCCGCTCGGAGAACAGCGCGACCAGCACATTGGCCCCGGTCACCTCGTCCTTGCCCGACGACTGGACGTGCAGGATCGCGCGCTGGATGACGCGCTGGAAGCCGCTGGTCGGGGTCGGTTCGCCGGCCTCGTTCGACTTCAGGCTGTCGAGCTCGCTGTCGATATAATGGGTGACGGTGGTCTTGAGTTCGGAGAGGTTGACGCCGCAGGCGATCATCACCTCGCTGGCGTGCTTGTCGTCGATCAGCGCGAGCAGCAGATGCTCCAGCGCGGCATATTCATGGCCGCGTTCGCCAGCGTGGCGCAGCGCATTGTGCAGGGTCTTCTCAAGGCTTTCGGCAAAGGATGGCATGCCGCTCACTCCATTCCGGAGGGCCACGCCGGGATTGTCGCCCAACTGCACGTCCGGACCATCCGGCGCGCAGCCTTACCTAAATCGTCTGTCTCCCAATCCCTGATGCCAATGTCGGACCTCGCAAGCCGCTTGGCAAGGGCTTATGCAGGTCAGTTCTTGAACAGGCCTGCCGCGATCGCCTTGTGATCGACGGCAACCGCCCGCCGTGCCCGGGTCCGCGCGATTTCCGCTTCCAGCGCTGTCACCCGCGCATCGAGCTCGTCGACCGACATCCGGTCGAGATCCTGCCTGGCGAGCAACGCCAGCGGGTCATCGGGCCGGTCGGGGAAAAGCGCATCGATATCCATGGCTGCGATGTTGACCTTGTGCGCCCGCGCCTGTCAATAAGCTGCGCTGCAACGGCACCGGGGGACATACACGTGATACCTGCCGACATGACCGCGATAGACTGCTCCACCCCCGGCGGCCCGGACGCGCTGGTCGCCGTGCGCGTGCCCACCCCCAGCCCGGGCGAGGGCGAGGTGCTGATCCGCGTCGCCGCCGCCGGGGTCAATCGCCCCGATGTGCTGCAGCGGATGGGTGTCTATCCGCCGCCGCCCGGTGCCTCCCCGCTGCCCGGCCTCGAGGTGTCGGGTGAGGTAGTGGCGACCGGCGATGGCGTGCTGCGCGAGCTGCTGGGGCAAAAGGTCTGCGCGCTCGTTCCGGGCGGCGGCTATGCCCACTATTGCATCGCGCCCGCCGCTACCTGCCTGCCCGTCCCGCCAGCGCTGTCGATGGTGGAAGCTGCGGCAATGCCCGAAACCCTGTTCACCGTGTGGACCAACCTGTTCGAGCGCGCCTATGCGACGGAGGGTGACACCGTCCTCGTCCACGGCGGCACCAGCGGGATCGGCACCATGGCCATCGCGCTGGGCACGCTGTTCGGGCTCAAGACGATCGTCACCTGCGGCAGCGAGAACAAATGCGACGCCGCCCGCAAACTCGGCGCCGCCCACGCCATCGATTACAGCCGCCAGGATTTCGTCGAGGAAGTGCTCAAGATCACCGACGGTCAGGGTGTCGCTGCAGTGCTCGACATGGTCGGCGGGGACTATGTGCCCCGCAACATCGCCTGCCTCGCCGAGGAAGGCCGTCACGTCTCCATCGCATTCCAGCGCGGGGTGACGGCGGAGGTCAATGTGATGGACATCATGCGCCGCCGCCTGACCCTGACCGGCTCGACCCTGCGCCCGCGCTCTGTGGCGTTCAAGGGGCTGGTGGCAGACGAACTCGCCCGCACCGTCTGGCCGCACGTCGCCGAGGGGCGGTTGAAGCCGGTGATGGACAAGGTCTTCCCGCTGACCGAGGCAGCGGAGGCGCACCGCCGGATGGAAAGCGGCGGGCATGTGGGGAAGATCGTGCTGGTAGTTTGAGGGGGCCATCGCGCCGACCGAATTTATGTAATCAGTCCGACCGATACTGTCCCCGCCTCTGCGCGAACCTCATTCACTGCTCGCATCCAAAGCAGCCAGCGGTCGTCGATGGGCCTCCCACCGCCGTCCTTGCCGCTACGGCACGTTGGCATTTTCTTTACCACGATGTGAAAAAACATCGGCATGACCCGGATGGACCCCTTCATGCGCAGGATGCTGGCGATCGGCATCGTCGTGATTGCCGGCTCGGTCGGTGCCTCGATGGGGCTGACCGCATGGTTGACCACAGACATGGACGCGGAGTCGCGGGCCTATGGCCTGTTGATTTCCGCCATCATTCCGGGGCTGGTCGCGCCGGTCGCGGTGACCGCCATCGCCTGGATGGCGGTGCGCAATCACCGGTTGCTGCTCGAAGTCGACCGGCTCGCCAATCATGACGAGCTGACCGGCCTGCTCAACCGCCGCGCCTTTCTCAGCCGCGGCGGTGCCTGGTTGGCAGAGCGTGCAGAGGGGCGCACGGTGGTCGCGCTCGCCGATCTCGATCATTTCAAGCGGGTCAACGATCAGCTCGGCCATGCCGCGGGGGATGCGGCGCTGCGCCATGTCGCGATGCGGCTGCGGGAGACCGCGCCCGAAGGCAGCCTGCTGGCGCGGCTCGGCGGGGAGGAATTCGTGCTGCTGTGCGACTGGGCCGGTCTTTCCGAAACACAGGCGGCGATGGAGCGGGTGCGCGACGGGATCGCCGCCAGCCCGTGCCCGGTGGCCGACGGGGTCGACGTCGCGGTGACGGTCAGCATCGGCATCGCGATTGCAGCGCCCGGGGACAGCATGGATGCGCTGCTGCGCCGCGCCGACGCGGCGATGTATGCGGCCAAGCATGGCGGCCGCAACCAGACCCGGGTCGCGGCCTGAACCAAGGCGGCAAACCGCCCGCGACGGCCGGCCCGATGCCGCGGCCTGTCGCTGAAACGCCACAAATCCGTCATTTCCACGTCATCGCTATGCGATTCCAACTGTAACATATCCCGGGTTAGGGCGCGGTGCAGGCCGAAAGCCTTTGCGGGGGTATGTCCATGTCCGTCGTCACGCCGATCCATCTGCCCGCCGCCTTCGCCAGCGTGGCCGAGCGCGAGCCGCACGTGCCCGAGCGGGTGGTGGGGGAGCGCCGCCGCTATCGTACCGTCTGGGTCAGTGACATCCACCTCGGCACGCGCGGCTGCAATGCAGGCATGCTGATCGACTTCTTCGACCATGTCGACTGCGAGACCATGTATCTGGTCGGCGACATCATCGACGGCTGGCGGCTCAAGAAGCGCCTGTTCTGGCCGGCCGAGCATAACGACATCGTCTGGCGTGTGCTCAAGCGGGCGCGGCGCGGCACCCGCGTGGTCTATATCCCCGGCAATCATGACGAGATGTTCCGCCAGTTCGCCGGCATGGATTTCGGCGGGGTGGAGATCATGCACCAGGCGATCCACACCACCGCCGACGGACGCCGGCTGCTGGTGCTGCATGGCGACGAGTTCGACACGATCATGCTCGCCCACCGCTGGCTCGCCTTTGCCGGGGACACCGCCTACACCGCGCTGATGAAGGTCAACTACGCGGTCAACCGCGTGCGGACCGCACTGGGCCTGCCCTATTGGTCGCTGTCGAAAATGGCCAAGAACAAGGTCAAGAATGCGGTGCAGTTCATCGGCCGCTACGAGGACACGGTGGCGCACGAGGCGCAGTTGCGCGGGGTCGATGGCGTGGTCTGCGGCCATATCCACCATGCCGAGATCCGCGAGATCGAGGGCGTCGATTATTATAACGATGGCGACTGGGTCGAGGGCTGCACCGCGCTGGTCGAGCATTTCGACGGTCGCATGGAGGTGCTGCACTGGGCGGACGAGGTCAATGCGCGCGAGACGGCGGAGGCTCCGCGCCGCGCCCGCCGCGCGGTGCCCGAGCTGGCCGCCGCCTGATGCGGGTGCTGATCGTCAGCGACGCATGGGAGCCACAGGTCAACGGCGTGGTGCGCACGCTGCAGGCAATGCAGCGCGAGCTCGGCGCGATGGGCCATGCGGTCGGCTTCATCACCCCCGATCTCTATCGCTCGCTGCCGTGCCCGACCTACCCCGAAATCCGGCTGGCGATGGCCTGGCCGTCGCGCATCGGCGCGCGCATCGCCGCCTTTGCGCCCGATGCCATCCATCTTGCGACCGAAGGCCCGCTGTGTCTGGCAGCGCGGCGCTATTGCATCACCCATGGGCTCAGCTTCACCACCGCCTATCACACCCAGTTCCCCGATTATGTCGAGCGCCGCACCGGCATTCCGGCGTCCGCGATCTGGCGCTACATCCGCTGGTTCCATGCGCCGGCCTGCAAGGTGCTGGCGTCGACGCCGTCGATCCGCACGGAACTGATGGCGCACGGCATCACCCAGCTCGCCGCGTGGGGGCGCGGGGTCGACCTTGCCCAGTTCGGGCCGCAGGTGCCGCCGCATCCGGCCTATGCCGGGATGACCGGGCCGATCATGCTCTATGTCGGGCGGGTCGCGGTGGAAAAGAATATCGAGGCGTTTCTCGCCTGCCGCCACCCCGGCACCAAGGTGGTCGTCGGCGACGGCCCGGCGCGCGCGGAGCTCGAGGCCCGCTATCCCGAGGCACGCTTTTTCGGCAAGCTGGAGGGGGCGGCGCTGGCATCGGCCTATGCAGGCGCGGACGTGTTCGTCTTCCCCAGCCGCACCGACACCTTCGGTCTCGTCATCATCGAGGCGCTGGCCAGCGGCACCCCCGTCGCTGGCTATCCGGTGACCGGGCCCAAGGACATCGTCACCGCCACCACCGGCGGCCTCGATGAGGATCTCGATGCGGCGATTGCCAAGGCGCTTGCCTGCCGCCGCGCCGATGCTGCGGCGCTCGGCGCGAGCTATAGCTGGCGGACCAGCGCCGAGCAGTTCCTCTCCGCCCTTGTGCCGGCGCGGGCCGCGCTGATGGCCGCCTGATACGCGCCCTTGCCCGATAGCGCGGCCCGCGCTAGGACGATCTCCAGTGTCGGCCGCTCCGCAAGGGGCGGCCCTTATTATTGGAAAAGGATTTTCACGGCCATGGCCCAGCCACTGATGCCGCATGCGACCGCCGCCTGGCTGGTCGACAACACCGCGCTGACCTTTGTCCAGATCGCCGAATTCTGCGGTCTGCACATCCTCGAAGTGCAGGCGATCGCGGATGACACGGCCGGCACCAAGCTGACCGGCCGCGACCCTGTCCGCGCGCTCGAACTGACGCAGGACGAAATCGAAAAGGGGCAGGCCGACCCCGCCTATCGCCTGCAGATGCTGAAAGGGCCGGAGCGTGTGCTGCGCACCAAGGGCCCGCGCTACACCCCGGTCAGCAAGCGGCAGGACAAGCCCGACGGCATCGCCTGGCTGATCCGCAACCATCCTGAAATCTCGGACGCGGCGATCGGCAAGCTGATCGGCACCACCCGCACCACCATCGAGGCGATCCGCGACCGCAGCCACTGGAACATCGGCAACATCGTGCCCAAGGATCCGGTGACGCTGGGCCTGTGCTCGCAGCGTGAGCTCGACGCGCTGGTGGCCAAGGCGGCCAAGAAGGCGGGCATCGTCGCGCCGGTCGACTCGCGCCTCGATGGCGATCGCGAAGCGCTCATCGAGGAGCTCAAGGCCGAGCGTGCGGCGCATATCGAGGCTGCGGAAGCGGCGGCTGCGGCCGAAGCGGCGGCGCTGGACTCCGGCCAGCAGGGCTGACCGGCGTGGCCGGCGATGCCGCCAGCCGGGCCGATGCCTCGCTCAACGGGCAAAGCGGTTCCCCCGATGCGTCGCTGACGCAGGATGACGGCCTGGTCCCGACCAGCGCGGCCGGCCTCACCTATCCATGGGGGGCGGCGGCACCGGGCCCTGGCGAGACGATCCGTATCGCCGGCAGCCTCAGTTGGGCGCGCATCCCGATGCCGGGCTCGCTCGGCCACATCAACAGCTGGCTGCTCGACGATGCCGACGATGGCGTGGCGGTGGTCGATACCGGGCTGATGATGACGCCCTGTTCGGACGCGTGGAAGGCGCTGTTCGGCGGCGCGCTGGCTGAGCGGCGCATCAGCCGCGTGCTGTGCACCCACCTCCACCCCGATCACATCGGCCTGGCCGGCTGGCTGGTCAAAAGGTTCGACGTGCCGCTCTACATGACCCGCGGCGAATGGCTGACCGCGCGTTTCATGATCGCCGATGTGCGCGACGAACCGCCGCCCGAGATCGGCGCGATGCAGCGCGGCGCGGGCTGGGACGAGGAGGCGATCGAGCGATCCCGCGCCGGCGGCTGGAGCCGGATGGGCCGCATGGTGTTCCGCCTGCCTTATGGCTACCGCCGGCTGGTCGGCGGGCAGACGCTCGACTTCGGGCCGCATCGCTGGCGGGTTGTGGTCGGCTCGGGTCACAGCCCGGAACATGCTTGCCTGCTCAACGAGACAGATGGCGTGCTGGTGTCAGGCGATCAGGTGCTGCCGCGCATCAGTTCCAACGTCTCGATGTCGAGCAGCGAGCCCGACGCCGATCCGCTCGGCGAATGGCTGGCCTCGATCGACCGGCTGCTGACCCTGCCCGATGATCTGCTGGTTTGCCCTGCGCACGGCGAGCCTTTCCGCGGCCTGCATGTCCGGCTGACGGCATTGCGCGACGAACATCACGGCCGGCTCGATGCGCTGGTCGATGCGCTCGCCGAACCGCGCCGGGCGGTCGACTGTTTCCCGCTGCTGTTCCGCCGCACCATCGGCCCCGATCACATCGGCCTCGCCACCGGCGAGACGCTGGCGCATCTGCGTCATCTCGAGGTGGATGGCCGCGTCCGCCGCGAAACGCGCGACGGCGTCTGGTGGTGGCACGCGACCTAGTTCTGCGTCCCTCAGATGATCTCCTCCTGATCCATCATGAACGGCCGGCCGGGAAAGCGGATGCTCGACCCCCACAGCACGTTCACCGGCCCGTTCGGATCGCGGAACGGGTAAAGCTCGGTGGTGTTGTTGAGGCGCGGGTGGACCGCATAGGTGTGGATCATCCGGCCACCAAAATCCATCACCGAGATGAAGGGCGTATTCACCGCTCGCCCAGCCCCATTGCCGCCAAAACCAGCCTGGTTGAATGAGACAGAGCCTGCTACCGGATCGACCATCCGGCTGTCGGTAAAGCTGTATTGCACGTCGCCGGTCGGCCAGGCGAAGGTGATGCGCCGATCGCCCCGGCTGACCAGCCACAGATCGTCAGAGGCGGTGGCCGTCGCGTTGACATAGGCGAATGCCGGATTGCGCCCAGCGGTGAAGGTGAACAGCGGCGTCGCCGATATGGTCTTGCTGACCGGCGATGTCGGGAAGTTGAGGCCCTGCACGTTGAACCCGCGCACCGTGCCGTCCATCGAGGCGACGAAGGCGCGGCTGCGACCCAGATAGCGCTCGGGTTCCACGCCTGACCACGCTTCGCGCGGGGAACGGTGGACATGTTCGAAATATTCCTCGCTGCGCGATGCGCTATAGCCTTTGGCCTGAATGCCGGCGCTGACGCTGGTCGGCTGGGTGATGCTGAGCGTGGTCACCACCACCGGCTTCTGCCGCTCCTCCACCGCGAAGCTGAAGGGCCAGCGTTGCGGATCGGACGCGCTCGAGTTCAGCGTGCGGTCGAAATTCGCCTGCGTGGTCAGGTACATTTCGCGGTAATATTGGTAGAGCGGCGTCATATCGACAAAGCTGACCTTGTTCTCGGACCGCGAGGCAACCACCGCATAGCCACCCGTCGCCGTCTGGTGCCAGCGGACCTCGCCGGGCGGGTAGAGCGGATCGACGCTGCGCCACAGATCGCGCGCCGATTGCCGCGACAGATCGCCCCGCGCCGGATCGTCATTGTCGCTATAGCCGCGCGTGTTTTGCAGGAACACGTTGTTCGAAACGTCGAGGCTGGTCGGTGCGGCGAACGGCAGGTCGACGAAGCCGAGCAGCTTCATACCTGCCAGCTCCCAGGCGCCCGGAAGGCCCCAGTAATTGCGCGTCAGCGGTGCGCTGGTCTGTCCGCCGTTTGCCATCTGGAAAGGCCGCAAGGCAATGAAGGCGAGCTTACCGGACACGGTGTTGGTGTCCCATACGCTCACCACCAGGAATTCGTTGTAGGGCGTCACCGCCATCGCCGTCGGCACCATTCCGGCGGGCAGACGAATACCGGTTGTGTCGAAGTTGCCCGGTGCAAAGTTTCCGACCTTGATGGGTGCAATCGTACCGTCGCGGAAGGCGGCATAGCTGATCTGACTCGAATTGGCCCGCCCGCGCGCGATCGTCACTGGGACAAGCGGCAAATTGGGACGACGTGCGGCCAGATCGCGCACCTCGGGCTGTACGGCGGCGGCGATATTGTTGCGGTTCCACCAGTCCGGGTTCCAGCTGGCGATCATCCGCATGCACAGCCCGCCAGTGTCGAAATAGGCGCCATCGGCCCCTCGCAGGTTGCTGATCCCGTACTTGAAATTGGCATCATTCGGGTTGTCGGGGAGAAAGAGATGCTGGCCCGCGACCAGCCAGCCGCCGCCCTTCAGGCCGCGGTTGATCTCTTCCTGGTCGCTGCGCGGCTGCTGGCTGGGCGGCAGGCATTTTTCCGGCTCGCCCGGGTTGCTGGCGGGCTGGGTGCCATGGGGCCACAGGCCTTCGCCGCTGGTCATGTCCGGCCCCCACAGCGTCGTCGCATTGTTGGCGGCATTGCCGAAATCGGCGGCCGTCGGGCCGAGGCGGTAGCCCATGATCTCGGGGTCGTTGTAGCGCTTGGCAACGTCGACATATTGCGCGCGATTGATGGTGCCGTCGGGATTGAGGATGCGCTCCGACCAGTTGCCGATGCGCAGCACCGGGTTCTGCACCGGCTTGCCGATGATGCGCGACTGGCCGGTGGTGTCGGTGGTGGTGGGCAGCAGCACCAGCAGGCTGTTCCCGCTCTCTCCGCCGCAACTGGCGAGCGCCAGCGCGAGGCCGAGCGGGTAGAGGCAGCGCAGCGGGTTGCGATGGGCAGATGTAGCGTACGACATGGCGCGATCCTCCGGCTGGGAGTGATGACGGTGGTGAGGGCTGATGGCGACGGTCACAGCGGCATGCCCGCGCGCTGCGCGACGCGCGCGATCAGGGCCTCATCATCGGCGCGGCCGGGCAGGCCGGCCCAGGCGAAGAAATCGCGCACGCGGGTGAATTGGCCGTCGTTGACCGGGGTCGCGCCATAGGGGGCGATGGCGCCGCTGCTCAGCGCTTCTTCGTGCAGCAGCAGGCTCATCCGGAAGACATTGGCGGCGATCCGCTTGTAGCTGGCGAGTTGCGCGGCCTTGATGTCGGCGGGCACCGCACCGTTGCCGGCGCTGTTCCAGCGGCCGGGCGTGTGGCGGCCATAGTTGGTGAAATAGCCGAAATAGAGCTTGTACGGCGGCGGCGCGCCGGGCGACGCCTCCGGCCGATAGGAGCGGTTGACCAGCCGCAGCGCTTCCTGGAACACGCGGTGGTTGAACATGTCGGCATTGTGCAGGTTTTCCTGCAGATATTCGCCGACCAGCGTCGCGTTGGACTGGGAGATGCGCTGCAGGCCCGGGTCGAAGCGCAGCCCCATGAAGAACCAGGGCAGGCGGATGCCCTGTTCGGATTCGCCGGCGGTCAGCGCCGGATCGACGCTGTCGACCACGAATTGCGGATAGCCCATCAGCGCCAGCCGGTCGCGCAACCGGTCACGGCTGGAGATGTTGCCGGTCTGCCCGGCGGTCGAGGCGTCGGCATCGAAGCTGCTGCGCGCGAGATCGCCCAGTTCCCAGATCGGGTTGGGCAGAAAGCGGGGCAGGCGCTCGCCCGGGCGGCCAGTGGCATCGAGCCGGTCGAACGCAGTGCGGAACGGCTCTTCCCTGGTCAGATAGGCGAACGGCACCGCGCCGCGCATGAAGCCGGCGCGGCGGCCCAGCGCCTCGCTGCGCAGCAGGTGCTGGCCGATCATCGCGTTGCGCAGCTTGAGGTCGTTGAAGCGGACGATCTTCGCGTCATGCGCCGGCAGGTTGCCGGGGCGCAGCGCGAAAGGCTGGGTCATGCTGTCGATGGCGAAATAGACGCGCCAGAAATTGAGGTCGCTGGGGTCCGCCAGATAGGCGTCCTGCAGCGCCAGCCACTCGGCCCGCCGCTCCGGCTTGGGCGCGCGCGCGACATCGGCGACCCAGTCGTTGAGATTGCCTTCCGCCGCGCCGTGGAAGCGGTCGGTGGACCAGATGGGGAATTCGATGCCGACGCGCATCCGGTCGAAATCGATGGCGAGCAGCTCGTCGCGGGCGGCCCGCGCATCGGCCAGCGTGCGGATCGGGCGGTCGGAGGTCAGCGTCGGCGCGAAGCGGGCGAGCTCGCCGGCGAAGGCAAGGTCGCGCTCGATGCTTGTGGCGCCGGGCAGTACCGCGCCACCGGGCTGGAGCGGGCGGAAGCTGCGGGGGTTTTCCGGCGCCAGCGCATAGGCCTGGCGCACCAGCCTGATCCCCTCGATCAGGTGCCCGACTTCCTCGGGCGATGCGCCGTCGATCAGGCCGCGCCGGCTGATGTCGCTGTCCGGCGCGCCGATCCGTGCGAGATCGAAAAAGTCCGGCCCATGGCAAGACATGCACTCGCCTTTCTCGCGCGGGGCGCGCCATACCGCGAGCGCCTTGCGATAGACAGGGTTGGTCGACAGGTTGCCCGGCGCGGCGATGGCCAGAGAGACGGCGGGCTTGGCCGGGCTCGGCGGAAGCTGGACCGGCGGGCGGGTCGATACCGCCGGGACTTTGCCGATGGTCACCAAACCCGCGAACGCCATCGTTCCGGCGGCCAGTGTCATCCCGAGATATCTGATCATGGTGGCTCCCCTTCGTCCGCTTTGCGGGTCGAAAGGGAGCATCGGCCTGGCTGGTTAACCGCTGGTAAGAGGTGTTAACATTTAGGCAATTTGTCGAAAACGCCGACACCGTGAAGCGCGTCAGATCACCTCGTCGAAGCTGAACATGAATGGCTTGCCGGGCAGGCGATTGCCATAGCCATATTGGAAGGTCTGGCCCGGCACGCCGTTGGGCCCGACGAACTGCCATTGCTCCGCGCCCCAGCCGGAGGTGGAGCCGGGTGCGGCCGGGCCCAGATACATGCCATAGCTGTGCACCACCCGGCCGTTGTAGTCGAGGATGGTCAGTGCCCGCACGTTGAGCGCCTGCCCCACGCCCCGGCCGCCATAGCCGGCCAAGTTGACGCCGATTGCGACATGGACCGGATCGGTGAGGCGCGAATCCTGCAGCGTGGCGAGCGACTGGCCGCGATAGTCGCTGATATAGACCCGGCGCGTGCCGCGGCTGACCACGAACAGGTCGTCGCTCAGATAATCTCCGGCGATGGGCGCGGTAACCTGCACCGGGTTGGCGCCGGTCTGCCACTGGGCCATCGGCGCGGCGGGCATTTGCGGGGCCAGCACCGGGTTGACCAGCGACGTGACGTCGAACTGGCGGATGGTGCCGTCCATCGAGGCAATGGTCAGGCGCTTGGCCAGCTCGTTCCAGCGTTCATGGACGATACGCCCCGAGCGGGCGTTGGCACCCAGCCGCTTTTGCCGCGCGAACACCGCCGTCGGTTGGGTGACGGCGATGGTGCCGAGCACGACCGGCATCTGTTCAGGCCGGAAGGAGAAGGCATAGGGCCACTGGTTGGCGGCCGGGCCCTGATTGCTGTTCGCCGTCTCGTCCCACCTCTCCTGGGTGGTCAGGTACATGGTGCGGTAGAAGCTGAGCAGCGGGCGCAGATCGATGATCGCCACCTTGTTCTCGGCGCGCGACGCGACCGCGACATAGCCGGCCGACGCGAGATTCTTCCAGTGCGTCTCCTGCGGCAGGAAGGCATCGAAATCGAGGATGCTGCGGCTGTTCCATTCGGCCCGACCGGCGCTGGTGGCGAGTTCCGGCCCGCGCCATGTGTTGTAGCCGCGGAAGGATTTGGTGCCGCTGGACAGGGCCACCGTGACGCTGCTCGGTGCGGCCATCGGCAGGTCGACGAAGCCCAGCAGCTTGAGCCCGCGGATCGTCGGCCAGCTCTGTACCCCCCAGCCATAGCGGCCGGTGTCGCTCGGCCCGATGTTGGACGGGTCGTCAGGGCCGACTGCAATAACCGCGAGCTGGCCCTTGGCCTGTTCGGTATCCCAGACGGTGACGAACAGGAACTCGTTCATCCCTGTCACGGCCATCGCCGTCGGCACCTTGCCTGCGGGCAGGCGCAGCACCGGTTCGACGGCATTGCCGATGCCCGAATAGGCATCGTTGCCGGTACCGGCGGCGGCGATGACGCCGTTGCGGAAGGCAAGGAAGCCAGTGACGGAGGTCTGGATCTGTCCGCGCGCCGTGGCGACCGCCGGCAGCGGCAGATCGGGGAAGCGCTGGCGCAGCGTCGCCACTACCGGGGTGGTCGGTGTCGAGATATTGTTACGGTTCCACCAGTCGCCCACCCATTCGGCGCGCATCCGCATGCACAGCGCTTCGGTATCGCCGTCGCCGGTCGCCTCGACGCCCGGGATATTCCCGACGATAGCTCGCGCGCCGTCGAACGCGCGCATGTTGGCAACGCCGGCGCGCAGCTCGGCGGGTGCATTGTCGTCGGGGTTGAACAGCATCTGCCCCGCCATCTGCCATCCGCCGCCGCCCGAATAGCCAGGGCCGTATAGCGCGCGATCTTCCGCATCGCTGTGCGGCAACCGGTCGGGCGTGACGCAGAAGCGGTCGGCCAGCGCCTGGTTGGGGCCGCCCTTCCACAGCCCCTGGGCATCGGGCTGATAGATGGTCTGCGTGTCGGGCGCGCTGCCATAATCGACCGCCGTCGGACCCATCCGGTAGTTGACCATTTCCGGCGTGTTGTAATTTTTTGCGACGGTGCGATAGGCTTCGAGATTGATGCTGCCGTCGGCGTTGAGGATGCGTTCCGACCAACTGCCCACCTGCATCGTGCCGCGCGCCACCGGCTTGCCGATGATGCGCGACTGACCGGTGGTGTCGGTGGAGGATGGCAGCAGCACCAGCGCGGCGCCTGACCCGTCCCCGCCGCCACAGCCTGTAAGCGCCAGCATGCTGGCGATCGCAATCAGCCGACCATGTCCGTTCACCGCCCGTCTCCTTTCACTGGAAGTGCGGCGGCGAACATCGGACCGGCTGGTTAATCGCCGGTAAGAAGCGTTAACATTTCAGCAAAATCGGGAAAGTGGGTATCGGCCACGGCAACGCTCGGGCTGCCGGGTCAACCGGCCGGCTGCAATTCCATCACGTCGACCACGCTTTCGAACGCCGGCCGGGGGAAGACGATGCGCCAGCGACGGTTGCCGATCCGCTCGACGATCCCGGCAAGGTCGCGGCTGGCGTCGGTGCCATAGTCCATGGCGCGGGCCTCGTCGCCCAGCACCAAAGTGCCGAGGAACACCTTGCGGCGATTATCGTCGTCGAAGATCAGGCCCGTCTGGCGCTGCGATCCGGTGAGCTTGGTCAGGCTGACCATATCCTGTTCGGCCGCCACCCGGCACTGGAACCAGGGGTAGGCGACATAGGAGAGCCCGCCAGCGCGGGCGGCGCCGAGCTTGATGATGCGGCAGCGGTAGGCGCCTGCCGGCAGATCGGGATCGGGCAGCCCGGCGAGCGGATCGAGCAATACCCCCTCCGCCATCACCTCTGCCGCATGGCCGCCGCTCCGCGCGCTGGTCAGCGCATCCTGCCACGCCGGCCACCAGTCGCGCAGGCGCCGGCGATCGGTTTCGGTGGCGACCGACTGCCAGCGCCCATCGCTGATCGCATCGGCGCGGCTGATCGTCCCTGTCGGGGCCTTCATCATCGCGCATCCGCCCACCAGGGTGGCGGCAGCGGCAGCAAGCAGGGCAGGGACAACAGACTTCATCGGGCTGGACTGGCTCCTCGGCGCGCCGGACGAGGGCATCGCTCCCGGCCCGGCACGATCATTGTGCCGTCCAGCCGCCGTCCATCGTCAGGTTGGCGCCGGTGATCTGCGCGGCGCCGTCGCTGCACAGATAAAGCGCGAAGCTCGCGACTTGTTCCGGCATCACGAACTGCTTGCCCGGAAGCGCGGCCAGCAGCACATCGTTGATCACCTGTTCGCGGGTCATCCCGCGCGTCTTCATGGTGTCGGGGATCTGGTTTTCGACGAGCGGCGTCCAGACATAGCCGGGGCTGATGGCGTTGCAGGTGATGCCATGCGTGGCGACTTCCAGCGCCACCGTCTTGGTCAGCCCGGCGATGCCGTGCTTGGCGGCGACATAGGCGCTCTTGTTGGGGCTGGCGACCATGGAATGGGCGCTGGCGGTGTTGATGATGCGGCCCCATTGCTTTGCCTTCATGTGCGGCAGCGCCAGCCGCGTGGTGTGGAAGGCGGCGGTCAGGTTGAGCGCGATGATCAGGTCCCATTTGTCGACAGGGAAGCTGTCGACCGGGGCGACATGCTGCATGCCGGCATTGTTGACGAGGATGTCGACCCCACCGGTATCGTCGGCAATCTGCGCCATCATCGCCTCGATCGCTTCGGGCTTGGTCAGATCGGCGGCGGAGTAATAGGCGGCGGCACCGCTGGCCTCGGCCAGCGCGGCGCGTTCCCGTTCGATGGCGGCGGCATCGCCGAAGCCGTTGATCACCAGTGTCGCACCCTCGGCCGCGAGCGCCTTGGCGATGGCAAGGCCGATGCCGCTGGTCGATCCGGTGACGAGCGCGGTCTTGCCGCTGAGCGATTGGGTCATGGGTGGGCTCCTGTCAGAATTGACGATGGGTGGCGGCGGGTTCGTCGGGCACCGGGTCGCCGAGGTCGAACGCGGCAGTGGCACCATCGATGATGGTGCGCGCGACGATATCCCCCTGCTGCATCGCCGCGCTGACCGCCGCCTCCCCCTGGCTCCAATGGTCGCGGATCGAGGCGGGGGAAAATTCGAAGTCGCGCGCGCCGGTCTGCCAGTCCCGGTTGCGGTAGATGAGATGGACGACGCTGACCCCGCCCATGTCGATCGAATTCGCCAGCGCTTCGACCTCGGCCGACTGGCGCAGCTCGGGCGGCAATTTGGCGATCAGCGCGCAGATCGCCCGGTCCTGCCGGCGCTGGCGTATATATTGATCGGTCACGGCACGGGTGCGGCTGGAAAAGCGGATGTCCTTCTCGCGGCTCACCACGTCGGACAGGTCGCGCGGCAGTTGCCCCTGCGCCGGGAACAGGTCGACCTGAAACACCAGCGTGTCGCCGCGGCTGTGATCGAGGATATGCTGCAGCGGCGTGTTGGAAACGAGGCCGCCGTCCCAATAGTGGCGCCCGTCGATCTCGACCGCGGCAAAACCCGGCGGCAGCGCGCCCGACGCCAGGATGTGGCGCGCATCGATGCGGCCGGCCCAATCGCCCTCGCGATTGTCGAAATAGGCGAAATTGCCGCTCTCGACATCGACCGCCCCGACCGAGAAGCGCACCGGGCCGGTGTTGAGCAATTGCCAGTCGACGAAGCTGTCGAGCGTCTCGACCAGCGGGCCGGTGTCGTAGAGGCTGGTGGCCTCCACCGAGCCCGGCACCGCGAACAGGGTGGGGAACAGGCGCGGGCGGAAGAAGCCGGGGACTCCCCAGGCCGCGACCGCGCCGGCTGCCATCAGATGCGCGGCCTCCCGCCAGTCGCGGTCGGGCGGTGGCATCAGCGCCGGCAGCCCGCCCGACATCCGGTCCCAGAAGGCCTTGAGCGCGGCGCGCCTGCGGCCCTTGGGGTTGCCCGCGATCAGCGCCGCGTTGATAGCGCCGATCGAGATGCCGGCCACCCAGTCGATGCGGATGTCGTAGCGCGACAGCGCGGCATAGGCCCCGGCCTGAAAGCTGCCGAGCGCGCCGCCACCCTGCAGGACCAGGGCAACTGTGCCGGGCAGCGGCAGCGGGGCAGGCGAATCGGCCATGCAAATGCAGTCCGCCATCGCCGCCGCGCGGTCAATGGTGCGCGTGTGCAATAATCTGCTGCCGCATGGTTCTAATCGGAACTTTGGTGGGTTATGCCCTTTTCGAGGGACGGTCGCGGCAAGGCGGCCGGTGGAGGGTAAGGCATGCGGCTCGACGATTGTGATCCCGGCGACGACATCCGCGATCGTTAAATAGGATTGCCTGGACGACCTTGGATTTCAAACTACCGTTTGATCCGTGATCACCGACGACTGTGAGGAAATATACTCACAAACAACATGACCCGCATCTAATATGTAGCCGTTTCCAATAATATGACTAAATACATTAGGTTTAACGCTAAGACCGGGTACAAAATCAGCCTTTCCAGCTACGGTTTAGGCCTCTTCAAGACAGAAGATTACGTTGATCGATACGGTATGGGTTGGTGGTGGCGACCAAGGGATTTGGATTGAATCAGACTCTACATCCAGCGGTTTGGACAACTGCCCCGTACCAGAGACAACAGCACGATTGCACCAGGATGGCACGTTCCATCTCACACACCTCATAGCTCCACCTTGGCTATGCCAACGATTACACCAATTCGTAAAGGCACCTGCGCTGCGGGGATCAGAAAAGGGCCGTTCACCTAAAAACCTCTTGCAGGCGATCAAAGTCAGAGAATCCGTCTCATTTGTACGTGTGATAAGCTCCGTTTCGGCGCAGAAACGCATAACTGATGAAAATCCTGCGACTCCTTCCACTGGTTGAGCTGAAGTTTGCCTGTGAAATACGCAGAAGGGTGTAGACGGGACGGCCATTCTACGTGGATCCATCGAGCAGCGACTAAGCCCTTCGGCACCACTCCGTGCACATGTGTTCTGCCAGTTCGTCCAAAGTTGACAAGAAGGATTATCTCGATCGAATTGTTCCAACGCCATATCCGCGTCCGCTTGGCTACGGTAGTAGATATCGATTTGCTCTGTCTGCGGCGTCTGCCCTGCGTCGGGGTCGGACAGAGCTAGCGCGACAACGGTCGCTGCAGCGCTTCTAGTGGCGAAACCCAGCAAATCCATAACAAGTACCCACATCAAAATGAGACACGCCCAGATTTTCGTTTAATTGTTACATATGTTTGGAGACTCGGAAGCCGGGGACCCCCCAGGCCGCGACCGCGCCGGCCGCCATCAGATGCGCGGCCTCCCGCCAGTCGCGGTCGGGCGGTGGCATCAGCGCCGGCAGCCCGCCCGACATCCGGTCCCAGAAGGCCTTGAGCGCGGCGCGCCTGCGGCCCTTGGGGTTGCCCGCGATCAGCGCCGCGTTGATAGCGCCGATCGAGATGCCGGCCACCCAGTCGATGCGGATGTCGTAGCGCGACAGCGCGGCATAGGCCCCGGCCTGAAAGCTGCCGAGCGCGCCGCCACCCTGCAGGACCAGGGCAACTGTGCCGGGCAGCGGCAGCGGGGCAGGCGAATCGGCCATGCAAATGCAGTCCGCCATCGCCGCCGCGCGGTCAATGGTGCGCGTGTGCAATAATCTGCTGCCGCATGGTTCTAATCGGAACTTTGGTGGGTTATGCCCTTTTCGAGGGACGGTCGCGGCAAGGCGGCCGGTGGAGGGTAAGGCATGCGGCTCGACGATTATGATCCCGGCGACGACATCCGCGATCTGGGGCGCGGCGGCGGTGGCGGCTTCAGCTTCGGCGGCGGCGGTGGGGGCGGCGGCATGGGCGGCCTGCTCATCGGCCTGCTGCCGATGCTGCTTGGCCGGCGCATGGGCTGCGGCACCATCCTGCTGCTCGGTGCGCTGCTGATCGGCTTCATGATGTTCAGCGGCGGCGGGTTGCAACTCGGCAGCGGCCAGACCGGCGGCAGCCTGCCGGGCCAGGCGAGCGGACAGAATGTCGCCTGCGATACCGATGCGGAGCGTTTCGCCTGCAATGTCTTCGGTGACACGCATGAGGTGTGGGGAGAGATTTTCCGCCAGCAGGGCACCGACTATCGGCGGCCCACGCTCAACTTCTTCGACCAGCAGAACCAGTCGGGCTGCGGCGCGGCGCAGGCGGCGATGGGGCCCTTCTATTGCCCCGCCGACCAGGGCGTCTATCTCGACACCAGTTTCTTCCGCGAGCTCGAGACCCAGCTTGGCGCGGGCGGCGATGCGGCGCAGGCCTATGTCATCGCGCATGAGGTGGGCCACCATATCCAGACGCTGACCGGCACCTCCGATCAGGTGCGCCGCGCCCAGTCGCGGGCCAGCGAAGCGGAGGGCAATGCCTTGCAGGTGCGCATGGAATTGCAGGCCGATTGCTACGCGGGCGTCTGGGCGGCGCGGGCGCGGACCAATGACGGCCAGCGCGCCATCGAACCTGGCGATTTCGAAGAGGCGATGCGCGCCGCGCAGGCAATCGGCGACGATACGCTGATGCGCAATGCCGGGCAGCGGCCCGTTCCGGAAAGCTTTACCCACGGCACCAGCGCACAGCGGCAGAACTGGCTGCGGCGCGGCCTCGAAAGCGGCGATCCGCGCCAGTGCGATACATTCCAGGCGGCATCGCTGTAAGCTATTCCCCGCGACAGGCGCGGGGCTGATGGAGGGCAGAACATGAGCGAACAGGATAAGCTGGCGGCCAATGCCGGCAAGACAGTGACCGACACCCCTGCGGCTGGCGGCACGCCGGTCGACAAGTCGGGTGGCAGCAAGGGCCCTGCGACCGAGCCGACCGACGAGGAGCGCGCGGCAATGAAGGCCAAGGCCGTCGCCGCTGCCGCTGCCAAGGGCGCCAAGGGCTAAGGCAGGGATCGGGTTCATTCAGTAGCCCTGAGCCTGTCGAAGGGCGCTTCTCACCACGCGAAGCGCCTTTCGGCAGGCTCAGGGCTACGGCTTTTTCGCAGGAGCGAGCGGCGTGATCGGCATCGTGACGGGACTTGTCGAGGAGGCAGAGGCCATTGCGCCGGGGCTGGGCGAGCGGGTTTCCGGCCACGCCATGCCGGTGCGCCGGGTAACCATTGCCGGACAGGATGTCGCCATCGCCTGCGCCGGCATCGGCAAGGTCGCGGCGGCGACGGCGGCGACCCTGCTCGCGACCCAATTCGGCGCCCGACGGCTGATGGTGGTCGGCACGGCAGGCGCGCTCGTCGAGGGACTGGGCGGGGCGCCGCACTGGCTGACCGGCGCCATCCAGCATGATTATGGCGCGGCCCGGCCGGATCGCTTCGCCCATTATGACGCGGGGCAATGGCCGATCGGGCCGGAAATCGTCACCGGCTTTGCCGCGCTGCCGCAGCCCGCCGGATTGGGCCTGGCCGAGGCGGTGATCGCGAGCGGCGACTGCTTCGTCGAATGCGGCACGCGCGCGGGCCAAATCCGCGACGCGCTCGGTGCCAGCCTCGTCGACATGGAAACCGCCGCCGTCGCCCAGGCCGCGGCGGTGCTTGGCCTGCCCTGGTGCGCGATCAAGGCGGCGACCGACGAAGCGAATGCCGACAGCGCAGGCGATTTCCACGCCAACCTGGCTGCAACCGCAAGGCGCGCCGCGGAAGCGGCGGAGAGGGCGATCAACCTGATAGGTCAGATGTCCGATGTATAGAGCGCGGACGCCGTTTCGAAGTCGATGACCGGGGCGAGAATGCTCCCGTCGCTACGTTGCAGTCCGCGCAGCGGATCGATGGCGCGAATCTCATAGTCCGGCTCACCCGGATCGAGGCCCGAAATGATGACATCGAAGGTCCGAGCTGGGCCGCCTTGCGGCACGAACCAATGGATATTGTCGCGCGCGCTGGTCATCGCTGAGAGGGTGCCGACCCCCGCGATCACATCGCGGGTCGGGCGGATGACCATCGCCTCGCCTGCTTCACCAGGCGCACCGACATCGCCGATCCGGTCGAAATTACGAATACGGAATGCACCTTCGACCACCAGATGCGAAGACGCCATGTGACGGTGGCCGTGCGGGGTAATGACATTCGTCGGGGTGAAATCGAACAGAGCTGCCCCGAACCCTAGCCGTCGCGGCTCGCCATGCTCGTCGATGAAGCGGACGCTGCGCTTGCGCGGGTCATTGGTCGGTGGCAACGCGTTCGCTGTCAATTGCGCCGCATCCACTTCGGCCATCAGCTCGGCGATGTCGATCTCGCCAGCCAGCCGCTGGACTTCGGCCATCCAAGCGGTCGGCGGCAACTCGCCGCGCTTGAACGCTCGGGCCAGCTCGCCCTGCCGCACTATCCAGTCCCGCGCCGCCATGCGTCGAGGCGGCTGGGCGCAGGCGACCTCGCCGAGTAATGTGACCATTACGAACGCGCCGAACAGTCCGGTCAGATGCGACCGGCGCGTCAGGCCAAGATCGTCGGGATGCGCTGGTCGTGCGGTTGTCCAAACCGGTTGGGGCATCAGCTATCTCCGATCGCTGTGCCAAGCCTAGCACCGTCTTCCTTCGTCGCAACTCTATGCTTCGACAGCAAGCGTTGGCACCAAGCCGACCCCGCCGGCAAAGCGCCGCCAGCCGACAGCCAACCCCGACCCGACCATCAACGCGAGCAAAGCCACCCAGACGGTATCGAACAGCATCAACCCCCACACGACAGGCAGCGGCGCGCCCAGCGCCCAGTGGTGATTGGCGCCATGCAGCAATTGCATCGGACCGAAGGCCAGTCCAGCAAGCAGCAGCGATAGCAGCAGGGCCGGGATCACGCGCCAGCCGCTGGCGCGCATCGTTGCCCAATCATCTTCGAACAGTGCCGCCAGGATCGGGATGGTGAGCAGCGTCTGCAGCAGGATATTGACCCCCTGCAAAAGCGCATCGGGCGCGCTGGCGCGCGCCACGTCGCTTTTGAAGGCGAAGTCGAGCGCGAACGTCAGGCCGAGGAGAGCGATAAGTATCAGCATCGGCCGCCAATGAGGCCGGACTGCACGCGAAGCCGAACCCAGCGCAACGGCGCGCGCGACCAGCAAAATGCTGATCAGCAGCCCCGCGATCTTGGCATAGCCGAATGCCCAGCGCGTCGAGTCGTTGGCCAGCGCCAAGAAGTCGGCGCGGCTGGCGAACATGCCGAGCTGAATTTCCACGACATGCTGCGCGCCTTCGGTAAGCAGGATCGGCAGCAGCAGCCATGGGGCAAGGCGCAGGATATGCCATGCGTCAGCGAACCAGTCGGTGAACAGGCGGCGGGTGGCCGAGATAACACTCATGGTTCGCTCTCCTCTTTGTCGCCCGCTCCCTCGACATGACCCAACAGATCGCCGGGCTGACAGTCGAGCGCAGCGCAAATCGCATCGAGCGTCGAAAAGCGGATCGCCTTGGCCTTGCCGGTCTTGAGGATCGACAGATTGGCCAGCGTGATATCGACGCGTTCGCTGAGTTCGGTCAGCGTCATGCGACGCTGCCACAGCAGCTCGTCGAGATTGACCCGGATCGCCATCAGACCGTGCCCTCCAGCTCTTCGCGCATTGCCGCGCCGTCGCGGAATATGCGGGCGAGGACGAACAGCATCAGTGCGGCGAGCCAGCCGGTCAGCGACAGCGTCCAGCCCGGCGCGTTGCTCATCTGTGCCTCAACCCATGTGGTGATCGCGCCATAGGCCAGATCGATGATGTTGATGCCGATCAGCGCCCAGGCGATCTGCCGCAATCGCTCGACGTTGATCAGGCTTAACGCGGTGCCGGCCGGTACCGAGTCGATCATCGCGATCAGCCGGTCGAAAATCACATGAGCCAGCGGGATGATCGGCAGCAGGAGGACGCCGACCCACCGTATCCAGACAATCATGATCTGCGGATCAGACCCGGGATTGGCGCTGGCAAGCGCCTGGGCGAACATCTCGGGCGTCGCAAATCCGACGACCAGCAGGAACAGCATCCCCGGAATGCCCAGCCCCCAGTTCAACCAGTTGAGCATGCGGATGATCCACCGTGATGCGATCAGCAAAGTCAGCCTCCATTTATCGACCAGCAAGATATTGCATATTGATAATCAATATGTCAATTGCCGAAAATCCATAAGGTCGCGGCTGCGCTGATCTGCCCTCAAGTGGAATCGAGGCCCCGCATGGCGGAGGCGGCGCAGCGGGGATCGGGGTGCTATAAATTACGCTTGTAATATCATATTACAGGTGCAATATCCCGCCCCGCGCGAGATGTGTGCGCGTGTTGACGGGAGCCATGTGATGCCGCTGTGGAAAATCTATCATCCGGTCGGGGCGTATAGCGCGGATGACAAGCGGGCGCTGGCGAGCGCGATCACCGATGTCTACGCCCGGGTGATGCCGCGCTTCTATGTCGGCGTGATCTATCAGGAGGTCGCAGCCGACAATTTCTACATCGGCGGAGAGCCGCACGATCATTTCGTGCGGATCTGGATCGACCACATCGCCCGCGAATTTCCCGATTCCACCGCGAGCAGGCGTTTCATCGACAAGATCAATCAGGTGCTGGCACCGTGGATCGCCGAGCGTGGGTATGACTGGGAATTCCATATCGACGAGACCGCGTTCGATCACTGGTCGGTGCAGGGCTATTTCCCTCCGCGCCAAGGCACGCCTGACGAGGCGCGCTGGATCGCCGAGAACAGGCCCTCTGCGCGTACCCATGCCTGACCAGGGAGATGCGGACATGACGACAGGTGCAGATAAAGGGCTGGCGGTGATCTCCGGCGCGTCCTCGGGGATCGGTGCGGTCTATGCCGACCGTCTCGCCGCGCGCGGCCACGCGCTGTTGCTGGTGGCGCGCCGTGCGGAACGCCTGGCCGGGATGGCCGAGGCGCTGGCGCAGCGGCATGGCGTTGCGGTCGAAACGCTTGCCGTCGATCTGGCCACGGCGGACGGGGTGGCAACGCTGGAGCAGCGCCTGTCCCACGATCCGGCAACGATGCTGGTCAACAATGCCGGTGCGGGCGGTCTCGGCCCCAGTATGGCGCAATCGGGCGAGGCAATGGAGGCGCTGATCCGGCTCAACATTGTCGCGCTGACCCGCCTGTCGCGCGCGGCGCTGGCCGCCTTTCGCGATCGCGGCGGCGGGACGCTGGTCAACATCGGTTCGGTGATGGCGCATGCGCCATCGGCGGGCGGCGCCGTCTATAGCGGCAGCAAGGCCTATGTCCTGAACTTCACCCGGTCGCTGGCGCTGGAATTCGCCGGCAGCCCGTGCCGCATCCAGTTGGTGATGCCGGGGCCGGTCCGCACCGAATTCTTCTCCGCGCAGGGCATGGAGGATTCGGTGTTCCCGCGCGACGCCTATCTGACCGCCGAGCAACTCGTCGATGCGGCGCTTGCCGGTCTCGATGCCGGTGAGGAGGTCACCAGTCCGTCGATCGGCGATCCTGCGATCTGGGAAGCACTCGAGGGTGCGCGCGGCCGGTTCATGAAGGCGGCGTTTTCGGGTAGGGTGGCGGAACAGTATCAGTGAAAGGCACCCGCCCGGCATGGCGCTGAGCAAGGATCACAAGGCGGCGACGCGGCAGCGCATCGTCAGGCACGCATCGACCCGGCTGAGGCAGGACGGTCTGAACGCGGTCGGCCTGCGCGCGCTGCTGGGCGACGCCGGGGTCACGCATGGCGCCTTCTACGCGCATTTTCCGGCGCGGACCGATCTGGTCGCGGAGGCCGTCGAGCAGGCCCTCGCGGATACGCGCGCGGCACTGAGCCAGGCCGCTGACGGCGCGGTCCACGGCAAGCGGCTGGACGCGGTCATCGACTCCTATCTCAGCGATTTCCACGTGCTGGCGGCCGCGCGGGGCTGTGCCGGTGCGGCGCTGGCGCCCGAAATCGCGCGCGAAGGCGAGCCGGTGCGGGCGGCGTTCGAGCGCGGACTGGATGCCATCGTCGCGCTGCTCGCCGATCTGTTGCCGCCGGGCGGCGCGGCGCAGCAGCGCGCGGACCGGGCGCGGGCCCTGTTCTCGCTGATGATGGGCTGCCTGCAACTGGCACGCACCGCGCCGCACGCCGATGCCGCGGCTCGCTTGCTTGCCGCCGGCCGGGCCTCGGCGCGCCTGCTGTCCAGTGCCGACTGGGAGGGCGCGGGCGGCTAGGCCGCTTGCCTCCACCCCTCAAACCACCTATATGGCATGCATCCGTCCCGCCCGGGACAGGCATGCCGTCGCGCAGCAGGCCATCGCATTGGGCAGGAACCACGGATTTCAGCGACCGCCAGCCGTCTGGGGCCATCTCCATAGGGGAAGGACCGCAGGCGTTTTGCGCGTCGCTTTTTTGCGTTCGACGCAGATGATTCGGCCCTGACCGGCCGCAGATGACCACTCGATTCAAAGGCGATCCATCTCCATGGCGACCATTGCTCCGGCACCCCGCACGGCTCTCACCGCGACGGCCAGCAAGCGCATCCGCAAGCTGTTCGGCAACATTCACGAAGCGATCCACATGCCCAACCTCATCGAGGTGCAGCGGGAAAGCTATGAGCAGTTCCTGCGGTCCGATCCTGCCACCGGCTATGTCTCGGGCCTGGAAAAGACGCTGCGCTCGGTGTTCCCGATCCGCGATTTCGCCGGTACCGCCGAGCTCGACTTCGTGCATTACGAGCTCGAAGATCCGAAGTACGACATCGACGAATGCCGCCAGCGGGGCATCACCTATGCCGCGCCGATGAAGGTGACGCTGCGCCTGATCGTGTTCGAGGTCGACAGCGAGACCGAGACCCGCTCGGTGCTCGATATCAAGGAGCAGGACGTCTACATGGGCGACATGCCGCTCATGACCGAGAACGGCACGTTCATCATCAACGGTACCGAGCGCGTCATCGTCAGCCAGATGCACCGCAGCCCCGGCGTGCTGTTCGATCATGACCGCGGCAAGACCCACGCCTCGGGCAAGTTCCTGTTCGCCGCGCGCGTCATCCCCTATCGCGGCTCGTGGCTCGATTTCGAATTCGACGCCAAGGACATCGTCAACGTCCGCATCGACCGCAAGCGCAAGCTGCCGGTGACCAGCCTGCTGTTCGCGCTGGGCCTGAACTCTGAGGAAATCCTCAACACCTTCTATTCGACGGTCAGCTACGAGCGCGCTGCCGATGGCTGGAAGATTCCGTTCGCGGCCGAAAACTGGCGCGGTGTGAAGCCGGCGTTCGACGTGGTCGATGCCGCGACCGGCGAAGTCGTGTTCGCCGCCGGCACCAAGATCAGCCCGCGCCTCGCCAACAAGGCGGCCAAGGACGGCCTGACCACGTTGCTGATCCCGACCGAGGAAATCTTCGGCCGCTATGCCGCGTTCGACATGATCAATGAATCGACCGGCGAGATCTACATCGAAGCGGGCGACGAGGTCAGCGCCGACAATCTGGCCAAGCTCGACGCGGCGGGGATCGACAAGCTCGACCTACTCGACATCGACCATGTCACCACCGGCCCGTGGATTCGCAACACGCTGCGCGTCGACAAGGCCGAGGACCGCGACCATGCGCTGTCCGACATCTACCGGGTGATGCGCCCCGGCGAGCCGCCGACGCGCGAAACCGCCGAAGCACTGTTCGACGGCCTGTTCTTCGACGCCGACCGTTACGACCTGTCGGCCGTCGGCCGCGTCAAGCTCAACATGCGCCTCGGCCTCGAGGCCGACCCGGATCTGACCACGCTGCGCCGCGAGGATATCCTCGCCGTGGTCAAGGAGCTGGTCAATCTCAAGGACGGCAAGGGCGAGATCGACGATATCGACAATCTCGGCAACCGCCGCGTGCGTTCGGTGGGCGAGCTGCTGGAAAACCAGTATCGCGTCGGCCTGCTGCGCATGGAGCGTGCGGTCAAGGAGCGCATGTCCTCGGTCGACGTGTCGACCGTGATGCCCAACGACCTGATCAACGCCAAGCCTGCGGTGGCCGCAGTGCGCGAGTTCTTCGGTTCCTCGCAGCTCTCGCAGTTCATGGACCAGACCAACCCGCTGTCGGAAGTCACCCACAAGCGCCGCGTTTCGGCGCTCGGGCCGGGCGGTCTTACCCGTGAGCGCGCCGGCTTCGAAGTCCGCGACGTGCACCCGACCCACTATGGCCGCATCTGCCCCATTGAGACGCCGGAAGGCCCGAACATCGGCCTGATCAACTCGCTGTCGACCTTCGCCCGCGTCAACAAGTACGGCTTCATCGAAACCCCGTACCGCAAGGTGATCGACGGCAAGGTCACCGACGAGGTCGTCTATCTCTCCGCAATGGAAGAGCAGAAGCACACCGTCGCGCAGGCCTCGGCAGAGACCAACGCCGATGGCAGCTTCGTCGAGGACCTGGTCTCGGCGCGTGAGAGCGGCGAGTTCGTGATGGCGCCGCGCGACACCGTGACGCTGATGGACGTTTCCCCCAAGCAGCTCGTCTCGGTGGCCGCATCGCTGATTCCGTTCCTGGAAAATGACGACGCCAACCGCGCGCTGATGGGCTCGAACATGCAGCGCCAGGCGGTGCCGCTGGTCAAGGCCGAAGCGCCGTTCGTCGGCACCGGGATGGAAGCCACGGTTGCCCGCGATTCCGGTGCTGCCATCGCTGCCCGCCGCGCCGGTATCGTCGATCAGGTCGACGCGACCCGCATCGTCGTGCGCGCGACCGGTGAGGTCGAGGCCGGCAAGTCGGGCGTCGACATCTATCGCCTGATGAAGTTCCAGCGGTCGAACCAGAATACCTGCATCAACCAGCGTCCGCTGGTGAAGGTGGGCGATCTGGTCAATGTCGGGGACATCATCGCCGACGGTCCGTCGACCGAGCTGGGCGAGCTGGCGCTGGGCCGCAACGTGCTCGTCGCCTTCATGCCGTGGAACGGCTACAATTACGAGGACTCGATCCTAATCTCCGAGCGTATCGTCAAGGACGACGTCTTCACCTCGATCCACATCGAGGAGTTCGAAGTCATGGCCCGCGACACCAAGCTCGGGCCGGAAGACATCACCCGCGACATCCCCAATGTCGGTGAGGAAGCGCTGCGCAACCTCGACGAGGCGGGCATCGTCTATATCGGTGCAGAGGTCGAGCCGGGCGATATCCTCGTCGGCAAGATCACGCCCAAGGGCGAAAGCCCGATGACGCCGGAAGAAAAGCTGCTGCGCGCGATCTTCGGCGAAAAGGCCAGCGACGTGCGCGACACCTCGCTCAAGCTGCCGCCGGGTGTGGCCGGTACTGTCGTCGAAGTGCGCGTCTTCAACCGCCACGGCATCGACAAGGACGAGCGTGCGATGGCGATCGAGCGCGAGGAGATCGAGCGTCTGAAGAAAGACGCCGATGACGAGCGCGGCATTCTCAACCGTGCGAGCTACGCCCGCATCAAGGAAATGCTGATCGGCCAGGTTGCCACCTCCGCGCCCAAGGGCGTGAAGAAGGGCAGCGAGATCACCGCGGAACTGCTGGACGAAGTCGACAAGGCCGACTGGTGGAAGTTCGCGGTCGCCGACGACAAGGTGCAGGGCGATCTGGAAGCCGTGCGCGCGCAGTATGACGATGCGGTCAAGGTGATCAACGATCGCTTCGAAGATCGCGTCGAGAAGCTGCAGCGCGGCGACGAGCTCGCTCCGGGCGTCCTGAAGATGGTCAAGGTGTTCGTCGCGGTGAAGCGCAAGCTGCAGCCGGGCGACAAGATGGCCGGTCGTCACGGCAACAAAGGGATCATCAGCCGCATCCTGCCGGCCGAGGACATGCCGTTCCTCGCCGACGGTACGCCGGTCGATTTCGTGCTCAACCCGCTGGGCGTGCCGAGCCGCATGAACGTCGGGCAGATCTTCGAAACCCATCTTGGCTGGGCCGCACGCGGCCTCGGTGCCAAGATCGGTGCGGCGCTCGATGCCTGGCGCGAAGCCAATCCGAACCCCGAGGCCGGCGCGCCGCCCGAGGCGGTGCGCGAGCTGCTCTCCACCGTCTATGGCGAGACCTATGCCGAGCAGATCGCGGACCGCTCGTCGGCCGAGATCATCGACCTTGCCGAGCATGTCCGCGGCGGTGTGCCGATGGGCACGCCGGTGTTCGACGGCGCGGTCGAGGCGGACGTCTCGGCGATGCTCAAGCTCGCCGGTCTCGACGAAAGCGGGCAGGTCGATCTTTACGACGGCCGCACCGGTGAATGTTTCGACCGCAAGGTAACGGTCGGCTACAAGTACGTCTTGAAGCTGCACCACCTGGTCGACGACAAGATCCACGCCCGCTCGATCGGCCCGTACAGCCTCGTCACCCAGCAGCCGCTGGGCGGCAAGGCCCAGTTCGGTGGCCAGCGCTTCGGTGAAATGGAGGTCTGGGCGCTCCAGGCCTATGGTGCCGCTTACACGCTGCAGGAAATGCTGACGGTGAAGTCCGATGACGTGATCGGTCGCACCAAGGTCTATGAGGCGATCGTCAAGGGCGACGATACCTTCGAGGCCGGCATTCCGGAAAGCTTCAACGTGCTCGTCAAGGAAATGCGCTCGCTGGGCCTCAACGTCGAGTTGAAGTCGATCGAGGAGCTGACCGACGACAGCGGCGAAGCCCTGCCAGAGGCGGCCGAATAGCCATTCTCCCCCCTCCCGCTCGCGGGAGGGGCCGGGAGGGCCCGCTGGCCCTCCTCAGCTCGACATTCCCTCCCCTAACCCCTCCCGCCAGCGGGAGGGGAACTGGAGCCAAGATATGAACCAGCTCACCAACTTCATGAACCCGGTCGCCAAGCCCGAGACGTTCGACCAGATCAAGATCGGCATCGCCAGCCCGGACCGTATCCGCAGCTGGTCGTTCGGCGAGATCAAGAAGCCCGAGACGATCAACTACCGCACCTTCAAGCCCGAACGTGACGGCCTGTTCTGCGCGCGCATCTTCGGTCCGATCAAGGATTACGAGTGCCTGTGCGGCAAGTACAAGCGCATGAAGTACAAGGGCATCGTCTGCGAAAAATGCGGTGTCGAAGTCACGGTCACCAAGGTGCGCCGCGAGCGCATGGGCCATATCGAGCTCGCCGCGCCGGTTGCGCACATCTGGTTCCTGAAGTCGCTGCCGAGCCGCATCGGCCTGCTGCTCGACATGCAGCTCAAGCAGCTCGAGCGCGTGCTCTATTTCGAGCAGTATATCGTCCTCGAACCCGGCCTGACGCCGCTGGAGAAGTTCCAGCTGCTGACCGAAGACGAGCTGCTCGACGCGCAGGATGAATATGGCGAAGACGCGTTCAGCGCCGGCATCGGCGCCGAGGCGATCCGCGTGCTGCTCGAGAACCTCGATCTCGAAGGCGAGCGCGAGGCGCTGCTCGAAGAGCTGGCGACCACCAAGTCTGAGCTCAAGCCCAAGAAGATCATCAAGCGGCTGAAGGTCGTCGAAAGCTTCATCGATTCAGGGAACCGCCCCGAATGGATGATCCTGACCGTCGTTCCGGTCATCCCGCCCGAACTGCGCCCGCTGGTGCCGCTCGACGGCGGCCGCTTTGCGACGTCCGATCTCAACGACCTCTACCGGCGCGTCATCAACCGCAACAACCGTTTGAAGCGGCTGATGGAACTGCGCGCGCCCGACATCATCGTCCGCAACGAAAAGCGCATGCTGCAGGAAGCGGTCGACGCGCTGTTCGACAACGGCCGTCGCGGCCGCGTCATCACCGGCGCCAACAAGCGCCCGCTGAAGTCGCTGTCCGACATGCTCAAGGGCAAGCAGGGCCGGTTCCGTCAGAACCTGCTCGGCAAGCGCGTCGACTATTCGGGCCGTTCGGTCATCGTTACCGGCCCCGAACTCAAGCTGCACCAGTGCGGCCTGCCCAAGAAGATGGCGCTCGAGCTGTTCAAGCCGTTCATTTACGCCCGCCTCGACGCCAAGGGTCTGTCGATGACCCTCAAGCAGGCCAAGAAGTGGGTCGAAAAGGAACGCCGCGAGGTGTGGGACATCCTCGACGAGGTGATCCGCGAGCACCCCGTGCTGCTCAACCGCGCGCCGACGCTGCACCGTCTGGGCATCCAGGCGTTCGAGCCGGTGCTGATCGAAGGCAAGGCGATCCAGCTGCACCCGCTGGTCTGCTCGGCATTCAACGCCGACTTCGACGGTGACCAGATGGCCGTCCACGTGCCGCTGAGCCTCGAGGCGCAGCTGGAAGCACGCGTGCTGATGATGTCGACCAACAACATCCTCAGCCCAGCCAACGGCAAGCCGATCATCGTGCCGTCGCAGGACATGGTGCTGGGCCTCTACTATCTCAGCCTCGAGCGCGAGGGTGAGCCGGGCGAGGGCATGCTGCTCGCCGACATGGCCGAAGTGCATCATGCGCTGAACACCGGCTCGGTGACGCTGCACAGCAAGATCACCGCGCGCGTCCCGCAGACCGACGAGGCCGGCAACCAGTATCTCAAGCGGTTCGAGACCACGCCGGGCCGCATGCTGATCGGCGAATGCCTGCCCAAGTCGCACACCGTACCGTTCGATGTCGTCAACCGCCTCCTGACGAAGAAGGAAATCGGCGACGTCATCGACCAGGTCTATCGCCATACCGGCCAGAAGGAGACGGTGCTGTTCGCCGACGCCATCATGGCGCTCGGCTTCCGCCACGCGTTCAAGGCCGGCATTTCCTTCGGCAAGGATGACATGATCATCCCCGCGGCCAAGGAGAGCATGGTCGACGAGACCAAGGCGCTCGTGAAGGACTATGAGCAGCAGTATCAGGACGGCCTGATCACCCAGCAGGAAAAGTACAACAAGGTGATCGACGCCTGGAGCCGTTGCGGCGACCAGGTCGCCAACGCCATGATGGACGAAATCCGCGCGACGCCGAAGGGCGACGATGGCCGCCTGGCGCCGATCAACTCGGTGTACATGATGGCGCACTCCGGTGCGCGTGGCTCGCAGACCCAGATGAAGCAGCTCGCCGGCATGCGCGGCCTGATGGCCAAGCCTTCGGGCGAGATCATCGAGACCCCGATCATCTCGAACTTCAAGGAAGGCCTCACCGTCCTTGAATACTTCAACTCGACCCACGGCGCCCGCAAGGGCCTCGCGGACACCGCATTGAAGACCGCGAACTCGGGTTATCTGACCCGCCGCCTGGTCGATGTGTCGCAGGATTGCACCATCGTCGAGGAAGATTGCGGCACCGAGCGTCTGCTCGAAATGCGCTCGATCGTGCAGGGCGGTTCGACCATCGCCTCGCTCGGCGAGCGTATCCTCGGCCGTACGCTGGGTGAGGATCTGGTCGATGCCAAGACCGGTTCGGTCGTGGTCGCGGCCGGCACGCTGCTCGATGAGGCGCACATCGTCACCATCGAAGCGCTCGGCTTCCAGACCGCCTTCATCCGCTCGCCGCTGGTGTGCGAATCGAAGACCGGCGTGTGCGGCAAGTGCTACGGGCGCGATCTGGCCCGCGGTACCCCGGTCAACATCGGTGAAGCGGTCGGCGTCATCGCCGCCCAGTCGATCGGTGAGCCCGGCACCCAGCTGACGATGCGGACCTTCCACATCGGCGGCGCGGCGCAGCTCAACGAACAGTCGCATGTCGAAGCGCAGGCGGACGCCACCGTCAGCTATCGCGACATGCCGACCATCACCGACTCGCGCGGTCGCCGCCTCAGCCTCGCCCGCTCGGGCGAGCTGGTGCTGACCGATGCCGAAGGCCGCGAGATCGCGACCCACAAGCTCAACTATGGTGCCAACATCCTTGTCGCCGATGGCGCCAAGGTGGCACAGGGCGAGCGGCTGGCCGAATGGGATCCGTTCACCAGCCCGGTCATCACCGAACAGCCCGGCGTCGTCCGCTTCCAGGACCTCGTTGACGGCAAAACGCTGACCGAAGTGGTCGACGAAGCGACCGGTATCGCGCAGCGCGTGGTCATCGAATATCGCTCGACCAGCCGTGGCAAGAAGGAAGACCTGCAGCCGCGCCTGACCCTGCTCGACGATGCGTCGGGTGAGGCCGCGCGCTACCTGCTGGCGCCGGGCACCACCATCTCGGTGGAAGACGGCCAGACGGTGGCGGCGGGCGACGTGCTGGCGCGTGTCAGCCGTGAAGCCGCCAAGACCCGCGACATCACCGGTGGTCTGCCGCGCGTCGCCGAACTGTTCGAGGCGCGCAAGCCCAAGGACAATGCGATCATCGCCAAGATCAGCGGCAAGGTCGAATTCCTCAAGGATTACAAGGCGAAGCGCAAGTTCGCCATTGTTCCCGAGGAAGGCGATGCGGTCGAGTATCTGCTGCCCAAGTCCAAGGCGATCGAGGTGCAGGAAGGCGACTTCGTCAAGAAGGGCGATACCATCGTCTCGGGCTCGCCCGATCCGCACGACATCCTCGAAGTGCTGGGGATCGAGGCGCTTGCGGCCTATCTCGTCTCGGAAATCCAGGAAGTGTATCGCTTGCAGGGCGTGAAGATCAACGACAAGCACATCGAGGTGATCGTTCGCCAGATGCTGCAGAAGGTCGAGATCACCGCCGGTGGCGACACCACCCTGCTGCCGGGCGAACAGGTCGACCGCGAGGAGATGGACGAGCTCAACGCCAAGCTGCTCAAGGGTCAGCGTCCCGCGGAAGGCAAGCCGGTGCTGCTCGGCATCACCAAGGCGAGCCTGCAGACCCGCAGCTTCATCTCTGCGGCGTCGTTCCAGGAAACCACCCGCGTGCTCACCGAGGCTTCGGTGCAGGGCAAGGTGGATACGCTGAACGGCCTCAAGGAGAATGTCATCGTCGGCCGCCTCATCCCCGCCGGTACCGGTGCGGCGATGAACCGCATCCGCGTGACGGCCACCAGCCGTGACGCCGCGCTGCGTGCTTCGATGCGCGCGTCCAACGAAGCGCATCTCATCGCCCCGCAGACCGCGGCCGAAGAGCATGCGGCGGAGCTGGCCCAGGGCCCGGAAGCCGCCATCGGCGACGATCCGCTCGGCAAGGTTGTGGGTGAAGATTTCACCACCGACGATGTCGCGGTGATCGATCGCGGCGACGAAGAGTAAGGCTGGGGTCCTGCCCCTGGGCCGCGTTGCGGCACATATGAAAAGCCCCGCCGGTCATCTGACCTGGCGGGGCTTTTTCGTTGATGCGGCGCGGGTCTTGCCGGGCGGGCCGCGTTCCTTTGGTCCATCGCACTCCCGGAAGGGAGGCTGGTGCTGGGCGGTCATGCTCAGTCGGCCAGCAGCGCAATGGCGAAGTAGAGCAGGATCGGCAGTCCGAAGCCCATCAGCACCGTGATGACGAAGCCGAGGCGGACCAGCAGGGCATCGACGTTGAAGCTGTTGGCGATGCCGGAGCAGACGCCGAGCAGCTTGCTGTTGCTGCGGTCGAGGGCGAAAGAACGGTTCATGGCATGTCCTGACTTTGAGTGGGTTGCGGGCAGGTGCATCAGGCGACCGACGAAGCGGCAGCAGAAGCAGCGGGAACCAGCGTCGCGGCGTAGATCATCGAGGTCGACCAGACGGCGATGGCGAGGGCGGCGGCGTAGCTGCTGACGGCGTTGAAATCGAAGCGGCTCATGGGGTATCTCCTTGGTTGGTTTTGCGTTTCTCACCGGACCATCCGGTGGATGCCAACAGCTTTGCATAGCCCGTGCCAATTGCAGTTTTCCGCCAGTTCTTGTTGCCAGACGGGGTGAAAAGGAAGCTTGCCCCAGCATGAATGACCGATAGTTGGGAAAAATTTCCGACAGTCGGTAACAATTGCGGGGTATTTCGCACTTGGCGCCTCCACAGCACAGGATCGCTAGGGAAAGACGCCATCCTCCCGGGTATGCGCCGCCGTGACGAAGGAGGTTTCGCCGGCTCGTCGCGCCTTCTACACAGGGCCGATGCATGTTGCTCGCCTGGCCCTTACCGATTTCCGCAACCATCGGCAGACGCTGGTGACCGCCGGGCCGGGGCTGGTGGCGCTGGCCGGGGCCAATGGCGCGGGCAAGACCAATATTCTCGAAGCCATTTCGCTGTTGTCCCCCGGGCGCGGACTGCGCGGCAGCCCCTTGACCGAGATGGTGCGCGATGGTGCTGCGGCGTTCGCGGTTGCGGCAAGTCTGGCCGGGGTCGATCCGTCGCTGCCGCCGGTGGAGATCGGCACGGGGGTCGATCCGCGCGCGCCGACGCGGCGCAAGCTCAGGATCAATGGCGCCGAGGCTTCGGCACTCTCGCTCAGCGAATGGTGCGCGCTGCTGTGGCTGACCCCGGCGATGGACCGGCTGTTCGTCGAAGGCGCCAGCGAGCGCCGCCGTTTCCTCGATCGCATGACATTGGCGCTCGAACCGGCGCACAGCCACCATGCCAGCCGCTACGAGGCGGCGATGCGGCAGCGCAACCGGTTGCTGGCAGGCGAAGACGCGCCCGATCCGGCCTGGCTCGATGCACTGGAAGCGCAGATGGGCGAGCATGGCGCGGCGTTGGGGGCGGCCCGGCTGCGTCTGGTGCAGGCGCTGGCGGCGGAGCTGCAATCGAGCGAAGAAACGCTGTTCGCCAAGCCGTCGATCACACTGATCGATGGCGAGGGTGCGGCGGTCGGTGCGCCCGATGCGGCGATACTGGCCGGGCAATTGCGGCGATCGCGCGGCAGCGACCAGCGTGCCGGTCGGGCGCTGGCCGGGCCGCACCGCCACGACCTGATGGTTGTCCACCGCGCCAAGCAGCAGCCGGCTGCCCGCTGTTCCACCGGTGAACAGAAGGCGCTGCTGCTGTCGCTGGTGCTCGGCCATGGCGATCTTGTCGCGCGCGCGCGGGGGCAGCGGCCGATCCTGCTGCTCGACGAGCTGGCGGCGCATCTCGATCCCGCCCGCCGCGCGGCCCTGTTCGCCCGGCTGGCCGACGGCGGTGGACAGATCTGGATGACGGGGACGGAAGCGGCGCTGTTCGCCGACATGCCCGCTGGCGCCCAGTTGCTGACGGTCGACGAGGGGCGGGTAATCGGCGATTAATTTTGCGAAGCACTCGCATTAAAGGTTGCAATTGCATTCCATTCGCAATAGCGGACAGGCCTCGGAAGGGGATGTCCATGTCGAAGTCTGCTGTTGCCAACCATCTGTCTGCCCGTGCGATTCTGTTCGCCACCGCGCTCGCCGCGCCGATGGCAGCGCATGCCACCGAAGCCGCGTTCGAGGACCAGGGCGAGCCGATCATCGTGATCGGTCGCGACGATGGCTATCGTACCATCGAAACCACCAGCGGCACCAAGACGGCAACCCCCATTCTCGATGTGCCGCAGGCGATTTCGGTGGTCACCGCCGAGCAGATTGCCGACCAGCAGATCCGCTCGGTCGCCGATCTCGTCCGCCTGACGCCCGGGCTGTCGGCCGGGCAGGGCGAGGGGCACCGCGATCAGATCACCATTCGCGGCAATAATTCCACCGCCGACTTTTTCGTCGATGGCCTGCGCGACGACGTCCAGTATTTCCGCAGCTTCTACAACATCGAGCGGGTCGAGGTGCACAAGGGGCCGAACGCGATGGTGTTCGGTCGCGGCGGCGGCGGCGGCCTGATCAACCGCATCACCAAGGGGCCGCTGGCCGATACCAGCCTCTATGCCGGGGCGCTGTCAGTCGACAGCTTCGGCTCGGCTTATGGCAGCTTCGACATCAACACGCCGCTGGCGGCCGGCACCGCGCTGCGCGTCAACGGCTTCTATGAACGGCTCGACAATCACCGCGATGCCTTCGACGGGGATCGCTATGCCATCAATCCGGTGATCGGCGCCGAACTGTCCGACCGGGTCAGCGTCCAGCTCGGCTATGAATATGTGCGCGACGAGCGGGTCATCGACCGCGGCGTGCCCTCGGCCTTCCCCGGCACGCTGGCCACCCCGGCTGGGCCGGTGCGCGGTTTCCGGGACGCCTTCTTCGGCGATGCCGATGTCAATGAAAGCGATCTCGAAGCGCATGTCGTCAGCTTCCGCGGGCGCGCCGCGCTCAGCGACAGCTTCACGCTGACCGCGCAGGCGCTCTATGGCCATTACGACAAGATCTACACCAACATCTTCCCGGCAACTGCGGTGCGCACCGCCACCAGCGGGGTCTTTGCCGGCAGCCAGGTGATCGGCATTGAAGCCTATTCGGACCCCACCCAGCGCGAAACCTTGATCGGCCAGATCAACGGCGAATGGCGCGGCTCCACCGGCGGGATCGAGCATGTGCTGCTCGTGGGCGGCGAATATACCAGCCAGGATACCGACAACCAACGGATCAACGGCTTCTGGAACGCCAATGTGCTGACCAGCGCCGGGCGCCGCACCGACATCCTGTTCCGCGATCCCGCCTCGATCCCGGCGGTGTTCTTTGTCGCCGGCCCCGCGGGCAACAGCAACCGCCAGGTGCGCAGCGAACTCGAACAATGGTCCGCTTATGTGCAGGACCAGATCAGCCTGTCCGACGCGGTCGATCTGGTGGCGGGCGTCCGCTACGACCGCTTCGACCTTGCCGTCACCAACCGCTTCACCGGCGCGACGGTCAGCCGTACCGACGATCTGTGGTCGCCGCGCGTCGGGCTGGTGGTCAAGCCGATGCCCAATGCCTCGCTCTATGCCAGCTGGACGCGTTCCTACCTGCCGCAGTCGGGGGACCAGTTCCTGTCGCTCGACGCCAGCCTCGCCAGCCTGGAGCCGGAAAAGTTCGACAATTACGAGGTCGGGGCAAAGTGGGACATCGCGCCCTCACTTACCGCCACCGTCGCGGTGTTCCGGCTCGACCGCAGCAACACCCGCGCCGCAGGGCCCGTGGCGGGCACGGTGGTGCTGACCGGCGCGCAGCGCACCTCGGGCGTCGAACTGTCGCTGGTCGGGCAGATCACCCGCCGCTGGCAGGCGAGTTTCGGCTACGCGCGGCTCGATGCCGACATCACCGCCACGACCAGTGCCGCGCCGGCCGGGCGCAGCGTCGCGCAGGTGCCGCGCGACCAGCTGACGCTGTGGAACCGCTATGACGTGTCGGATCGTATCGGCCTCGGCCTCGGCGTCTATCACCAGTCGTCGAGCTTCGCCTCGATCAGCAACGCCACCCGCTTGCCCGGCTACACCCGCGTCGACGCGGCGCTGTTCGTCGAGCTGGCCGACGGCATCGATGCCCAGGTCAATGTCGAGAACATCTTCGGCGAGGATTATTTCCCGGTCGCCCACAATGACAACAATATCTCGACCGGCGCGCCGACCAACGCGCGCCTAACCGTCCGCTTCAGCTTCTGACCGGCTCTCCCCCGGCCCCTTCCGCTGCAGCATTCCCCCCAAGACTGCAGCGGAAGGGGCCACCCATAGCGGTTTGCCGTTGAGGGATTGAAGCGGGCCCTTCGGCGGTCCAGTGTCTTCCCAGAACACAGTCTATGCGGGGGCACGGGCATGATGACGATCGAAGAGGCGCAGCGGCAGGTCCGCCACAGCTATGTCGGCGGCGCGCCCGGCGTGCTGGTGTCTGCAGCGGTATGGCTGATGGCCGCCATTGTCGAGCCGCGGAGCGGCACCGCAACCGGCTTTGCCGCCCTGTTCATCGGCGGCATGTTCATCTTTCCGCTGTCCAGCCTGGTCGTTGCCATCTTCTTTCGGGGCCGTGGCAAGGCGGCGAGCAACGGGCTGACCGGCATCGCGCTGGAAAGCACCATTGCCATGATCGGCGGGCTGCTCGTTGCGTGGCTGTTCCTGCGGCTCGACGCGCCGGAACTGGTTTTTCCGGCTGCCGCCATCGCTGTCGGCACCCATTATTTCCCGTTCAAGACGCTGTATGGCGACCGCACCTACTGGGCGCTCGCCGCCGCGATCACGCTCGCCGGGCTGGCGGGGATCTTCGTCGGCGACGTTCTGCCGCTGAGCACGGCCTTCCTCGTTGCGCTGATCGAGGCGGTGTTCGGCATCGCCATGCTGGTGCGGGCCAAGCCAGAGGCCTGAGCCGGCCGCCGCTTCAGCCGCCCAGCGCGGCGCGATGCCGTTTGCCGTTCTCGACATAATGGGCGGTGCCCATGCGCATGCCCATGATCGCTTTTTCCGGCAGATCGCGCATCTTCACCGCCGGGCGGCCGCCCCACAGTTCGCCCGCCAGCATATGTTTGCGCTCGGTCAGCATCGCGCCCGCGGCCAGCATCGCGTCGCCTTCGATGATGCACTGGTTCATGACGATGGCGCCCAGGCCGACGAAGGCCCGGTCGTGCAGGGTGCAGCCATGCACCATCGCCATGTGGCCGATCAGCACATCCTCGCCGATCAGCGTCGGTACGCCGGCGTCGCAGTGGACCACGCTGCCGTCCTGGATATTGCTGCGCGCGCCGATGACGATGCGGTCGACATCGGCGCGGATCACGCAATTGTACCAGATGCTGGCGTCTTCTCCGACGTGCACGTCACCGATCAGCCGGCAACCCGGTGCGATGAAGGCGCTGTCGGCAATCTGCGGCGATTTGCCGTCGATGGTGACCAGCGTGACATCGAGCCGATCGATCATTGTCTGAATTCCGGCAACGAGAGTAGCGGCAGCACCGAGGCATAATCGTCGGTCCACAGGCGCGGTTGCTTGGCGTCGCTCAGCGGGCGCCACTGGCCGCGGCCGTTCGGCACCGCTTCGGTGGCTACTGCCAGCCGGTCGAGCGCCGACTGGTCGCGAGCCATTGCCACCCAGATCGACCCGGTGCGCGCCAGCAGCTCGTCATTGGCGTCGGGCGCATCGTCCCGCACCATGGCGTGCCAGCCTGCCTGCAGTTCGAAGGCGCGCAACACCGGCTCGAGATCGACATAGCGGTTGGAGATATGCACCAGCGCGATGCCTTCCGGCTGCAAGGCACGGGCGTAGACGTCGAACGCCTCACGGGTCAGCAGGTGTAGCGGGATGGCGTCCGACGAGAAGGCGTCGACCGCCAGCAGGTCGAGGCTGCCCGCAGGTATTTCCTGCAGGCGGATGCGCGCATCACCGATCAGGATCGGCACATTGGGCGCGCAGTCAGGCACGAAGCGGAAAGTGCCCGAATCGCGGGAGATATGCACCATCGCCGGATCGATCTCGAAGATGGTCCAGCGCTGGCCCGGCACCCGGTAGCAGGCGAGCGTGCCGGTGCCGAGGCCGACCACGCCAATCGACGCATCCGCCCCGTAGAGCTGCCCGGCGCGCTGGAAGGCGAGGCCGACCCCGCTGTTGGGGCCATAATAGCTGGTCGGCGTCTTCGTGAGGCCGGGGGTCTGCAACTGGGTGCCGTGCAGGGTCGTGCCATGCGCCAGCGTGCGGGTGTTGAGCAACGGATTTTCGCGGACCGTGTAGATGCCGAAATAGCTGCGCGTACGTGCGCCATCCAGGCTGGTCTGCAGCGTCTGCAGCCCGCCGATGCCCATCATCAGCGCCAGCAGCGTGCCGATGAACGACAGCCGCCAGCCGATGCCGACGATGCCGATCAGCACCAGCGCGGCAATCGCCAGCTGCATCGGCCTGTCGAGCTGGAAGCCGGCCCAGTTCTTGGTCATCCACCAGCTGATCAGCGCTGCGAGCAGCAGCAGGAACAGGCTGACGATGCGCTGCCATTGCCGGTCGAGCCGCAGCCAGTCGGCAATCGGGATCAGCGCCGGCAGGGGCAGCAGCAGCGCTGCGGCGATCACCAGCAGCGGATGCTCATAGGCCCAGTCGAACAGCAGCGGGGCGATCAGCGCGCAGAACAGCCCGCCCAGTGCGCCGCCGACCGCCATGATCAGGTAGAAGAAGGTCAACCGGTCCGCCTCCGGCCGCAGGCGATAGAGGCGCGCGTGCAGCGAGATGGCGACGGTGAACAGCATCAGCAGGCTGCTCGCGGCAATCGCCACGCCGGCCCCGCCGCCGCTCATCAGTGCCAGGCCCCCGGCCAACAGCACCATCGGCGGCGCCAGCAGCGTGAAAAAGTCGGCGAGCCGGCGATTGTCGGCAAAGGCGATGCTGAAGCTCAGCAGATAGAGGCCGAGCGGGATGGCCCACATCAGGGGCATCGCCATGATGTCGGTGGTGAGGTGGGTGGTGGTCGACAGCATCAGGCCCGAAGGCACCGCCGACAATGCGATCCACAGCAGCACCCGCCGCATCGGCACCGGTGCGGAGGTCGGTGCCGCAGCCGGAGCGGCCGCACGGCCGCCGCTGGCGCGCACCGAGGCGACACCGCAGGCGAACACCAGCGCCACCAGCGCCAGATACAGCGCGCTCCACCCCCAGCTCTGGGTGAACAGGTTGAGGTTGGGCTCGACGATCAGCGGATAGGCGATCAGGCCGCCGAAGCTGCCGAGGTTCGACGCCGCATAGAGCGCATAGGGGTTGGCATCGGGCGCGCTGACCGAAAACCAGCGCTGCATCAGCGGTGCCTGCGCCGACACCGCGAACAGCAGCGGCCCGATCGAGGCCAGCAGCAGCAGCGGCACGAACAGGAACACCTGGTCGTCGGAAGGCGGCGTCAGGCTGGCCAGGCCGACCGGCAGGAACAACATGGCGACGACCAGCAGGCCGCCGTGCAGGATCAACTGCCGTTGCTGGCTGAAACGGCCCAGCCAGTGCGCCCAGGCATAACCGCCCAGCAGCAGCGCCTGATAGACCAGCATTGCGCTGTTCCACACCGCCGGTGCCCCGCCAAGCTTGGGCAGCGCCATGCGCGCCACCATCGGCTGCACCAGGAACAGAAGGAAGGACCCGACCAATATGGTCAGGGTGAACAGCCAGCGCGGTGCCGCCCCCCCGGCGGTCGCAGTGCTGTCGGCGGTTGTCGCTGTCATTGGGTCCAGTCCTCTTGGTCGATCTTGTAGACGATATGGTCGGAAAGTTCGGGCGCATAGCCTTCGATACGGTGGTCGAGCGACGCGGCGCGAGTCATGCCCAGCTTCTGCATCAGGCCCCATGAGGCGGCATTGCCGCGCACTGTGAAGGCGACGATGCGGTCCAGGCCGAGCGCACCGAAACCCTGTGTCAGGCTGGCCTCCGCTGCCTCGCGGGCGTAGCCATGGCCCCACGCGTCCTCGCGCAGCCGCCAGCCGATCTCGGTCATGCCGTCGACCGGCGTGCCCGGCCGTTCGCAGCGAAACAGCCCGCAGAAGCCCAACAAGGCGCGGTCTTCGCGCCGCTCGACGATCCAGAAGCAATAGCCATGCGCCGCCTGGCAGGCGGTCATCCGCTCGTAGATGCGGCGGTACAGCGCTTCGTCCCCCACGCCGCCCAGCCAGCGCATCACCGCAGGCGTGTTGAGGTGCGCCATGAACGGGGCGATGTCGCCCTCGTCCCACGTGCGCAGGGTCAGCCGCTGGGTCTCGACGATGGTCTCAGCCATTGATGAGGCGTGCGGCGTGGGCCGCATGATAGGTCCATACGCCGGTGCATCCGGCGCGCTTGAAGCTGGTCAATGTTTCCAGCACCAGCGCGTCGCGATCGCCCATGCCGGCGGCTGCGGCCGCCTCGATCATCGCATATTCGCCGGACACCTGATAGGCGAACACCGGCACGCCGAACGCGTCCTTCACGCTGCGCACGATGTCGAGATAGGGCATGCCCGGCTTGACGATGACGCTGTCCGCGCCTTCGGCCAGATCCTGCTCCACCTCGCGCAACGCTTCCTCGGCATTGGCCGGGTCCATCTGGTAGCTGCGCTTGTCGCCCTTCAGCAGACCGCGCGAGCCGACCGCATCGCGGAACGGGCCATAGAAGGCGCTCGCATATTTTGCGGCATAGCTCATGATCTGCACATCGCTGCGGCCATCACTTTCCAGCGCGGCACGGATCGCGGCAATGCGGCCATCCATCATGTCCGACGGCGCGACGATGTCGGCGCCGGCGCGCGCCAAGACCAGCGCCTGCTGCGCCAGCACCTCGACGGTCGGATCGTTCAGCACGATGTTGTGTGCATCGACCAGCCCGTCCTGCCCGTGGCTGGTATAGGGGTCGAGCGCGACGTCGGCGATCACGCCGATCCGGTCGCCCAGCGCATCCTTGATCGCGGCGATCGCGGTGCAGGCGAGGTTGCCGGGATTGAGCCCCTCGGCACCATTGTCGCTGCGCAGCTCGGGCGGTGTGTTGGGGAACAGCGCCACCGCCGGGATGCCAAGCGCCACCGCTTCGCGCGCGCGCTCGACAATTGCGGCCACCGGCCAGCGGCTGACGCCTGGCAGCGTGGGGATGGGCTGCGCCTCGTCGCCGGAGGTGACGAACAGCGGCCAGATCAGGTCGGCCGGGGTCACCCGATGCTCGCGGAACAGGTCGCGGCTCCACCCGGTCATCCGGGTGCGGCGCAGGCGGGTGGAAGGATAAGCGCTCATTACGCTGTCGCTATTGCCCATGCGCGGCGTCGCGGCAAGCGTCGGCCGGCGATGCGTGCGGCTACAGCCTTGTTCAACGCCCGGGTCCGCTGCGCACCGGGGCGGCAAGCGCCGCACCGACCGGTACCCGGTCCATCTCGGCCAGGCGCGCGCGGAAGGCGGCGAGCTCTCTACCTTCGAGCACCGCGCGCGAGGCAAAGCTGACCGACGCGGGATTGACCGCAGTGCCGTTGCGATAGACCTCGTAATGGAGGTGCGGGCCGGTCGACAGGCCGGTCGATCCGACATAGCCGACGATCTGTCCCTGCCGCACGCGCTGGCCGGGGGACACGGCGATGCGGCTCATGTGGAGGTAGCCGGTGCCCAGATTGCCGCCGTGCGACAGCTTGACGGTGCGGCCGCCGCCGCCGCGCCAGCCGGCGAATTCCACCGTGCCGTCCATCGCCGCATAGATCGGCGATCCGTGCGGCGCGGCGATGTCCACGCCCCAGTGCATCCGGCGATAGCCAAGGATCGGATGGACGCGCATGCCGAAGCCCGAACTCAACCGGCCATTGGCTGGCCAGGCCAGGCGACTGCGCTGCTGGCCGACGCCCGATGCCTCATACCATTGCCGTTGGCCGTCGATGGTCCAGGGCAGCATGCGCAGGCGCGGCCGACCATCGCGATAGAGCGCGGCATAGATCAGGTCGCCGACCTCGGTCTCGCCGGTCTCGGCACGGCGATGGGCGACGATGATGTCGAATTCGTCGGTGGCGCGCAGCTCGCGCACCGGCATCTGCCCGGCGATGGTCCTGAGGTAGCTCTGGACGGCGCTGGCCGGGGCGCCCGCGGCGCGCGCGGCGCGATACAGGCCGTTGCCGCCCACCCGCCCGCGGACACGCAGCGGCGTGTCGTCGATGGCGATGCGGATCCGGTCCATCGACAGGCCGTCGCCGGCCCGGGCGATTTCCAGCTTGAGATCGAGCGCGGCGCGGAATGCCAGGCTCTCCAGCGGGCGCGGATCGGTGCGTTTGGCGCGGCGACCCAGCACGATGTCGAGCTTGGTGCCGGCCGGGATGCTGCTCAGCGGCACTGCATCGCCAACCATTGCCGCGACGCGTGCCGCTTCCCCGCCACCGACGCCGGAGCGTTCGAGCAGCCGCGCGAAACTGTCGCCCTGGCCCAGCGTCGCGGTCAGCTCGACGCGCGGTCGCTCGGGGGCGAAGGCGAGCGGCTGGACGGCATCGGTGGGCGCCATGCGGCGGCCGGTGTCGGCCCCCCACGCCAGCGGCGTGATCGCCTGCGCGCGGACATACTGCTGGTCGCCTTCGTTGAATGGCGCGGCCATCGCCTCGACCGGGCGGATGCCGGGCCACAATGCAAAGGCGGTGCCGCACAGCAGCGCCAGCGTGCCGACCCCGCGCCACCAGGTGCGCGATCCGATGTCGCGGGCAAGATCCGGTGCCCAGTCGACATCGGCGAGGGCGGCCAGCCGGTCGGACCAGCCATGCGATGGCGCAGCTTCGGGAACCGGGGGCAATGCGTGCGCCAGCGACAGCGCCGCCACCCCGGCTTCGGTCCGGTCGCGCGGCAGATCGGTCTTTGCGGTACGAAACACCAGCGGCCCCCCCAGGCGCTGCGGCGCGGCACGGATGAGGATGTGCCGAGGCGCAACGCCGGATTTTCGGTCATGGTCCTAGGCAGGCACTGGTTAATGTCAATTTAAGTCGCGGGCCCGGCTCGATTTGTGGCGACCATCGCTTCGGTTTTCGCGACGAACCGCTGCAAACTGTGGCCTGCTTGCGGCGAACCGTTCATCGCGTCTGTCCCATCGCGGACGAGGAAAAGGCTTGCCCGCGGTTCAGCCAGCGGCAAGGGAGTGAGCATAATGTCGCACTTCACCCGTTCGCCGCTTTCGGCAGTCCTTGGTCCCACCAACACCGGCAAGACGCATCTCGCGGTCGAGCGCATGCTCGGCCATTCCAGCGGGATGATGGGCTTTCCGCTGCGGCTTCTGGCCCGCGAAGTCTATGATCGGGTGGTCGCCGCGCGCGGCGCGCAATCGGTGGCGCTGGTCACCGGGGAAGAGCGCATCTGGCCCGAATCCGCCCGCTATTTGCTCTGCACCGCCGAAGCGATGCCGCTCGGCGCCCAAGTCCGCGACAGCAAGGGCGCGGAAGGGCCGCGCGATGTCGCTTTCGTCGCGCTCGACGAGGCGCAGATCGGGCAGGACCGTGAACGCGGCCATGTCTTCACCTCGCGCCTGCTGCACGCGCGCGGCCGCGAAGAAACCATGATCCTGGGCAGCGCGGCGCTGACCCCGGTCGTCCGTCACCTGCTGCCGACGGCGGACATCATCGGCCGCCCGCGCTTTTCCACCCTGTCCTATGCCGGGCCGAAGAAACTGTCGCGACTGCCCCCGCGCTCGGTGATCGTCGCCTTCTCGGCCGAGGAAGTCTATGCGATCGCAGAGGCGCTGCGCCGTTTCTCCGGCGGCGCGGCGGTGGTGATGGGGGCACTGTCCCCGCGCACCCGCAACGCCCAGGTGGCGATGTTCCAGGCCGGTGAGGTCGATTATCTGGTGGCCACCGATGCCGTCGGCATGGGCCTCAACCTCGATGTCGCGCATGTCGCCTTCGCCAGCCTCTCCAAGTTCGACGGCACCCGCCAGCGCCGCCTGACCGTGGCCGAGATGGCGCAGATCGCCGGCCGCGCCGGCCGTCATCAGCGCGACGGCACCTTCGGCTCGATCGGCAGCGAAGCCGCTTTCACCGACGAGGAGGTCGAAGCGATCACCGAACATCGCTTCCCGCCGCTCGACTGGCTCTATTGGCGCAACCCCGATCCGGCGATGGATAGCGTCGCCGCGCTGATCGCCGCGCTCGAAGCGCCTCCGCCCGATGCGATGCTGCGCGCCGCACCGGAATCGACCGACCTTGCCGTGCTGCGCCGGCTGGAAGGCGACGCCGAGGCGATGGCGCTGGTGGCGGGCAGGGACAGCGTCCGTCGCCTGTGGTCGGCGGCATCGCTGCCCGATTTCACCAAGGCGGGGCCGGAGGCGCACGGCCGCCTGGTCGCGCGGCTGTGGCGCGATCTTGGCCAGGGCAACGGCCATATCGATGACGACTGGTTCGCCCGCCAGCTCGCCGAGCTCGACAAGCCCGAAGGCACGGTCGAGGCGATCGGGGATCGCATCGCCAAGGTGCGGACCTGGTGCTACATCGCCCACCGTCCGGACTGGCTGGCCGAGCCCGAGGCGATGGCGGAGGCCGCGCGCGCGGTCGAGACCCGCCTGTCCGACGCGCTGCACAATGCGCTGACCGCCCGCTTCGTCGACCGCCGCACCACCGTGCTGCTGCGCAGCCTCGGGCAGGGCGCAGGCAGCCTGCCCGTGCAAGTCGACGCAGATGGCGCGGTGCGCGTCGATGGCGAAGTGATCGGCCATCTCGAAGGCTTCGCTTTCCGGGTCGATCCGGCGGCGCGCGCCAGCGATCGCAAGATGCTGCTCGCGGCCGCCGAACGGCATCTGGCGGTAGAGCTGGCCGGGCGCGCCAGCGCGCTCGCCGGTGCCGCCGATGCGGAACTGACGTTGCAGGTGGAAGGCGATGGCCCGCCCGAGCTGCACTGGCAGGGACGCAAGATCGGCGCGCTCGAACGCGGCCGCACCCGCCTGGCGCCGCGCATCGGGCTCGATCCCGCGATTGCCGCGCTCGATCCGGCCATCGTCGCCGCGGTCATCGCCCGGCTCAAATCGTGGATCGATTCGCGCGCGGCCGAACATATCCGCCCGCTGCTGGCCATCGCCGCCCGCGCCCGCGATCCCGAGGCGACACCGGCGATCCGCGCGGTGCTGGCGGGGCTTGCCGAACATTATGGCTGCATCGCGCGCAACGATGTCGACAGCTCGCTGGCTGGCATGGACCCCGCCCAGCGGGACGAACTGCGCGCGCTCGGCATCAAGGTCGGCTCGCTCGACGTCTATCATGGGCTGCTTCTCAAGCCGGGGGCATTGCGCTGGATTGCCGCGCTCGACGGCGCCTGGCGTGGCGCGTCGGTGCCACCGCTGCCGCAACCGGGCATCAACCTGATCGCGGCGACCGGGGACGAGCCGCCGGTGACCATCGGTTTCCGCAGGGTCGGCGATTTCTGGCTGCGGGTCGATCTCGCCGAACGCGTCGCCCTGCATCTGCACGGGGTGCGCCGTGCCACCGCCCAGCCGGCGCCGCGCTCCAAGCGGTCACGTGCTGGCGCAGCCGCTGCGTCGCCCGCCGCCGCAGTGGAACCCGCCGCTCCCGCTGGCGAGGCCGAAGCGCCGCCTGCTACTGCGGAAGCGCCCGCCACCGAAGCACCTGCGGCGGCAACGCCTGCGGCTGAATCGCCTGCTCCCAAAGCAGCTGCACCCGAAGCAGCCGCAACCGAAGCCGAAGCGCCCGAACCCGCCGCACCCCAAGCGGCCACCCCCGAGGCACCGGCACCGGAAGGCGCCTTCCGCATCGACCCCGAACTGGCCCGCTCGATCGGCCTGCCGCTGGCCGACCGGATGAAGCTGTACCGCATGCTCGGTTTCCGCACGGTCACCCCGCCACGCGACGTGACCATCGAGGAAGAGGCCGGCCTGTGGTGGACCTGGCGGGGCAGGGACAAGGGCCCGCGCCAGCCGCAGGGCCGCCGTGGTCCGCCGCGCGCCGGTCAGGGTCGCGACGGTGCGCCCGGCAAGCCCGCGTTTCGCAAGCCGGCGGCGGCAGCGCCCGATCAGCCGCGGCCTGAAGGCGCTCGTCCGGGCAATCGCTATCAGGCCAAGAATGCCGGAAAGCAGCGCGACGAGCGGCGTCGGGGCGATGGTGACGGCAAGGGCCGGCGCGTCGGGCGGGACGGCGGGCGCGACGGGGGCAGCGCCGGCGGCCAGTCCGCACGCCCCATCAACAATCCTTTCGGCAGCCTCGCCGATCTGTTCGGCAAGGACAAATAGGGGAGAAAGCCCAGTTGGACGCCACGCTCCGCATCGACAAGGCGCTCTGGTATCTGCGGCTCGCCCGCAGCCGCAGTGCCGCCCAGGCGATGGCGGAATCGGGGCATGTCCGGCTGGATGGGCGGCGCGTCGAACGTTCGAGCGTGCTGGTGCGCGAGGGCTCTTTGCTGGTGCAGCCCGGGCCGCCGCGCGTGCGCGTGCTGCGGATCGTCGCCCTGCCGACCCGGCGCGGACCGCCGCAGGAAGCAGCCGCCTGTCTCGCCGACATGGGGCTGGAAGAAGGCGCCATTTAGCCGATACAAAGCCAAGCTTGCTTGACCTTGCCGTGACTTGCGGCATAGCAAGGCGGAACAGACAGCGGATGGCCAACTGCCACCCGCCGCGAACCGGGAGCTAGACCGCCATGACCTACGTCGTCACCGACGCCTGCATCAAATGCAAATATATGGATTGCGTCGAGGTCTGCCCGGTGGACTGTTTCTACGAAGGCGAGAATATGCTCGTCATCAACCCCAGCGAATGCATCGATTGCGGCGTGTGCGAGCCGGAATGCCCGGCCGAGGCGATCCTGCCCGATACCGAGAGCGGTCTCGAAAAGTGGCTGGAATTGAACAACAGCTTCTCGGCGCAGTGGCCCAACATCACCTCGAAGAAGGAAAGCCCGGCCGACGCCGACGAGTGGAAGGGCGTCGAGGGCAAATATGAAGCGCATTTCTCGCCCGAGCCCGGCGAAGGCGACTGATCTCTCCGCGGCGCTGACCGGCGGCGCCTGCTGATAAGCCAATCACGCCATGTGCAATCCGCCCGACCGCGTGGTGCGGCGCGTTCGGGCCGAGCTGCGCGCGGCAGTGCGGAGCGGGAACTCCCGTCCGCATCATGCTTTCAGCGCGGATGGCCACGCTGCGCGATCCGTTCCTGACTCCTTGTACCTATGTCGACAGCTTCTCCGGCGGGTTGACCCGCCAGCGCAGGGGCGAGCGGTTCCGCTATGTCACCGCCACCGGCAAGCCGGTGCGGTCGGCGGCGACGATCGCGCGGCTCGATGCGATCGCTTTGCCACCCGCCTATCAGCAGGCCTGGTATTGCCCCAGTCCGCGCGGCCACATCCAGGCAACCGGCATGGATGCGCGCGGGCGGCGCCAATATCGCTATCATCCCGCCTATCGCGCCGCGGCCGAGGAACAGAAATTCTCCGCGCTCGCTGCCTTCGGCCGGGCGCTGCCGCGCATCCGTCGCCAGGTCGAAGCCGATCTCGCGCAGCGTGGCCTGCCGCGTGAGCGGGTGATCGCCGCGCTGGTGCGCCTGCTCGACACCGGCCACATCCGCATCGGCAACCGCGCCTATGCCGCATCGAACCGCAGCTATGGCGCCACCACCTTGCGCACCAGCCATGCCCGCGTCGGCCGGGACCGGCTCAAGCTCGAATTCACCGGCAAATCCGGCAAGCTGCAGTCGATCACCATCCTCGACCGTCGCCTGGTCACCGTGGTGCGCCAGTGCAGCGATCTGCCCGGTCAGCGATTGTTCCAATATGTCGATAACGAGGGGGTGCGGCACCCGGTCGATTCCGGCGATGTCAACGCCTGGCTGGGGCAATGTTGCGGCGATTTCACCGCCAAGATGTTCCGCACCTGGCATGCCAGTGTCATCGCCTTTGCGGCGTTAGCGGAGGCCGACGGCGCGGCGCGCATCAAGACGGTGCTCGATCAGGTGTCGATGCATCTCGGCAACACGCCTGCGGTGGCGCGCAAAAGCTATGTGCATCCCGCGCTGATCGCGCTGATGTCGGGCGAACGGGCGTGGGACCCGCGCTGGTCGCGGCTGCCCCGCGCCGTCGGCGGCCTCAGCCGGGCCGAACGCGGTTTTCTCGCCTTTCTCGACGATGTGGCGGCGGCGGAGAGGGAACCGGAGCAGGCGGACTAGGTTTTTTGTTACAATTGTGCTAATCACGAGTCCAACAGCGCGTTCCCGCTCGAGGGAATCGCCCGCGCTGACCCCGCCTGACGGAAAGCTACCGGATTGTCGCTCGAAAAGTGCCGCTTACGCAAAGCTTAGCCTGAACCCTGCCAGCTTGCCGCAACGAATGCGCGCCTCGTCGCTCCTTCGTCTGCTGCCGTATTCGACACCCGCCCGATCCCGGGCCTTACGACTTTCCGCCGTCTCCGCCACGCGGGCGCACAGGAAAGGATGTTTATGACTGCCAAGGCGCATGCGTTCGATGTCGGTGACTATGTCGTCTATCCCAAGCATGGCGTAGGCCGGGTGATGGAAATCCTCGACCAGGAAATCGCCGGCATGAAGCTGGAGCTTTATGTGCTGCGCTTCGAAAAGGAGCGGATGACCCTGCGCGTCCCGACCAGCAAGGTCGAAAGCGTCGGCATGCGCAAGCTGTCGAGCGACAAGACCCTCAAGGATGCGCTCGACATCCTCAAGACCAAGCCCAAGGTCAAGCGCACCATGTGGTCGCGCCGCGCGCAGGAATATGAAGCGAAGATTAACTCGGGCGATCTCATCTCGATCGCCGAAGTGACCCGCGACCTGTTCCGCCCCGACGACCAGCCCGAGCAGAGCTATTCGGAACGGCAGATTTTCGAAGCCGCGTGCAGCCGCCTCGCGCGTGAAATCGCCGCGATGGAGGAAATCGACGAAAAGGCCGCCCAGGCCAAGATCCTCGAAATCCTCAACAAATATGCCCCCCAGTTCCACCCGCCGGTAGGCGGCAGTGCAGCGGCGGTGGAAGAAGCCCCCGCCGCCTGAGCGCAGCGCGAAACGCAAAACAGAGGGGCCGCAGCGATGCGGCCCCTTTTCTTTTCTTTTGGCAAGCGGATGCTGGACGCAGCGTTTGGGTTGCATGACGGCCCACGCCTTGTTCCGCCGTGCGGTGACCCGGCGGTTGCCGGACACCAAAAGCCGACAGGCGGCTAACGATCCCACGGCGCCTCCTCCCCAATCGTCGCCCCGGACTTGATCCGGGGCTAGGCTGCTCCCGCTGGCCGCGGGCTGGTGGAAAGGCCAAGCCCCGCGTCAAGCACGATGCGACGGGGCAGCAGGGCGCAAATCGAGCGCATGGAAACCATTGGCAGCGGCGCGACCGAAACCCGGAAGGAGCCTGTCCGCTAACGACCCCGAAACGGACACAAAGCGCGCACGCCGGTCATGGTGCCTCCACCGGCGGCGCGACACCATCGGCGGCGGAATGGAACAGCGGGTGAAATTCCACCACTTCGCAGGGCGAAGCACATAGAAGCGGTAGTATCATGAAGTACTCGGGCGGCTCACCCGGCGGGCAAAGGGCTGGAAATGGCTTAAAACCAAATCTCGAATAGAAATTTGGATCTCCGATGAGAATACAGCCCGAGGCCTCGATGCTTTTGAGACGCTGTATCCCAGCCTTAATCAAAGCGCTCCCGATTTTCTGTCCTTGAAGTTCTGGCTCAACCGCAACAGATCCTAACGCGAACCACTTGTCATTCTTGTCGATGCACTCTGCAGGCGAGAACGCAATATGCCCCACCACTCGTTCGCCCTGAACCGCGACCATTGAAATCGCGAGCGCGCCACTGTTCCGAAGGGCATTGATCAAGTGTTGCTCATCACCAGCGGAGAACGGCATCGGGGCGAAGGCTCGTTTGGTGAGTTGGAAAATCGCACGCTGGTCAGCAAAAATTTCGTCGCGAATGACCATGTTCATCCAGCATCGCTCACTTCGCTCAAGCCCCAAAAACGGGTCTGTTTCAAAACATAGTCATTTTCCGGACCTTCAGCAAACCACCCAACTGCCGTCATGAGCGAGGCTGAACAGCGATCCCGGAAGCGGCATGACGGCATTGCCCTGCTCGCGGAATATTTCTGCCGGTCAGAAACCGACCCCATATCGGTCGTGGCGCTAAGCGCCTCCCATGCTATCTTTTTCACATGGATGTGCGCACAGAGACGAACCGACGGACGCCGCGATTTCGGCAGGTCAGCGGGCCATTTTTTAGATCAGTCCTCGTCGATCGCGTGAACGACGTCCTCGCTCCACCTTTGCCTGAGAGCGCCGGTAGGTATCATCGCCCCGGGCAGGCCACGCTCTATATGAGCCCAAAGCTTGAATGGGCGATGATTGCGGTTTCTGGCTACATCAGAGAGGATGGTCGGCCGCGCGTAGTCATCCCTTTGATGGTTGGCGTTGCACATGTTCTCGATCAACACGACGAGGAAGCCTGTCGAGCCGTAGGCGTTGATCGGGAACTATCGAATGCTCCTTGGCGAGCTGCGCTAGAAGCCGGAGAAGAGCCACCATCCTGGCGCAATGCTGATGCGGCACGCGCGAGTGGAGCGGACGGCATAATTGATCGTTCACGGATGATCCCAGGCGGATGGCACGTCAATCTGTTCCACTGGAACCACCTCGGAGGGCCATCTGTAGAAGTCTGCGGCGAGCCAGTCGCAATCACGCTGTCAAGCGACGGTCCGAAGTGGGGTCTGTAGCCTTTCAGGATCAAATGGAGGCGAAAAGCCGCCATTCCGCTCCCCACCCCATATCGGCCACTCCGTCTGCCTCGCCAAAAGCGGTCATTCAGGCATCCCGATTCAACACAATGTGCCAATATCTTGTCGCCATTTTCCGGCGCCCCGCACTCACCCCGGGGGGAAGGCCACGACTTCGCCGTCCTCTTTGGTGAAGCTGGCCGGCCGGCGTTGCAGCAAATCCAGAACCAGTTCGGACGGGCGGCACAATCTTGTGCCGATGGGGGTGCCGACGATCGGCCGGTTGACCAGTATCGGGTGCTCGACCATCGCCTCGATCAGCCGCTCGTCTGTCGTGGCCGGATCGGTCAACCCCAGTTCGGCGGCCAGCGTGCCCTTTTCGCGCAGCAGGGCCGCCGGGCGCACGCCCATCTCGGCGCAGAGTTGCCGGATCAGCTCGGCTGTCCACCCGATGACGCGATAGTCGATTACCGTCGGGACATATCCCGCAGCCTCTATCATCGCCAGCGTGTTGCGGGACGTGCCACAGGCAGGGTTGTGATAGATGGTGACGGGAAATGGTTCGGTCACGCGGGGTTGTCCTCTCTGAAAAGCCAGCCGAACAGGATGACGGCGATGATGGTGCCTGATGCCTGTCCTGCGAGAAACAGTGGCACCGATGTCGGGGCAATGCCCGCAAAACTGTCGGTCAGGCTGCGCGCCAGCGTGACCGCCGGATTGGCGAAGCTGGTCGATGCCGTAAACCAGTAGGCCGACGTGATGTAGAGGCCGACCGCCACCGGCGTCACATCGGGGCGGGTGCGGCCTGTGGCGATGATAGTGCCGATCAGGCCCGCTGTCGCCACCGCTTCGGACAGGGCCTGGGGCCATCCGTCGCGCAGCTTGGCGGAGACCTGCAGGGTGTCTGCTGCAAACATGGCATGGGCCAACCAGACGCCCGCTGCCGCCGCGGCGATCTGGATGGCGACATAGGCTGCGGCGGCACGCGTATCGATCGCGCCCCGCCACAGCATCGCCATGGTCACCGCCGGATTGAAATGCGCGCCCGAAACCGGCCCGAACATCCAGATCATCACCACCAGCCCCGCGCCGGTCGCCACCGTGTTGCCCAGCAGGGCAAGGGCGTCGTTGCCGCCCGCCAGTCGCTCGCCCATGATGCCCGACCCGACGACAATCGCCAGCAGCAGCGCGGTGCCGATGGCTTCGGCTGCCAGGCGGCGGGGCAGATCGACCGGCCCGTCGGTCAGCGGGCCGGGCATGGGCTGTCCGCCAATGCGCCCAGCGGTCCGCAGATTTCGGCGCGCCCAGCGCAGCAATCGGCGACCAGAAAGGCGAGCAAATCGCGCATTCCGGCATAGTCGGCGCTGTAGATGACCGAGCGGCCATCGCGGCGCGACTGCACCAGCCCGGCGTGGCCCAGGATGGTCAGATGGCTCGACAGGGTGCTGGGCGGCACGCCGATTTCCCTGGCTATGTCGCCCGCAGCCAATCCCTCCTCGCCCGCGCGCACCAGCAGGCGGAACACCGCCAGCCGGTGCCCGTGCGCCAGCGCCGACAGCGCCTCCACCGCGACCGGGGTCTGCATCAGCAGCAGGCCTTCATCGGCGGCGGCGTACCGGCCGCGTCGGCGATGACGTCCTCGCCATAATGCACCGTCTCGCCGTGTGTGAAGAAGGTTTCCCAGCGAACGCCGGCCGGGTCGGTCACCCAGCTCTTGTCGGAACGGGCGTAGCAGCAGGTGGTCGCCTGCTGATCGAGGGTCTCGGCTCCGGCTGCTTTCAGTCGACCGGCCAGCGCGCCGAGCTCGTCGGCACTATCGACCTCGATGCCGACATGATCGACGCCGCTCGCCCGCGCGCGCGACGATACTGCCAGATTGACGCAGGGATCGTCGATCATCCACTTGGCATAGTCATCCTTGACCACGCTCGGCGCGGCATCGAGCAGGGTGCTGTAAAAGGCAATCGCCGGTTCCATCTCGCCGACGCTGATGTGCAGGTGCAGTCGTTTCATATGCTGTCTCCAATGATTCGATAATTCGAGAATATACGAAACATGGACAAGCGCAAGTGCCTTCGCTGCTTGACGCCATATTTTAGGGCGCGTATTATAAGAATAATACAGCAAGGGGCGCTGGAGGAGTAAGTTTATGCGTGGTTTGATGGCGGTTGCAGCTCTGGCTTTGTCGGCAACGGCGCTCGGCGGTTGCGCGTATATGGGTGATGATGAGGAAGCCGCCGCAGCCGAAGAGACCAAGGGCGCGGTCGCCGGCACCCCTGCTGGCGGATCGGGCGACAACGTCAGCCGCACCTATGCCGTCTCCGGCTTCACAGGCATCATCGCCGCCGGATCGGACAAGGTCGAGGTGGTCAAGGGCGATGCCTTCGCCGTCTCCGCGACCGGCAGCAACGAGGTGCTCGACCGGCTGATCATCCGCGTCAACGACGGCAAGCTCGAAGTGCGCCGGCGCTCCGGTCAGTGGTCGGGCAGGGGCAGCGCGCTGGTGCGGGTCACCATGCCGACGCTCTCGACCGTGGTCGTTGCCGGCAGCGGCGATGTCATCGCCGATTCGCTGACCGGCGAGTCGGCCGAGCTGGTCGTCGCGGGATCGGGCAATATCAAGCTCGATGGTGTCGCGGTGCGCGATCTCGAGCTGGTGATCACCGGCTCGGGCAAGGTCGAGGCAACCGGCACTGCCGAGGAGGTCGATGCGACCATCGCCGGATCGGGCGACATCGCCGCCCCTTCGCTGACCGCGCAGCGCGCCGACATCAGCATCGTCGGCTCGGGCAATATCGCGCTGGCAGTGACCGGCAATGCCGACGTCTCGACGATGGGCTCGGGCGACGTCACCGTGACCGGCGGCGGCACCTGCACGCACAGCAAGGTCGGCGGCGGCCGCGTCACCTGCAGCTGACCGGCCGATTGTCGCGGCAGGGCACATGTGTCAGCCTGTCGGTGGCTCCATCTGCGGAGTCGCCGACAGGGGGACATGTCGATGAGCCAGGGCTTCGCACCAATACCTAAGCCGGTCACGGTCGATGGCACCGCAACCGCTCTGGTCGCCTTCTATTTTCCCGGCTCCAATACGCCGTGGGACGATGTCTATATGGCACCCTTCCTCGGCAACTTCTGGCCGGTGCAGATGCAGATGACCGTCGCCGGCGCCACCGCGCCGTTTCATGTCGCGGAAGCCGCCTTCCAGGCGCTCAAATGGTGGTCGCACCCAGCGCTGCGCCAGCTTTTCTCGTCTTGCCAGACCGGCGATGCCGCATTCAGCCAGAAAAGGAAGCTGGAGAAATCCGGCCCGCCGCCCGATCCCGGCTATGCCGGCCTCGGCCGGGACGGCGGGATGGATGCGGTTCTGGCCGCCAAATTTGCCGACGCCGCGCTGGCGGCCGGACTCCTCGCCACGGGTTCCGCCTATTTACTGGAACATAACAGCGCGACAGGCCGCGATCATTATTGGAGCGACAATGCCGATGGCAGCGGCGGCAACCATCTCGGGCTCGCCCTGATGCGGCTGCGGCACAGCCTTGGCGGCGCGCCGGATCCGATGCCGGGCACGGCGGTGGTCAAATTCACGGCACTGGTCTAGGTCGTAAACTCATAAAATGCGCGTTCGAGGTTCGAGGCCATTTTGTTCAGGGCAAGGAGGCAAGGCGAAGGAATATGTCGATATTTCAAGACTTGCCGACGCAGCCATGGACAAAATGGGTCGAACCCCTTCGGGGCGGTGAAATGGCTTCGATCTCGGGCCCACGCGGCCTTGCAGGTGGAACCACCACCCGCGGCGGCCACCTGAACCCGATATCTTCGCCATTTCGCCGCCTCGAACGTGCATTTTATGAGTTTACGACCTAATCCCCCCGGCTCAGACGCTGAGCAGCAGGGAGAGCAGCCATGACCCGACCGACCTTCGATTTTCGCGGCAAGAATGTCTTCGTGTTCGGCGGCACCAGCGGCATCAATCTGGGCATCGCGCACGGCTTTGCCGCGGCGGGTGCGAACCTGTCGGTCGCCAGCCGCAATCCGGACAAGGTCGAGGCTGCGCGTGCGGCGCTGTCGCACACCAGCCCCGCGCTCGGCTTCGCGCTCGACGTGCGCGATTGGGATGCGGTCAAGGCGGCGGTCGACGCACATGTCGCGGAACGCGGCAGCATCGATGTGCTGATTTCGGGCGCTGCCGGCAATTTCCCGGCGCCCGCCACCGCGATCAGCGCCAAGGGCTTCCGTACGGTCACCGATATCGACACGCTCGGCACCTGGCATGTCATGCGCGCCAGCTATGACGCGCTGACCAAGCCGGGGGCGAGCGTCATCAACATCTCCGCCGCACAGGCCTGGATCGCGATGCCGCTGCAAGTGCATGTCTGCGCCGCCAAGGCCGGGGTCGACATGATCACCCGCTGCCTCGCGATGGAATGGGGACGGGAAGGGATCCGCATCAATTCGGTCGCACCCGGCCCGATCCAGGGCACCGAGGGCATGGCCCGTCTCGCCCCGACGCCTGAGGCCGAAGCGCGGGTCAACGCCAGCGTCCCGCTCGGCCGCATGGGCACGGTGGATGAAATCGCCGACGCCTGCCTGTTCCTGTCGAGCGATGCCGCGCGCTATATCTCGGGCGCGGTCATCCCGGTCGACGGCGGGTCGACCGCCGGGCGGATGCTGACGGGGCTCAGCTGAGACGGAATGGATTCCCGGTAGCCCCGAGCGTGTCGAAGGGCGTAGTGCAGTAACGAGATACGCCCTGCGACAAGCTCAGGGCTGCGGATTGAAAAGAGACCCTTCGCATGGCTGGCAGGCATTTCGACGAGTGGACCATCGGCGACCGCATCGAGCATGAGATCCGCCGGACCGTGACCGAGACCGACAATCTCATGTTCTCGGTGATGACCCACAATCCGCAACCGCTGCACATCGATGTCGAGGCAGCCAGAGCCAGCGAGTTCGGGCAGATCCTCGTCAATGGCACTTTCACCTTCAGCCTGATGGTGGGCCTCAGCGTCGGCGATACGACGCTGGGCACGCTTGTCGCCAATCTCGGCTATGACCGGCTGGTCATGCCCAAGCCGGTGTTTCTGGGCGATACGCTGCGCGCGACGAGCGAGGTGATCGGCCTCAAGGACTCCAAGTCCCGGCCCACGGCAGGCATCGTCACCTTCCGCCACGAGATGTGGAACCAGCGCGGCGAATGCGTCTGCGCCTGCGAACGCTCGGCGCTGGTCAAGCGCTCGGCCTGAGCGCTCACAACTGTCGCAGCGTTTCCTCGGTTTCCTCGCGCGGCCCTGCGGCGGCCGTTGCGATCAGCGATCCCAGCGCCATGCACTTTTCCGTCTCCGATCCGGTGCCGGCGATGACGGCAAGCAGGCGGTCACGGCTCATCCCGGCACGCTCCGCCGCTAGGTCGAGGATGCGCGTCGATGCGGAAAATTGCCTCGAACCCTCCGCCGTGGCTTCGACCCTGTCGGTAGACAGGATGATCCCGGCCTGCGCGCGCTGCAGCGGATCGAGCAGGTCGGCCACATCCATCCCGACGCCGGGTGACTCGCCGGAATAGAACTCCAAGCAGCGGGCAGGATTGCGCTCCTTGAGCCGCAGCAGCATCGCCCCCTGCGCAGCGCGATAATCGCGTAGCTGCCGCCAAGGCGCCGTCGACAGCCCGCCGCGCAGCCGCTGGTGGAGCGATTGCACCAGCGCGCTTTCGGTATTGCGCAAAGCCCGGAACCGGGATTTGCCTGCAACCAGTTGGCGATCCAGTTCCTCGATGATCAGCGGCTTGCGCGCTTCGACAATCTCGATGGTCAATGCCTCGCCACCGACGCTGCGCAGCGCATCGTCGATGGTGACGCGGCGGAGCGTTTCGTCGTCGAATTCCGCCAGATCGACGGCCGCTGCCTGTTCGCGATCGATCCGGTCGCTGTCATATGGCCGGTCGGAGTCGCCGAGCCGGCCGATGGCGCTGAGGATGAACAGAATCGGCAGGATGACGACCCACCAATTGGTGCCGCCACCGCCCGAGCTGGCGGCCGGCGCGCGTTCCCATAGGCTCACGCGATGCCAGTCGAACTCGCTTTCGAGGATCGGGTGCTGGCTGCGCACCGTGTCCAGCAATTCGCGGACATATTTGACCCGGCCGCGCTTGGTGCCTTCCATCGCCGGCGTGGTCAGCTCGATCCACGCCTTGTAGCCCTTGTTCGTCGGTTGGGTGACGCGATCGCGGAAATCGAAGGCGAGCGCGCGATCGGTAAGCCAGGCAATCGAGCGCGGCTGGTTGAGGTTACCGGCCTCGGCGCGCCAGTTGAAATGGTCGGCAAGCCGCTGGGCGAAAGGGTGCGAGCGCGGGGTGGATCGGGCGAATATCTCGGCCAGCCAAAGCTCGAGATCCGCGGCGCGGCCGATCTCCATCTCTGCCTGTGCAGCCAGCACCACGTCGAGATGCCGCCCGATCGCGCTCTCCTCATCGATCGACAGCGCGACATTGGGGTCGGCCGCGATCAGCAGGCGGTAGAGCGCGTCCTGGCTTTGCTCCAGCCGGCCGTCGACCGTCAGCGCCAGCAATTGCGGGGTGACGGTTCCCTCCTGATGCCACGGCCGGTCGAGCTGCGGTGCGGCAAGCGTGAAGCGCAGGTCGACTGGGGTGGGGCGGCCAGACGCAATGGCCAGGTCACCCGTCGCGCGCGGCAAAGGCGTTTCCTCGCCTGGGGGTGCGACAATGGCATCATCCGTTGCCCTGGCGGCGATCGACGGCGCGGTCAGCGACGGGAGCGTTTTCGGGCCGAGATCGACAGGATAGCCATCGATCGGCGGCGTTGGCAGCGGCACATCGCCAGCTCCATCGCCGTCGGCCAGGCCGACGCCGTCACCGGTCGGGCCGGCAGTCTCCTCGCCGTCCCACTCCGTGCGCACGGGCGCATCGTCCCAATCGTCCCACGCCGCTTCATCCTCAGTCTCGCCGGCGGCGCGGCTGCGCGCCAGAGCCAGGGCACGATCCCGCGCACTCCGCAGCCTTTCGAAACCGGCCGGGTCGCTGTCCGGGTCCATCGCCTTGAGCCTGGTGGCATAGGCGCGGCGGATCGCGCGCTCGTCAGCGTCGGCGTCGATGCCGAGCAGGCTCCAGGGGAAGACCCGGCTCACAGATAGCGCTCGCCTTCCAGCTCATCGAGCTGGTCGGCGAGCTCGGTGCGCGCCGCCTCGATCAACCGGCTGTCCTGCTTGTCGAGCACAGCTTCGAACGCCAGGATGCAGCGGCCGATGATGTCGCGCCGATCGCCGATGAAGCTTTCGTACAGGCGCTGCGCCCGGGCCAAAATGGCGGCATTGGCGTCCTGCTCGCGCGGATGGACCTTCAGCTTGGCAAGCGCCGCGCGGCGGCGCGCCAGCTCGCCATCGTCCATATCCTCTTCCTGGTCGGCGATGACGAGATTGCGGGTCTGCCCGGTTTCGGGGACCGTCACATCCACCTCCAGCAGGCCCGAGCTGTCATAGGAAAAGCGCACATCGATGCGAACATGGCCGGCCGGTTTGGGCGGCACGTTCATGCGGATCTGGCCCAGCTTGACGTTGCCGGCCACCAGCCGCGCCTCGCCCTGGTAGACGCCGAACTCGACCTGCTTCTGGTTGTCGGCGACAGTGCTGAACATCTCCACCCGGCTGGTCGGGATCGGGGTGTTGCGGTCGATGATGGGGGAGAACAGGCCGCTGTGCAGCTTGCCATGCTGGTCCCGCTCTGACGAATCGACCCCCAGGGTGAAGGGGCAGACATCGGTCAGCCGCACTTCGTCGAGCGCCGCATCCTTCTCGACCAGACCTGCCTGAACGGCCGCGCCGAGCGCGACGGCATGGTCTGGGTGGACGGTGCTGTTGGGGAAACGCCCGAACATGCGCGTGATCGCGCGGCGGACCACCGGCATGCGCGTGCCGCCGCCCACCAGCACCACGTCGGACAACGTGTCGGCGCGGATGCTGCTGTCGCGCAGCGACCGCAGCACCGGGTCGCGCAGGCGGGCGATCAGCTCCTTGGCGGCCTCCTCGAACTCGTCGCCGGTAATGGTCAGTTCATGCTGCGCCCCGCCCAGCACCACCCGCATCGTGGCGCTGTCCGCATCGCTCAGCGCGCGGCGGGCGATTTCCGCTGCCTGCCGCAGCCGTTCGTCGACCAGCATCGCATCGTCGTTGCGCGCCAGCACCGCGACGTCGAGCTTGCGGCGGGCCAGGTCGACCAGCAACTGGTTGAAGTCCTCGCCGCCCAGCCGATTGTCCCCGGCCGACGCGCGCACCTCGACGATGCCGTCGAACACTTCCACGATCGATACGTCGAAGGTGCCGCCGCCCAGATCGAACACCAGAAACGGCTCATGATCGTCGCGCTGCTGGATGCCGAAGGCCAGCGCGGCGGCGGTCGGCTCGTTGACCAGTCGCCGCACATCCAGCCCGGCCAGTTGCCCGGCGCGCCGCGTCGCCTTGCGTTGGCGGTCGTTGAAATAGGCCGGCACCGTAATGATTGCGCCGGTCACCGTTTCGCCGGTTGCCGCCTCGACATCGGCCTTCAGGCTGGACAGCACCAGCGCCGACAATTCCTCCGCGCGATAGCCCTTCTTGCCGAGCTTCGCTTCCTGCATCGTGCCCATGTAGCGCTTGAATGCGGTCACGGTCTGGGCCGGATGGGTCGCCTGCCGCTCGCGGGCGGCCATGCCGACAACGATTTCGCCGCTGTCGAGCAGACTCACCGCCGACGGCGTCAACAGATCGCCCAGACTATTGGGGATCAGTTGCGGTTGGCCGTCGCGCCAGATCGCGACGGCGCTGTTGGTGGTTCCCAGATCGATTCCGACGAGCACTGATATTCCCCGACTTTGTACTTGCCGCTTGTGCACAAAGCCGTGCGAACGGCAATAATGTCCGTCGCATCATCTGCAATTTATGTGTCGGACCGGATCGATTAGCGGCGCGCGCGCAGTCGCTGCACCGCCGCCAGAGTCTCGCGGACATGGTCGTTCGGGTTCATGTCGTTATGGACATGGGCGATGGTGCCGTCCTGGGCGATGACATAGCTGGTGCGCGTGGTGATGCCGGGGCGCAGGGCCACGTCATATTGCGCGATCAGGTTGCTGCTTGCCGACGCCATGGGGAAGGCGCTGCGGCATTCCTCGGTGGAAAAGCGGGCGAGCGTATCGACATCGTCGCCCGACATGCCGATCACCGTTGCCCCTGCCGCCCGGAACTGCGGCATGGCCTCGGCAAAGGCGCGGCTTTCGATGGTGCAGCCGGAGGTGAAGGCGCGCGGGAAGAAGTAGAGGACCACCGGCCCGCGGCGCAGCGCATTGCTGAGGGACACCGTCATCCGCCGCCCGCCCTGCGCCCCCGGCGCGGTGAACTCGGGCGCCCGCGCGCCTTGGGCGAGGGAGGCCTGCGCCGCCGGTGTCGGCCATGCCGTCAGTGCGACAGAGGCGAAAGCGAGGGTGGCGGCGGTGACGAGACGGCGCATGACGGAACTCCCCATAGGTCTCGCTTGCGATACGGCAAGCCGACCGCAAAGGCGATACGTCACAAAGTGACGGCTGCACTCAGAATACCGGCTCTTCGCCCGGCTTGGTGGGCAGCGGCGTCACTTCGCCGTGCAGGCCGCATTCGGTCTTGTCCCAACCGCGCCAGCGCCCGGCGCGCGGGTCTTCGCCCGGCAGCACCTTGGATGTGCAGGGCGCGCAGCCGATGGAGGGGTAGCCTTGCGCCACCAGCGGGTGCGCCGGCAGCGCATGCTCGGCGACATAGGTATCGAGATCGGCCTTGGTCCAGCTCGCCAGCGGATTGACCTTGAGCAGCGACGTCGCCCCATCGATCTCGAAATGCGGCAGATTGGCCCGCGTCGCCGACTGGAAGGCTTTGCGGCCGGAGATAGTGGCATCGAAACCGGCCAGCGCGCGTTCCAGCGGCCGCACTTTCCTGAGGTCGCAGCAGCCGTCAGGGTCATAGGACCAGCGCAATCCCTTGTCGTCACGCGCGGCCAGTTCGGCCTCGTCCGGGTGCAGCGTGATCAGCCGGGTCAGCCCCAACTTTGTCTCCAGCAGATCGCGATAGGCCAGCGTTTCAGGAAAATGCTTGCCCGTATCGAGGAAGAACACCGGCGTCGCCGGGTCGATCGCCGCCACCAGGTGCAGCAGCACCGCGCTCTCCGCCCCGAAGGAGGAGACCAGCGCCACGTCGCCGGCGATGCGGTCGCACAGCACCGCGCGCAACACATCGTGCGGCGTCCCGCCGCGGAACATGTTGTTGAGCCGGATCACGTCCTGCGCGGTCGCGCGCGGGGGCAGGGCGATCCGGTCGCGCTGGCGCAGCTCAGCCATGGCGCAGCTTCCACACCGGCACCGCGCCGTCGGCCGCCGGTTGATAGACATGATCGAAGCGGGTCAGCGCTCGCTCCACCGCCGCCATGTCGAGCGGGCGGGCCGGGGCGAAGCTGTCGAAGCCGCAGCGGCGCATGAAGCCGATCTGGTCGACCAGCACGTCGCCCTCGGCGCGCAGCTCTCCGGTATAGCCCGCCTCGCGCAGGATGCGGGCGGAGGAATAGCCGCGCCCGTCGCGGAATTTGGGAAAGGCGATCTCGATCAGCGCGATGCGGCCGAGATGCGGCAGCAGCGCGCGCGCGTCGTCGTCCGGCTCGAGCCTGACGGCAGTGGCGTTGGTCTGGTCGAGGAAGGCGTCGAGCGTGACCGCCGGCTGCTCGAGCGCCTCATCGGTGCGGAAACGCAGCTCACCCATAAACAGCCTCCTTGAACACGTCCATGCCGACCCGGCGATAGGTGTCGAGGAAACGCTCGCCATCCTCGCGGACTTCGCGATAGCGCTCGACCACCTTCTCGACCGCATCGACCACGCCATCCTCGTCGAACCCGGGGCCCATGATCTTGCCCAGGCTGACATCTTCCGCGCCCGATCCGCCGAGCAGCAGCTGGTAGTTTTCCGTGCCCTTCCGGTCGACGCCGAGGATGCCGATGTGCCCGGCATGATGGTGGCCGCAGGCGTTGATGCAGCCCGAGATCTTGAGCTTGAGCTCGCCGATGTCGCGCTGCCGGTCGGCATCGGCAAAGCGTTGCGCGATCTTCTGTGCGACCGGGATCGAGCGGGCGTTGGCCAGGCTGCAATAGTCGAGGCCGGGGCAGGCGATGATGTCGCTGACCAGATCGACATTGGCCGTGGCGAGGCCCGCACCGACCAGCGCATCATAGACGGCGCGCAGGTCGGCCTTGGCGACGTGCGGCAGCACGATGTTCTGGCTGTGCGTCACGCGCAGCTCGTCGTGGCTGTAGCGTTCGGCGAGATCGGCCATCAGGTCGATCTGCGCAGAGGATGCGTCGCCCGGTATTTCCCCCACCGCCTTCAGGCTGATGGTGACGATGGCATGGCCGGGGACTTTGTGCGGGTGGCTGTTCTGGCTGACCCAGTGGGCAAAGCCCGGGTCGGACAGATCGACCGCATCGCTGGCGTCCGCAGCCAGAGGGGGAAGCGCGAACATGGCAGCGATGCGGTCGAACTCGGCGCGCGGCGGGTCGATGCCCAGCGCCTTAACATGCGCAAACTCTTCCTCGACCTGTCGGCGGTACTCGTCCGCACCGATCTCGTGGACCAGGATTTTGATCCGCGCCTTGTAGATATTGTCGCGCCGGCCATAGCGGTTGTAGACCCGCAGGCACGCCTCGACATAGCTCAGCAGATCCTCGATCGGCACGAATGTACCGATCAGTGGGGCGATCATCGGGGTGCGGCCCATGCCGCCGCCGACATAGACCTCCGCGCCATGCACGCCGTCCTTCTCGACGATCCGGATGCCGATGTCGTGCAGCCGCATTGCCGCGCGATCTTCCTCGGCCGCGATCACCGCGATCTTGAACTTGCGCGGCAGGTAGCTGAATTCGGGGTGGAAGCTGGACCACTGGCGAAGCAGCTCGGCCCAGGGGCGGGGGTCGGTCACCTCGTCTGCAGCCGCGCCGGCGAACTGATCGCTGGAGATGTTGCGGATGCAATTGCCGCTGGTCTGGATGGCGTGCATCTCGACCGACGCCAGGTCGGCGAGCAGGTCGGCACACTCCTCCAGCTTGATCCAGTTGTACTGGATATTCTGCCGCGTGGTGAAATGGCCGTAATCCCGGTCATATTTGCGCGCGATATGGGCGAGCATCCGCATCTGCCGGCTGTCCAGCGTGCCATAGGGAATGGCGACCCGCAGCATATAGGCATGCAGCTGCAGATAGAGGCCGTTCATCAGCCGCAGCGGCTTGAACTCGTCCTCGCTCATCTCCCCGGCGACGCGGCGCGCCACCTGGTCGCGGAACTCCTCCACCCGGGCGTCGACGATCGCCTGATCATAGTCGTCATATTTGTACATGTCAGATCACCCATTCGCCCGCGGTCGGGTCGGCTGGTTTGAGGGTCAGGTCGGGGCGGACGGTCGGGCCCAGCGCGCGCACCCGGTCCTTGATATGCGCCGGGCGCGGGCCTTCGGGCGTGGCGATGGCGTCGATGACATAGGGGGCGTTGACCCGTCGTGCGCCCTCTTCCTCGGCGGCAATGGCCTCGCCATGCTCGCCGACATCGACGGCGTCTTCGACATGGATCGACCAGCCGCTGCCGGTCCACCACGTTACGCGCCCGTCGCCAAGATTGTTACCGGTAAGAATTTTCATGAATTGCTTGCCCCCAAAACCGTAAGTCCTGAGCCTGTCGAAGGACGGCTCTCGACCGCAAACTGCCCTTCGACACGCTCAGGGCTGGCGGAGAAAAGTGGAGCAAGCGCATCATCCGCCAGCCCGCGCCGCGCGACGTCGCCGATCACCAGCAGTGCCGGGCTCTTGATCCGCTCCCGCGCCACCATGGCGCCCAGATCGGCAAGCAGGCTGCGCTTGGCGCGAAAGGCGGAGCGGCCGCCGCTTTCGAGCACCGCGACCGGCAGTGCCGGGTCGACGCCGTCGGCAATCAGCTTTTCGGAAATGTCATGCGCGGTGGCGATGCCCATGTAGATCACCAGCGTGCGGCCATGCCCGGCAAGGCCCGACCAGTCCTGATCGCTCAGGCCCTTGCACTGGCCGGCGACGAAAGTGACGGCGCTGGCACTGTCGCGGTGGGTCAGCGGCATTTCGGCCTGCGCGGCACAGGCGAGCGCGGCCGACACGCCGGGCACGACCTCTACGGGCACGCCGGCAGCGCGACATGCCTCGGCCTCCTCGCCGCCACGCCCGAAAATGAACGGATCGCCGCCTTTCAGCCGCACCACATCGTTGCCTGCCAGCGCCTCGCTCACCAGCAGCGCGTTGATGTCCTCCTGCGCCATCGAATGGCGGCTGCGCTGCTTGGCGACGGAAATCAAACGCGCGTCGGCGCGCACCGTGGTCAGGATCTCGGGATCGACCAGCCCGTCATGCACGATGATGGAGGCCGCAGCGACCAGTCGCGCGGCGCGCACCGTCATCAGATCGGCAGCGCCGGGACCGGCGCCGACCAGATAGACGGTGCCGGGATGGGATGATGTTTCGGCAGTCATGATGCCGCATGTGCGCCCGCTGCGTTACGATCCCAAGGCAGGATGCATTGCAGGGGTGATAGCGTGGCTATGCAGACCATCAGCACCTTTCCCGCCGCGGGAAAGGTACCCGATGTCAATTCTCGTTGGCGAGGCCGATGCCGATGGTCGCGCGCGGTACATCGGCCTCGGTCGAGGCGACCGGATAGGCGCAATAATCGGCGGCATAATAGGCGCTCGGCCGGTGGTTGCCCGACAGGCCGACCCCGCCGAAAGGCATCGCCGAGGATGCGCCGTTGGTCGGCTTGTTCCAGTTGATCACGCCGGCGCGGATGTTTGCCCAGAAGATGTCGTAATCGCGCTGGTTGCCGCCGATCAGCGCAGCGGACAGGCCATAGGCGGTGGCATTGGCCTCGGCGATGGCGCTGTCGAAATCGGGCACGCGGACTACCTGCAGCAGCGGCCCGAACAGCTCGACGTCGGGCCGTTCGGTGACATTGGTGACATCGACGATGCCCGGCGTCAGGAACGGCAGCGATTCGCTCGGACGGGTCATGAAGCGGATCGCCTGTCCGCCATTGGAAATCAGGAACAGGAAACTGTCGAGCAGCCCGTCGGCGGTCTCATTGTCGATCACCGGCCCCATGAACGGCGCGGGATCGTCGAACGGACCGCCTACGATCAGCCGGTCTGCCATCGCCTTCACTTCGGCCAGCAGTTGCGGGGCAAGACTGTCCTTCACGATCAGCCGCCGCGCATTGGAACAGCGCTGGCCTGCGGACAGGAACGCCGACTGCACGATCAGCGTGGCAGCGCTGCGCAGGTCCGGCGTGTCCCATGCGACGATCGGATTGTTGCCGCCCATTTCCAGCGCCACGATCTTGTCGGGGCGGGCAGCCAGGCTGCGGTTGATGGCGATGCCTGCGCGTGCCGACCCGGTGAACAGCACGCCGTCGATATCCGGATGGCCGACCAGCGCCTTGCCCTCGTCCGGCCCGCCCTGCACAATCCGCAGCACACCCTCCGGCACGCCGGCCTCGTGCAGCAGCCTGACCAGCATCTCGCCGACCGCGGGGGTCTTCTCGGATGGCTTGAACACCACTGCATTGCCCGCGAGCAGCGCCGGAACGATATGGCCGTTGGGCAGGTGCGCGGGGAAGTTATAGGGGCCCAGCACCGCCATCACCCCGTGCGGCTTGTGGCGCAGCGCGGTGCGCGCGCCCATCGCGCCATCGCTGCGGCGTTGCGCGGTGCGCTCGCTATAGGCCTTGACCGAGATATCGACCTTGCCGGCCACGCTCTCCGCTTCGGTGCGTGCTTCCCATAATGGCTTGCCGGTCTCGCGGCTGATCAGCGTTGCCAGCGGCTCGGTGTTTGCCTTCAGCCGCTCGCCGAAGCGCTTGATAAGGTCGACCCGCTTGGAGAAGGGCATGGCGACCCATTCGGGCCAGGCAGTGCGCGCGCGGGATACTTCCGCATCGACGTCGCCATGCATCCCGCGCCAGATCTGTCCGCCGGTCGCCGGATCGATTGAAACCAGTTCGCTCGTCATGCCATCCCCGAAACGGACGCTGGCCGGTGCATCAGCGGGCGCGTCTCTTGATCAGAATTGCTTCCATAGGGCGATATTGCGGTCGAAGCAAAGCGCAGTAACCACACCGCAACACAAGCGCGCATCGGTTAACGATGATGCGACATTATTTCGTTGCCAACTGCGGTTCCGCTGCTAGTTTCCCGGCGGGAATTCCGGCGACGCCTCCGGGCGAGAGGCGCGTCAGGGTCGCAGAGGTTAGGCGGCGGGCATGATTCCGCACGTCATTGCATAGGGGTAGTTTCGAAATGGCTGGTACATATTCCAAGCGCTCAACGGCCGCTCAGCGTCGCCTGTTGAACGGCAAGACTGTGGTCGCAACCTCCGCCTCCATCAGCGCTATGGCACTGATGTTCATGGCAACTGACGCCTCCGCGCAGAACTGCGTCATTCGACCCGGCGTTACTGCGGGCGTGCAGAGCAACTCTGGCGGCGACTGCTATCTGCTCGCCGTCAACGGCCCGCAGACCACCCAGCTTGGTCAGGATGCCAATGCGACCGACGCCAACCAGACTGTCGCGGTCGGTGCCGATTCGGACGCCACGGCTGATCGCGCGACTGCAACGGGCTACGGCGCGCAGGCCACCGGTGCCAACTCCACCGCTGTCGGTGCGGTTTCGACCGCGTCGGGCGTCAACAGCTCGGCACTCGGCACCAGCTCGGTCGCTTCCGGCGGCCTCTCGGTAGCTTCGGGCTTCGGTGCAACCGCCTCCAACACCGTGACGGTCGCCATCGGCGCCAACTCGCTCGCGTCGCGCGGTGGCGCGGTGGCCGTGGGCGGTCAGGCTTCGGCCACCGACAACGCTTCGGTCGCGATCGGTGCGGTCGCTTCGGCAACCGGCGCTGAATCGGTCGCCATCGGTGGCGATGCCAATGGCGTCGCCGGCGCCCAGGCCACCGGCCCGCGCTCGACCGCCATCGGCGGCCTGAGCGGCGCGACCGCTGAAAGCTCGGTCGCGCTCGGCCATGGTGCCCAGGCGACGGCAACCGATTCGGTCGCGATTGGCGCCAACTCGGTGGCCGATCAGGCCAACACCGTCTCGGTCGGCACGGCCGGCAATGAGCGCCGCGTGACCAACGTTGCCGCCGGCACCGCCCCGACCGATGCCGCCAATGTCGGCCAGGTTGACGCGGCCGCCGCCGCTGCAGCCGCTGCGCTCGCCGCTGAAACCGCCGCCCGCATCGCCGATGTCGACGCCGAGGAAGCCGCTCGCATCGCCGACGTCGACGCCGAGGAAGCCGCTCGCATCGCCGACGTCGATGCCGAGGAAGCCGCGCGTATCGCCGACGTGGACGCCGAAGAGGCAGCCCGCATCGCCGATGTCGATGCCGAAGAGGCCGCCCGGATTGCCGATGTGGACGCAGAAGAGGCTGCCCGGATTGCCGATGTCGACGCGGAAGAAGCTGCCCGTATCGCAGATGTCGATGCCGAGGAAGCGGCGCGAATCGCCGATGTCGACGCTGAGGAAGCCGCGCGAATCGCCGATGTCGATGCTGAAGAGGCGCGTGCACTTGCCGCAGAAGCTGCGCTGGATGTCCGGCTTACCGCTACCGAAACCGAGCTACTGAGCTTCGAGGTGCAGGGCAATGGCGTTGCAAGCGCCACGGGGGCCAACGCAGTGGCTGTCGGTGGCGCAACAAACGCTGCCGGAGCCGATTCGACTGCGGTCGGCAATGGTGCCACCGCGCTCTCTGACCGCTCGACCGCGATCGGTGCCGGCGCGCTTGCCACTGGCTCGACTGCCGTCGGCGCCGGGGCGCAGGCTACCGGCGTCAGCTCGGCTGCCTTCGGCGTCGATGCCGTCGCCAGCGGTGACCGCTCGGTCGCCGTCGGTGAAGGCGGTACCACCGCCAGCGGTGTCGGCACCACGGCTGTCGGCGACGCTTCGCTTGCCACCGGCCCGCTCTCGACCGCCATCGGTTCCGACGCGCGTGCGTCGGACACGCTGGCCACCGCACTCGGCAACGGCGCCAACGCTGCTGCGGCCTCGACCGTCGCCATCGGCGGCAATGCTGAAGCAACCGAAAACAGTGCCATTGCCATCGGCGTCAACGCCCAGGCAGCCGGCCTCGACGCGGTCGCCATCGGTGGTGACGATCAGGGCGCGGTCCGCACCCGTGCGGTCGGCAACTCGACCACCGTCGTCGGTGGCGAAGCCTCGGCCATCGGCACCGGTGCCACCGCCTTCGGTTGGAGCGCGGATGCTACCGCTATCGGCGCTACCGCTGTCGGCACCGGCGCTACCGCCTCGGCCCTGACCACTGTCGCCATCGGCAATGCCGCGGCAGCCACGGACGAGGACGCGGTCGCCATCGGTGACCTCGCCACGGCCTCGGGCTTCCATTCGACCGCCGTCGGCGGCGAATCGGACGCCACCGGTCGCGGCGCGCAGGCCTTCGGCTGGCAGTCCGCTGCCACCGGCAACCTCTCGGTTGCCGCCGGCCGTCAGGCGGTTGCCGCCGGCGCCCAGTCGTCGGCCTTCGGTGACAACGCCCGCGCCAACGGCGATCGTTCGACCGCCGTCGGTAACAACACCACCGCTGCCGTCGACGGCACTGCGCTCGGTACCCAGGCTTCGGCCGGTGCCGGCGGTACCGCTGTCGGCCGCATCGCCAGCGCCGCGGATCAGGCCATCGCCATCGGTGAAGGCGCCCAGGCGACCGGCAACCGCGGTGTTGCAACCGGCATCGGTGCCCTCGCCGGCGCGAACAGCGTTGCCTATGGTAGCGACTCGGTCGCGACCGGCACGACCTCGACCGCCATCGGCGATCAGGCCCGTGCCACCAACGAAGACGCGGTGGCCATCGGTCAGCTCGCCAATGCATCCGGCTTCCACTCGACCTCGGTCGGTGCCGAATCGGTTGCCTCGGGCACCGGCGCGCAGGCCTTCGGCTGGCAGGCTGCTGCTACCGGCAACCTCAGCCTCGCTTCGGGCCACCAGGCCGTCGCAAGCGGTGTCCAGTCGACCGCCGTCGGTCGTCAGGCCAACGCAGGCGGCGCTCAGTCGACCGCGCTGGGCTTCGGTGCCAATGCGGCTCAGGCCAATTCGACCGCGATCGGCACCGGTGCCACCACCACCCGCGCCAACCAGGTGGTGATCGGCGGGGCCGGCAGCTCGGTGACGATCGGCGATCTCGCCGCCTCGACCGCCGCGCAGACCGGCAGCGTCGACGTGCTGACCGCCGATGCCAGCGGCACCATGGGCCGCGGCCCGTCGGTCGCCAGCCTCGCAACGGTTACCGCACTCAACGCGGAAATCGCTGCACGCATCGCCGGTGACAACACGCTGGCTGCCCGTGCGACCGCGATCGAAGCCGTCAACGCCACGCAGACCGCGCAGATCCTGACCCTGCAGGGCCAGACTGCAACGCTGTTCGATCTGACCGAGCGCAACCGTCGCGACATCCGCGTCGCCTATGAAGGCGTCGCGATGGCGCTGGCGATGGAATCCCCGGCCCTGCCGGCGGGTACCAACTTCGCGCTGTCGGGTGGCTTCGGCTACTATTCGGATCGCACCGCCGGTTCGCTTGCCTTCACCGCTCGCGTCGGCGAAAACGCCTCCATCGGTGGTGGCGTCGGCGTCGGTATCAACAGCGGCGAAGTCGGCGCTCGCGGTGGGTTCCAGATCGCGTGGTAAGCATGATTTCGATTTTGTCGAAAATGGTTCGGCCGGGGCGTTTCGCCCCGGCCGTTTTCTTCGCGTTGGCAGCGATGGCCAGTCCGGCTGTCGTGCGCGCGCAGGCGGCACCGCCGCCCCCCTCGATCGCGCCGGTTCCGACCGAGCTCGAAATGGCCAAGCTGATCTGGTCGACGATGATCGCGGTCGAACAGGCCAATGTTTCGGGCAATTATTCGGTGCTGCGCGATATGGCAGCGCCCAGTTTCCAGCAGCTCAACGATCCTGCCCGGCTCGCGCAGATATTCGCGCCGATCCGTGCCAGCCGCATCGACCTTTCCAACACGCTACTGCTGGCCCCGACCTATGTCGGCACGCCGCAGCAGATCGAGAACGGCGCTTTCGGCGTGCGCGGCTATTTCGGCCTGCGTCCGACTGCAGTGGGGTTCGAGCTCTATTATCAGTGGGTCAATGGTCGCTGGCGCCTGTACGGCATCGGCATCAGCCCCCAGCCGCTGGCTACCATCCAGCCGCTCGGCACCGATGGCGCGGCACCGCCGGCACCGCCCGCCCCGGCACAGCAGGAGGGCCGCCGTCGTCGCAACTGACGGCGGTCGACCTCCCTATCATCAGCCCAGCGCTGCCCCCATCGCCCTGATCGCCGCCACCTTGTCGCGTAGCGGCTGCCAGTCGTCTGCGTCGGCGATGGGCGCCCACAGCGTTTCGACCTCTTCGATGGCCAGCGACTGTGGCGGCACGATGGTCCACCATGATCCGCGCACCGCTCGGCGTCCGCCCAGCGCGTCGACCAGCGCCGCGCGTTCGGCGCTCGGTGCTCCGTCCGGCACCGTTCCTCCGGCCCAGTCGACGAAGAAGTCGTCGATCAACCCGCCCTCGGCGCGCATCACCTGCTCGCCAGCCAGCACCAGCGCTCTATCCTGCTCCGGGCTGGCCTTGCTCACCCCCAACCGCCAGCAGAAGCGTTCGGCAATCGCTGCCTCATAGGCCGGGGCGAAATCCTCGAGCGCGGCGACCAGAGGTTCGGCCTCGCACAGCAGTCGCAGCGAAACGGCGAGCTGCCCGACATTCCAGTGCATCACCTGCGCCTGTCTGCCGAACGCATAGAGCCCGCCATGATCGAAATAGGCCGCAACAAAGGCGGGATCCCAGCTTGGCGTGAACCGCCATGGGCCATAATCGAAGCTTTCGCCGGTGATGTTGATGTTGTCGGTATTGAGCACCCCATGCACGAAGCCCGCCACCATATAGCTGGCGACAGTGCGCGCACAGCGGCGGGCAGTGAAGCCGACCAATGTCGCGGCGGCGGTCTCCACCGTCATGCTCGCAGCCTGCCCGGCGTCGATCCCGACATAATGGCGCAGGCAGTAGCGCAGCAGGCGCTCCATCTCGCTGGCCAGCCCCAGATGGGCCAGCCGCTGGAAGCTGCCGACGCGGATGTGGCCGTGGCTCTGCCGCACCAGCACCGCCGACCGGGTGGGGGAAGGCTCATCGCCGCGGTGGAGCGCCTCGCCGGTCTCGACGATGGACAGGGTCCGGCTGGTCTCGACACCCAGCGCGGCCAGCATCTCGGTGGCCAGCAACTCGCGCACGGCGCCCTTCAGCGTCAACCGCCCGTCGCCGAACCGGCTCCAGGGCGTCTGCCCGGAGCCCTTGGTGCCCAGATCGATCAGCCGCCCGTCGCCATCGCGCAGTTGCGCGAACAGAAAACCGCGACCGTCGCCCAGATCGGGATTGTAGCTGCCGAACTGGTGCCCATGATAGCGCAGCGCCAGCGGCTGGGGCAGATTGCCGGCAAAGGGCACGAACCGGCCGAACCTCTCGGTCCACTCGTCATCGCCCAGTCCGTCGAGACCGATCTCGGCCGCCGCGCGGTCATTGCGCCAGCGCAGGATGTGCTCGGGAAAGTCTGCTGCCTCGACCGGGTCGGCAAGGAAGTCCGCAATCGACAGAATCGCGGGATCGTGGCGGGCGTCTGGGGCTTGCGTCATGGGGCGCTTGTGGCGATAGCTGGCGGACATGGCAACGCAGGCGATCCCGGGGGAAAGCGCGGAATGGCGCAAGCTGGTCTGGTGGTCGAACGATGGCCTGAGGCTGCATGCCCGCGTCTATGATCCGCCCGCCGGTGCCGATACCTCGGCCATGCCTGTGCTGTGCCTGCCGGGGCTGACCCGCAACGCGCGCGATTTCGATCGCATCGCACCGCATCTCGCCCGCCATCGCCGGGTGTATGCCGTCGACTTCAGGGGCCGTGGCGACAGTGGCTATGCGCGCGATGCGATGACCTATGTGCCGCTAACCTATGTCCAGGATGTCATGGCGCTGCTCGCGAGCGAGGACATCGGGCGCTTTGCCGTCATCGGCACCTCGCTGGGCGGGATCGTCGCGATGTTGATAGCCGCGACCCAGCATGGCCGGGTGGCGGCACTGGTGCTCAACGATGTCGGGCCGGAACTCGACCCCGCGGGCCTCGACCGCATTCGCGGCTATGTCGGGCAGAACAGCAACCATCCCACCTGGGTGCATGCGGCGCGCGCCATCGCGGCCGCGAACAGTCACGTCTACCCCGGCTGGGGGCTGGAAGACTGGCTGGTGATGGCCAAGCGCACCCACCGCCTGACCCGCGAAGGGCGGATCATTGCCGATTATGACAGCAATATCGCCCAGCCCTTCAAACTGCCGGGCGGGGAGGCCGGGGTCGATCTGTGGCCGGCCTTCGATTCGCTCAAGGATGTGCCGCTGCTGATCCTGCGCGGCGCGCTGTCTGACATATTGGCGGCGGGATCTGCCGAGCGGATGGCGGCGCGGTTGCCGCATGCCCGCCTCGTCACCATCCCCGACGTCGGCCATGCGCCGACGCTGGATGAAGCCGAGGCGGTTGCGGCCATAGACGCGCTGTTCGCCGGACTGTGAGCCCGCCAGTCCACATCCTCCACTGCCACTCGACATTCAGTCTCGGCGGCAAGGAAGCGCGCGCCGTGCGGCTCATGAATGCATTCGGCGCGGCTGCGCGGCACAGCATCATCTCTGCGATGCCCGATCAACTGGGCGCGCGTGCCGCCATTGCCGCAGGGATCTGGGCGGAATTTCCTGTCGAGGGTCGCGCGCCGGCCCTGCATGGCAAGCCGGGTCCGGGCCGTTATCTGGCGCTGGCCCGGTACATGCAGAATTTCGATCTGGTGCTGAGCTACAATTGGGGGGCGATGGATGCGGTGATGGCGCATCGGTTGCTGGCGCGGATGATGCCGCTGCCGCCGCTGATCCACCATGAGGACGGGTTCAATGCCGATGAGGCAAACGGGCTCGACTGGCGTCGCAACGCCTTCCGCCGCGCCGCGCTGCCCACTGCGACGGCGGTGGTGGTGCCAAGCCATCTGCTCGAGCGGACCGCTTACGGCGCCTGGGGCCGCCGCCTGCCGGTCACCCGCATTTCCAACGGCATAGACGTGGCCAGCTATGCCCGGCCGAGCGCCGGCAGCATCCCGGGCCTGGTGAAACGGCCCGGCGATGTCGTCATCGGCACGGTGGCGGGCTTGCGCACGGTCAAGGGGCTTGACCTGCTGGTCGAGGCCTTGGCGCTGACGCCGCCCAACGTCAGGCTGGTGATTGTCGGGGAAGGCCCGGAGCGGGAAGCGATTGCGGCTGCCGCGCAGCGGCTGGGTGTGGCGGACCGGCTGTTGCTGCCCGGCTTCTTGGCGCAACCGCACCGCTATGTCGGGCATTTCGATATCATGGCGCTGTCATCGCTCTCCGAACAACAGCCGATCGCTGTGATGGAAGGCATGGCTGCCGGCCTGCCCATCGTGGCGCCGCCGGTGGGAGACGTGCCGGCGATGGTCGCGCCCGATAATGCCCGCTTCATTGTCGACCGCAGTGCCCCGGCCCTCGCCGCGGCACTTTCCGCTCTTGCAGCGGATGCGGCGCTGCGCCGCCGCATCGGCGCGGCCAATGCAGCGGCGGCGCGACGTGATTTCGACGAACGGGTGATGATCGGGCGCTACGCCTCCCTATATGCAGCAGCATTGGGCATCGATTCCGCGGCCTTGACCGGCCCGCCGAAATAGGCAGCGCAATTTTTTGATAGCGGGGCTATAGCGCCGCGCGAGACGGATACGCAGGGAGCGAGATATTGTTCAAAGGGGTAAAGCCCATCGTTTATGGCGGGCGGGAAATGTGGCCGCTGGTGGAAGGCGGCAAGGGTGTGTCCGCCACCAATCATGCCAGTTCGGGTGCCTGGGCCGCAGCGGGCGGCATCGGCACGGTCAGCGCGGTCAATGCCGATCATTACGACGCTGATGGCAACGCCGTCCCGCAAACCTTCGAAGGCCAGACCCGGCGCGAACGGCATGACGAGCTGATCGCCTATGGCATCAAGGGCGCGGTCGCGCAGGTCCAGCGCGCGCATGAGATTGCCGGCGGCGAAGGCGCGATCAACATCAACGTGCTGTGGGAAATGGGCGGCGCACAGCCGATTCTCGAGGGCGTGCTGTCGCAGACCCGCGGGCTGGTCACCGGCGTCACCTGCGGCGCGGGGATGCCCTACAAGCTCAGCGAGATCGCTGCGCGGCACGGCGTCTATTATCTCCCGATCATCTCCTCCGCCCGCGCCTTCCGCGCGCTGTGGAAGCGCGCCTATTCGAAGGTGCCCGAATGGCTGGGCGCGGTCGTCTATGAGGATCCGTGGCTGGCCGGCGGCCACAACGGCCTCAGCAATGCGGAAGACCCGCTGGTGCCGCAGTCCCCCTATCCGCGCGTTGCCGCGCTGCGCGCGACGATGCGCGCCGAAGGCGTGTCGGAAGACGTGCCGATCGTGATGGCCGGCGGCGTCTGGTACCTGCGCGACTGGAGCGACTGGATCGACAATCCCGAGCTCGGTCAGATCGCCTTCCAGTTCGGCACCCGCCCCCTGCTGACGCAGGAAAGCCCGATCCCGCAGGGGTGGAAGGATGCGCTGCGCACCATCGAACCCGGCGACGTGCTGCTGCACCGCTTTTCGCCGACCGGCTTCTATTCCTCTGCGGTGCGCAATCCGTTCCTGCGCAATCTCGAAGCCCGCTCGCAGCGGCAGATTCCGTTCGGCAGGGTCGAATGCGGGGTGAATTCGCAGCGGCTGGAGATTGCCCGCAAGAAATATTGGGTCGCGCCCGAGAGCGTGGCGGCGGCGCAGGGCTGGATGGCAGATGGCTATACCGAAGCGCTGAAAACGCCGGACGATACGCTGGTGTTCGTCACCCCTGAGGAGCGGGCGACCATCCACACCGATCAGCAGGAATGCATGGGCTGCCTGTCGCATTGCGGCTTTTCGTCATGGAAGGACCATGACGATTATACCACCGGCTACCTCGCCGACCCGCGCAGCTTCTGCATCCAGAAGACCCTGCAGGATATCGCGCATGGCGGGGACATCGACCGCAATCTGATGTTCGCCGGCCACGCCGCCTACATGTTCAAGCAGGACCCCTTCTATTCGAACAACTTCACCCCCACGGTGAAGCAGCTGGTCGACCGCATCCTCACCGGGGATTGAGCCAGCCTCAGGCGCGGCGCATCGGCACCACCATGCCCATCATCAGGGCAGCGATGGCGGTGCCGACGACGCTCCAGCCGGCAATGGCAGCGATGGCGATGGTCTGGGCGATGATCTGGTCGATCATCCCCATCCCGTCGGGATAGCCGCTGCCACCGAATGGCACGAAGGCGAGGAAGATCGCCGCGAAGAAGCCGCCGCTCTTGGCCGCTGCAGCGACCATGGTGACGACATCGCCCTTGTCGTGCCAGCCAAGGCGCTTGGGCATCAGGCGCGGGGCGATGGCCGCCGCAAGCGCTCCCAGCAGTCCGGTGATGAACGCGCCGCCGATCGACAGCCCGTCGCCGGCGGTGAGGGCGGCGATCGTGCCTGCCATCAGGCCGAGCGCCAGCGGCTGCGGATCGAGCGAGCGGCGCGCGGCGCCCATCGCCACGGCACCGGTTGCGGCGCTGGTCAGCATCGCCAGCATGGCCACCGCCGCATTGTCCCCCGCGCCCAGCGTCGCGCCGCCGGTGAAGGCCAGCAGGCCGAGCAGCAGCAGTGCCGCCCCGCCGAGCAACCGCGCCGAATCGACAGGCGCGTCATCGCCCTCTGCGGTGCCGACCATCGCCATCGCCACCAGCGCGGAGACGCTGCCGGCATAGAAGATGGTGAGGCCGCCGCCCGTATCGAGTGCGCCCCATTCGGCCAGCCAGCCCCCGCCCCAGATCCAGCGGGACACCGGCACCAGCACCAGCAGGAACCACAATGCCGTGAAGCCGAGCAGCCAGCCGGGCCGCGCGCGGGGTGCCAGCGCGCTGCTCAGCAGGGTCACCGCAACCAGCACGAAGCCGAGCTGGAACAGGGCGAAACCGGTTTCGGCGACGCTGGTCCCTTCGCGCAACGTACCCATCAGGTTGAGCATCCAGTTGGTGCCCCCGCCGATCACGCCGTTCAATGCCCCTGCTGCGACCAGATCGAACATCAGGCTGTAGCCGACCAGGAAATAGAGCAGGGTGACCAGCGCCATGCCGGCAATGCTGGCAGGCAGCATCCGCTCTGAGGCACCCCGCCCATAGGCGGCGGAAAAGATCAGCAGCAGCGCGGGCACGCATGCCCCGAGCCCGATCAGCAGGCTGGCGAGCAGCCAGCCGGTATCGCCGCTGTCAGGAACGATCAGCGTCGCCGCCTGAGCCGGAGAGGCCGCCAGCACCACGGCGGCGAACATGGGAGACAATCTTGCAATCGACACGCGGCATCGCCTTTCGGGATGGGGGGTATGGCGGAGCGGCTTAGCTCGCAACCCTTGATGAATCGCTTACCATGCGATGCAGCCTTTGCCGCCCGGCGCTGGTCTGTTAGCAAAACGGATGGTGATCATCCGGAGCAGGGAGCAGCAGGTGCGGCAACGCGGGACTTTGACGATCGGCATCGCCGCGCTGCTTGTCGCCGCGATCGGGCCGGGCGGCGCGTCCGCGCAGGACCAGGTGCCGCCTTATTGGGCCTCGATCGATGCCACCCGTGCCATCATGCGCCGCGGTCCCTCGCAGGAGATGCGGGCGATGTGGGAATATCGCCGGCAGGGCCTGCCGCTCAAGGTGCTGCGGCTGCATGACGACTGGCGCCTGGTGCGCGAACCCGATGGCACCACCGGCTGGATGCACCGCAGCCTGATCACCGGCCGCCGCACCGCCATCGTCACCGAAAGCGAGACGCCGCTGCGCGCCGCGCCCGATGCCGGCGCGCCGGTCGCTTACCGGGCGGAGCAGGGCGTCATCGGCCGGATCAGCGACTGCACGCCGGGCTGGTGCCTGTTCGATGTGCTCGGCCGCCGGGGCTATGTGGCGCGCGATGCCATCTGGGGCGACGATGGCGACTGAGAGGCAAACTGATTCATCCTGACCTATGTCGCACCTGATCGGGCGATGCCTGTAAAGAGTTCTTGACTGACAAGAGTTCTTTACATAGAGACTGCGCCATGAAGAATGTCCTGCGCGAACTGAGGGAAGCCCGTGGCTGGTCGCAGGGGGCGCTGGCAGCGCGGCTCGGTGTTTCGCGGCAGACGATCAACGCGGTCGAAACCGACAAATATGACCCCAGCCTGCCGCTGGCGCTGCGCCTTGCCAAGCTGTTCGGGGTCAATGCGCAGGACATTTTCCTCGATGACTGGCAGCCGGAGGATGATGCATGAGCGATACGCAGGAACCACAGCGCGCCTCTCCGCGCTGGAATGACCGATTGATCGACCGGCTGTTCGTGCCGCGATCGCAGCAGGGCTGGAAATATTGGCTCGCCTCCGCCGCCGTCGGTGCGGTGGTCGGCGGCAGCAGCGTGTTTCTGGTCGAACTGCTGTTCGGTGACGAAGCCGTCGACAATGGCATCGATGCGATCGGCGGCATCGGGCCGTTTGTGGCCCTGCTCCTCGCCGGCTTGCTGCTCTTCGTGGGCCTGTTCGTGCTGGTGATGGGCAGCTCGCGCCGCGCCACGCAGCGCGCAATGGAGCTCGACGATGCCGATCCGGCACCAGCGATGATGGCGAGTTTCCGGCTTTCGGCGCTGTCGGTGGCCTGCCAGGCCGGGTTGATCCTGCTCGTCATCTTCAACGGCCTGCCTGCCGCCCCGGCGCTGGCGGTCGCGGCCCTGCTGCTGGTCGCCGAACAATGGCTGGGCTGGCGCACCTATATCCATATGGACGAGCTGTGGCGACAGGCGACACTCGAAAGCTGCGCACTGCAATCGGGGCTGGTGTCGCTACTGTTCGGCGGCTGGGCGGTGCTCAATGCCTATGCGCTTGCCCCGGCCCTGTCCCCGCTTGCCGCGATGGTGACATTGCTGCTCGCCAGCCTCGTCACCAGCATCTTCGCCTCGCACCGGCGGGGCATGTTCGCCTAGCACAAAAAGACCCCGGAGGATTGCTCCTCCGGGGCCATCGGCTCTCCTTGCCGAACGCGGATTACCAGTAAAAGCCGTTGTAGACGCGCACGACGCGATCGGTGCGGGTGTTGACCAGCAGCAGGTCGTTATAGTGGCGCACATAGCGCTGGTAGCGGCCCGGCTGCGGCAGACGGAAGCGGGCGTAATTGTTCACCCGATAGCCGTCGCCCCAGTAGCGGGCGTTGATCGACGAGCCCACGCCAAAGCGCTGGTAGCGGAACGGGGCGCGGAAGGCGGGGGCGCGATAGAGGTTGCGGTTGCGCTGGCGATATTCGCGCCAGTCCTCGCGGCGATCCTGCCGGGCTTCGCGGACATCGCGCCGTTCTTCCCGTACATCGCTGCGGGCATCGCGGACATCGTCGCGGTCGCCGGTGCGGCGGGCCCGGTCGAGATCGCGCTGGGCTTCGCGGACGTCGCGCTGTTCCTGCCGGATTTCGCGGGTATCGCGCTGATATTCGCGGTTCTGGGCGGTCGCGGCGGTCGCCGGGACCAGCATTGCGGCGATCAGGCTCGCCGTGAGCAACTTGCTCTTCATGGCATGTTCCTTTCCAATAGTCAGGGGTAAGGGGGGTTGCCCTGACCATTGCGTTTCTACGCGCCAGCTTGTGAGGGGTTCCTGAATTGGCCTGTCAGGTCAGGGACATAAGTGTCGCGCATGTGTCGCAAACACCGGCCCCCAGGGCGACAGATCGGCGACGGGCGCAACGGACCGGCTCGACAAGCGCGACCAGCGCGCTATGGCGCAGCGCCATGACCGATATGCCGATAGCGCCCGACACGTGCACGACCATGGCCGAAGTGCGTAGCGGCGTCGATGCGACCGATGCCGAGCTGGTCGCGCTGCTCGCGCGCCGCTTCGGCTACATGCGCGCCGCCGCCCGCATCAAGCCCGACCGGACGGCGGTGCGCGACGAGGCGCGCAAGGCGCAGGTCATTGCCAATGTCAGCGCGCACGCCGCTGCGGCGGGCCTCCCCCCTGAACGGCTCGCTGCCGTCTGGGAGGTGCTGGTCGAACAGTCGATTGCCTATGAATTCGACATCTGGGACGCGACACGCGACTGACACGCCGCGCACAGGACCGATGGCGCGAACAGTCCGTTCCGGTAGAGTTTAGAGGTTGTCCTGTTTTGTTTGAACCGTAGTGCTGAGCTTGTCGAAGCACGCCTCTCCGACAGGCGTGCTTCGACAAGCTGAGCACTACGGTTCAGTTTGGGCAGGACTGCCCCTTAGCGCCGCGTTTCGAGGATCTTGCCGTCGGCCACCAGCGCCGCGAAATCGGCGCGATTGACCGGAATACGCTCGCTCTCATCCCAGCGGATGACGGCGCTGCGGTCCCGCAACTCGCGGCGGGCGCCTTCCGCGTTCGGCCATGCCGCGTCCTCGGTGATGATGGTCACGCGGTCCGGCGATACCTCGACGACCTTGACCTGACCGAATGATTCGCTTTGCGTGCCGTTGTCGTCGCTGAAATCCACCGACGAGAAATGGTTGAGATCGGCGGCCCAGATATCGCCGACCTGCGGATCGGCCAGCAGCGGATCGAGCGAGCTGGCCGCCGCCTTGGGCGCGTCGGCCTCGGCCGTGTCGCCGGTGCTTGCGGCAGTCGCGCTGCCTTCGTCCGCTGACGCGCCCTTGTCTCCGGTCAGTGAACCGCAGCCGCCCAGCATCAGTGCCGTGGCGGCGAATGCAATAATGGTCTTGCGCATGGTCTTGCTCCCTCCGACGCCGTCCGCCCCTTGCGGTCCGGCTCCCCGGTCAAATTATGGAGCATGTATCTAGCCGATGCAAAGGGCGGCGCTGTGACGCCCGCCACAGCCTAGGGTCCTGACCCTAGGTCAGGAGCTATTGGCCGGTCAGCACTTCCTGCGGCGCGGACTGGTCGGTCACGGCGCGCGTGGCAGCGGTGCCGGCGCGGCGATGGCTGAAGCGGCCTTCGACCTGGCTGCCCTGTTCGATCGTCAGATTTTCATAAGTGACGTCGCCGGTGATCCGCGCCGTCGACTGGATCACCAGATCGCGCGCGACGATCGAGCCGTCGACAGTGCCGGCGAGTTTGGCGGTTTCGGCAACCACCGCGCCCTTGATCAGGCTGTCCTCGCCCTGGACCAGGCTGGCGCAGGCCAGATCGCCCTCGACCCGGCCGTCCACGTGCAGGTCGACGCTGGCCGAGATATTGCCGGTGACGATCACGTCCGCCCCGAGGATCGAGAAGGTCGTGTGGCGGGCGCCTGTCGCCATTCTAGCGGGCTGCGACACGGGTGCGGACTCGCTCGCCGGCATCGGCTTGGATTTCGAGAACATCGGGGTTGGCCTCCAGGAAACGGCGCGGGTTGACGGCAGTGCCGCCGACGCGGACCTCGAAATGCAGGTGGGTGCCGGTCGACCGGCCAGTCGATCCCATACGCGCAATATGCTGCCCGGGCGTTACCATCTGCCCGACCTGCACGTCGATGCCGGACAGGTGGGCATAGCGGGTGAGGATGCCATGGCCATGGTCGATCTCGACCGCATTGCCATAGCCGCCCTTGCGCCCGGCGAAGGAGACGCGGCCGGCGGCAGCAGCGCGGATCGAGCTGCCATGCGCGCCCTTGAAATCGAGCCCGGCGTGCATTGCGCCGCGGCCGTTGAACGGATCGTGGCGATAGCCGAAGCCGCTCGACAGCTCCATGCGATCGGCGGGGAGGTTGGAGGGCAGGGCTATCAGCAGCGCTTCCAGCCGCTCCATCCGCTGCACCTGCAGCGCCAGCGCGCGGAAGGCGGGGTCGGCCGGCACCGGCATGCGGCGGCGCGTGTCGGGAATGAAGGGGCCGCCCTGTGCGGCGGTGCCGGAGGCCGGACGGATGCCGACGGTGCGCAGCGCCGCTTCGGCGCGCGCGGCGCGGCGCTCCACCGCGCCGGTCATGATCGCCACCAGCCGGTGCTGGCGGTCGCGAATGGCGTTGAGCCGGCTGATCTGGTCGGCAGCCGGGGGCGTCGCCGCCTCGCCCGATGCCGCCTGCTCGCGTGCCAGCGCGGCTGCGGCTTCGGGATCGTCGCCGAAATGCGTGCTCAGGATCGATTCGACATAGTCCTGCCGCTGGTCGAGCGATGCGGCCATGCCTTCGACGGTCTGCCGCTCCGCCGCGATCTTGGCCTCTGCCGCCTCGACCTGCACGGCGCGCACCGCGACGTCGCGGTTGTGCCAGCCAACCCATGCGTTCCAGCCGACCAGCGCCAGCGTCACCAGCAGCCAGCAGGCGATGACCGCAACCGCGATGGATGCGGCGCGCCGCTGCAGCTTCGCGGACAGGCGAAGGAACCGGACGTCGCCGCCGGTGCGCACATAGATCTCATGGTCGCGGAACAGACTGTCCCACTTGCCGGAGAGCGACCTCCAGCCTTGCGATATTGCCACGGTAAGCGGCCCCCGACTTGTTCTGTCGTTACGTTGGCTGCGCGGTAGCAGGCGCTGGCCAAGAGTCGAATCGATTGCAGGACTTGCGGGGCGAATCGCACGAGTCGTGCGACCAGACGAGGATCGGGGGCGAAACGGACCTCTCACGCATTTGTCATTTATTGCGAATCGCCGGTTGCATCCTGTCGCCATCAAGGCCAGCATCGCGCCGCAGGCCAACAGGCCGTGGGTCGACGGAAGGCGCCGGTTGGGGCGCATGCCAAGGGGGTTGAACCATGGAATGGATGACATTGCCGCTGAAACGCTACGCCGATTTCCAGGGGCGTTCGCGGCGCAAAGAATATTGGATGTTCACGCTGTTCATCTTCATCGTCGCGGTGGTGCTGGGCATCGTCGAGGGGATTTTGGGGCTGAGCGGCATGGTCGGCGGCGTCTATGGCCCGATCACCACCCTTTTCCTCCTCGCCATCATCATCCCGTCGCTCGCGGTGCAGGTGCGCCGCTTCCACGATCAGGACAAGTCGGGATGGTTCGTGCTGATCGGCCTGATCCCGCTGCTCGGCGGTCTGGTCGTGCTGGTGTTCATGTGCCTTGAAGGAACGCCGGGGCCGAACCGCTTCGGAGACGATCCCAAGGGGTCCTCGCCCGACATCTTCGCCTGATCCGTGCATGCGGGCGGCGGTGATGGCCCGCCGCCCGCATTCACCTGACCTTGACCAATTGCGCCTAAGCCTGTCGAGATGACAGGCATGGCGATCAGCGACAGTCCCGCACCTGCGGCTCCTGCATCCGGCGATGCGGCGCGCCCGCGTTCAGCGGTCAGCGGCGGCGTCGGCCTGGCCGGGCTGGCGGGGCTGTTCGCCTGGTTCTTCATCGCCCGCCACTATAGCATGGACGGGGAGCATAGCGCGCTCGCCAGCGTCTTCTTCTGCGGCCTCGCCATGGTGCTGTGGTCGCTGTTCGTCGATCGCGTCCATCGCAATCCCTCCACCGGCATCGACTGGGATGGGCCTGCCCGCCCGATCGCCGAGGCGTGGGATCTGTCCCGCATCAAGCTCACCGGCCTGTGGGCGACCTGGGCGATCATTGCGGCGGCCTATGTCATGCTGCGCTACTATTGGGTCGGCCAATATGGCTTTGCCATGAAATGGCTGGGCATCGCCATCGTGCCGATGGTGCTGCTCTCCATCCCCTATGTGCTGTGGCTCGACCGGCGGCTGGTGGAGCCGCGCGATGCCGCCTGGCACTTCGGCCGCTGGCTGGTCGGTGGGGAGGATGCCGATCTTGCGATGGTGTGGAAGCATTGGCGCGCCTGGGTGGTGAAGGGCTTCTTCCTCGCCTTCATGCTCTCCATCGTCCCCGGCAATTTCATGCCGATCGTGCTGAGGCCCTGGGATGTCATCATCGACAACCCGGTGAATTTCGCGGTCTTCGGCATCGCCCTGATGTATCTGGTCGACGTCCATTTTGCGACCGTGGGCTACATCATGACCATGCGCCCGCTCGATGCGCATATCCGCACCGCCAACCCCTATGGCATGGCGTGGGTGGCGGCGCTGGCCTGTTATCCGCCCTTCGTGCTGATGAACCCCGGCGGCCCGCTCTTCTATCAGGAGGGCGCGGGCGACTGGGCGGGCTGGTTTGCCGGCCACACCAGTCTGCTGTGGCTGTGGGGCGGCATGCTGGTCACGCTCAACGCCGTCTATGCCTGGGCGACGGTGGCCTATGGCCTGCGCTTTTCCAACCTGACGCACCGCGGCATCATCACCCACGGGCCCTACCGCTTCACCCGCCATCCGGCCTATGTCGCCAAGAACAGCTTCTGGTGGCTCTCCAGCCTGGTGATATTGCCGTGGGACGGCTCGATGTTGACCGCCTTTCGCAATACCGCGCTGCTCTGCGCGGTCAGCGGGGTCTATTACTGGCGCGCCAAGACCGAGGAGAAGCATCTCCTCGCCGATCCGGCCTATCGCGCCTATTGGGAATGGGCGCAGGCGCATGCGCTGGTGCCGCGCCTGATGACGCGCCTCACCGGCCTCGCCCGCCCGGCGATCGTGCTGGAACCGGACCCGCGGGCCGGCCGGCCGGACTGACCGGCCGGGCCGGCGAGGCCGGTCAGGCGCTATCGGGTCAGCTGTTGAGCAGCGTCATGATGTTCATCGACTGCTCGGCACCGGTCTGCGGCAGCGTGTCGCCGGTGCGGTCGGTGACTTCGGCAAAGCGGCGCGCCACTTCTTCCGGGGTCGGCTCGTCGAGCTTGATGCCGCGGGTCATGGTGACGGCGGCGGCATGCACCGCGCCCGCGCCCGCGCCGAGCACGGTGTTGCTGGGCGCCTCGTCCGACACCAGGAACAGCGACGCGGGGACGACCAGCTCCGGCGCAAAGGCGTTCATCGCCGCTTCGGGGAAGATATCCTCGGTCATGCGGGTCGCCGCGACCGGGGCGATCGAGTTGACCTTGATATTGTTCTTCGCGCCTTCGATCGCCAGCGTCTTCATCAGGCCGACGAGGCCCAGCTTGGCGGCGCCGTAATTGGCCTGGCCGAAATTGCCGTAGAGGCCGGTCGAGGAGGAGGTCATCAGGATGCGGCCGTAATTCTGCTCGCGCATCGTGTCCCACACCGCCTTGGTGGCAAAGGCGGAGCCGATCAGGTGGACTTTCACCACCAGTTCGAAATCGGCCGGGTCCATCTTGGTGAAGCTCTTGTCGCGCAGGATGCCGGCGTTGTTGATGAGGATGTCGACGCGGCCCCAGGCTTCCTTGGCCTTGGCGACCATCTCGACCATCTGCGCATATTCGGTGACGCTGCCGCCGTTCGACATCGCTTCGCCGCCGGCCGCCTTGATTTCCTCGACCACCTTCAGCGCCATGTCCGAATGGCCGGTGCCGTCGCGCGCGCCGCCGAGATCGTTGACCACCACCTTGGCGCCGCGGCGGGCGAGTTCGAGCGCATAGGCGCGGCCGATGCCGCCGCCCGCACCGGTGACGATGGCGACGCGGTCCTTGAAAGAGATGGTCATGAGGGGTGCTCCGTTGACGTTAGCGTTAAGTTGCCGCGTCATTACGCGCGTCAGCGCGGGTTGCAACCCTCACGTCGCCCCGGACTTGATCCGGGGCCGCTATCGGGGTTGCGCCACGCTGTCAGCGGCCCCGGATCCAGTCCGGGGCGACGATGGTTTAGAACGTGATGACATCAGGTTGAACCACCCCACCCGTGTCATTCCCGCGAAGGCGGGAATCCAGGGCGGAACAGAGCGAAGGTTGTTGCCGCCCCTGGATTCCCGCTTTCGCGGGAATGACAAAGATGACTCCATCTATGGTCATCACGCTCTAAGAGGCCAGTTCCTTATCCAGCGCATAGCCCGCCGAACGCACGGTTCGGATGATGTCCGGCGCGCCGTCGATGTTGATGGCCTTCCTCAAGCGGCGGATGTGCACGTCGACCGTGCGCAGCTCGATGTCGCTGTCCTGCCCCCAGACATTGTCGAGCAGCCGTTCGCGGCTGAACACCCAGCCGGGATGTTCGAGGAAATGCCGCAGTAGGCGGAACTCGGTGGGGCCCAATGGCACGGTCTTGCCGCCGCGCTTCACCTTGTGGCCGACGGTGTCCATCTCGATGTCGGCATAGACCAGCGCCTCGCCGGCCAGCGCCGGGCGCACGCGGCGCAGCACCGCGGTGACGCGGGCGACCAGCTCGCGCGGGGAGAAGGGCTTGGTGACATAATCGTCCGCGCCTGTTTCCAGTCCGCGCACCCGGTCTTCCTCCTCGCCGCGCGCGGTGAGCATGATGATGGGGACGTTGGCGGTATCCGAATTGCGGCGGAGCTGGCGGCACAGCTCGATCCCCGACAGGCCTTCCACCATCCAGTCGAGCAGGATGATGTCGGGCAGTTTTTCCTGCACCCACAGCAGCGCTTCCTCGCCATTGGGGGTGTGCCGGATCGCGAAGCCTTCGCGGCTGAAATGCCAGACGACCAGTTCGGCAAGCGCCGCATCGTCTTCCACCAGCAGCATGTCGGGTTGGGCCATGGTCGTCGCTCCTTCTCAGCCTTCCGCCGGATCGTCGCCTTTTTCGCGCTCGTCCATGTGCTGGCCGGTGGCGGTGAAATAGACCATCTCGGCCACGTTGGTGGCATGGTCGCCAGCGCGTTCCAGATTCTTGGCGACGAACAGCAGATGCGCCGCTTCGCTGATGCTGCGCGGATTTTCCATCATGTAGGTGATCAGCGCGCGGAAGATGGCGTTGTAGAAATCGTCGACCGACTTGTCGCGCGAGCTGACTTCCTCGGCCAGCTCCGGGTCGCGCGCGGCATAGGCGGCGAGCGCGTCGCGCAGCATCTCGCAGGCGATTTCGGACATGCTCATCAGCAGCGGAATCGCCTCGACCGAGCGGTCGGCGGAGAGCAGCGGCACCCGCTTGGCGATGCTCTTGGCATAGTCGCCGACGCGTTCGAGCACCGCCGCGATCTTGAGCGCGGCGATCATCGAGCGCAGGTCGTCGGCCATCGGCGCACGCAGCGCGATGGTGGTGACGACCAGCTTCTCGATCTCGTTTTCGAGCTCGTCGATGATGCGGTCGTCCGCAATGATCTGCGCGGCACGGTCACGGTCGCGGTGGTTGAGCGCGTCCATGGCCGTTTCCACCGCCATGGTGGCACGGCTGCCCATTTCGGAGACGAGACCACGCAGACGGTTGAGATCGTCGTCGAAGGCCTTGACGGTATGGTCGCTCATGATTGCCTCTTTTCCCGTAGCCCTGAGCTTGTCGAAGGGCGTTTCACCGCAAATCGCCCTTCGACAAGCTCAGGGCTACGGTTCAACGCGTCAACGCATCAGCCGTATCGACCAGTGATATAATCCTTGGTGCGCTCTTCCTTGGGGTTTGTGAAGATGTCGGTGGTCGGGCCATATTCGACGATCTTGCCGAGGTGGAAGAAGGCCGTTCTCTGGCTGACGCGCGCGGCCTGCTGCATGTTGTGGGTCACGATGACGATCGCATAGCGCCCGCGCAGTTCGTGGATCAGCTCCTCGATCTTGGCGGTGGCAATCGGGTCGAGCGCCGAGCAGGGCTCGTCCATCAGGATGGTTTCCGGGTCGACCGCGATCGCCCGGGCGATGCACAGCCGCTGCTGCTGGCCGCCGGACAGCGCGGTGCCGCTGTCGCCCAGCCGGTCCTTGACCTCGCCCCACAGGCCGGCGCGGGTCAGCGCATCCTCGACGATATTGTCCATGTCGGCCTTGCTGTCGGCAAGGCCATGGATGCGCGGGCCATAGGCGACATTGTCATAGATCGACTTGGGGAAGGGATTGGGCTTCTGGAACACCATGCCGACGCGCGCGCGCAACTGCACGACGTCCATCGACGGCGCGTAGATATCCTCGCCGTCCAGCCGGATGTCGCCTTCGACACGGGCGCCGGGAACGGTGTCGTTCATCCGGTTCATCGTCCGCAGGAAGGTCGATTTTCCGCAGCCCGACGGGCCGATGAAGGCGGTCACCGAATCGGTAAACACGTCGATCGAGACATCGTCGATCGCCTGTTTCGCGCCGTAGAAGACCTTGACGTTGCGCGCGGTCATCTTCGGGGTGCTTGGGGTTGGTTCGGTCATGATCACCAGCGCTTTTCGAAGCGGTTGCGGAGGAAGATGGCGGCGGCATTCATCGTCAGCAGCACGATGAGCAGGACGATGATGGCGGTCGAGGTATTTTCGACGAACCCGGCATCGACCTCGTCCGACCACAGGAACACCTGCATCGGCAGCACCGTGGCGCTGCTGCACAGGCCATCGGGCGTTCCGCCGACGAAGGCGCGCATGCCGATCAGCAGCAAGGGCGCGGTTTCGCCCAGCGCACGCGCCATGCCGATGATGGTTCCGGTCAATATGCCCGGCAGCGCCAGCGGCAGGACATGGTGGAACACCACCTGCACCTTGGAGGCGCCGATGCCGAGCGCGGCATCGCGGATCGACGGCGGTACCGATTTGATGGCGTTGCGCCCGGCGATGACGATCACCGGCATGGTCATCAGCGCCAGCGTGAGGCCGCCGACCAGCGGGCTGCCCTGGCACAGGCCGAAGATATTGATGAACAGCGCCAGCGCCAGCAGGCCGAAGATGATCGACGGCACGGCGGCGAGGTTGTTGATCGACACCTCGATGATGTCGGTCAGCCGGTTCTTGGGCGCATATTCCTCCAGATAGAGCGCGGCCAGCGTGCCGATGGGGAAGGCGAGCGCGAGCGTCACCGCCATCGTCAGCAGGCTGCCCTTGAGCGCCCCCCAGATGCCGGCGACGACCGGATCGGTGGCGTCGGCGTTGGACAGGAACATGGTGTCGAGCCCGCTCGACAGCCGGCCTTCGCGCTCCAGCCGCGCCACGGCGGCCTCGGCCGTCGCATTGCCCTCGCCCTTGTAGGCGACATCGATGTCGCTTGCCGCAGGCAGGTCGAGCGTCACGCTGCGCGACAGGAGGCCGGGATCGGCGATCAGGGCCTCACGCAGCGTGCGTTCGGCGGCGGTGCCGAACCAGCTGCGGGCATCCTCGCCATAAGCGCGCGCCGCAGCATTGCCGACTGCAGCCTCGATATCCTGACGGGCGAGGATGCGGCGGGCATTGGGGCCGACCAGTTGCTGCGGGGTGATGGTGAGGCCGCTGGACGCGACGTCGATGGTCAGCGCGATGCGCGTCTGGCTGAAACCGGACAGCCCCGACGCCGCCATGGTGACGAGCAGGAAGACGAGGAAGCCGGCGGACAGGGCGACCGCCGTGAAGCCGAACCAGCGGAATCGCCGTTCGGACGCGTAACGGCGGCGCACGCGTGCCTGCATCGCGGGCTGGGTCCAGCGCGACGCGGGTGCCGCAGCGGCGGGTGCGACGCTATTCATAAGCCTCCCGGTAGCGCTTGACGATGCGCAGCGCGACGATGTTGAGCAGCAGGGTGACGACGAACAGGACGAAGCCGAGCGCGAACGCCGCCAGCGTCTTGGCGCTGTCGAATTCCTGATCGCCGGTCAGCAGCTTGACGATCTGCACGGTGACGGTGGTGACGCTGGCAAAGGGATTGCCGGTGAGATTGGCCGATTGGCCGGCCGCCATCACCACGATCATCGTTTCCCCGATGGCGCGGCTGACCGCCAGCAGCACGCCGCCCATCACCCCGGGCAGCGCGGCGGGGATCAGCACCTGCCGGATTGTTTCCGAGGGCGTGGCGCCGAGCGCCAGGCTGCCATCGCGCATCGCACGCGGCACGGCGGCGATGCTGTCGTCGGCCATGGAGGAGACCAGCGGGATGATCATGATGCCCATGACGATGCCCGCGGCGAGCGCCGAATCCGAACTCGCCCCGGCAATGCCCAGCGCATCGGCGGCGCGGCGCAGTGCCGGGCCGACAGTGAGCGCGGCGAAATAGCCATAGACCACGGTCGGCACACCGGCGAGGATCTCGATGATCGGCTTGAGCCAGGCCCGCACCCGCTCGTGCGCATATTGGGTGAGGTAGATGGCGGTCATCAGGCCCAGCGGGATGGCCACGATCATCGCGATGATCGCGCCGATCAGCAGCGTGCCCCAGTAAAGCGGGATGCCGCCGAAGGTGCCCGGCACCGGCTCGCCGGCGGTCGGGTTCCAGTTGGTGCCGAACAGGAATTCGACCGGCGACACCATCGAGAAGAAGCGAAACGTCTCGAAGATCAGGCTGAAGACGATGCCGAACGTGGTGAGGATCGCGATCAACGAGGCGACCAGCAGTGCGAGGCTGGTCAGCCGCTCGACCTGGGTGCGGGCGCGCAGGGCCGGGCGGATGCGGGTAAAGCCGTAGGCCCCGCCGGCGAAAGCGAGGATCAGGCTGAGCACCACACCGATGGTCGAATAGCGCGACAGGGCGGCGCGGAACGGTTCGATCAGCGCGGGTGCGGCGGGGTGGAAGCCCCGTTCGAGACTGCCATCGGCCAATGCCCTTGCCTCGGCAAGCACCGCCTGGCGGTTGAAGGCATCGTCGGGCAATGCGGCTGCGGCCGGGGTCGCCAGCACATCGCTGGTGACCAGCGACGGGACCAGCGCCGACCAGATGGCGAGGAAGACGAGGGCGGGCAATATCGTCCACAGGGCCGCATACCAGCCGTGATAGGCCGGCAGCGAGTGCGGACGCGGCTGGGTGGCATCGGCATGCGACGGGGCCGCTTGCTGGATGGCGCGGGCGCGCCCGCAAGCCCAGGCAATGATGCCGAGCAGCAGCACCATCAGGAAGATGCTGACTCCGCTCACTTGAGCTGGCTTCCGTCGAGCAGGGTCGCGTTGCGGGCGACCGCCGTCATCGCCGCTAGATCTTCCGCATGCAGCGAGATCATGCCGCGCCGCTCGAGCGGGCCGTTGGGGCGCGCGGCGAACATCAGCACGTCCATATACTCGCGAAGGCCGGGGATCACGTCGAGGTGGCGGCGCTTGACATAGACGAACAGCGGGCGCGCGCCGGGATAGCTGCCATCGCCGATCGTGGCGCGGGTGGCCTCGACGCCTTCCATCGGAATATCCCGCAGCAGCGTGCGGTTCGCTTCCAGATAGGAATAGCCGAAGATGCCGATGCTGTTGGGGTTCTGCGCCAGCTTCTGGATGATCAGATTGTCGTTCTCGCCCTGCTCGACATAATAAGGCGCGCCGCGCAGCGTGAAGCAGATATCCTCGTAGCGCGCATGGTCGCTGTCCTTCAGCGCCTTGATCGCCGGATCGGTTTCACAGCCCTTGGCCATGACCAGTTCCTTGAAGGCATCCCAGGTGCCCGATGTCGATGGCGGCCCGAGCACCGAGATGGCGACGGCAGGCAGCGACGGATCGATGTCGGCCCAGGTGCGCGCGGTGTTGGGGCGGCCATAGGGGCGGGCGGCGATCGCCGCATAGACCTGCGCGCGCGTCAGGCTGAGCCGCTGCGCCGACCGGGACTGGCCCAGCGCCAGCCCGTCGATGCCGATCTGCAGCTCGATGAGCTCGCCAGCGCCGTTGGCCGAGCAGGTGGCAAATTCGGATGCCTTCATCCGCCGGGAGGCATTGGCGATATCCGGCGTCCCTGCGCCCAGCCCCTTGCAGAAGCGTTCGATGCCGCCGCCGGTGCCGGTCGATTCGATCTTGGGAACGGCGAGGTCCGGATTGCCCGCCACCAGCAGTTCTGCCGACGTCGTCGCGAACGGATAGACTGTGGAGGAGCCGACCGCGGAAATATAATCGCGGGAGGCCCCGGCGCTGCAGGCGACGAGAGCCGAAGGCGCAATCGCAAAAAGCGCGAGCGTCCGCAGCAGTGCCCTGATCCGCATGTGGATGGTCCTCGACAGGGCGGCACCATGCGCGCGCCCCAGTGATTGATTCGTTGAAACCGCCAATCTTACAGCGCGGTGACGTTTTGATGACACTGGCCAATGGTGCGGTCGGTCGCGGGCGGTGCCTGTTCGGCCCGGGCCTCAGGCCGGACGCTGAGCCTGCGCGGTTTCGATGGTCTTCGCGAGCGGCAGGCGCACCCGTACGATCGTGCCTTCGCCTTCGCGGCTTTCGATGTCGAGCCGCCCGCGATGCCGCTCGACGACATGCTTGACGATGGCAAGGCCCAGGCCCGTGCCACCCAGCGTCCGGCTGCGTGCGCTGTCGACGCGGTAGAAGCGCTCGGTCAGCCTGGGCAGCGCATCGGCGGGAATGCCGTCGCCCTGGTCGGCCACCGACAGCTCGACCATCTGCGCCCCGGCGGGGTTCAGACGGACACGGATCGGCGTGGCCGCGCGCCCATATTTCATCGCATTGCCGATGATGTTGTGCAGCAGCTGGGAGAGTTGCGCCCGATCCGCCTTGACCGGGGCGGGGCCCTCCAGCTGCAGCGCGACATCCTCGCCCCGCGGATCGGTGGTGGCCGCGATCTCGGCGGCGACATCCCTGACCAATTCGGCAAGGTCGATCACCTCGTCGGGCAGATAGCCCTTGCTGGCTTCGATGCGGCTGATCGAGAGCAGATCCTCCACCAGCCGCAGCATGCGCCGCGCTTCCTTGTCGAGCACGCCCAGAAAGCGCTGCCGCGTCGCCGCGTCTCCGCCCGCTTCGGGGTCGGACAGGGTTTCGACAAAGCCGATGATCGCAGCCAGCGGCGTGCGCAGTTCATGGCTGGCATTGGCGACGAAATCGGCACGCATCCGCTCCACGGCGTCCCGCGCGGTCTGGTCGGTCAGCCCGACCAGGCGGCTGCCGTCGGCCAGCGGATAGGTGCGCATTTCCCAGCGCTGGCCAGGCCTGCCAATGCCGACAAGATCGGTAACCCCGCCCGCGCCGTGGGTGCGCGGATTGGCCAGCCGGTCGGCTGCCGCGGGATGGCGGATGGCGGTGCGCACGTCCGCGCCGACGATGAAATCGCCCAGCAGCGCCCGCGCCGCGCGATTGGCCGCGCGGACCTGCGCGCTGTGCACCAGCAGCAACGGCAGCTCCAGCACATCGAACAGATCGTTGAAATCGGGGCGCAGGTGCAGCGGCTGGACGACCGGGTCGGTGACGGGCTCGCGCCGCGCCGGCCGCGCCGCCACCGGGCTGGCCGCAAACACCAGCACCACCGCTGCGGCTCCGGCCAGGGCGAGGACGATGACTGCGCTGACCGGCGCGCCGAGCAGCCAGGCGAGCAGCGCGCCAGCGATGATGATCGCGAGAGCAACCAGGATCAGGGAGAGCGGGTTGCGCATGGGCGTGGGTGGGCCTTGTGGCTGGCGAGTCGCGAAAGTTAACGTGCTTGCCATAGTGGCACATTGGCCGACGCGCATCTTTTGTGCTGGGGCCTGGCTGTGTTAGGGCGCTCGCATGGCAGACCAAGACCCAGCCCCGACACCCCAAGGCGAGGACAGCGCCGATCGCGCAACCGGCACCGCCGGTCGCGCAACCGGCACCGCCGACGGCGGCCGCCGGCAATTGCTGATGCTGGGCGCGGCCGGGGCGGCGTCTGTGCTGACGGTCCGTCCGGCCTTTGCCCAAACCGCCGTTTCGGTGTTCAACTGCCAGATTCCGGTGCCCGATGCGCCGCGCAGCGGCCAGTATATCGCTCTCGATGGCGCGCTGGTGCCACCGGGTACGCAAGGCGCCTTCCCGCCGGCGCCCCGCCCCTTCACCGGTGAGGAGGTGCGCGCCGCCCTGCAGGGCCGCTCGCTCCCCGGCACTACGAGAGATCAGGGCGCGGCCTACATGAATTACATCCGCCGCCTGCGCGCGGGGCAGAGCGGCTTCACCTGCTATGCCTCGATCCAGATGCCGCGCTGAGGTCTTTTCGATTACCGCAAACCGCAGCCCGGGGCTGCGGGATTGAAGGCAGGATCGGGTGACAAAACCTGCTGACGCTCAGACTGTCTGGCATGCTGCTGCACCCGATCGGCTGCGCGTCGAGCCGCTCGACAGCCTGACCGCCGTGTTCGATCGCTTGTCGGGGCAGACCCATATCCTCGCCACGCCGATGCCGGAAATCCTTGCCGCGCTTGCGCTCGCTCCCGCCACCGGCGCGGAATTGCTGGCCCGCCTCTCCACCGCCTTCGACCTTGCGGCAGAAGGCGATCCGCTCGCGGTCATCGATGCGCGACTGCAAGAGCTCGCCGCACTCGGGCTGGTGGAGGCGCGGTGAGGCACCATCACGCCATGCGCATCGGCCCGGTCGCGCTGCGCGTCGGTTCCGACTGGGCGGAGCCGGTCGAGCAGTTGCGGCGGCTCTACACCGGTTATCCCGCGCCCGGGCAAGGCTTCGCGCCGGCCACCGTCCGGCTGGAGGCCAACCGCTGGTGGCGGCGCTTCGTCCGTCCGTCGGTGCATATCCGTGGCGATTACACCATACCCGATGCGCTGCCGTTGCCGCTCGCCCAAGGGCTGCTGGCCGCGGAAATGGGCATGAACCTGCAGGTCGCGCTGGGCTGGCGCCAGCATCTGCTGCTGCATGCCAGCGCGGTCGAGCGCGACGGGCGGGCGGTGGTGATGATCGGCGCGTCGGGATCGGGCAAGTCGACGCTCGCCGCGCTGCTCGGCGAAGGCCCATGGCGGCTGATGGGGGACGAATTCACCCTGCTGGCGACCGATAGCGGCCTCGCCCACGCCTTCCCGCGCCTTGTCAGCCTGAAGAATGCGGCGATTGCGGAAATGGAACGCCGTGTTCCGGCGTCGCGCTTCGGCCCGCCGATCGAAGGGACGCCCAAGGGCCGCATCCGCCATCTGATCCCGCGCGCCGATGCGATCGCGCGGATGGACGAACCGGCGCGCCCGGCATTGTTGCTGTTCCCGGAATATGGCGGCGCGCCGGGGCTGCGGCCGGTGCCACCATCCGAAGCCTTTGTCCGCCTGACCGAAAGCTCGACCAACTATGTCGCGCTCGGCGAGCCGGCCTTTGCCGCGCTGGTCCGGCTGGTGGGCGCGGTGCCCGCTGTCGCCATCGGCTATGGCTCGAGCGAGGAGGGCATGGCGACAGTCGAGGCGCTGTGGGCGGCGCTGCCCGCATGAGCGCGATGCGCGCCCTCGTCGCGGCGCTGCGCGAGCCCGCCAGCGTGACAGCGCTCGATGGCACAGGCTGGAGCGCGCTGATCGGCGTGGCGCGCGCCGAGGTGCTGCTGGGCACGCTGGCATATCGGCTGGCCGATGTCCCGGTGCCCGATGCCGTCCGCGCCGTGCTCGATGCCGCCCGCATCGCTGCCGATCAGGCGCAGGTGCACGCGCTGTGGGAGGCGGAGATGTGCCGCCGCGCGCTCGCGCCGCTTGGGTTGGCACCGGTGCTGCTGAAGGGCACCGCCTATGCCGCCGCCGGGCTGCCCAATGCCGCCGGGCGGCAGATCGGCGATCTCGACATCCTCGTCCCCCGCGACCGGCTCGACACGGTGGAGGCGGCGCTGCGCGCGGCGGGGTGGGAATGGGTCAAGGACGATCCCTATGATCAGGCCTATTACCGGCGCTGGATGCACGAGCTGCCGCCGCTGATTCACCAGACCCGGGACCGGATGATCGACGTGCATCACACCATCCTGCCGCTGACGGCACGGATCAGGCCGGATGCGGCAGCGATGCTGGACGATGCGCATGCGTTGCCCCTGCCGACCCGGTTCGCAAGTCTGCATGAACCTGAAGAGTTTCCCGAGGAGCCGGCCGATCCGTCTGAGGCTCCGCCGGTTACCGGCTGTCGTGTGCTCGGGCGCTTCGACATCGTCCACCATTGTGTCGCGCACCTGATGGCCGATGGCGAGCTCGACGGCGGTCTCAGGAATCTGTGGGATTTCCATTGTCTGGTGCAGGAGATGGCGCGGCGCACCAACGGCAAGTATCTGAAGGACTTGCAGGCCGAAAGCGGACGGCATGGCCTGTACCGCCCCTTCGCCAGGACCGCGCGCCTCGCGCACCATCTGTTCGGCACGCCGATCTATGTGGCAGAACCCCTGACGCTCGCCGACCGCCTGTTCCTGCGCCGTCTGCTCGCCCGCGACGATTGGGGCAGGGAAACCCGGCCGTTGCTGCGGCTCGCCTTCACCATCCGCGGGCATCTGCTGCGGATGCCGCTGCCCATGCTGCTGCGCCATCTGTGGGTGAAATGGCGCAAGCGCAGGGCGGCCTAGTGACGTTGGTCACGCGTAACGAAGGCGGGCAAGCGCTAAGGCTGTGACCCTCAATTGGGGAGGGTTTCGCCATGGCCATCTATGTCGTCAAAAAGGGCAATCTGTTCATCCGGTCCACGCCGGGCAATGCCGACAGCAGCAACATCATGGCGGTGTTGCACGAAGGCACACCGATGGAGGTGCTCGACGACAGCGACGCGCGCTGGTGGAAGGTCGAGGTGATGGTGCCCGGCATCGACGATTTGCGCGGCTATGTGGGCAAGGCCAGCATCGTGCCGAAAGCAAGCGTTGCGATCGTCAGCGAGAGCGGGCCGAAGATTCCCGCTGTCCATTACAAGGAAGGCGATCCGGCGGTGGTCCGCACGCGCATCGCCGGGCCGCAGCCGCTGGGCGAAGCGGGCATGCCGCGCCGGATGAAGGCGGACGGCCTCGCAATCGCGCCACTCACCAGCTTCATCGACTGGGCCAAGGTCGAAAACCCGGCCAACAAGCGCTGGAAGCCGCGCGGCATCACCTTCTGCAACATCTACGCCTATGACTATTGCTACGCCGCCGGTGTATTCATTCCGCGCGTCTGGTGGATGCCCGCCGCGATCAAGAAATTGCAGAACGGCGCCGATGTCGAGGTCGGCTACGGCACGACCGTGCGGGAGATGAACGCCAATTCGCTGCACGACTGGCTCAACGACTGGGGCGGGGAGTTCGGCTGGAAACGCACGGTCGATCTCGACGAGCTGCAAAGCCAGGCCAATGACGGCGCCGTCGCGGTCATCTGCGGCCGTCGCAAGGACCTCTCCCGGTCCGGGCATATCACCGTGGTTGCCCCGGAGCATGACGGCCACAAGGCGCATCGGGTAGCGGGGAAGGTGCAATTGCCGCTGCAGTCGCAGGCGGGCATGACCAATGTGCGGCTCGGTGCCGCCGGCGAGCCGACGGTCGGCAAGCAGTGGTGGCTGGGCGCGCAGTTCGACAGTTTCGTCTGCTACTACAACCGCAAGGCCTCACGCTGGAGCTGACTGGCGTCACAGCTTGACGACGATCTTTGTTCCCTCTACGTTCTCAATCCAGGCTGAGGGAGGGAAAGATGATCGGCTATGTGACCCTGGGGACCAACGATCTGGCGCGGGCAGCGGCATTTTACGATGCAATCGCTGCCGAGCTGGATACGCCGCGGATGATGGAGTTCGACGGGTTCATCGCCTGGGGCAAGCCCGGCGGGGCGGCGGGCATCGGCCTGACCAGACCTTTCGACGGCAAGCCGGCGACTGTCGGCAATGGCGTGATGGTGGCGCTGGAGGCGAGGGACAAGGCGCAGGTACACCGGCTTTATGACATCGCGCTGGCCAATGGCGGTAGCTGCGAAGGCCCGCCCGGACCGCGCGGCGACAGCTTCTATGCCGGTTATTTTCGCGATCCCGACGGCAACAAGCTCAACGCCTTCGTCATGACCTGATCCGGGGATCGAGCCGCTGGAGTGTCGGCACGAGTGCATCGAAATGATCGATGATCGCCTCGGCACCCAGCGTTTCGACCGGCTGCATCAGGAAGCCGAAACGACAGGCGATGGCCGGGATGCCCGCCGCATGCGCGGCGTCGATGTCGAAATGCGAATCGCCTACAAATACAGCCCCGGGAACGGTGGATGTACGTCTGAAGCTTCCGGTTGCTCCGCCCGGCATCATCGCGCTGCATTGCGCGATCATGGCCCGGATCGGTGCCGGATCGGGCTTCGCCGTGGGCAGCGTATCGCCGCCGATGATCGCATCGAACCGCTTGGTCAGGCCCAGCGCGTCGAACAGCAACCGGGCAAAATGTTCGCGCTTGTTGGTGACGATGGCGAGGCGGACGCCCTGCGCTGCCAGCTCATCGAGGGCATCGAGCGCGCCGGGGAACGGCCGGCTGTGCACCGCGATATGCGCTTCATAATGCGCCAGAAAGGCATCGAACATGGCTTCGAACCGCTCGGGCGCGGGTGTCGGCGCACCGGCTGCCTCGATGCCGCGGGCCAGCATCCGCCGTGCCCCGCCGCCGATCGCCGAGCGGATCTGCGCGGGTGTCAGCGGCGCAATGTCCGCCATCGCCAGCGCATGATTGGCCGCGGTGCGCAGATCCTCGGACGTGTCGATCAATGTCCCGTCGAGATCGAAACCGACGATGGAGAAGGGAAAGTCGCTCATTGTCGCGGCGATGCCGCGCCATGGTGGAAACCGCAATCTTTTGCTGGCAAGGGCAGCCGGACGATTGCCTTGCACTTGGATATGCCATGACCGACCCTGCCCTCCGCCGCCCGCTCGCCGCCATCATCCTTGCCGCCGGATCGGGGACGCGGATGAAGTCTGCCAAGCACAAGGTGCTGCACAGCCTCGCCGGCAAGCCGATGCTGCATCACCTGCTCGATACCGTCGCCGGCCTGGGTGCGGAGCGCACGGTGGTCGTGGTCGGTGCCGCCGGGGAGCAGGTGGAGGCGGCGGTTGCGGGGCGCGAGGTCAGCATCGCCTGGCAGCATGAGCAGCTCGGCACCGGTCACGCGGTCGCGCAGGCCAAGGAGGCGCTGGCGGGGTTCGCTGGCGATGTGCTGATTCTCTATGGCGACGTGCCGCTGGTCAGCGCTGCGACGATGAGCCGGATGATCGAGCGGCTCAGCTTCGGGATAGAGCCGCGCGCGGTCGTGCTCGGCTTCCGCCCCGCCGATGCCGGCGCCTATGGTCGCATCCTCGCAGAGGGCGACGGCACCATCGTCAAGATGGTCGAGTATAAGGACGCCTCGCCGGAGGAGCGCGCGGTCGACCTGTGCAATTCGGGCCTGATGGCGGTGCGCTCGGCCGACCTGTTCGTGCTGCTCGATAGTATCGGCAACGACAATGCGGCCGGCGAATATTATCTCCCCGACATCGTCATGCTGCCCGGGCAGGCGAGCGCGGTGATCGAGGTGGAGGATCCCGTCGAAGTGACCGGCGTCAATGCCCGCGGCGAACTGGCGGCGCTCGAGGGCGTATGGCAACAGCGCCGCCGGGCCGCGGCGATGGCCGATGGCGTAACGCTGATCGCGCCGGAAACCGTTTGGTTTAGCCACGATACGGTGCTCGCGCGCGATGTCACGGTCGAACCCAATGTGTGGTTCGGCCCCGGCGTCCGCGTGGCCGAGGGTGCGACGATCCGCGCGTTCAGCCACATCGAGGGCGCGGACATCGGGCCGTCGTGCGAAGTCGGCCCCTATGCCCGGCTGCGGCCGGGCGCGGTGCTCGAGAAGAAAGCCAAGATCGGCAATTTCGTCGAGATGAAGAAGGCGCGACTGGGCGAAGGCGCCAAAGCCAATCACCTGACCTATCTGGGCGACGCGGACGTGGGTGCAGGCGCCAACATCGGCGCGGGAACCATCACCTGCAATTATGACGGCTATTTCAAATACCGGACCGTGATCGGCGAGGGCGCGTTCATCGGCAGCAACAGCGCGCTGGTCGCTCCGGTCAGCATCGGCGCCAATGCCATCGTCGGCGCTGGCAGCACGGTGACCAAGGATGTCGCCGCTGGCGATCTCTGCCTGGTGCGGCCGGCGCAGGAGGCGAAGGCCGGCTGGGCGACGCGGTTCCACGCGGCGATGAAGGCCAAGAAGGGCTGAGCCATGCCGGTCGAAACGCTGGTGACCGATCAATTGCTGCTGCGTCAGCTCGTGCCAGGCGACGCCGCGGCGCTGCACCCGATGTTCACCGACGAAGAGGTGATGCGCTACTGGTGGCGCGGTCCGCATGCCTCCCTGGCCGAAACCGAAGACGCGGTTCGCCACAACGCCGAAGCCCGAGACGACCTGGCGTGCTGGGCAATCACCAGCGATGGCAGCAGCGCACACGGCTGGATCAACCTGCGCATCAAACGCGCCGGGGTTGCCGAGGTCGGCTACATATTGTCGCGGGCGTGCTGGGGGCGCGGTTTCGGCCGCGAGGCATTGACGGCGGTGGTGACCCATGGCTTCGGCACGATGGGTCTGCGCCGCATCGCGGCCGATACCGATCCGGACAATCAGGGATCGATCGCGCTGCTGCGATCGCTCGGTTTCGCGCTGGAAGGGCATTTGCGCGGCGAATGGGAAACCCACATCGGCGTCCGCGATTCGCTGATCTTCGGCCTGCTCGCCGACGAGTGGAAGGCGTTGACATGATATCATGATATGATATCAGTATATCATTATGGCCCGATTCCTCGTCGACATACCTGAAGAAGATGTCGCCCGGCTCGACGCGATGGCGCGGGCCGAGGGAAAATCGCGTGCGGCGGTGCTGCGGGAAGCCGTGGCCAGCTATATTGCTGCCGAATCCAAACAGGGGTTCGAGAAATATTTCGGCCTGTGGGAACGGCATGGCTCTACCGTCGATGGCCTCGAGTATGAACGGCAGCTGCGCGGCGAATGGCCGGACGTGTCCGACCTCAACCCGCTCAACAAGAAACGTGACGCCCCGTGAGCGAACGGTTTTTCGACACCAACATCGTCATCGACATGTTGCACAATCGCCCGGCGGCATGGGCCGAGGTGCGCAATGTCACGCGCGCATGGATCAGCCGGATGACCTGGATCGAAGTGATGTCCGGCGTGCCGGACAGCGCTGCGGCCGAAACCGAGGAATTTTTGCGGCTGTTCGCGATGAGCGAAATCGACGAGGAGATCGCTCGCCGGGCCGCTGCGCTCAGGCATCATCGCAAGACGCTGAAATCGCCTGACGCAATCATATTGGCGTCGGCGCAAGTGTCCGGACGAATCCTCGTCACACGAAACACCAAGGACTTTCCGGCAGAGATGCCGGGCATCCGGGTACCCTACATCCTCTAACAAGAAAGCTGCGTTGGCTCATGTGCGGAATTATCGGAATTGTCGGCAAGGAACCGGTGGCGGACCGACTGGTCGATGGCCTCAGGCGCATGGAATATCGCGGCTATGATTCCGCCGGCGTCTGCACCGTGCACGAAGGCCAGCTGGTGCGCCGCCGCGCCGAGGGCAAGCTGGTGCATCTGGTCAGGGAATTGGCCGGCAATCCCGCACCCGGCCTGATCGGCATCGCCCACACCCGCTGGGCGACGCATGGCGCGCCGACCACCTCCAACGCGCACCCGCACGCGACGGGAGAGGTGGCGCTGGTCCACAATGGCATCATCGAGAATTTCAAGCCGCTGCGCGACGCGCTGATGGCCCGCGGCCGCCGGTTCGAAAGCGAGACCGATACCGAGGTCGTCGCGCATCTGGTTTCCGAACTGGTCGAGGCGGGGCATGCGCCCGTCGCTGCGGTCAAGGCGGTGTTGCCGATGCTGCGCGGGGCGTTCGCACTGGCCATCGCCTTCCGTTCCGACCCCGACATGCTGATTGGTGCGCGGCTGGGTTCGCCGCTGGTGGTCGGCTATGGCGATGGCGAGACCTACCTCGGCTCGGACGCGCTGGCGCTCGCACCGCTGACCCAGCGCATCGCCTATCTGGAAGAGGGTGACTGGGTGATCGTCACCCGCGACGGCGCGCAGATTTTCGACAAGGATAACCAGCCGGTCGAGCGCGCCATCACCATCTCCGGCGTCACCGCCGCCGCGGTCGAGAAGGGGCCCTATCGCCACTTCATGCAGAAGGAGATTTTCGAGCAGCCGACCGTCGTGGCACAGACGCTGCAAAGCTACATCCGCGCGGTCGAGGCGCAGGTGGCGCTGCCGCAGATGGACTTCGATCTCGCTGGCGTGAAACGCATCACCATCGTGGCGTGCGGCACCAGCTTCTATGCGGGCATGGTGGCGAAATACTGGTTCGAAACCTTCGCCCGGGTGCCGGTCGACATCGATGTCGCGAGCGAGTTCCGCTACCGCGATCCGGTGCTGGAAGAAGGCGGGCTTGCGCTGTTCATCAGCCAGTCGGGGGAAACAGCGGACACGCTCGCGGCGCTACGGCATTGCAAGGAGCAGGGCCAGACCATCGCCGTCGTCGTCAATGTGCCGACCAGCAGCATGGCACGCGAAGCGGACCTGCTGCTTCCCACCCATGCCGGGCCGGAAATCGGCGTCGCCTCGACCAAGGCCTTCACCTGCCAGCTCGCCGTGCTCGCCGCTTTCGCCGCGCATCTGGCGGTCAAGAAAGGGCGGATGAACCGTGCCGAGGAGCAAGAGGTGGTGCGCCACCTCACCGAAGCCCCCGCCGCATTGAACGCCGCGCTGGCGCATGACGAGGATATTGCTGCAATGGCGCACCTCATCGCCCCGGCGCGTGATGTGCTTTATCTGGGACGCGGGCCGGACTATCCGCTGGCGCTCGAAGGCGCGCTCAAGCTCAAGGAGATCAGCTACATCCACGCCGAGGGCTATGCGTCGGGCGAGATGAAGCACGGGCCCATCGCGCTGATCGACGAGGCGGTGCCGGTGATCGTCATCGCGCCGAGCGGCCCGCTGTTCGAAAAGACCGTCAGCAACATGCAGGAAGTGCGCGCCCGCGGCGGCAAGATCGTGCTGATTTCCGACGCCCAAGGCATCGCCGAAGCCGGCGAAGGCTGCATGGCGACCATCGAAATGCCGATGGTCCACCCGCTGATCGCCCCGCTGGTCTATGCTGTGCCGGTGCAGTTGCTCGCCTATCATGTCGCCTGCGCCAAGGGCACCGACGTCGACCAGCCGCGCAACCTGGCAAAGAGCGTGACAGTCGAATGAGCATGGGCTTCGACGAGGTGATCATGGGTCGCCGCAGCATCCGGGGGTACAAGCCCGATCCGGTGCCGCGCGCGCTGATCGAGGAGATACTCACGCTGGCGATGCGCGCGCCCTCGTCGATGAACAGCCAGCCGTGGAACTTCTACGTCATCACCGGCGAGCCGCTGAACCGCATCCGGCAGGGCAACTGCGAGCGAATGCTGGCCGGGGTGCCGCAATCGCGCGAGTTTCGCATCGGCAGCGGCGGCTTTACCGGCGTCCATCGCGAGCGGCAGATCGGCGTGGCCAAGCAGTTGTTCTCGGCGATGGGCATCGCCCGGGACGATGCCGAGGCGCGACAGGACTGGGTGATGCGCGGTTTCCGCCAGTTCGACGCGCCGGTGTGCGTGATCGTCACCTACGATCGCGTGCTGGCGGAAAGCGACGATGCGCCGTTCGATTGCGGTGCGGTCGCCACCGCGCTGGTCAACGCCGCCTGGTCGCGCGGGCTGGGCGCGGTGATCAACAGCCAGGGCATCATGCAATCCCCGGTGGTGCGCGAACATGCCGGCATCGCCGAGGACCAGGTGATCATGAAGAGCATCGCGCTGGGCTGGCCGGACGAGGACTTTCCGGCAAATGCGGTGGTCTCGGAACGCAAGTCGGTGGATGAGGCGGCGGTGTTCGTGGGGTTCTGAGGCGACGCGGCACGGACAACACCTTCCGTTCCTGCAAAGGCCCTAGTTCCAGTATTTGTCTGCCATTTGTCATCGACTTGTGCTTTACTGCGCGAGATGCGGTTGGTGCAGGAGGGCGGCACATGGCAGAGCATGATGCGATCGATCTGGCGTTTGTCTTCGATACGCAGGACGAGGCGCTGGCGCAGCAATTCCGGACGATGTTTCCCGATGGCGAGGTGACCGAGGCGGACAATTTCGGCGGGCAGATCAGCATTGCTGCGCTGTTGACCGTCGGCAAGGATGTGCTGGCGAGCATATTGGGCTTCTTTTCCGCCAGGCAGGAGGCGATCAGTGGATCCAAGGTGCGGTTTGCCCGGACCAAGGATGGCGAGACGCAGGAGATCGCCCTAGACGGCTATTCCGCAGATCAGGCGGCGCTGCTGCTCGACAAGATCAAGGAAATGCAGTCGGCATGACAGCGGCGGCAGGGCCGTTGGATCTTGCCGTCGCCGTTGGCAGGTTGAAGCTCAAGTTGCCGACGGGCTATCGGCTGCTGCAAGTCGGTGACGACGCCATTCCGACCGGCGAGGCGGGCGGGTTGCCGCTCCACTATGCCAGTCTCTATGCCCACATCTTCGGACTGTCGCTGGTGGAAGCGGGCGGGCGCCTGTTCGTTGTTTCCAACGGATTCCTCGCGTCACACGCCTATAACCTGGCGCTGGTGATGCTCCACCATGGCGCGCAGGGGGAGGCAGCACTGCTCGCGGCGCTGCGGCACAATTTCAAGAAAATCTATGCCGAATGTGCGCTGTATCGTGGCAACTGCCTGATCGGTCGGGCGCTGCTGATCGAGACCATCGCCTACGAGCAGGATGTGATGCGGCCGCTGTTTGCTGCCGCCGCCGCCGACCCGGCACTGGGCGCGCGGGCTCGGACCATATCCAACGTGATGACAGCCATCGTCGGTGGACATGAACTGGGCCATTATTTCGAGCGGCTCGACCCGGCGGGCTGGCTGGCTGCGCTGACGACGCTGGGCGACGGATCGCTGGCCGAGCTGGTCGCGCAGCGGCAGCAGAGCGTGCCTGGCAAGCTGGCGATCGAGACGGCGTGCGACGGTGTCGGCGCATGGTCGGTGTGGCGGGCCGACTCCGACTATGCGGAGGCGGTGCCTGACCAGATCGACCGGCTGCGGCTGTGCGCCTTTGCCTTCCTGTGTTTCGGCGAATTGTTCAGCCTGCAGCGATCGGCCTGGTTTGCGGCAGACCAGGCTAAGACGGAGGATCAGGCGATTGCGCTGGGATCAGAGCGGCGAACTGCGCTCCAGTTCAGTCTGCCGCGCGGGCGCGATGCGGCGATGGATGACCGTGTGGTGGCAATGCTCGGCTATTTCGAGGCGGAAGCGGCCAAGCTGGGCGGGACATTGTATGGCGACGACGGCTTTTTCCCGCTGCGTCGCGACGATGCCGGGGTGTTGCGGCAGGCGTTCGAGACATTCGATGCGCTCGCCGAGGATGACCCGCCGGGACTGACCGGGGTCGACCTGCACCGGCGCGGGCTTGCGCAGATGATGGGCGAGGCGCTGCATGGCCATCCTGGCGGTGCAACGCATCTGCTGTGGCGATCCAAGCGTTTCCTGCAGGGCGGGCAGGATATCGACCCGTAAGGGCCTGACCTAGGGGGCTGCGGGGCGGCCTGAGGACGCGGTTACCGCCGCGCTCTGCGCTTCGAGATAATCCAGGATCGCCGTTTCCGCTTCGCTATCGATACTCGCCTTGTAGACCTCGCGCATCTTGGTCAGCGTGCTCTGCCATTGCGCGCGGGTGAGGGCGGGTTGGTTGAGGATCATGTCGGCGGAATGGCAGGCCGTGCAGTTGGCGGTGACCGCTTCCACCCCCGGCCGCTCGGGCAGGGCGATGTCGTCCTGCGGCAGAGCGATGTCCATCGGCGCAAAGTCCGGGGCGCTGTCCTGACAGGCGCCGAGCGCGAGCATTATGGCAAGCGCGGCAAGGGTGCGGGACGGGCGGATCATGCGGTCTCTAACCGGATGGTTTCGACGACGGTGCGGGCATAGCCGCTGGGGTTCCATGTCGCTTCGAGCGGCTGGGCGACGCCTTGCGTGTTGGTGCAGCGCGGGCCGACCAGACCGGCGGCGGCAGGGATGGTCGCCGTCCAGCGGCGGAAGCCGTGCGGGCCCTCGTCCGGGCCCAGCGTGGCGGGGATGGTGCGACCGTTGGCGAGGATGTCGACCTTTGCCACGCCGCAGTCGCCGCCCATGGCGATGCCGCGCAGCTCCAGCGGACGTCCCGGCGGCACGCGCGCGCCATCGGTGTGGCTGGTGATGAAGGAGCGCGGGCCCATGGTGGTGACGGGGATGGTCGGGAAATCCTTGTCGCCCGGCTGCACCGGCACGGCGGGCAGGCGGTAGCTTTTGGCCATGAAATAGCTGTCGTCCTCGTCGCTGGTCAGCACCTCGATGTCCGACAGCATCTTGATCCAGTAAGTAGCGAACCAGCCGGGGACGATGACACGCAGCGGATAGCCGTGCAGCAGTGGCAGCATCTCCCCGTTCATGCCCCAGGCGACGATCACATCGTCCCGCCGTGCCACGTCGATGGGGATCGACTTGATCTTCTGCGGCGCGCCGGGAAGCAGCGGAACGTCGAGCCCGGCGAAGCGCACGCGCCGGGCGTTGCCGGTAATGCCGGCCCGGTCCAGCAGGTCCCGCAAGCGCACGCCGCGCCACACCGCATTACCCATCGCGCCATGGCCCCATTGCGCGCCCGGCACGCGCGGCTGGGAGAAGCCGCGGCTGTTGCCAGCGCACTGGTTGATCGCGGTGACCTCCACCGTCTCGCCGACTGCCGCGACCTCGGCGAGGGTCAGCTGCCGGGGATTGCGTACTGCACCGCGCAGGGTCAGGCGGAAGGCATCAGGGTCGATGGCCGTCGGCATCTGCCCGCCCGACCAGCGCACAAAGAAGCGGTCATTGGGGGTGATGGTGCCGGTATCGAATACCGCCATCGGGGTTTCGAGCAGCGGCGGGCGGACCCGCTGCACGATCATCTCGCCCTTGCCGGGGAAACGCGGCGCCAGTGGCCGCTCACCCGGCCCGCCGGGCAGGCCAAGGTCGATCAGGCCTGACCCTTGCGCGAGCAACGGCGCGGCGGCGAGCGTCCCGGCTCCTCCGGCGATCAGGGTGCGGCGCGTCAGCTTGGGCATCGGTGCTGTGTTGCAACTGTCGCTGGGTCGGTCAATGCCAATGCTTGCGGTGCCAATTTTCTACAGACAATCGCGCATCCGCACTGGCATTGGCAGATGGGCAACGGCGCCGGCGCTGTGGTAGTGGACGGTCAGGCCCTTCCCCCACCGAACAGCAACTGCCCGCCCTGCGTCAGGCGATGGTGTGGCAGGGTGGGGTGGGCGATGGTGCGGCCGTTCAGGGACGGGCGAGTGGCAGCCGCACCGCGCCGTTCGATCGTCAACGGGCGCGCTGCTGCGAGGGCGATCTGCGCATGGTCGACCAGCGGGCGGCCGAGGACATAGCTGCCGCGAAACGGATCGGCGGGGTATAGGCCCAAGGTCGCGAAGACGTACCAAGCGCTCATCTGCCCGCAATCGTCATTGCCGGTGATGCCGTGCGGGGTGTCGTTGTAGAAGCGCCGGGCGATCTCGGCGACCAGTTCCGGCCCGCGCTCCGGCCGCGCGCTGTGGGCATAGAGCCAGGCGATGTGATGGCTCGGCTCGTTGCCATGGGCATATTGGCCGATCAGCCCCTCCTGCCCCTGATGCCGGTCCTCGCCAGGGCCATGGATGGAGAAAAACCGGTCGAGCATCGCCGTGAAGGCGCCCCGCCCGCCCATCGCCGCGATCAGGCCGGGGATGTCGTGGAGGGCCGGGGTCCAGCTATATTGCCAGGCATTGGCCTCTGTATAATCGCCGGGCGTGCCCAGCGGCGAGGTGGTCTGCAGCGGATCGAACGGGGTGCGCCATGCACCCCGGCTGTCGCGCCCGCGGGCGAGCCGGGTTTCGGGGTCGATCAGCCGCCGGTAGTTGCCGGCGCGGGTGCCGAAGCGCTGCGCCTCGCCGCCTTGGCCCAGCATCCGCGCCATATGCGCGGTGGCGGCGTCGCCGATCCCGGCTTCCAGCGTGCGCGAGACCGATTCGTTGGAAAAGAGATCGTTGGGGTAGTATCCATAATGGTCGATCGCGTCCCAATCGGCGAGGCGGTGGTTGACGGTCGAGGTGGTGACCATCGCGGCCAGCGCTTCGCCGCCGTCAAAGCCGCGAAAGCCCTTGGTCCAGGCATCGGCAATGACCGGCAGGGCGGGATTGCCGATCATGCACCAGGTCTCCCGCCCCCAGATCGGCCACAGCGGCAAATGCCCCTGCGCGCGGTGATGATCGAGCAGGGTCAGCACGAAATCGTCGACGCGCTCGGGCACCAGCACTGTGTAGAGCGGGTGGGCGGCGCGGAACGTGTCCCACAGCGACAGCGTCGAATAATAGACCCGGCCCCGCGTTTGCGCGACCGCGCCAGTCGCCCCGCGATAGCGCCCGTCGACATCCGACAGGGTGCTCGGCTGCAACAGCAGGTGGTACAGCGCGGTGTAGAAGATGCGCTTGGTCGTGGTATCGGCATCGATCGCGACCCGGCCGAGCAGGGCGGCCCATTCGGCATCGGCATCGCGCACCAGCGCATCGAAATCCCAGCCCGGCACTTCGGCCATGTTCGCCCGGGCGCCCGCGACATCGACGGTCGACAGCGCGGCCTTGGCGTGGAGCAGGCCATCGTCACCGACATCGAAACCGAGCAGATAGCGTGGCGCGATCTGGCCGGGGCGCTTTGGCAATTCCTGCAGCGATGCCACCGGGCGGTCGAAATCGAGCGCGAAGGCCATGCTGCGCTCGGCCCAGTTGACCGAGGATATGGTGCCGTCGACGCCATCGGCGCGTGGCATCACGTCGGCCGCGGTCACTCGTTCGCCATCCAGAAACCGCAGCCGGTGGTGGGTATCGACGAGCACATGCACGCGCCCGCCCCGCGCGAAGCGATAGCGGTGCAGCGCGACCCGCAGCGAGCAGGCGAGCTCGACGGTGCAGCCGCTGTCGGTCAGGCGGACGGCATAATAGCCGGGCCGCGCCACCTCGCTCGCCTTGTCATATCCGCTCGACAGATCGTCGCGCGGATCGACCGTCGGCTGCAGCAGCAGGTCCCCGAGTTCCGGGATGCCGGTGCCGCTGGCGCGGGTCTGCGAGAAGCCGAGGATGCGCGGCGCGCGATACTGGTAGCCACTGGTGAAGTCCCAGCCATTGTCGGCATTGTCGGGCCCGGGCTGGATCATGCCGAACGGGCGGCAGGGGCCGGGGAAGGTATGGCCGGTGCCGTCGGTGCCGATGAACGGATCCACATAGCGGGTCAGCGATGCCGCATCGGGGCCGTCCTGCGCCCGCACCCGTGCCGCGCCAAGCAGCGGTGTGGCCGCCAATCCGGCAAGAATACCGCGCCGGCTGATGGCTGACGTCATGCCGCCTCCCGTGCGAACAGCAGCGGATTGCCGGGCGTGTCGATCACGGCGCCGACGTCGACGCCGGCACACCATTGTGCCCGATCGGCCCGCTGCGGATCGTTGACCGGCTCCGCAAGACGCATCGCCGCATCCATGTAGATGATGGTCATCACCGACCGCGGCGTGGTCGAGCGGTTGGGACCGGCCTTGTGAAACAGCCAGCCGCCGTGGAAACTGACATCGCCGAGCGCGAAGGGCTGGTCGACAATGGGGAAGTCCTGCGCCTCCATCGCGGCCGTGATCGCGGCTTCGCTCTCATCCGAAATCGGCAGGTCACGACCGAGCGCCGAGCGGTGGCTGCCGGCGTAGAAGGCGAGGGGGCCGAGCTCACGCGGCACAGGCTGCAGCGGGATCCACGCGGTGACGGTGCGGTCGCTGGCCAGCGGCCAATAATATTGGTCGGCGTGCGCCGGGGTAATGCCGCCGCCCGGCTCCTTGTAGAGCGACTGGTCATGATAGAGGCGCACGCCATCGACCTCGAGCAGGTCGGCGGCGATCCGTGCCAGCGTCTTCCCGAACACGAACGCGCGCACCATGGCGCTGTGCTGCCACAGGTTCATGACCTGCAGAAACGCCCGGTCGTAGGTGGTCCGCTCAGCCAGGGGCAGGGTCTGCGTGGTGAGCGCGATGGTCAGGCGGGTTATCTCGCGCCCGTAATGCTCGAGCAAGTCCGGCGGCAGCACATCGCGCAGATGGACAAAGCCGTCGCGGCGAAACGCATCGACCGTGGCCGCGTCGATGGGAAAGGCGCGGTCGAGGTCGGCGGAGGCGAGAAGATCGGTCATGCTCGCGCCATACACGCGTTTCCTTGGGGATGCGCCGGGCGGCAGTGGCGCATATCCTGCCATAAACCATCATCATCTTGCGCTTGGCGGCCGGCAGCTGCCCAGCGTACCGTGGCAGGGGTGCCCGATGCGCAAATTTCTGACAGTGTTTGGCACGATGCCGGACACACTGGCAACGGACCGCCGCGCCCCGTCACGCTAAGGATCGATGCACGCGGCATGGGCCATCGGTGGCCAAGAAAGGCGCGCGGCGGAGAGGGGGGCGGTTTGGTCGACAACAGTTCGGGTTGGTTGCCGGGCGAGGCGTCCGCGGCTGGCACCCGGCCGCGGCACGGACTGGCCTTTCTGCTGCTGATCAGCCTGCCGGCCACCGCGATGGGTTTTGCCCTGTCGGTGCAGATCTCGGTACTGAGCTGGATCCTGTCGACTCGCTACGGGCTCGCCATCGAGGAGATCGGGCTGGTCTGGGCGGCCGGCCCGCTTGCCGGCATCGTCGGCCAGTTGGCGGTCGGCGGGCTCAGCGACAGGGTCTGGCTCTGGGGTGGCCGGCGGCGCTTTTTCATCATCGTCGGTGCCGCGATTGCCGCGCTGGCCATCCTGCTGCTGCCGCAGATCGGGTTGGTGTCCCAAACCATCGGGCTTTCCGGCGTGCTCGGCGTCGCCATCGCCGTCGCGCTGGCACTCGACCTCGCCGTCAACGTCGGATTCAGTCCGACCCGCGCACTGATCGCCGATGTCACCGCCGAAGGGGCCGAGCGGACGACGGCCTATAGCGTCATGCAGCTGGTTTCGGGCAGTTGCGGGGTGGCCGCCTATGCCATCGGCGCGCTGTTCGGCAACGATCTGCTGATTTATGTCGCGGTGGTCGTCGTGCTGCTGTTCGCCATCCCGCCGGCCTTGGCGATTGCCGAACCACGCAATCTGCGGGAGGAGCGGGTCGACCCTGTCGCCTGGGACGGCGGCAGTTCGGAGGCGCGGGCAGGTGTCGATGCGCGGTCGATCCTTGCCGCGCTGTCGCCGCTGTGGGCCATTTTCGCCTATGATGTTTACGGGCTCGGCGTGCGGCTCGCAGGCGGTTCGATGGGCGGCTATGCGGCGGAGGCAGTGTGCGCCGTGGCGACGCTGGGATTGGTGGCGCATGCCCTCCATGCGCGGGCGGGCCCACAAGGGGCACTGCGCTGCATGCTCGCGGCCAGTGCCTTCTGCTGGCTCGGGGTGCAGCCGATCTTCGTCTATATGGTCAGCTTTCTGCAGGGACGGATGCCGGGACTGGGCGATACGGCGCTGGGGCAGACCACTGCCTTCGCCTTTCTGGCCATGAACGGCGTCGCCGCGCTAGTGCCGCTGCTGCTCGCCCGGCTGGCGCGCGTGGCGGGGGCGCTGCCGGTGCATGTCGCCGCGCTGGTGCTGATGGCGGCAAGCTGCGGCGCGATATGGCTGTGGGTGACGCAGCCCTGGCAGCTCTATCTGCTGATGGCGCTGTGCGGCATCGGTTGGGGGGCGATCGTCAGCCTGCCGTTTGCCATCCTGTCCGGCAATGTGCCCCCGGCGCGGATGGGGCTGTTCATGGGCTTGTTCAACCTCTCGGTGGTGCTGCCGCAACTGGTGAGCAGCCTTGGCATCGGCAGATTCATGGCCGCTGCTGACGACAAGGGGCTGTTGTTCGCGCTCTCTGGCCTGTTCATCGCCATGTCTGCGCTGCTGTGGAGCTTCGTGCCTGTGCATCGGCCCGCCGAAGCGGAGAGGGCGTCCTGAGTCCGATCGATCGCCGCGCCCCCCCGGATTGTCGGTCGGCGGTAAACGTGCCAGCCTGTCACGCCATGGTGGCACAGCCGATTTGCGAGCCTGTCGGGCTTCCGTTGGGGATCAACGTGCTGGTCGCGCGCGTATCGGTAGCCGCGTCGGCGCCGCCCCCGTCGAGGCTGCTGCATTTTCACGATGTCGCTGAGATCGTGCTGTTCGGCGAGACGCATGGGCGCTTCGAATGCGGGTCCAGCCGCTTTGCCATCGTGCCGGGCTGTGCGGTGTTCGCGCCGTCGATGCATTATCATGATTTCGAATTCTACGATGGCCCCAAGAATTGGACGCTGATCCAGGTCGATCCTTATGTGCTCGAACAGATTACCACCGTCGAAGTGCCGACCGCACCACTGTGCGTGCAGCCGACGGCTGCAGGGCGCGCCCGTCTGGCGATGCTGTCCGACTGGCTGGTCGACGTATCGACCGCCAACCCGGCCGATCCGTTGATCGACCAGATCGTGGCGCTGATCATGCACAGCCTGTGCGTCGCGCCGCGCGAGACACCGGACGAGCAACCGGGGCGCAGCGTGGAACTGGCGCGGTTCCTGCCGGTGATCGAGCAGCTGCGGGCTGCGCCGGGCCAGCCGCTGCCGCTGAAGGACGCAGCTACCCTCTGCCACCTGTCGCCCGCCTATTTCTCGAGGCGGTTCTCGGCCTTGTTCGGCTGCAGCTACACCGATTATGCGATGTCGTTCCGGCTGCATGTCGCGGCGCGCAAGATCGCCACGACAGGGCTGCAACTGTCGGAAATCGGCTATGCGCTGGGCTTCGCATCGCCCTCCCATTTCGCCTCGCGATTCCATGAGCGCTTCGGCATTTCGCCGAGGGCGTATCGCCACCGCATTGCCGGCACCGGATAGGGGCTAGGCGCCGGGCGGCGGCGGTTGCATCGTTGCGGCTCTGCGCGCAAGACGGTGCAATGAGCAGCACAGACCCGGGCGATGACGCCACCGATGGGCCAGCGGCCTATGTGTTCAGCGACGATGACGATGAGACCGGGCTGACCCCCGCGCATCCTGCCGCGACGCTGGTGATCTTTCGCGAGGACGATGCACCGCAGCCGCCGCAACTGCTGATGGTGCGGCGATCGAAGGCGATGAAGTTCGCCGCCGGGGCCGCCGTCTTTCCCGGCGGGCGCGTGGATGACGACGATTTCCGGCTGGCCGAACAGTTGCGCGGCGATTCGCTGGTAATGGCCGATGCAGCCGCGCGTGTCGCCGCGATCCGCGAGACTTTGGAAGAGACGGGGCTGGGTGTCGGCATTGCCAGCAGCCACGGCCCGGAGCGGCTCGCGGCCGTTCGCCATGGGCTGATGGCGGAGCAGCCGCTGTCGACGCTGATCGACACGCATGGCGTGCGACTCGATCTCGACGCGCTTGTCCCTTTCGCGCGGTGGCGGCCCAATTTCGCCCACGCCCGCGTGTTCGATGCCCGATTCTATCTGGCGCGCACCGAAGGCGCATTGCCGGAACTCAGCGTGCATGCCGGGGAAAACAGCGATCTGTTCTGGGCGAGCGCGGCCGACACGCTGCAACGGGCCGATTCGGGCGCGATCGACATCATCTTTCCCACGCGCCGTAATCTCGAACGTCTTTCGCATTTTGCGAGCTTTGCGGACGCCGTCGAATCGGCGCAGCGATACGAGCCGCGCCGCATCACGCCGTGGGTCGAGGTGCGTGACGGACAACGTTATCTGTGCATTCGCGATGACTGCGGCTATCCGGTGACGCACGAGGCTTTCGACAGCGCAATGCGCGGTTAACCTGGCTTTCACGGCTTGCCATTAAGGGCATGCCGTGGTGGCTGCAGGACGGCTTTTTGCTGCACTGCACCGCAATTGTTTGCAGATTGGCTTGCTTTTCGCGAATCCGGGCGTTAGTAACCATCGTCAGAGCGGGAATGCGGGGCTCAGGCCAATAGGTCGTGTCCACTCTAAAAGATTGTGCAAAACCACCAGTGGAGATTTCGATGACCTTCCTCTCTAAAGCGGCTGCGGCTTTCGCTGCCCTGTCCATGGTGACTGCTCCCGTCGCCGCCTCCGCTGCCACCGCGCAGTTTGAAGATCTTCGCGCCAACAGCGCGATGGATCAGCGCATGGCGCAGGCCGAAGACGGTGGCCTCAGTGCGGAAGAGCTTCTGCTTCTCCTTGCAGCGATCGCAGCCATTATTGCGGCCACGGTGATTGCTGCCGATGGCACCAACGACAGCCCGACCAGCCCCAACTGAGTCGGATACCGAGTTTCGAGCGGGGCCGCCGGGCGACCGGCGGCCCTGTTTGCGTGTGCGACACAGGGCTCGGTCGCGCGGGCAGAACAAGCCTGGCGCGCCTCAGCTGGCGGCGATAGCGCGGCGGTGCGCTTGAACCGGCATGCGCTGCCGCACGTCCTCGCGACGGCTGGCGGCAATGTCGGCAAAGCACAGACCTGCGGCTTCCCCTGCATCGGCGAGAATCTCCCCCCACGGATCTACCGCCAGCGAATGACCGTAGGTCGACCGGCCGTCGGCATGTGTCCCGGTCTGCGCTGCGGCGATGACGTGGCAGCCGCTATCGAGCGCGCGGGCGCGCAGCAAACAATGCCAATGCGCCTGGCCCGTCGGTACGGTGAAGGCGGCGGGCAGCGCGATGGTCTCCGCACCAGCATCACGCAGCGCCAGAAACAGGGACGGAAAACGCAGATCGTAGCAGATGCTTAGGCCGAGCGCGCCGACCGGCGTGCCGGGCACGACCACCGCACGTGCCTCCCCTGCCTCGTAAGCCGATGATTCGCGCCAGCTTTCCCCGGTCGGCAGGTCGATGTCGAACAGGTGGATCTTGTCGTAGCGACCGACAATGGTGCCGTCCGGATCGATGACCAGGCTGCGATTGCGCCAGCGACCGCTCTCCGCCAGCACCGGCAGCGAGCCGATGTGCAGCCAGAGACGCGCGCGGGCCGCGGCCTGCTGTGCCGCAGCGACATAGGGGCTGTCCGCTTCTGCAACGATGTGGCGGCTGGCGCGGGCACGGTCCCGGTCGAGCAGGCCCGCCATTTCGGGCGCGAACAGCATCGCGGCGCCTTCCCCGGCGGCGCGCGCCGTCGCCTCCGCAAGTGTTGCGGCATTGGCGTGGGGATCGATGCCGGTTGTGGTCTGGAGCAGGGCGATACGGGTCATTGGCAAAACCTTCTGGCAATCATGCGGTCGTGCTGTCAGGTTCATCTACGTTCCTACCCCCCGTTCAGCCAAGCGAAAGCATTCCCCCCTATGCCGCCTGTGATGGCTTCCTCCCCCGTTCGTCGCCTGACTCTGCCGCTGGTCGCAGCCGCACTGTTGCTCTCTCCGCCGTCCGCGCTGCTGGCGCAGTCTCCGGCCAAGCCCCAAACGGCGACCGCGCCCGATGCACCCGCGACGGCCCCCTCCGCCGCCGTCGATCGCTCGCCCTGGCTTTATGAAGGCAGCGACATCCCACCCGATCCGGGTTGGCAGTTCGGCGCGCTGGAGAACGGCCTGCGCTTTGCCGTGCGCCGCAACGGGGTGCCGCCGGGGCAGGTGACCATCCGCCTGCGCGTCGATGCCGGCGCGATGATGGAACAGCCGCACGAAGCGGGCTGGGCGCACCTTATCGAGCATCTCTCGTTCCGCGAATCGCGCTATCTGCCGAGCGGCGAGGCGCGGCGTGCCTGGCAGCGGCTCGGCATCACCTTCGGCAGCGATTCCAACGCCTCGACGGGCGCGACCGCGACCATCTACCAGCTCGACATCCCCAATGCGACGCCGGCGGCGCTTGCGCAGAGCATGCAATATCTGTCGGGCATGATCCGCGAGCCGGTGCTGAGCGATGCCACCATCGACGCCGAGCGACCGATCGTGATCGCGGAGCGGCGCGAGTTCGACGGGCCGCAATTCCGCATCGCCACGGCCAGCCGCGAGCATATGTTCGCCGGCCAATTGTTCGGGGAGCGCTCGACCATCGGCACCGAAGAGACGCTGCGCGCGGCCGATGCCGCCGGCATCCAGGCCTTCCACCAGCGCTGGTACCGGCCCGAGCGGGTGGTGATCGCCATCGCCGGGGATCTGGACCCGGCTTTGCTCGAACAGGCCATTGTAGGCAATTTCGCCGACTGGCGGGCGCAGGGCCCGGCGCCGACCGAGCCCGATTTCGGCCGGCCCGATCCGTCGCGCCCGGTTGCGCGCATCGTGGTCGAGCCATCGCAGCCGCTGGTCGCCAACCTTGCCTGGATCCGTCCCTGGACCCGCGTCACCGATAGCATCGCCTGGACGCAAGGGTTGATGATGGACACGCTGGCCACGCAAATCCTCAACCGGCGGCTGGAAGAGCGGGCGCGCACCGGCGGCAATTACCTGCTGGCGCGGGTGGAAGATGATCGGCCCAGCCGTTCGGCCTGGATCACCACCGTCACCGTCGTGCCGCTCGAGGACGACTGGCAGGGGGCGATTGCCGAAGTGCGTTCGGTGATCGCGGCCGCGTTGGCGACTCCGCCGACCGCTGCCGAGATCGCCCGCGAGAATGCGGATATCGAAACCTTCCTGCAACGCGAGCTGGCCAACGCCCAGAATGAACCGGGCACCCAGCAGGCGGACGACCTGCTCCAGGCGGTCGACATCGGCGAGACCACGACTTCGCCCGATCATGCGCTCGACATCTGGCGCTCGACCCGCCCGCTTGCGACGCCGCAGGAGCTGCACCGCCGCATGCGCGTGCTGTTCTCCGGCGATGCCAACCGCATCCTGCTGAGCACGCCGCGCCCGGTCGCGGGTGGCGAGGCGCAGCTTGCTGCTGCGCTCACCGCCCAGCCGCGCGCCCTGGCCCGCGCCAACCAGAGCGGTCGCGCGCCGACCTTTGCCGATCTGCCGCGGCTCGGCAGCCCTGGCCGCATCGTCACCCGCGCGCCGGTCGAACGCTTCGGCATGGAGCGCTGGGAATTGTCCAATGGCGTGACCGTGCTGGTCCGCAACACGCCGATTGAGCCGAACAAGGTGCGCATCAATGTCCGCTGGGGCGGTGGCCGCTCCGCGCTGGCACCCGACCAGCCCAATCTGCTGTGGAGCGGGGAGGCGGCGCTGGTCGAAAGCGGCATCGGCCGGTTCGACCAGTCCGCGCTCGACCGGCTGGTCAATGGCCGCCAGATCGGCATGCGCATGGATGTCGATAATGACGCGTTCGAATTCCAGGCGGAAACCCAGCCCAGCGACCTTGCCGACCAGTTGCGACTGCTGGCGACGAAGTTCGTGGCACCCGGCTGGCAGGAATCGCCGGTGCGCCGGGCCCGCGCCGGCCGGTTGCTCAGCTATGATTCGCTGCGCGAATCGCCGGTCGCGGTGTTCGAGAATGAGCTCGACGCGCTGCTCTATTCGCAGGACCGCCGTTTCGCTCCGCCTACGCGAGCCGAGGTCGATGCGCTGACGCCGCAGGCGTTCCGCGCTTTCTGGGAACCGCTGCTGCAGCGGGGGCCGATCGAGGTGCAGGTGTTCGGCGATGTTGCCTCGGTCGACCTGCAGGCCATGCTGCTGTCGACCTTTGGCGCGCTGCCGCCGCGCCAGCCGGTGGCGGCGCCACCGGGCGCGGCCGATGTCACGCCGACAGCGGTGCCGGCGCAGCCGATCATCGTCCGCCACAGCGGCGGCGCGACGCAGGCGGCGGCCGTGCTGGGCTATCGCACCGGCGGCGGGCTCGATTCGATCCGCACCTCGCGCCAGCTCGACATATTGTCGGCGATCTTCAACGACCGGCTCTACGAACGCCTGCGCGACCAAGCGGGTGCGAGCTACAGCCAGGTGGTGGCGAGCAACTGGCCGACCAGCTTTGCCAACGGCGGCTATGTCTTTGCCGGTGGGCTGGTCCGGCCCGAGGATACGCAGCTGATGTTCGACGCCGCGCGCGCCATCGCCGCCGAACTGGCGACCACGCCGGTCACCGACGACGAGCTGCGCCGTGCCACCGGCCCGGCCAGCGAGCAGATCATCCGGGCCTCTTCGGGCAATGTCTTCTGGATGGTGCAGACCGAGGGCGCGACCCGCGAGCCACGTCACTTCACGGCGCTGCGCAGCTACCTCACCGATCTGAACAGCGTAACGCCGGCCGAGCTGCAGGCGCTCGCCGCCCGCTATCTGACGCCGGACCGCGCGGTGCCGATCCTGATCCTGCCGCAGGAAGGCGCACCGGGAGACGTAGCCGCGCGATAGAGGAGCCGGTCTATGGTTTGCAGACGTCAGTTTGCCTGTCGAACGTGCTGGACTGCTTCGATGGTCGCGCGACCGCGTGTGATCTCGATGGCCCAGATACGACCGTCGGGCGTGCCAACGGCTACCGGCCTGCGGGCCGCGAACATCGAAAAGACATGAATTTCTGTCGGAATGGGATCGAGCAGGTGGGTGACAACCAGCACCTCTCCTCGGCCCGGAATGCTGAGGCAGCCGTTGGTGAAGCGGCGTCTGGACACCTCTCGACCGTCGACAAAGTCGATGCGGTGATGGCCGCCGAACGGCACTTCCGGCCCTGTCTGAGGGGTTAGCAGATAGAGGCTGTCGGTCGCCCCGGTCTCACTGGCGGGCAACATGACCATATTGAAGCGCCGGTCGGAACAGTTTTGCAGGCCATCCAGCGATATCGAATCGATCAGCGCGCTCAATCGCACCGCCTCGGCAGGCAGCGCGCGATCCTCGGCAGTGGTCAAGCGGCGGCGGTTGGCGACCGAGCCGGCGTCCAGCCAATCGGCCGAGTAGATGGCGTGCCGGATACCTGGCTCGCCACCGTAATAATAGACCCGCAGTCCGCCTTCGACCGGCACAACCACCCAGCCTCGGACCTGGTTCAATTCATCGGTCGGCAGGTCTTGCAACAATGTATCGGTGGTATGCCATGCTGCCTGATCGTAGCGATAGATGGCCTGGCCGCGGCGCAGCGCCTGCGCGATCGCCACTTCCTCGTCCGTACTGGTGGCAGCGATCGCCGACGTCGTCGTCGCTCCATCGCTGGCGAAGGCGGCGCTCGCAGTACCGAGCAGAATGAGCAGCGCGAGGCGGCGCATCACACCAGCTCGATGGCCACCGCCGTTGCCTCGCCGCCGCCGATGCACAAGGAGGCGATGCCGCGGGTCTTGCCGTGGCGCTTGAGCGCGCCGATCAGCGTGGTGATGATGCGGGTGCCGCTTGCGCCGATCGGGTGACCGAGCGCGGTGGCGCCGCCGTGGACATTGATCTTCTCGTGCGGGATGCCGAGGTCGTGCATCGCGAACATGGCGACGCAGGCAAAGGCCTCGTTGACCTCGAACAGGTCGACATCGCCGATGCTCCAGCCGGCCTTGGCCAGCACGCTGTTGATCGCGCCGACGGGGGCGGTGGTGAAGTCCTTGGGTTCCTGGGCGTGCGCGGCATGCGCGACGATGCGGGCGACCGGCGCGACACCCTTGGCCGCTGCGACCGACTGCCGGGTCAGCACCACGGCGGCCGCACCATCGGAGATCGACGAGCTGGTGGCGGCGGTGATGGTACCGTCTTTCGCAAAGGCGGGCTTGAGCGTCGGGATCTTGTCGGGCTTGCCCTTGCCCGGCGCCTCGTCGGTATCGACGATGGTATCGCCGCCCCGGCCCTTGACGGTGACCGGGGCGATCTCGCCGGCGAAGGCGCCCTCGGCAATCGCGGTCTGGGCGCGGCGCAGCGATTCGATCGAATAATTGTCCTGCGCTTCGCGGGTCAGCTGATACTCGTTGGCGGTATCCTGTGCGAAGGTGCCCATCGCCCGGCCCGCGTCATAGGCGTCTTCGAGGCCGTCGAGGAACATGTGATCATAGGCCGTATCATGGCCGATGCGTGCGCCCGAGCGGTGCTTCTTGAGCAGATAGGGGGCGTTGGTCATGCTCTCCATGCCGCCCGCCACGACCATGTCGACGCTGCCAGCGGCAATGGCTTCCGCACCCATGATCACCGTCTGCATGCCCGAGCCGCACACCTTGTTGACCGTGGTCGCCTGCACCGACTTGGGCAGACCGGCCTTGATCGCCGCCTGCCGCGCCGGCGCCTGGCCCAGCCCTGCGGGGAGCACGCAGCCCATGTAGATGCGCTCGACATCGCCGCCGTCGATACCCGCCCGCTCGACCGCCGCCTTGACTGCGGTTGCGCCGAGATCGGTGGCGCTGGCATCGGACAGAGCGCCCTGCATCGCCCCCATCGGGGTACGGGCGTAGGAGAGGATGACGACAGGATCCGACATGGGAAAGGACTCCGCTTTCTATTGTGGTGCAAGTTTAGGCCGCTGCGGCGGAACAGGCAACGCCGCGCCCGGCCGTTGCCGCGGCGTTGTGCTTATTTCGCCGCTTGTTCGCAAATATCGTCGAGGCCGAGCGCCTTGAGCAGAACCAGCCCCTCGGCCATCGCCAGCAGGCGCGATGCCTTTTGCAGGCGCACCGCCGCGTCGGGTTCATCGATCTGGCCTTCGGTCCAGGCGAGGAAACCGCGACCGATGGCGCCGCCGATGCTGCGGGTCATGGCGTCCCCTTGCGCGGACAAGGTGGCCGTTTCCAGCCACACCCGCATGAACGGCCACAGATCGTCCGACAGGATCATGAGGGACACGTCCTGCCACAGCGCGTCGGCCGAGCGCGGCACGGGCGGGCCCTGCGCCTCCATCAGCGCCACCACGCGCGCGGCGATATTCTCCATCGCTGCGGCAATGAGCTCCGCCTTGTCTGAGAAATAATAGAGCAGCATCCGGTCGCTGGTGCCGGCTGCCTTGCCCAGCGCGCGCAGCGACGAGGCGGCCAGACCATGGCTCAGGATATGGTCGGCCAGCCTGTCGATGATCGCGGCGCGGCGCTCTTCGGCTTTCATGACGGCACCGCCTACACCAAGGTGAAGCGGTTGACGAGAGGCAGTCGAGAGCGCCGCGCCGCGCCCGCTTTTATTGGCGAGGTCGGTTGCCGAACCGCTTGCTGAAGATGATCTTGTCTTCACCCGCCTGATAATAGTCGGGGATGCGCGCGATTTCTGCATAGTCGAGCTGGCGGTAGAAGCGCCGCGTCAGCGCATAGGCATCGAGCCCCGAGGTTTCGACGAGCAGCAGCCGCTGCCCGTTGTCGCCGAGCCGCTGCTCGGCCGCGCGCACCAGCGCCTGGCCGACGCCATGGCCCTGCCATGGCCGGTCGACCGCGATGGCCAGCATGTTCCAGCACCCATCGGTCATCCGCTCCGGCGCGACATAGGCAAAGCCGAGCCGGGCCTGTTCGGCGCGCGCGACCAGCCAGAAGTCCTCGCTGGACCCTTTGAGATAGGGCGCGACCATCGAGCCTAGCAGATCGGGAGGAAACAGCCCGCTCGATTCCAGCACGGCCTCGACTCCGGCGATGTCACTGCGGTCGAGCGGGTGAAGTGTGAAAATGGCTTTCATTGCGATGTCCTTGTGTTCGTCAGTTTACTGGTTGTCGGGCTGGGCGCGCACGCTGCGCCGTCCGAGCAGGGTGATGCGGTAGGGCTGGCCGCCCGCCGACTGGATCAGCCCGCGACGCCTGAGCCGCTGGAACAGGCTGAGCGTGCAATCGGCCAGCACATGGCCTTCGCGGGTGAAGCAGGCGATTTCGGCGATCTTGCCGTTCGGCCCGCGCGTGTGGTGGATGGCCCCGCCCTTGGCGAGGACGTGGAGCACGCGCTGTTCGAGGCGCGAAATGTTCATCGGATGTCTCGTGGATAGTTGAGATGCAACAAAGGGATCGGCGCGGGGGCACTCCCCTGCCGGTCCACGCAGCTCGCCTTTCACCCAGACGGGGACATCACCCCGATCGGGTCAGGCGGCTAGCGGTTGCGGGCAATCTCTAACATCAACACTCCGGTGCGGCGTGGGCCGCATTGCGACACTTAGTGCAACGATCAGCTTGCGCCAAGCCTTCCTTCACTCGTCACCCCGGCCTTGAGCCGGGGTAGCAAGCGGCGTTGCACCGGGGAGAGAGCGGCCCCGGACCAAGTCCGGGGCGACGTTATGGGGCGAGCGTCGCCTCCATCGCCGCCAGCATCGCGCTGCCGCCTTTTTCCGCTTCATCGGCATGGTGGCGGAAGAGGGCGAAGAGTTCCCGACCGACGCCGAGCGCGGGGGGCGGGGCCTTGGCCGGGGTGCGTTTGGCCCAGTCAGCGGGGTCGACGAGCGCGGTGACTTCCCCGGAGACGGCGCAGATGCGGACGATGTCGCCGTCAGCCAGATAGGCCAGCGGGCCGCTGGTGCCATCCGCGCCGGGCAGCGCCTCTGGCGAGAGATGGATGGCGGCGGGGACTTTGCCGCTCGCGCCGGACATGCGCCCGTCGGTGAGCAGGGCGACGCGGAAACCGCGATCCTGCAGCACGCCCAGCGACGGGGTGAGCTTGTGCAGTTCGGGCATGCCGTTGGCGCGCGGGCCCTGGAAGCGGACGACGACGACGCAATCCTGCTCCAGCTCGCCCGCCTTGAACGCGGCGATCACCGCGTCCTGCGTGTCGAAGATGCGCGCCGGGGCCTCTATGGTCCAGCGGTCCTGTTCCACCGCGCTGACCTTGATGACGCAGCGGCCGAGATTGCCCGAGAGCAGGCGCATTCCGCCATCGGCAGCGAAGGGCGTGGCGGCTGGGCGGAGGATGGTCTCGTCGCCCGACGCGGCGGGGGTGTCGCGCCAGACCAGTCTATCGCCGTCCATCTGCGGCGTCCGCGCATAGTCTGCCATGGTACCGCCGACGGTCAGGATGTCGCCGTGGAGCAGCCCCGCGCCGAGCAACTCGCGGGTGACGAAAGCCATGCCGCCCGCGTGGTGGAAGTGGTTCACGTCCGCTGAGCCATTGGGATAGACGCGGGCCAGCAGCGGTACCGCCGCCGAGAGCCGGTCGAAATCCTCCCAGTCGACAGTGATGCCCGCCGCTCGCGCGATTGCGGGGATGTGGATGGCATGGTTGGTCGATCCGCCGGTCGCCAGCAGGCCGATGATGGCGTTGACGATGGCGCGTTCATCGACGCATTCGGCCAGCGGACGGTAATCCGCGTTGTCGTTGCCATTTTTGGTCCAGCCGATTTCGGTGACACGGTGGACGGCGGCGCGGGTCAGTTCGCCGCGCAGCTTGGTGCCGGGATTGACGAAGGCCGCGCCGGGGACGTGCAGTCCCATCAGCTCCATCATCATCTGGTTGGAGTTGGCGGTGCCGTAGAAGGTGCAGGTGCCTGCGCCGTGATAGGACGCCGCCTCGGCTTCGAGCAGTTCGTCGCGCGTTGCCTTGCCCTCGGCATAAAGCTGGCGGACCCGGGCTTTTTCCTTGTTGGCAATGCCGCTCGGCATCGGCCCGGCGGGGATGAGGATGGTCGGCAGATGGCCGAAGCGCAGCGCGCCGATCAGCAGGCCCGGCACGATCTTGTCGCAGATGCCGAGCATCAGCACGGCTTCGAACATCGCGTGGGACAGGGCGATGGCCGTGCCCTGGGCGATATTGTCACGGCTGAACAGCGACAGGTCCATGCCCGCCTGGCCCTGCGTCACGCCATCGCACATCGCCGGCACCCCGCCTGCGACCTGTGCGGTAGCGCCGACTTCGCGTGCGGCGATCTTGATCGCCTCCGGATAGCGGCCATAGGGCTGATGGGCGGAGAGCATGTCGTTATAGGCGGTGACGATGCCGATGTTCATGGCCTGGCCGCTGCGGATCACCGGCTTGTCATCCTCCGCCGCCGCAAAGCCGTGGGCGAGATTGCCGCAGGAGAGGCTGCCGCGATTGGTCCCGGCTTCGCGCTGCTGGCGCATCAGATCGAGATAAGCGGCGCGGCGCGGGCAGCTGCGCTCGATGATGCGGTCGGTGACAGCGGAAATGGCAGGATGCAGGGTCATGGGAGCGCTCCGGGGGCTGGCTCCGCCAAGAGTGCCGCACCCCGCAGAGCGGTGCAATGTGAATAGCTATGCGGGGTGGGCAGCGCTCACGGTGGTGTGGTCATCTGGATTTCAGGCCCGTCGCCTTCGGGTGCTTCGGGATCGAAGCTGGTCCGGCTGATCGGTCCGCGACTGTTGAGCATCGCTGTCACTTGCCGTGGCGTCGGCAAGCGATTGAAGTTGGGATACACCAGCGAGTCTGTCGGTGTCGCCAGCGTGACCGATACCCGGGAGTTGCCGCGGCGCGACGTGGAGTTGCTGAGTTCATCGAGCGACAATGTCGGCGCGACGGTCGCATAAGTGCCAAAATCGCCATAGCCGATCCAGTAAAGGCCTGTTTCGCCGGGGCTGCGATAGACGGTGCCACCATCTGCCTCGACCGGGTCCCGACACAGGTCCGGTTGGGCGAGCCCATGGGGCTGGTCGGGCTCGGTCGGTTTGGCTTCTGCGACAATGGCAAGCGTGACGCTGGCCATCAGTACATCTTCCATCGACGGCTGCACGATCCGCGCCTCACGCCAGCGCAGTGTGTCTGTGCATGCGGCGATAATGCGCGCTTCCGGAGCCGCCGTCGCGTCGGCGGGCAGACGGATGGCGGCGATGGTGCTGTCGATCAGCCGGTCGATGGCCGCTGCATCGAGCGCGGCCGAACTGGCCCGGATTTTCACCAGCCAGCGACCGACCGGCATGACTGCGGTGCCGGTGCCGCGCCAGCGGCCGGTGCTGCTGTAGCTTCGGCGCAGGCTGCTCATCGTCGGGCTGATGCTGGTGGCGAAGCGTACCGGTTCGGCTGTGGTCGGGGTGAGACCCGCGAACATCGGGTTGGCCGGCAGTGCCAGCTCCGACCGGTCGAACCAGAAACCGACATCATTCTGCTGCGGGCGGAACAGGATGACGGTGACACGTGTGGCGCGGTCCTCATAATTCGCCAGAATGTCGACTTCGCCGGGCGTGTTTTCGACGATACCCACCCGCCTCAGCGTGTCGACCTCGGCAGGCAGGGTGACGCCGCTGCGCGCGTGCGTCCAAGGGACGTTGGTCGCCACCTCGATCCGGCGCTGGGTGGGGGGCTGCTGGGCCACTGCCGCGGTGCCGATGGCAAGCAGCAGAATCAACAGGACGTGGCGCATGGCATTGTTCTCCGCGTTGGTCCCGAGACAGGACGGACAATAGACCGCTGACGCGACGCCGCAACTGCAAACGCCGCTTGCGGTTGCCCTAGTGTCTGGTAGCTTGGACAGATGGGGATGTATCCGTTCAGCGCCATTGTCGGTCAGGAAGAGATGAAGCGCGCCTTGCTGATTGCGGCGGTCGATCCGCGCATCGGCGGGGTTATGATCTTCGGCGATCGCGGGACGGGCAAATCCACCGCCGCGCGGGCGCTGGCCGCGACGCTGCCGCCGATTGCGATGGTCGCGGGCTGCCGTTTCAACAGCGCGCCCGACGCGGTCGAGGCCAGTCCGGACCATGTGCCGGGGGCGAAAGTGCGGACGGTCAAGGCACCGGTGCCGTTCGTCGATCTGCCGCTGGGGGCGACCGAGGACAGGGTGCTCGGCACGCTCGATCTCGAGCGTGCGCTTGCCGCGGGCGAGAAGCGCTTTGAGCCGGGTCTGCTGGCCAAGGCGCATCGCGGTTTCCTCTACATCGACGAGATCAATCTGCTCGAAGACCATGTGGTCGATTTGCTGCTCGATGTTGCGGCGTCGGGCGAGAATCTGGTCGAGCGGGACGGGCTGAGCATTCGCCATCCGGCCCGGTTCGTGCTGATCGGCAGCGGCAATCCCGAGGAAGGGGAACTGCGCCCGCAATTGCTCGACCGCTTCGGCCTGTCGGTCGAGGTGCGCACCCCGCAGGAGCTCGATGCCCGTGTCGAGATCATGCGCCGATGCGACGCGCAGGAGCGCGATCCTGAAGGCTTTGCCGAGGCATGGCGGGCGGAGGACGAGAAGATCCTCAAGCGGATCGCCAAGGCCAAGAAGGCACTGCCGCAGGTCGAAACGCCCGAGCCGCTTCTCTCCGATATGGCGGCGCTGTGCAAGGCGGTGGGCGCGGATGGCTTGCGCGGCGAGCTCACCCTGATGCGCGGCAGCCGCGCGCTGGCGGCGCTGGAGGGGGCCAAAACGGTCAAGCGCAGCCACCTCAAGGCCATTGCGCCGCTGGCGCTGCGGCACCGGCTGCGGCGCAATGTGCTCGATGAAACCGGATCGACGGTGCGCATCGACATGGCGCTCAAAGACCTGTTCGGGTGAGCGACGCCGCCGCTCCTGATGCGGCGAGCGCGGACGCGGAGCTGGCGATCAATCTGCTGGCACTCGATGCCGCAGCGTTCGGCGGGATCGTGCTCGGCGGCGATGGCGATGCGCGGGACGCCGCGGTCGCCCTGCTGGGCGACGCAATCGGTACGCGTGGCCGGGTGGTGCGGTTGCCGGTTTCGGTCGACGTGGAGCGGCTGACCGGTGGCATCGACCTCACCGCATCGCTGGCAGCCGGCAGGGCAGTGCCGCGCGCCGGGCTGATCGATCTGGCGGCGGGCGGCGCGCTGGTGGTGCCGATGGCCGAACGCATGCCCGGGGCAACCGCGGCCTTGCTCGCGCGGGCGATGGATGAACGGTCGGTTGCCGTGCTCCTGCTCGACGATGGCCGCGACGATGAGGAGCAGCCGCCTGCCGTCATGCTCGAACGGGTGGCATTCCGCTGCGATCTGGCGGGCATGGCTAACCCGGCGATCGAACCGCTGTGGCGCACGGCGCTGCCCTTGGCCGACGTTCAACCGCTGAGCGCCGCGCAGCTCGAGCGGATTGCCACGACATCCTCGGCGTTCGGCGTCAGTTCGGGCAGGGCGCTGCTGTTCGCGGACCGGGCGGCGCGCGCCATTGCCGCGCTGCATCGTCGCACGCAGCCCTCGGATGAGGATGTGCTGGCTGCGCTGCGGCTGACGGTGGCACCGCGCGCCACGCAGATACCGCAGCAGCCGCCGCCGCCCGAGCCGGCCCCGGATTCCGCGCCGCCGCCCGATCCCGGCGATGCCGGGGACCGGGACGAGCCACCGCCGCTGCCCGATCCGGCGCAGCTTGAGGAGATGCTGCTGGCTGCCGTCGCCGCCTCCATTCCGCCCGATGTGCTGGCCCGTATCGGCGATGGCACAAAAGCCGGGGGCAAGGGGCAAATGGGCAAGTCCGGCCAGAAACAGGCGTCTGCGCTGCGCGGGCGGCCGATGTCGGCGCGTCCCGGCGTACCCGGCCATGGGCGGCGACTGGCGCTGGTCGAGACATTGCGTGCCGCAGCGCCGTGGCAGCGTATCCGGCGCCAGGAATCCTACGCGAAGGGCGCAGGCCGGATCCACATTCGCAAGAGCGACCTCAGGGTGCGCCGCTTCGAGCAGCGGCGCGAAAGTCTGGTGATCTTTGCGGTCGATGCGTCGGGTTCCTCGGCGCTGGCGCGGCTGGCGGAGGCCAAGGGTGCGGTCGAGCTGATGTTGGCCGACGCCTATGTCCGCCGCGCGCGGGTGGCGCTGATCGCGTTTCGGGCGGGCGGGGCTGAGCTGCTGCTGCCGCCGACGCGGTCATTGACCCGCGCCCGCCGTGCGCTCACCGCGCTGCCCGGTGGAGGGGGCACGCCGCTCGCCGCAGGGTTGATAGCGGCGATGCAGCTGGCCGAGGGCAGCGCGCGCAGCGGCCTCTCCCCGGTGCTTGCGCTGCTCACCGACGGCAAGGGCAACATCGCGCTGGACGGCGGCGCCGACCGCGTCGGGGCGATGGAGCAGGCGCTGGTCGCAGCGCGGCAGCTCGCCGCCCTGGCCATTCCCGGCATCGTCATCGACATATCGCCACGCCCGCGGGCCGAAGCGGCCGAGCTCGCGGAAGCACTGCGTGCACGCTATCTGCCGCTGCCCGCCGCGCGCAGTGCTGCGATGGTCGAGGCGATCGACAGCCTCGCCCGCGCATGAGCGGACGCTACCCCGATTGGGCGCGCGATGGCGCCGATTGGCCGAACCGCGCTGCCAGCCGCATGATCGAGGCGGGCGGCTATCGCTGGCATGTGCAGCGCATGGCGCCCGACGGGATCGGCACTGCGCCGGTTTGCCTGCTGCTGCACGGCACAGGCGCTGCGACCCATAGCTGGCGGGGTCTGCTGCCGCTGCTGGCGCGCAGTCATGACGTCATCGCCCCCGATCTGCCGGGGCATGGCTTCACCCGCGCCCGCCCGGGGGCAGCGGTGACGATCGAGGGGATGGCGGCGTCGGTCGGCCGGCTGCTCGACGCACTTGCGGTGGTTCCGGACATCGTCGTCGGCCATAGCGCCGGTGTCGCGATTGCCGTGCAATTGCTGCTTGATCGCGGCTGGCAGGTCCCGCTGGTCGGATTTACGCCGGCGTTGACGCCCTTTCCGGGACTGGCGCAGCGCCTGTTCCCGACGCTTGCCAACCTGCTGTTCGTCAACCCTTTTGCCTCGGTGATCTTTGCACGCATGGCGGCGCGGCCGGGTACCACCGCCGACTTTCTGCGTCGATCGACCGGATCGCGGATCGATGCCGAGGGGGAGCGCTGTTATCATCGCCTGTTCAGCCATTCGGGCCATTGCGACGGGGCGCTGCGGATGATGGCCAGCTGGCGGCTCGACCATCTGCAGCCGCGCCTCGCCCGGCTCGATGCACCGGTGCTGCTGGTCCGCGCCGGCGCGGACGCGGCGATTCCGGCATCCGCGATCGACAGTGCCGCCCGTGCCATCCCCGGCTGCCGCGTGCATGAGCTACCCGCGCTCGGCCATCTGGCGCACGAGGAGGAACCGGCCGCGGCAGCTGAGATCATCGCCCGATTTGCGAGCGACCGCCGCTAGCGGTAGCATCGCGCCGCATCGCCGCCGGGCACCCGGATCGGCGCGGACAGGGCAGGGAGCAACCGGCATGGCGCAAGGCGCATTGGACAATTTGGGCTGGATCGAGATCGTCTTCGTCGGTGTGGTCGCGCTCGGCCTCGGGTTCTGGCAACTATGGTCGATCAATCGCGAGATCGCCAAGGACAAGGCCGAGAAGGCGGCGAAAGGCGAGGCGCCGCGCACCGGCGAGTGAACTGGCGGGTCCGATCCGGCTGCGCAGTCAGGCCGAACTGGCCTCGCGTGGCATCTTGTAGGGCAGCATCCACTGCACCACCGGGTTGATCAGCCGGTTGAGCGAGATGCTTTCCTGAATGGCGGTGACCGGCGCGCCGAACAATCGCGCTGCCACGGTCGAGCGGGCGTAGAAGGGCGAATCCTCCCAGGTCCTGATCACGCTGGCATAGCCGCGGTCGGCGCGGGTCTGGCGGGGCAGCGCCCACCAGGTCGGCGGCAGCGGCGCGACAAGCGGCAGGTCCTCCTCATGTGGCGTGCCGCTGGCATCGAAGCGCAGGGCGCTGGCGAAATGGCTGCCGTCGCGGCGCTGCCCTTCGTAGATCACCGCGACCTCGGCCTTGCGACCGTGGCCAAGATGCGCGCGCGACCAGTGCCAGCTGTGAAAGCCGGTCTCCAGCGACTCGTCGCCATGATTGCCGTCGAGATAGGCGCTGCCCTGCCATGCGAGTTCAGGCGCCTGCATCGTCACCGATATGCGCGCGCGCGGCGCAATCGCCTGCCAATGATGATGGCCGGCGGGGTCGAGCCGGAAGGCGCGGCTGTTGGTCATCTCCGGTTCGAGCACGATCCGGCCCGCGACCCGCCGCCGCCACGGCACGCCCAGCCGGATATCGCGTTCCTCGATATCGATGATCAGCCGGTCACGCTCCCAGCGCATCGCACTGGGGCCGATGGAGAGGGTGTCGGCGGACTGCGCGGTCTCGCCCATGCCCCGCTCCGTCATCACCCACCGGCTGCCGCCGCGGCCGTAGAGCGCGATATTGAGGCAACTGTGATCGGTGGGCGCGGCGCGGCCCGACCGCTTGTAATAGGGCGAAAAGACGCTGCCGATGAAGGCGATGATGGTCAGCCCGTAGCGGCCGTCATCGCTGATGGCGTCGACATACCACCAGCGGTAGCCCTTTGGTGGAACAGCCGTGTCGAACCATGGTCGGCTTGCAGCGCGTCGCTCGCCTGAATAGCCGACAAGGCGGCCATCGGCACGCCCGCGCCAGGATGCGTCGCCCCCCCCGCGCAATAGAGCCCATGGATCGCTGTCCGGCTGCCGGGCCGGAGGAAGCTTGCCGCCCACCCGTGCGAGGCCCGTCCATAAAGGGCCCCACCCGTCCCCGGAAAGCGCGCCGCGAAGTCCGCCGGGGTCAGCAAGCGGTGCGGCAGCGGCTGCTCCAGTTCCAGTCCGCAGGCCCTGAGCCGTGCCAGCATGGCCGATGTGCATTGCGCTTTCTCCTCTGACGAAAGCCGGTGGGAATCCCCGTTGGCGGGCGCGTTGACGATGATCTGCAGGCGCTCGCGCCCGTCCGGCGGTGTGCCGTGGCCACGGTCGAGCGCGCAGACATAGGCCGTCGGATCCTGCGGCGCCGCGCCGCTGCCCAGGTCCCTGAACTCGGACGGGTAATCGGCCGAAAAGAAGACATTGTGATGCGCGAGGTCGAAACCGGCACTGCCGCTGTGCGCCAGCCAAACCAGTGCGGAGAGCGAGCGCGCGGCGGGGGCCTGGGGGACGACGGCGCGCCGCACGGCATCGCCGAGCAACCCGTCGGCCAGGGCGGCAGGATCGCCGTTGAAAATCACCCGATCGGTGGCCAGCCGCTCCCCGCTTGCCAGATGCACGGCTTGGACGCGGCGGCCCCCGGTTTCGATGCGGCTGACGGCTTCGCCAAAACGGAACTGCACGCCCTTGGCGCGCGCGACCCGCTCCAGCGCGGCCGCCAGCGCGCTCATACCGCCTTCGATCGCCCACACCCCCTGCGATTCGACATGGGCGATCAGCATCAGCGTTGCCGGCGTGCGGAACGGGGACGAGCCGCAGTAGGTGGTATAGCGGCCGAACAGCTGCACCAGCCGCAGGTCGTCGAAATGCTCGCGCAGCACTTTCCACAGCGATTCATAAGGGCGGATGGCGAGCAATGCGCCGACACGATGCAGGCCGATGCGCCACATAAGGCCGGGCGGATAGGTTTTGGAATTGCGCAGGAACGGCTGGTTAAGGATCGCAAAGATGCGTGCCGCCTCTGCCGAGAAGCTGCGAAAACCGGCTTCGGCCTTCGCGCCGGCAAAGTCTCCGATCGCCGCGCAACTGCGCTCATGATCGGCGTACAGGTCAAGCCGCTCGCCTTTGCTCCACGCATGGCGGGCGAGCAGATCGGCCCGGTGCAGCACCAGATGATCCTCGGTGCGCGTGCCCGCCGCTTCGAACACCGCATCGAACACCGAGCGCAGCGTGAATACGGTGGGGCCGGCGTCGATCATCGCGCCATCGACCGCAAGCTGGCGGACCTTGCCGCCGGCCGTGCTTTCCTGTTCGACGACCGTCACCGGATAGCCGCTTGCCGCCAGCGTCAGCGCGCTGACCAGCCCGCCGATTCCGGCACCGATGACGATGACTGGGTCGTCTTGCGCCATGGCAGCACTCCGCCACATCGGTCCCCGCCCGATAGCGGTTTCGATTGACCCCAAGCTATCAGAAGTCCAATCAATTGGACAAATAATTATGTCATGTATCCAGCACGGCTGGAGAAGGGTGGCCGACCGATGGCACCGGGAACCGTCGCATGAGCGCGCCGACGCTGAAAAGTCGCTGGGTGCTGTGGCGCAACGCGATGCTGGCCAGCCCCCGTTTCCAGCGCTGGGCGGCGCGCACGCCGCTGGTCAGACGCATCGCGCGGCAGCGGGCAGCGGCCCAGTTCGATCTGGTGGCGGGCTTTGTCTATTCCCAGATATTGCTGGCGCACGTCGAATCCGGACTGATCGACTTCCTGGCGGGCCGGCTCCAGCCGTTCGATGCCATTGTCGAGTCGCTCGGACTGGACCGGGACGCATGCGACCGCCTGCTCCGTGCCGGGCGTGCCCTGCAACTGGTCGAGTCGCCTGAGCCTGGGCTGTGGACGCTGGGGGAGGCGGGCGCGCCGTTATCCTCCAACAGCGGGGCATTGGCCATGATCCGCCATCATCCGCTGCTGTACGCCGACCTTGCCGATCCGCTCGCGCTGCTTGCCAAGGGACGGAAGGAGGAGACCGCTCTGTCCGCCTTCTGGAGCTATGCATCCAAGGCAGGGGCAGATCGCGACGCTGCGGCGCCCGCCTATTCGGCGCTGATGGCGGCGACGCAGCCGATGGTCGCCCAGCAGATTTGCGATGCCTATGACTTTGCCCGGCACCGCCGCATGCTCGATATCGGCGGCGGATCGGGCGGTTTTGCGTTGCACATCCTCGGGGCGGCGCCGGCGTTGCAGGTGGGCATCTTCGATTTGCCGGAGGTGATCGCGGGAACGGCGCAGCGACTCGCCGGGCCGGTGGCCGAGGGCAGGGTGACGCTGCACGGCGGCAGCTTCAAGCACGAGTCGCTGCCGGGGGGACATGATCTCGTCACGCTGGTGCGGATTCTGCACGATCATGACGATGATGTCGTGTCGGCATTGCTGGCGCGGGTGCATGCCGCTCTCCCGCCCGGCGGCCGGGTGCTGATTGTCGAGCCGCTCGCCGACTCGGCCGGCGCGCCACGCATGGGCGATGCTTATTTCGGCCTCTATCTGTGGGCGATGGGCTCTGGCCGGCCGCGATCGGCGAGCGAATTGCGCGCCATGCTGTCCAGTGCCGGCTTTTCACGCATTGCGCCGGTCCCGACCGCGCTGCCGCTGGTCACCTCGGCCATTCTCGCAACAAAGTGACACGCGGTGTGTCCAAAAAAATTGACAATCGGTTATGTTACGTTAGGCTGACAATCAGAAAGGTCCCGCCAGCATGACGGTGAGAGGACCAGGGAAGAGGTTGCGGGCCCGATGCTCAGTACCGCCGTCATTTTTGATGCTCCAGGGCTGCTTGCGGTACGCGAGATCGGTCTGACGGCGTTGGGGGCGGGGGACGTGCTGGTCGAGGTCGCGTTCAGCGGCATCAGCACCGGCACCGAAAAGCTGCTGTGGACCGGCACGATGCCGCAGTTTCCCGGCATGGGTTATCCGCTGGTGCCCGGCTATGAATCGGTCGGCCGCATCGTCGCGGCCGGCGCGGACTGCGATGCACGCGTCGGCGAATGGGTGTTTGCACCCGGTGCCAATTGCTATGCCGGTGCGCGCGGACTGTTTGGCGGGGCGTCGCGGCGGCTGATCATTCCGTCGGCACGCGCCATCCCCATCGACGAGTCGCTTGCCGAGCAGGGCATCCTGTTTGCGCTGGCAGCCACCGCGCGACATGCGATCGCGGGGGGGGCAATTGCCGCAGCTGATCATCGGCCATGGCGTGCTCGGCCGGCTGCTGGCGCGCCTCACCGTCGCGGCCGGTGCGCCGCCGCCGGTGGTCTGGGAAACCCAGGCGGCGCGGCAATCGGGCGCAGTCGGCTACCGCGTCATCCACCCCGATGACGATGACCGTTCGGATTATGCCAGCATCTACGACGTCAGCGGCAATGCCGCAGCGCTCGACAGCTTCATCGCCCGCCTGGCCAAGGGCGGCGAGCTAGTTCTGGCCGGCTTCTACAGCGCGCCGATCGCCTTTGCCTTCGCCCCCGCCTTCCAGCGCGAGGCGCGACTGCGCATCGCTGCCGAATGGCAGGCCGAAGACATGACGGCGGTCCGCGCGCTGGTCGCGTCCGGCAGCCTCGACCTGTCCGGACTGATTACCGCCATCGAACCTGTCGACAGTGCCGCACGAGCCTATCCGCGCGCTTTCGACGATCCCGATTGCGTGAAGATGGTGCTCGACTGGAGGGAATGCGCATGACCATGCTCGACGTCGAAACGCTGCGCCAGGAAGCGGCCATCGAGCCCGATCCGGTGCCGACCGGCGAGGTCAAGAAGGAAACGCAGATCATCGCCATTTATGGCAAGGGCGGCAGCGGCAAGAGCTTTGCGCTGGCCAATCTGTCCTACATGATGGCGCAGCAGGGCAAGCGCGTGCTGCTGATCGGCTGCGATCCCAAGAGCGATACGACCAGCCTGCTGTTCGGCGGAAAATCGACCCCGACGATCATCGAAACCTCTTCGGCAAAGAAGCTGGCAGGCGAGGAGATCGGCATCGAGGACGTCTGCTTCCAGCGCGACGGCGTGTTCGCGATGGAGCTGGGCGGGCCCGAGGTCGGGCGGGGCTGCGGCGGCCGCGGCATCATCCATGGTTTCGAAACGCTCGAGAAGCTTGGCTTTCACGAGTGGGGTTTCGACTATGTGCTGCTCGATTTCCTTGGCGACGTGGTGTGCGGGGGCTTCGGCCTGCCGATCGCCCGCGACATGTGCCAGAAGGTGATCGTCGTCGCATCGAACGACCTGCAGTCGCTCTATGTCGCCAACAACGTCTGCAAGGCGGTCGAATATTTCCGCAAGATGGGCGGCAATGTCGGTGTCGCGGGGATGATCCTCAACAAGGACGACGGCACCGGCGAGGCCAATGCCTTTGCCGAGGCGGTGGGCATTCCGGTGCTGTGCGCGATCCCCGCCAACGAGGATATCCGCAAGAAATCCGCCAATTATCAGATCATCGGCAAGCCCGGCGGGCAATGGGCGCCGCTGTTCGAGGAGCTGGCGATCAACGTCGCCAAGGCTCCGCCGCTGCGCCCCGCGCCGCTCGATCAGGACGGGTTGCTCGGCCTGTTCAGCGCCGATGTCACCGGCGCCGACTTCACCCTCTATCCCGCCACCCAGGCCGACATGCGCGGCGGGGTGTTCGAAACCAAGCCATCGCTCGAAGTGATTTATGACGAGGTATGATGCGTGACTGAATCGACCGCCTTGACCAGCAGTGCGCGCGCGCCGGATCGCATCGATCTTGCGCCTGCGCCGGTCGAGGGCGGTTGTTCGTCGAAGGACGTGCTGCGCGAGGCGGCCAAGAAGGCGGGCAAGGCAGAGATACTCGATCGCTATGCCGCCGATTATCCGCTGGGGCCGCACGATCAGCCGCAGTCGATGTGTCCCGCTTTCGGCAGCCTGCGGGTCGGTCTCAGGATGCGGCGTACGGGCACCATCCTCTCCGGCAGCGCCTGCTGCGTCTATGGCCTCACCTTCACCTCCCACTTCTACGGTGCCCGTCGCAGCGTCGGCTATGTGCCGTTCAGCTCGGAGACGCTGGTCACCGGCAAGCTGTTCGAGGACATCAAGGATGCCGTCGAGGAGATGGCCGATCCGGAGAAATATGACAGCATAGTCGTCACCAACCTCTGCGTCCCCACCGCCAGCGGCGTGCCGCTGCGGCTGCTGCCGGACGCGGTCAATGGTGTGCGCATCATTGGCATTGACGTGCCAGGCTTCGGCATTCCAACCCATGCCGAAGCCAAAGACGTGCTGGCTGGCGCAATGCTGCGCTATGCCAGGGGAGAAGCGGAGCAGGGCCCGGTGGCCGCGCCCTCCGCGCTGCCGGACCGACCGTCGGTGACGCTGCTCGGGGAAATGTTCCCGGTCGATCCGATCGGCATCGGCCATATGCTCGAACCGCTCGGGCTCGCTGCGGGGCCGGTCGTGCCGACGCGCGAGTGGCGCGAGCTATATGCCGCGCTCGGCGGCGCAGTGATTGCGGCCATCCATCCGTTCTACACCGCCAGTGTCCGCGAGTTCGAGGCGGCTGGCCGCACGGTCGTCGGCTCGGCACCGGTGGGCCGCGACGGCACCGCCGCCTGGCTCAAGGCGATCGGCGAGGCCACCGGCGCGAGTGCGGAGCGCATAGCCGCTGCGCAGAATGCCATCCTGCCCGCGATCCAGGGCGCGCTCGCCGCGAAACCGATCAAGGGCCGCATCACCGTTTCGGGCTATGAAGGGTCCGAACTGCTGGTTGCGCGGCTGCTGATCGAAAGCGGTGCGGACGTGCCCTATGTCGGCACTGCCTGCCCCAGGACCAGATGGTCCGATCCCGACCGCGAATGGCTGGAAGCCCGCGGCGTGCGGGTCAATTATCGCGCCAGCCTCGAAGCCGATATCGCGGCGGTCGAAGAGTTCGGCCCGGATCTTGCCATCGGTACCACGCCGGTCGTCCAGCATGCCAAGGCCCGGTCCATCCCCGCGCTCTATTTCACCAACCTCATTTCCGCGCGGCCGCTGATGGGGCCGGCGGGCGCGGGCAGCCTGGCGCAGGTCGTCAACGCGGCAATCGGCAACAAGGCGCGGTTTGAGCGCATGCAGGCCTTCTTCGAAGGCGTGGGCAGCGGCCATAGCGCCGGCATCTGGGAAGAGACGCCGACCGACCGGCCGAAGTTCAAGGCCAAATATGCGGCGCAAAATGCCCTCGCGGCCAAGGCGGCGGAGGCAATCGGCTCATGACACTGATCATCGATCATGACCGGGCTGGCGGCTATTGGGGCGCTGTCTATGCGTTCACCGCGGTCAAGGGCCTGCAGGTGATCATCGACGGGCCGGTGGGGTGCGAAAATCTGCCGGTGACGTCGGTGCTGCATTACACCGACGGCCTGCCGCCCCACGAACTGCCGATCACCGTCACCGGGCTGGGCGAAGAGGAACTGGGCAAGACCGGCACCGAAGCCGCGATGAAGCGGGCATGGCAGACGCTCGACCCTGATCTGCCGACGGTGGTCGTCACCGGCTCGATCGCGGAGATGATCGGCGGCGGCGTGACGCCCGAAGGGACAACGATCAAGCGGTTCCTGCCGCGCACCATCGACGAGGATCAATGGCAGGCCGAAGATCGTGCGCTGGCGTGGCTGTGGACCGAGTTCGGGCCCAAGAAGATGCCGGCGCCCAAACTGCGGGGCGAGGGCGAACGACCCAAGGTCAACATCATCGGGCCGAGCTATGGCGTGTTCAACATGCCGTCCGATCTCGCGGAAATCCGGCGGCTGGTCGAAGGGATCGGCGCCGAGGTCAACATGGTGTTCCCGCTCGGCACCCACCTCGCCGACATCCAGAAGCTGGCGCATGCCGAGGTCAATGTCTGCATGTACCGCGAGTTCGGCCGCAATCTGTGCGAGCTGCTCGAGCGGCCCTATCTCCAGGCCCCGTTCGGCCTTGATTCGACCACCAAATTCCTGCGGCGACTGGGCGAGCTGACCGGGCTCGATCCCGAACCGTTCATCGAGCGCGAAAAGCACACCACCATCAAGCCGCTGTGGGATCTGTGGCGGTCGGTGACGCAGGATTTCTTCGGCACCGCGAGTTTCGGCATCGTCGCCAACGATACCTATGCGCGCGGCATCCGCAAATTCCTCGAAGACGAGATGGGGCTGCCCTGCACCTTTGCCTTCGGTCGCAAGGCCGGGGTCAAGCCGGACAATCAGGCAGTGCGTGCAGCGATCATCGATACGCCGCCGCTGGTGCTGTTCGGCAGCTATAACGAGCGCATGTATCTGGCCGAAACCGGGGGCCGGGGGATGTTCATCCCGGCAAGCTTCCCGGGCGCGGCGATCCGGCGGCACACCGGCACGCCGTACATGGGGTATTCCGGCGCGACCTGGCTGGTCCAGGAAGTGTGCAACGCGCTGTTCGATGCGCTGTTCCACATCCTGCCGCTGTCCACGCAGATGGATGCCGGCGCCGCCACGCCGGCGCGGCGCGAGGCTACGCTGCGCTGGGACAATGATGCCAAGGCCAAGCTCGACGCGATCGTCGAGGCGCAGCCGGTGCTGGTGCGCATTTCCGCAGCCAAGCGCCTGCGCGATGCCGCGGAGCGCAGCGCGCGCGCCGCCGGTGAAGATCATGTGTCCGCCGACAGGCTGGCGGCCACCATGCTAGAAGGGGCGCACGCATGAGCGCCCCGGCCCATTCATCCGGCATCCGCCGGATGTCACGAGCCTTTGCAGCGATGCTGCCGAGGAGAATGCCCGCAAGAGCTGCACGTCGTCGCTCCTTTGGGGCTGAATTGGAGGACGGATCATGAGCGATAACGAACGCTTCGGACCCGGGGCCTATCTGACCCCGGAAGAGGCAAAAGAATTCCACAAGATTTTCGTGTCGAGCTTCATCGGCTTCACCATCATCGCCATCATCGCGCATGTGCTGGTGTGGTCATGGCGGCCGTGGTTCCCCGGTGTGAATGGCTACGCCATGATCACTGACACGGTGCAGGTGGCCCAGGCCGCCGTCACGACGTTCCTGGCATAGGGAGGACCAGACCATGTGGAGACTTTGGCTCATTTTTGACCCACGCAGGACTCTCGTCGCGCTCGCGATCTTCCTGTTCGTACTGGCACTGCTGATCCACTTCATCCTGTTGAGCACCGACCGCTTCAACTGGATCGAAGGGCCGGCAGTGGTGGCGGCACCGGCCGCAGCACCTGCTGCCGTGGCACCGCCGCCGGCGGCACCTGCGCCGGCGCCCTGAACCGGGCTGAACGGCCCCCCGGGGGCGCGGCGCTGGCCGTCGCGCCCCGCATCGGGGTCGCCGTGACTGACCGCGCCGGCTGTCATCCCTGACGGATGGCTGCCGGCTGGTCCGGCCCCGCTTGCGCTGGAACGGACCATTCACCCGTCCGGGTGGCAAGAATGGATGTCTGCCCGCCAGGGCGGCCTCGTCAGATTCCGCCCGTCAGGGCAGGAGGGGGTGTGCTGTGTCACTGCTCAGTTTCGAAAGAAAATATCGCGTCCGCGGCGGCACGCTCATCGGGGGCGACCTGTTCGATTTCTGGATCGGACCATTCTACGTCGGCTTTTTCGGCGTCATCTCGGCGATCTGCGCCATATTGGGCACGGCGCTGATCTTCTATGCGGCGTCGCTGGGCGATACCTGGAACCCGCTGCTGATTTCCATCAACCCGCCCGACATCAAATATGGTCTCGGCTTCGCGCCGCTCAAGGAAGGCGGCTTCTGGCAGGTGATCACCATCTGCGCGATGGGGGCGTTCGTCTCCTGGGCGCTGCGAGAGGTGGAGATCTGCCGCAAGCTCGGCATGGGCTATCACGTGCCGGTGGCGTTCGGCTTTGCCATTCTCGCCTATGCAACGCTGGTGATTTTCCGCCCGTTCCTGATGGGCGCATGGGGCTATGGCTTCCCCTACGGCATCTTCACCCACCTCGATTGGGTGTCGAACACCGGCTATTCCTACGTCAACTTCCACTACAATCCGGCGCACATGATCGCCGTGTCCTTCTTCTTCACCACCTGTCTGGCGCTGGCGCTGCACGGCGCGCTGATCCTGTCGGCGGTCAACCCGAAGAAGGGCGAAGAGGTGAAGACGCCGGAGTATGAAGATACCTTCTTCCGCGACTTCATCGGCTATTCGGTCGGCACCATCGGCATCCACCGCCTCGGGCTGTTCCTGGCGCTCAACGCCGGCTTCTGGAGCGCGATCTGCATCATCATCGCCGGGCCATTGTATGCCGGCGGCTGGCCGGAATGGTGGGAATGGTGGCGCAACATTCCGATCTGGTCTTGAGGGGGGAGAGTATCATGGCTCGCTATCAGAATATCTTCACCCAGGTCCAACTGGTCCACGCGCCGGAAATGGGTATGCCGTTGCCCGCCGGAGACGAACGCCGCATCGCGATGACCGGCTTCAGCTACTGGATGGGCAAGTTCGGCCAGGCGCAGATCGGCCCCATCTATCTCGGCTGGCTCGGCCTCGCCTCGCTGCTGTTCGGTTTCCTCGCCTTCGAGATCATCGGGCTCAACATGCTGGCGTCGGTCGGCTGGGATCCGCGCGAGTTCCTGCGCCAGTTCTTCTGGCTGGGGCTCTATCCGCCGCAGCCCGAATATGGCTTCTCGCCGTTCGTGCCGCTGGACAAGGGCGGCTGGTGGATACTGACCGGCTTCTTCCTCACCACATCGGTCCTGCTGTGGTGGGTGCGCGGCTATCGCCGGGCACGGGCACTGGGCATGGGGACGCACGTCTCCTGGGCCTTTGCCGCGGCGATCTGGCTGTTTCTGGTGATCGGCTTCATCCGCCCGTTCTTCATGGGCAGCTGGGCGCAATCGGTGCCGTTCGGCATCTTCCCGCACCTTGAATGGACCAACAACTTCTCGCTGCAATACGGCAACCTGTTCTACAACCCCTTCCACGCGCTCTCGATCGCCTTCCTTTACGGATCGGCACTGCTTTTCGCGATGCACGGGGCGACCATCCTCGCGGTCGGCCGCTATGGTGGCGAGCGCGAGCTGGAGCAGATCACCGACCGCGGCACCGCCTCCGAGCGCGCGGCGCTGTTCTGGCGCTGGACGATGGGCTTCAATGCCACGATGGAATCGATCCATCGCTGGGCGTGGTGGTTCGCCGTCCTCTGCCCGCTGTGCGGCGGCATCGGCATCCTGCTGACGGGTACGGTTGTCGACAACTGGTATCTGTGGGCGATCGAACACCACTACGCGCCTGAATATTGAGCGGGCGTGGCGTCCGGCAGCGACGCCGGACCGCACGTGAAGAAACCCGGTCGAAAGGCCGGGTTTTTTCTGTGCGGCGGGTGTGGATGCCGTTGGGGGCCTGCAAATGCGCTGCCGCCCCGATCAGTAGCACTTGATCTCAAGCACTCGTGCGGTCAGGCGGTGATCAATTCCCTTGGCGCTGAGCGCACGGGAGAGACTGTCGATGTTTTGAACGGCATTGCCATCGCTCAGCCAGCGTCCCTCCCGAATGTCCTCCCAGTAAATGGTCCGAGGAATGATGACGTGGGCAATATCGTCGAAGGCAATGGGTTGGCCCCATATCCCGCCATCGTTGATGCCAAATTCTCCAATGTCGTCGGCGAGCGGCAAGCCCGACGTCCAATATCCTGCATCGGAACCAAGGCGGCTGAAGCTAGGTCGTAAACTCATAAAATGCGCGTTCGAGGTTCGAGGCCATTTTGTTCAGGGCGAGGCGGCAAGGCGCAGGAATAGTGGTTCTATTTCCAGCCTTGCCAACGCTGCCATGAACAAAATGGGTCGAACCCCTGCGGGGCGGTGAAATGGCTTCGATCTCGGCTCCACGCGGTCTTGCCAGTAGAACCACTACTGGCGGCGACCGCCTGAACCCGATATCTTCGCCATTTCACCGCCTCGAACGCGCATTTTATGAGTTTACGACCTAGTGTAAGCACACCATGAGGCGCCCTGCGAGGGCGAACGACTGAAATCGCCGGGCTTCAGACACTCGACACAGGCAAAAAAGAAAGCGCGCCATTGAGCCGCGTCTGGACCGCTCATTCTCCACTCCCGCTCGCGGGTTGTCCGATCATCCCCCGTCGCTTCAGGTCATAGATATGCACCGGAAACGCCAGCGCCAGCGGAAGGGAGATGAAAGGCCAGGCGAGGCCGGTGAGCGCGGCGCGCAGGCCCAGCATCATCAGCACGGCGGGGAGCAGGGCGGGGAGGATGTCTGCCCAGTTCTGGCCGCGCGCTCGGAGCCACAGCGCTTCGACCGCCAGCACCAGCAAAACCACATCGACGGCGTAGCCGGAGGCGAAGAACCGCTCCACTGGCGCTATGTCTTGCAATAAAGAAGAGCGGGTTCACGCAGAGGCGCAGAGGCGCAGAGAGTTATTGCGGCGCAGCCGCTTTCCAAATCCTCGCGGGTCGATGACGCATGGGCCAATTGATGGGCCGCTTCGCGGAATTTATCTACACCTCCGCGTCTCTGCGCCTTTGCGTGAACATATATCAGGCCCGTCGTCACGCGCTGGTCCCGCAGACTCGCCACAGCGTTACCCGAACGGCCCGTTGAGCTGGACCACCTGCCAGTTCAGCACGCCGGCGATGGTCACCCAGATCAGATAGGGCCCGAGCAGTGCGGCTGCTGCCTTCGAAAAGCGCCCGCAGAACCAGATCAGCGCGGCGATGGACAGCCACAGACCCAGCAATTCCCAGAAGGCGAAATCGGGGCGCTGCAGCCGGAAGAACAGGAAGCTCCACAAGAGATTGAGGAAGCCGTTGAGTGCATAAAGGCCCAGTGCGATCTCCAGATCGCGGCGGGTGGGTGCCCGCTCCCAGGTGAATACCCCGGCCAGCGCGATCATGGCGAACACCGCCGTCCAGATGATGCCGAACATGTAGCCGGGCGGCGCCCAGGCGGGCTGTTCGAGCGCGTAATACCAGCTGTCGAGGACGGTAATCGTGCTGCCGACCGCTGCGGTGAGCACCGCCAGCGACCCGGCGATCAGCATCGGCATCAATGCTGCGCGGGTCATGCGCCGCCCTCAGCTATGGACCGAGCGCAGCCCGAACAGATGGCCGAGATCCTTGAAGAATATTCTGACATGCGCCCACGGATCCCGTTTCGGCAATTTCTTGTGCATATAGGCCTGCCAAGTCAAGCGCTGCACATCCTCGTCGGCGCACATCGCCACGAAGCGTTCGCGGCGGGCATCGCTCGAATACCAGAAATACTGCATGACGCCGAGGATCCAGAATACCCGGCCATGCTCCTTCATGAACGCCTTGCGCGCCTTGCGCAGCGCGCTGGCCTTGCCAGTGGCGAGGAAGGCGGCAACCGCGGCGGCGCTGGTCCGGCCTGCGGTCATCGCATAATAGATGCCCTCGCCCGAGGAGGGGGCGACCACCCCGGCGGCGTCGCCGGCCACCACCACGTTGCGGCCATTGTCCCAGCGCTTGAGCGGCTTGAGCGGGATCGGCGCGCCTTCGGTGCGCACCGTCTTCCAATGGGCAAGCCCGGTCTGTTCGCGCATCAGCCGTGTCGTTTCGCGCAGCGGAAAGCCCTTGTCGGCGCTGCCCAGGCCGATGCTGGCCTGTTTGCCGTGCGGGAAGATCCAGGCGTAGAAATCGGGTGAGAGATGGCCCTGATAATAGACGTCGCAGCGGGTGCGGTCATAATCGGCGTCTATCGCCTCCGGCACCTCTACCACCTCATGATAGGCGAAGACACAAGGGACGCGGTCGGCGTCGGGAATGCATTGGCGGGCGACGCCGGAGCGCGCCCCGTCCGCACCGATCACGGCGCGCGCAGTGACCGTTTCGAGTTCGGCATGGCGATCGCGGCGGTAGGAAAGGCGGACAATGGCGGCGCCGTCATCCACTTCCTCGCAGCGGCCGGTGACGCGGGTCGCGCCTGCGGACGCGGCGCGGGCGCGCAGCCATTCGTCGAACGTGTCGCGATCGACCATGCCGACATAGCCGCCGTCGCCGACCGGCATCACCACCTTGCGGTTCGACGGCGCGATGATGCGGGCCGAATGGGCATGGGCGACGAGCAGCCACGGCGGAATGTCGAAATCCTTGAGCAGGCGCGGCGGTACCGCCCCGCCGCACGGCTTGATCCGGCCTGCCCGGTCGAGCAGCATGACCTTGTGACCGGCCACGGCGAGATCGTGCGCCGCGGTCGCGCCCGATGGGCCTCCGCCGACGACGATGACATCAAAGTCAGGCTGGCTGCTCATATGGGTATGGCCTTTCCCGTGGAAGGGGTGCGCGTCAGCCGGGTGCCGACGGCGACGAGCGCGGCGAGGACGAACATCGCTGCTTCGGCCGCGAAAACGGTAGTGAAGGCAAGGCTGTCCGGCCCGCGGCTGCGCAGCAGGTCGACGATCATCGCGCCGGCGAGACCGCCGCTGCCGAAGGCGATGGCTTGCGCCGCGCCCCACACGCCCATGCGCGCACCCTCGCTGCCCGACCCGTCGGACGCCATGCCGAGCATCGCGCCGACCGCTGCAACCGCGAAAATGCCGTTGGTGAAGCCGAGGCCGAAGACATTGGCAGCCAGCGGCCAGCCGGGGCCGACCGAGGCGGCCAGCGCCAGCCCGGCGAGCATGGCGGCCGAGCCGAAACAGCCAAGCATGATCCACAGCCGCGGATTCTGCCCGTAGCGGCGCGCGTGCAGGGTGCCGCCGAGCCCGGCGAGCAGCATGCCGACGAGGATACCGCTATGCTGCACCCCGGCAAGGCTGGTCGACTCACCCGGGGTGAAGCCGAACATCAAGCCGGCGAAAGGCTCCAGGACCAGATCCTGCATCGAATAGGCGATCATCGACACGAACACGAAACCGGTGAAGCGGCGTGCCTGCGTGTCCGCCCAGATGGCGCGCAGGGTGTCGCCGAAATCCGGCTGCGCGGCATCGCTGCGCGCGGGGGCGACCGGGCGGCTGTTCGCCTCGACGCCGGCCAGCGCCAGCATCGCGGTGCAGAAGGCGGCGAGCACGACCAGGCTGGTGACGACCGCCAGACGGACTTCGCTGAACGGATCAAGCCACGCACCCGAGACTCCGGCGGCGACGACGATGCCGGCGACCATCATCGTCCAGCTGATCGCGGCGGCCGCGGGCTTGCGCGCTTCGGACACCCGCGATGCCAGCAGCGCCAGCAGCGCAGTGCCCGCCATGCCGACGCCAAAGCCGATCATGGTGAAGCCGGTGATGGCGAGCAGGAACGGCAGGATGCCGCCGCCGGCCAGCATCACCGTTGCGTCGATAGTCGCGAGGATGCCGAGCGCGAGTATGGAGAGCCCGCCGACGATCCACGGGCTGCGGCGGGCGGCGCGGTCCGAGCGATGGCCCCAGATGGGGCGGCTCAACTGGACCGCATAATGCCAGGCCACGAGCGCGGCGGGGATGGCGGCGGCGATGCCATATTCGACCACCATCACCCGGTTGAGCAACGAGGTGGCCAGCATCACCATGGCGCCGATCGCCGCCTGCACGGCACCGAGCCGGACGATGGTGAACCAGCCAATACCCGGCGCAGTCGATACGGAAACGGTCATAGATAGCCTCCAAGGCCGAGGGCGGCAGCGAGCATGCCGAGCACGTAGAGCGAGACGCCGGTGGCGTTGTACCAGGGGGCGAGCCGCGCCGGGTCGCGCACCAACCGCACCATCAGCGCGAGCTGGGCGACGAGCAGCAGACCGACGATGAGCGCCGGCAGCGTCAGGCCGTTCCACGCCAGCAGGGCGACGACGATGAACTGGGCCAGCGCCATCGCCGCGCAGGCCCACAGCGCCGCGCCGCGTACGCCCAGCACCACCGGCAGCGATGCCAGCCCGGTCGCGCGGTCGCCCTCCACCGCCTTGAAATCGTTGAGCGTCATGATGCCGTGCGCCCCCAGGCTGTAGAGGAGCAGCACCGCCAGCGTGAGCGGAGAGGGCAGGGCGGCGAGCATGACGGCAGCGCCGGTGAACCATGACAGCCCTTCATAGCTGAGCGCACAGGCGAGCGGGCCGAACCAGCCGCTGCGCTTGAGCCGCAACGGCGGGGCGCTGTAGGCCCAGCCGCTGAACAGCGCGACCATCGTCGCCAGCAGCACCCAGCTGCCCAGCAAGGCCGCGATGGCAAGCGCGGTCAGTGACCCGGCGAGCGCGATGCCGACCGGCCAGCGGCCCGGAACGCGGCCGGAGGGAATGGGACGACGTGGCTCGTTGATCGCGTCGACATGCCGGTCGCACCAGTCGTTGATGACCTGCGCGGTGCCGCAGACGATGGGCCCGGTGAGCGCGATGCCGGCCACGAGAAACAGCCAGTTGTCGACAATCGAGATGCCTGAGGACACGACGCCGCACAGGAAGGCCCACATCGGCGGGAACCAGGTGACCGGCTTGCTGAGTTCCACGACGTCCCGCAGCCGCGGGCGGGCATGGAGGGTGCGGGGAAGTGCCGAGTCCGACATAGCAGAAAGCTATGTCGGACAGTACAGAGTGTCAATCAAATTGGACAGTTTTTCGGCGGTTCCGGGGTAGCTGTGTCAATCGCGACCGATCAGATGCCCGAGCCCGTGCCGGTGCAGCTTCGAATAGAGGCTTTGCCGGCTGAGGCCGAGGATTTCGGCTGCCGAGGCGCGATTATCCGCCGTGTGCACCAGCGCCGCTTCGATACACATGCGCTCGATCAGGTCGGTACTTTCGCGGACAATTTCCTTGAGCGGTTTGCGGCCGACCAGTTCGGTGAGCTGCTCGACCGAGCGCGGATAGTCCTGTCCGCCTGCCGGCAGATCGCGCTCACGCCGGCCGACGCTGCGGATCGCATAGCCGAACAGCGAGTGGTTGCGCTCGACCATGACCGCCGAAATCTCCACGGGCTCGTCCTGCCCGGTCAGATCGACCAGGATCGAACCGAAATTGCGGATGGCGCCATGCTCGCGCAGCTGCTTCTTGAGCAGATTGAGATCGACATCGGGCCGCCCGATGAAACGCCCGAGCGATGCGCCGACCAACTGCTCGACGGAGCCGGCCTGGACGAGATCGGCAAAAGCGCGATTGGCGACGATGATCGCCTGTTTCTCGTCCGTCACCACGAAGGCGTCGGGCATCTGGTCGACCATGTCGAGAATGTGCCGGTCCGACTGCTTGCCCGGCACTTCGTGCAGGCCGTCGTCGATGGTGACCAGCCAGTGCTGCTTGCCTGCCTGGCGGAAGGCGACAGCCGAGAGGCGCACATAGCCCGGCCGGCCGGCCAGACGTACGCTGACCGGCGCGGTGGCGCTGTTGACCGCGATCGCGCCGATATAGGCGCTGACATCGTCACGGCTGGCAGGTTCGACCAGCGTCAGCAACGACTTGCCGTCGAGCGACCCCGGCGGCAGCGCCAGCAGGGCATGGCAGGCGCGATTGGCCTGCTGGACTACCAGCGTATCCCCATCGACCATCAGCACCGGATAGGCGATGATGTCGAAGAGCAGCCGGTAGCGCGTCTCGGTCTGGCGCAGGTGCAGATAGTCGCGCTCCATCGACTGCTGGGTCTTGAGCAGCCGCTGTTGCAGCAGCGCCAGTGCCCGCTGGTCGCGACCGATGGCCAGGCCCATGCCGCCGGCGATGGGGCGCAGCAGCCGATAGCTGACGGGAATATATTCGCCGTCATTGAGATGGTTCACCTGCCGCCAGACATGGGGATCGCGGCCGTTGCCCGCCAGCAGTTCCTCGATCTTGGGCCGGCTTTCCGACGACACGGTGTCGACCCAGCGGCGGCCAAGATATTCGGTGGCAAAGCCATGCTGGTGCATTCCGGCAGAAACGTCACGGATGATGCCGTCTTCGTCGACGGCAAGCATCAGGTCTCCGGCGGTGTGGGCAAGGCGCGCCGTGTCGGCAGCGGTGAAACCGTCAAAAATCGCATCTGGATCGTTGAAAGAGGTCCAGTCATGGCTGGGATGTTCACCATTCATCGTCCGGGGCCATTTCCCTACGCCAGATAATCCAGACCGACCCCGACGACGGGGACAAGGCGATCCGCCACCGCGACCGCCGACGATGCGTCGACCGCCGTCGCATCTGCACCACACTCAACTGCCAGATGGGGCTGGCTGTTGATTGCTTGCCCACCGACCATGATCTTGAGATGCCGGTTGACCGCTACCGTCCTGAGACTGGTGATCAACTGGCCAAGCCGCGCGCTAGAGCAATCGCAGGATATGGTCAATGCGACGACATCATAGGGTTGGCTGGCGCATTTGACGGTCAATTCGGAGGCGGACGGCTCCAGCAGGACATCGGTCTGCCAGCCGCTGCGCTCGAACAGGTCGGCGACCATCAGCGTGCCGAGGCTGTGCTGGTCATCGGGCATGGGCGACAGCAGCGCCGATCGCATGCCGCTGCCCCTGGCTTGCGGCGGAGGGACCCGCACGGTCAGTTCGCGCAGGATTTCCTGGATGCGCCACAGCCCCATGGTGACGGCGACGAAGTCGGCTTCATCGGTTTCCCAATAGGTGCCGAGCAGACGGGCGGCCGGTGCCAGCATCTCGATGTAGATCGATTCCACCGAATGGCCGGCCGCGAGCCGGCGGTCGATGATCCTGAGCAGACGCGTGGTCTTTTCGCTGATGCACAGGCGGGTGAATTCGACGATTTCCTGTTCGCTGAAGCGGTGGCTGGTGCGTTTGGCAGAAGGACCGAACAATGTTCCGGCGAGGCTACGCTCCGGGTCGATGCTGGTGGCGATCAGCCGGGGGATCACGAGCTGTTCGACAAGTCGGTTGACCTCTTTGCGGGCGCTGTCGCCCGCACGTGCATCCTCGCCGCCCGGTCGCGCTGCGACGGCATCCGCGCCGGACCGCCCAGCTTTGTTTCGGCCGCGTTGACCAGCCCCATCGCTGAGTCCGGACTTTAATCCCGCTTGCCTGAATATGCTGGCCATCAACAGACTCTCCCGAAGTCTGGTCGGCGCGGAATACGTCGGCCCGTCGGGGGCTGCTCCTTCGGCCCCCCGTGAGTCGGGAGACTATAGACAAACAGCGTCGAGCGCAAACCGGAATGTCACCGAAACTAGACGTCCAAAAAACTTGACACTTTTCGGAAGTCGCCGCAGACTTTGCCGGGAGAACAAGGGAGACAGGGCGCTTGCATACCGGCAGCCAACCAAGTCCGGCCAGTTTCGGCTCGGAAAGCGCGGTTCGCACGGCCGTGGCGCCGCTGTACACGCCCGAGCAGCGCCGGCGGCGCGACGAGTCGCGCTGGACGATCGTGCAGGGGGTGCTGGCGCCCGTGCAGTTCCTTATCTTCGCCATCAGCCTCGGTCTGGTGTTGCGCTTCCTTGCCACCGGAGCCGGTGAAGCCGCAGCCGACGCCTCGATCGTCGCCAAAACGCTGGCGCTCTATGCGATCATGATCACCGGTTCGATCTGGGAAAAGCAGGTCTTCGGCGAATGGCTGTTCGCCAAACCCTTCTTCTGGGAAGATGTGTTCAGCATGGCAGTGCTGGCGCTGCACACCGCCTATCTGGTCATGCTGTTCGGCGGCCATGGCAGCGCCGAGCAGCGGATGGTCGTCGCGCTGTGCGGCTATGCTGCCTATCTCATCAACGCCGGCTAGTTCCTCTGGAAGCTCAGGGTCGCGCGATTGCAGACATCGCCAGCATTGGCGGGTGCGGCATGACCGCCCAGGGCCCCGTCGCCACCCCCGCAGGCGGCGATTGCGGCCCTGTGCTCAAGGAGCGTGGCCAGCGAGAGGTATTCTGCGGGCTGACCGGTATCATCTGGATGCATCGCAAGATGCAGGATGCCTTTTTCCTCGTCGTCGGTTCGCGCACCTGCGCCCACCTGCTGCAATCGGCAGCAGGCGTGATGATCTTTGCCGAACCGCGCTTTGCCACCGCGATCATGGAAGAACGCGATCTTGCCGGCCTGGCCGATGCCAATGAGGAGCTTGACCGCATCGTCGACCAGCTGCTGGCGCGGCGGCCGGAGATCAAGACGCTGTTCCTGGTCGGCAGCTGCCCGTCGGAAGTGATCAAGCTCGACCTCGCCAAGGCCGCGCAGCGCCTGTCGGTCAAGCATGGCGGGGCGGTGCGCATCGTCAACTATTCGGGCAGCGGCATCGAAACCACTTTCACCGAAGGCGAAGACGCCTGCCTGGCGGCGCTGGTGCCGGAGATGCCGACGCCGGCTGCCGATGCGCCGCTCAATCTGCTGGTGGTGGGTGCGCTGCCCGACATCGTCGAGGACCAGTTCCGCCGCCTGTTCGACGCCATCGGCATCGCCCCGGTCGGCTTCCTGCCCGAGCGGGCGGTGGCGGATCTGCCCGCCGTCGGCCCTGAAACGCGCTACCTGCTGGCTCAGCCTTTCCTCGGCGCAACCGGGCAGGCGCTGGACGCGCGCGGAGCGCAGCGTATCGATGCGCTGTTCCCCTTCGGCATCGAAGGGACCAGCGACTGGCTTTCTGCCGCTGCCGAGGCGTTCGGCATCGACCGCGCGCATGTCGAGACGGTGCTCGCACCCTATCGCCAGCGCGGGGAGACAGCGCTGGCGCACCATCGCGAGCGGCTGGCGGGCCGGTCCATCTTCTTCATGCCGGATTCGCAGCTGGAGCTGCCGCTGGCCCGTTTCCTCAGCCGCGAAATGGGGATGGTGCTCACCGAAGTCGGCACGCCATTCCTGCATGCGCGCCACATGGCGCAGGAGCTTGCCGCCCTCCCCGCCGGAGTGACCATCAGCGAAGGGCAGGACGTCGATCGGCAGCTCGACCGGGTGCGCGCCGTGCGGGCCGACCTGACGGTGTGCGGCCTCGGCCTTGCCAACCCGCTGGAGGCCGAAGGGCTCTCGACCAAATGGGCGATCGAGCTCGTCTTCTCCCCGATCCACGGTTTCGACCAGGCTGGCGATCTTGCCGAACTGTTCGCGCGGCCCCTGCGCCGTCGCGACATGCTGAGGATATAGCGCCATGCAGCTGTCGGTCTGGACCTATGAAGGCCCGCCCCATGTCGGCGCGATGCGGGTCGCGACGGCGATGCGCGGGCTGCACTATCTGTTGCACGCGCCGCAGGGCGACACCTACGCCGACCTGCTGTTCACCATGATCGAGCGGCGCGGCCATCGCCCGCCGGTGACATACACCACCTTCCAGGCGCGCGATCTCGGCAAGGACACCTCGGAGCTGTTCCAGACGGCCGCGCTCGATGCGATCGAGCGCTTCCGGCCAGATGCCATGATCGTCGGCGCATCCTGCACCGCAGAGCTGATCCAGGACGATCCGGCCGGGCTGATCGAAAAAATGGGGCTCCCCATCCCCGTCATTCCGCTGGAGCTGCCGAGCTACAGCCGCAAGGAACATTGGGGCGCGGCGGAGACATTCTACCAGATCGTCCGCCATCTTGCCGACCGCAGCGTGCGCGCCAGCGACCACGCCAACCGTCGGCCGCTCGCCAATTTGCTGGGGCCGACGGCGCTCGGTTTCCGCCACCGTGACGATGTCGAGGAAGTCAGCCGGCTGCTGCGAGCGCTGGGTATCGACATCAATGTCGTCGCGCCCCTGGACGCCAGCGTCAGCGATATCGCGCGGCTTGGTGCGGCCGATTTCAACATTCTCCTCTACCCGGAGACCGGCGAGCTGGCGGCGCAGTATCTCGAGCGGACCTTCCATCAGCCGATGGTGCGCACCGTGCCGATCGGGGTCGGCGCCACGCGCGAATTCATCCGCGAAGTCGCGGCTCTGGCAGGGGTCGATCCGCAGCCGGTGCTGGACGATGCCCAGTCGCGCATGCCGTGGTGGAGCCGGTCGATCGACTCGACCTATCTGACCGGCAAGCGTGTCTTCATCTTCGCGGACGGAACGCACGCGGTCGCGGCGGCACGGATTGCCAGCGAGGAACTGGGATTCAAGGTCGTTGGGCTGGGCTGCTATAACCGCGAACATGCCCGCGGCGTGCGCGAAGCCGCCAGAAAGCTCGGCATCGAGCCGCTGATCACCGACGATCATCTGGCGGTCGAGGCCGCCATCCAGGAGGCGCAGCCCGAACTGGTGCTGGGCACGCAGATGGAGCGGCACATCGCCAAGCGCTTTGCCATTCCCTGCGCGGTCATCTCCGCGCCGGTGCATGTCCAGGATTTTCCTGCCCGCTATTCCCCGCAGATGGGCTTCGAAGGCGCGAATGTGATCTTCGACAGCTGGGTGCATCCGCTGGTGATGGGCCTCGAGGAGCATCTGCTGACGATGTTCCGCGACGATTTCGAATTTCATGATGCGGCGGGCGCGTCGCATCTTCATGCTCCACTCCCATCCCGGGGAGAGGCCGGGGGCGCGGACCAGCCGGACACCGCAGCGGTGGCCGCGGCGCTCCCAATCCCATCCGCCCAAGAGGCCGACACCGTCATCCTGTGGAGCACGGAGGCGCAGTCCGAACTGCGCAAGATACCCTTCTTCGTGCGCGGCAAGGCGCGGCGCAACGCCGAGCTGTTCGCTGTCGAACGCGGTGTCGCGACCATCGAGCTTGCCACGCTTTACGAAGCGAAAGCGCATTATGCCCGGTAAGGCCGCCCCTGCCGCCAGCGCCGCAGTGCGCGTGGTCATCGTGACGCTGGACAATCATCTGGCGGGCGCGGTGGAGCGCGCCAACCGGGTGCTGGCACCGGACAATATCGGCATCGCGCTGTTCGCCGCGTCCGACTGGGATCGGGACCCGACCGTGCTGGACCGGGCGCAGGCCGCGATTGCCGAAGCGGATGTGGTGATTGCCACCATGCTGTTCCTCGAAGACCATGTGCGGGCCATCCACCCGGCGCTGCTGGCGCGGCGCGACCATTGCGACGCCATGGTCGGCATCATGTCCGCTGCGGATATCGTCAAGCTGACCAGGCTCGGCAGCTACAGCATGGACAAGCCTGCCAAGGGACCGATGGCGCTGCTCAAGAAGCTGCGCGGATCGTCGAAGCCCGGTGGCAGCTCGGGCGCCGGTCAGATGAAGATGCTGCGCCGCCTGCCCAAGATCCTGCGCTTCATCCCCGGCCCCGCGCAGGATGTGCGGCACTATTTCCTGACGCTGCAATATTGGCTGAGCGGATCCGACGACAATGTCGTCGACATGGTGCGCGGCCTGATCGATCGCTTTGCAAGCGGCCCGCGCGCGGCGTTGAAGGGCCGTCTGCCGGCGCAGCCGCCCCGCTCCTATCCCGATGTCGGCCTCTATCATCCCGCGCTGGCAGAGCGGATCGTCGAAGACGCAGCGCGTCTGCCGCGCTCGGCCAAGGCGCGCGGCACGGTCGGCGTGCTGATGCTGCGTTCCTATTTGCTGGGGCGCGACAGCGGGCATTATGACGGCATGATCGCCGCGCTGGAACAGGCCGGGCTCAATGTCGTGCCGGCGTTCGCCAGCGGCCTCGACGCCCGCCCGGCCATCGACCGCTATTTCGTCCGCGGCGGCAAGCCGATCGTCGATGCCGTGGTCAACCTCACCGGGTTCAGCCTGGTCGGTGGTCCCGCTTACAATGATGTCGATGCCGCCGTGACGACGCTCTCGGCGCTCGACGTGCCCTATGTCGCCGCGCATCCCATCGAGTTCCAGTCGCTCGAACAATGGGGCGCCGGGCGAATGGGCCTGCTGCCGCTTGAAACGACGATGATGGTGGCGATCCCCGAACTCGACGGCGCGATCGTGCCCAGCGTGTTCGGCGGCCGGTCGGACGGTTCCGCCGAAGGCTGCACCGGGTGCGAGCGTCGCTGCACCTTCGCCGTCGCCGATGGCATTCGCGCGATGCACAGCTGCCCTGAGCGCGCGGAGGCGCTGGCGGCAAAGACGGTGTCGCTGATCGCGCTGCGCCGGTCCGAGCGCGCCACGCGCAAGCTGGCCATCGTGCTGTTCAACTTCCCGCCCAACGCCGGGGCGACCGGCACGGCCGCGCACCTCGCCGTGTTCGAATCGCTGCATGCAACGCTGCTGCGCCTCGCCGCCGAGGGCTATGCCGTCGATGTGCCCGACAGTGTCGATGCGCTGCGCGACGCACTGCTGGTCGGCAATGCGGCCCAGTTCGGTGCCGACGCCAATGTCGCGGCGCGCATCTCCGCCGACGATCATGTTCGGCGCGAGCCCTATCTGCGCGCGATCGAGGCGCAATGGGGCCCGGCCCCCGGCCGCCAGCAAAGCGACGGGGCGTCGATCCATGTGCTCGGCGCTGCGTTCGGCAACGTGTTTGTCGGCGTGCAGCCGTCCTTCGGCTACGAAGGCGATCCGATGCGGCTATTGTTCGAAGGCGGCTTCACCCCGACCCATGCCTTCAGCACCTTCTATCGCTGGCTGCGCGAGGATTTTGCCGCCGATGCGGTGCTGCATTTCGGCACCCACGGCGCGCTTGAATTCATGCCCGGCAAGCAGGCCGGCATGAGCGGCGATTGCTGGCCCGAACGGATGATCGGCGCGCTGCCCAATTTCTACATCTATGCTTCCAACAACCCGTCGGAAGGGATCATCGCCAAGCGCCGTTCGGGCGCGACGCTGATCAGCTATCTGACTCCGCCGCTGGCGGAAGCCGGGCTGTACAAGGGCTTTGCCGACCTGAAGGCGATGCTGGAACGCTATCGCGCGCTGCCGGGCGACAGCGCGGAGCGCGGCGATCTTGCGGAGATGATCCGCGACCGTAGCGCCGATCTGGAAATAGAAGCTGAGGATCTCGATGCCCTGTCGGGCCGCCTGTACGAGATCGAGCGCGAGCTTATCCCGCATGGCCTGCACGTGTTCGGCAAGCCGCCGACCGCAGAAGAACGGGCGGGATTGCTGCATGCGATTGCCACGGCATCGCCCGGAGTCGACCAGCCCGCGATGGCCGCGCAGCTCGATGCCAACGACGAACTCGGCGCGCTGGTTCATGCGCTGGACGGCGGCTATGTGCTGCCGGCGCCCGGCGGCGATCTCATCAAGAATCCGGACGTGCTGCCGACGGGCCGCAACATCCATGGCTTCGACCCGTTCCGCATCCCCAGCAGCTTTGCTTGCGTGCAGGGTGAGCGGCAGGCCGAGCAGCTGATCGCGCGGCACATCGCCAATGGCGGCAAGCTCCCTGAAAGCATCGCGATGGTGCTGTGGGGCACGGACAATCTCAAGAGCGAGGGCGCGCAGATCGCGCAGGCCATGGCGCTGATCGGCGCCCGCCCGCGGTTCGACGATTACGGTCGGCTGGCCGGTGCCGACCTGATCCCGCTCGACGCGCTCGGCCGCCCGCGCATCGATGTCGTCGTCACCCTGTCGGGCATCTTCCGCGACCTGCTGCCGCTGCAGACCCGCATGATCGCCGAGGCGGCCTGGCTCGCCGCCACCGCCGACGAGCCCGTCGATCGCAACTTTGTCCGCAAGCACAGCCTGGCGCACAGCGCCGCGCAGGGATGCGATCTCGACACCGCTGCGCTGCGGGTCTTTTCCAACGCGCAGGGCGCCTATGGCGCCAACGTCAACATGATGATCGACAGCGGGTCCTGGACCGATCCCGAAGAGCTGGCGACCATGTTCGAAACCCACAAGGGCTATGCCTATGGCCGCAAGGGCGCGCCGGTGCAGCAGCGCGCGCTGCTCGAGGCCGAGCTTGCGGGCGTCGAACTCACCTACCAGAATCTGGAATCGGTCGAGCTCGGCGTGATGGACATCGACCATTATGTCGACGGGCTGGGCGCCATGTCGCGCGCCGTTACCAAGGCGCGGGGCACGGCCGCGCCGGTCTATATCGTCGATGCGACACAGGGCGACACCAAGGTGCGCACGCTGGGCGAGCAGATCGACATCGAAACGCGAACCCGCATGCTCAATCCGGGCTGGTACGAAGCCATGCTCAAGCATGGTTTCGAAGGGGTCCGCAATCTTGAAAGCCATGTGACCACGACCGTGGGCTGGTCGGCCACCACCGGCAGCGTTTCGCCATGGGTCTATCAGCAGATCAGCGAGACATTCGTGCTCGATGCCGAGATGCGCGCGCGCCTCTCCGCGCTCAACCCCAAAGCTTCGGCCCGTGTTGCCGACCGGCTGCTGGAAGCCTGCGAACGCGAACTGTGGACGCCCGATGCCGCGACCCTCGCGGCGCTGAAAGCGGCAAGCAACGATCTGGAGGACAGGCTGGAAGGCCTGATCCCGGCAGAATGACTGGAGCAACGCAATGACCCTCAACCTCCTCGATACACGCGGCGCACCGCCCGACGGGGAAGGGAGCGTGCAGGTTGCGCTCGACCCCAATGACAAGATCAAGGGCGCGAAGGTGTTTGCGGTCTATGGCAAGGGCGGGATCGGCAAGTCGACCACCTCTTCCAACCTTTCCGCCGCCTTTGCCAAGCTGGGGCATCGGGTGCTGCAGATCGGCTGCGATCCCAAGCATGACAGCACGTTCACGCTGACCGGTAAGATGATCCCGACCGTCATCGACGTGCTGGAGACGGTCGATTTCCACAGCGAAGAGCTGCGGCCCGAAGATTACATGTTCGAAGGCTATGACGGCGTGATGTGCGTCGAGGCTGGCGGCCCGCCGGCGGGTACCGGCTGCGGCGGCTATGTCGTCGGCCAGACGGTCAAGCTGCTCAAGCAGCACCATCTGCTCGAAGACACCGATGTGGTCATTTTCGACGTGCTGGGGGACGTGGTGTGCGGCGGGTTCGCGGCGCCCTTGCAGCATGCCGATGCCGCCATCGTGGTGGCGGCCAATGACTTCGACAGCATCTTCGCGATGAACCGCATCGTCGCGGCGATCAACGCCAAGGCCAAGAATTACAACGTCCGCCTCGCCGGCGTGGTGGCCAACCGCAGCCGTGAGACCGACGAGATCGACCGGTTCAGCGCGGCCATCGGCATCCGCCGCCTTGCCCATTTCGGCGATGTCGATGCCATCCGCAAATCGCGCCTGAAAAAGTGCACATTGTTCGAAATGCCCGATTCACCGGAGGTCGAAATCGCGCGCGAGGAATATATGAACCTCGCCCGCACCTTGTGGGCCGGCGTCGAACCGGCGGACGCCAAGCCGATGAAAGATCGCGACATCTTCGACTTCCTGGGGTTCGAATGATGGACACGCAGTCTCTCGGCGGCGGCTTCGCCTCGACCAGCTACCAGCAAAGCCGCGCCGCGCTCGAAACCTATTTCGACAAGACCGCGCGCAAGGCGTGGGAAGATCTGACGTCGGATGTCCCGGTCAGTGGCATTCGCGCCACAGTCCGCGCCGGCCGCGAGGCAATGCGCGATCTGCTGCTGTCGACACTGCCTGCCGACATGCGCGGCCAGCGCCTGCTCGATGCGGGCTGCGGTACCGGCGCGCTGTCGATCGCGGCGGCGGAACGCGGCGCGGAGGTCGTGGCCATCGATGTGTCGCAGGGTCTGATCGACGTGGCGCAACGGCGCGCCCCGCCGCATCTGGCGATCGACTGGCGGGTCGGCGACATGCGCAACAATGGCCTCGGCCTGTTCGACCATGTCGTCGCGATGGATTCGCTGATCCATTATGACGAGGGCGACATCGTCGGCGTCCTCAAGGCGTGGTCGCAGCGCAGCGGCCATATCGTCTTCACTGTCGCCCCGGGCACGCCGCTGCTGCGCGCCATGCATCTGGTGGGCAAGGCGTTTCCGCGCAGCGACCGCTCGCCTGCGATCAAGCCGGTTTCGGAAACAACCCTCGCCCGCGCCATCGGCGAGGGGCTGCCCGGCTGGCAGATCGATTTCAGCCAGCGCGTGTCGAGCGGTTTCTACAAATCCCAGGCTACGGGGATCAGCCGCGCATGACCGAACGGCCATCAGCGATGACCTTCTGGCAGGCCGTGGGCATACGGTTCCTGCCCTTCGCCGATGCGGCCACCGCCGAGCTGCCATTGTCGCGCCTGCTGCGCCTCGCGTTGTTCCAGGTCAGTGTGGGCATCGCTGCCGTCCTCCTCAACGGCACGCTCAACCGGGTGCTGATCGTCGAGCTCGACACGCCGAGCTGGATCGTTGCGCTGATGATCGCCATCCCTCTGATTGTCGCGCCGTTCCGCGCGCTGATCGGCTATCGCTCGGATACGCATCGCTCCGTGCTCGGCTGGCGGCGGGTGCCTTACATCTGGTTCGGTACGCTCGGGCAGTTCGGCGGCCTTGCCATCATGCCTTTCTCGCTGATCCTGATCACGCGACCGGATACGTTCGCGCTCGGCGTCGGCGCGGCGTGCCTTTCCTTCCTGCTGACCGGTGCGGGCATGCATGTCACCCAGACGGCAGGACTCGCGCTCGCCACCGATATCGCCACCGAGGACAAGCGTCCGCGGGTGGTCGCGCTGCTCTATGTGATGCTGCTCGTCGGGATGATGCTGGCGGCCTTCACCATCGGCAATCTGCTGGGCGATTTCACCGCGACCAAGCTGGTGCAGGTCATCCAGGGCGCGGCGGTGCTGACCATGGGCCTCAACATCGTCGCGCTGTGGAAGCAGGAGGCGCGCAACCGCGCGCTGACCACATCGACCGAGACCGACCCCCGTTTTGCCGACATCTGGGCCGATTTCACTGCGCGGCCCAGCGCCAAGCGGCTGCTGCTGGCGATCGGCGTGGGCGCCATGGCCTTTTCGATGCAGGATGCGCTGCTCGAGCCTTATGGCGGAGAGATACTCGGCCTGTCGGTCGGATCGACCACATCGCTGACCGGGGCATGGGCCATCGGCGCGCTGATCGCCTTTGCCCATGGTGGACGGCAGCTGACCCGCGGGGCCGATCCTTTGCGGCAGGCGGGGCTTGGCGCCGTCGCCGGGGTGGCCGCATTTTTGATGACCCTGTTCGCCGCGCCGCTGGCGTCGGTGCCGATGCTTTACGCCGGCGCCGCCTGCATCGGCTTCGGCACCGGCCTGTTTTCCGTCGGCACGATGATCGCTGCGATGGGACTGGCCGAGAAGGGATCGGCCGGCCTGGCGCTCGGGGCATGGGGCGCGGTGCAGGCCAGCAGCGCTGGCCTTGGCGTGGCGCTGGGCGGACTCGTCCGCGATGCGATGGCCAATGCCGCGCTGCGCGACGCGCTGGGCGCGACGCTGGCGCACCGGTCGACCGGCTACGGTACCGTCTACTGCATTGAAATTGCGCTTCTTTTGGTAGCGATAGTGGTGCTCGGGCCGGTGGTCGGTGCCGGGCGGACGCTGACGGATGATGAAGAACGACGCTTCGGGTTGAGCGAGTTTCCAACCTGACAGACTGGGCAGGAGAACGACGATGGACAGTGCCAATATTGTCGGCACCTATGACGTGACCGAATTTGTATTCTGGACCTTCACCCTGTTTTTCCTGGGGTTGCTGGTCTACCTGAGGCGTGAGGACCGCCGCGAAGGCTATCCGCTCGAGGATGAGGTGACGGGCCGGGTCGACACCCCGGGCGGCGTGCTGTCGCAGGCGGCGCCGAAGATGTTCCGCATGCCCTTCGGCCGTGGCATCGTCACCACCCCCACCAAGGGCCGCGAGCGGGTCGACCTGCCGGCCAAGCGGACCTTCGCCTCGCCCGGTGCGCCATATTATCCGACCGGCAATCCGCTTGTCGATGGCGTCGGCCCGGCGGCATGGGCGGAGCGGGCCAACCACCCTGATCTGGACGGCGAAGGGCGCAACCGCATCGTCCCGATCGGCGCTGCAGAGCATATCGCGGTCAACGCCCGCGATCCCGACCCGCGCGGGATGACCGTGATCGCAGCCGACGGCGCCGTCGCCGGCACCGTGACCGACCTGTGGGTCGACCGGGCCGAACATGTCATCCGCTATCTCGAAGTGGATACCGGGTCGGCCAGGGTGCTGGCGCCGATGGGGATGTCCAAGGTCAAGGGCAAGGCGCGGCAGGTGGAGATCGACGCGATCAACGCCGCCGATTTTGCCGCGGTGCCGCAACTGGCTACGCCGGGGCAGATCACCTTCTATGAGGAGGAGCGGATCGTCGCTTACTATGGCGGCGGCTACCTCTATGCCAATCGTGCGCGGCAGGAGCCGATCCTGTGAGCGAATATGATCATGAACCGGTGCGGGGGCTGCCAGGGCTGCTCCCGCCCGGTGAACATATGCTGTGGCAGGGCGCGCCGGACTGGCGGCAGCTTGCTGCGGGCGCGCTGCACATCCGGCTGGCGACCGGCTATTTCGCCATCGTCGCCTTGGGCGCGCTGATCAGCGGCGACCTGTCGACCGCTGCCGCCGTCGCGCTGCTCGGCGCGGTGGCGATCGGCCTGTTCGTGCTGTTTGCGTGGGGCGTGGCGCGCACCACCGTCTACACCTTGACCGACCGCCGGATCGTGCTGCGGATCGGCGTCGCGCTCAACACATGCGTCAACCTGCCGCTGACCGAAATCGCCTCGGCCGACCTCAAGATGCTGGGGCAGGGCCATGGCAATCTGGTGCTGAAGCTGAAGGGCATGCCGCGACTGGGCTATCTGATGCTGTGGCCGCACGCACGGTCGTTGCGGGTGATCAGTCCGCAGCCGATGCTGCGGGCGGTGCCCGATGCCCTCGCCGTCAGTCGGATGCTCTATCAGGCGGTTGCCCGCCTGCAGGCCATCGCGCCCGCGGCAGCCGCCGAACATGGCCAGGCTCCGGCGCGCCAGCCGGTGCGCGAACTGGCAGGAGCGGCCGCATGAGCCACGCTGTGCATCACGACCCGACGGTTCCGCGCGGCGCGCTGATCGGTGCGGCGGTGCTGCTGGCCACGACCCTGGCTCTGACCGGGGCGGTACGGCTGGGACTGCTGCCGCATTCCGCCGTGCCGACCGCGAGCCGTGCCGCGCAGCATGTCCAGCCGGCCGAGCAGCGACTGCTGCGCTTTGCCGACCGTGAAGACGGCGCGGTCGTCATCACCGATGCCGCGACCGGCGAGACCGTCAAGATCATCGGCTTCGGCGAAGGCGGCTTTGCCCGTGCCACCCTGCGCCGTCTGGCCCGGCTGCGCGCGGCGGAGCATATCGGCGCCCAGCCGCCGTTTCTGCTGACCCGCTGGGACAATGGCGCGCTGTCGCTCTCCGATCCCGAAACCGGGGCCAATGCCGAGTTGCATGGCTTCGGGGCCGACCACAGCCGCGCCTTTGCCGAGATGCTGAAGGGATCTGCGACATGAGCGGGCTGTTCTTTGCCGGGCGCTTCGATACGCCGTGCCGGATCGAGATCGAGCAGAGCCCCGACCATTTCCACGCGCATGTCGAACTGGCCGGCGACATCGCCATCGCGCCCGGCGACCGTGTGCAAGTGCATGGCGAGCCGATCACCATCGGCTTCGGCGAGCGCCGCGTCTTCGACCGCATCGCCACCGTCGAACGGGCCGGGCCGCTGCGCCGCGCCTGGACCCGCTTTGCCAGCAATTTCGAGCTGTCCGAATTGTACGAGGTCAGTTTCACTCCCGGGAGGCTGAAATGAACGCCCAGACCACCATCGCCAAGCCGCTTGCCGCCAAGCACGATACGCTCGCCATCGCGCGCAGCGAGACGGTGCTGTCGCCGCGCTTCTACACCACGGATTTCGCGGCGATGGACGCGATCGACATCTCTCCGGTGCAGGCGGAATGGGACGATCTGATGGGGGAGATGGAGGAGGACCATAACCGCCGCCACTTCCGCAAGACCGACGCGTTCGACGGGGTCATCGAACAGCTCGAGCCCAAGTTGCAGGCCGAGTTCGTCGACTTTCTCGCCAGTTCGCTGACGTCCGAATTTTCCGGCTGCATTCTCTATGCCGAGATCGCCAAGCGGACCAAGAATCCGGAGATGAAGCGGCTGTACAAGCTGCTGGCGCGCGACGAGAGCCGCCATGCCGGCTTCATCAACGAGACGCTCAAGGCCGAAGGCATCGGCATCGACCTCAGTTTCCTGACCAAGGCCAAGAAATACACTTTCTTCAAGCCGAAGTTCATTTTCTACGCCGTCTATCTTTCCGAAAAGATCGGCTATTCGCGCTACATCACCATCTACCGGCACCTGGCGCGCAATCCGCAGAACAAATTCCATCCGATTTTCGACTGGTTCGAACAATGGTGCAACGATGAGTTCCGCCATGGCGAGGCGTTTGCGCTGTTGATGCGCGCCGACCCCAAGCTGCTGACCGGGCTCAACAAGCTGTGGATCCGCTTCTTCCTGCTGTCGGTCTATGCGACCATGTATGTGCGCGACCATAACCGTCCGGTTTTCCACCAGGCGCTGGGGATGCATCCGGCCGAATATGGCTACAAGGTCTTCTCGATCTGCACACAGATCAGCCGTCAGGTGTTCCCGGTCGAACTCGATACCGACGACCCCCGCTTCCGCGCGGCGATGGAGGATCTGCGCCGCGCCTCGGTCGCGATCGAGGATGCCAAGGCGCGGGGTGGCATCGGCGGTGCGCTGGGTCGTATCGGCGGCATCGCGCGCGCCGGCTATGCCTTTGCCCGCATGTATCTGATGCCGCCGCGCAGCAATGAGCTGCCGCAGCAGACCCGGCTTGCTCCGGCATGGTGAATGGGGCGAGCCTATTGCTGCCCTTCGCCGTGGTGGTGCTGCTCTGGTTCGTCGGCACCGGGCTGGTGGCGATGGTCAACCATCGCCTGCGCGCCGGCAACCTGCGCCCGTTGCTGATCGGCTGCGCCTGCGCTTTTGTCGGTCTCGCGTCGATCGTGGTCAGCGCGCATTCGGTGCAGCCGTGGGCGATCTACGCCTCCTTCCTTGGCGGATTGCTGATCTGGAGCTGGCACGAGATCGGCTTCCTGACCGGCGCGGTGACCGGGTCGCATCGCGAGGCGTGCCCGGCGGATGCCCGCGGATGGCAGCGGTTCAGCATGGCGACGCTGGCGCTGATCCACCATGAGGTCGCGCTGGCGATGACCGCAGCCCTGCTGCTGTCGCTGGCCGCCTTCACCACCAACACCACCGGCGCCTATGTGTTCGCGCTGCTGCTGCTGTTCCGCCTGTCGTCCAAGCTCAACATTTTCTGGGGGGTGCCGCACCTCAGCGACGAATTGCTGCCGCGGCATCTCGATTACCTCAAAAGCTATTTCGGGCCCAAGCGCCTGCGGCCGGTGCTGCCGCTGTCGATCCTGCTGATCGTCGGTTGCGCGCTGTGGTTTGCCGGCGAAGCCTGGCGTGCCGAACGGCCCGAAGCGGTGGTGCATGGCGCGCTATTGTGCGGCCTGTCTCTGCTCGCCGCGCTGGAACATCTGTTTCTCGCCCTGCCGATCCGCGATTCAGCCCTGTGGAGCTGGGCAATGGCGGCCGACGGCAGGCGTGCAATCAACGACATCGAGGGGGAAGGAATCCAACCATGAACTATCAGGCGTTTTTCGGTGAGCAGCTGGCGGCCGTGCGCGACGAAGGGCGCTACCGCGTCTTCACCGAGATCGAGCGCAAGGCGGGCTCCTTCCCGCATGCCACCCGCTATGTCGATGGCGGCACAACCGACGTCACCGTCTGGTGCTCGAACGATTATCTGGGCATGGGCCAGCACCCCGATGTGCTGTCGGCCATGCACCGCGTGATCGATGAATGCGGCGCCGGTGCCGGCGGCACCCGCAACATCTCCGGGACCAACCACCATCATGTGCTGCTGGAGGCGGAACTCGCCGATCTCCACCACAAGGAAGACGCGCTGCTGTTCACCTCGGGCTATGTGTCCAACTGGGCGGCCCTGGGCACGCTGGCCGCCAAGATCCCCGACTGCGTGGTGCTGTCCGACGCGCTCAACCATGCCTCGATGATCGAGGGGATCCGCCACAGCCGCGCCGAGCGGATGATCTTCGAGCATAATTCGCCCGAAGACCTCGACCGCAAGCTGGCCCGGCTCGATCCCGATCGCGCCAAGCTGGTCGCGTTCGAGAGCGTCTATTCGATGGATGGGGACATCGCGCCGATCGCCGAGATCGTCGAGGTCTGCGAAAAGCATGGCGCGATGAGCTATATCGACGAAGTCCATGCCGTCGGCCTCTATGGACCGCGCGGAGGCGGGGTGGCCGAGCGCGAAGGGCTGATGGATCGCATCACCGTGATCGAGGGCACGCTCGGCAAGGCGTTCGGCGTGATGGGCGGTTATATCGCGGCGTCGCGCGACCTGTGCGACTTCGTGCGTACCTTTGCCAGTGGCTTCATCTTCTCGACCGCGCTGCCGCCAGCCGTTGCCGCCGGGGCCTGCGCCAGCATCCGCCACCTCAAGGACAGCCAGGCGGAACGCACCCGGCATCAGGAGCGGGTGGCGAAAGTGCGCGGCGCGCTCGATCGCATGGGCATCCCGCATCTGCCCAACCCCAGCCACATCATTCCGGTGATGGTCGGCGATGCCAAGAAGTGCAAATTCATCAGCGACTGGCTGATGGACAATCACGGCATCTATGTGCAGCCGATCAATTATCCCACGGTGCCGCGCGGCACCGAGCGGCTGCGCATTACGCCTTCGCCGGTGCACAGCGATGGCGACATCGACCGGCTGATCCGCGCGCTCAGCGAAATCTGGTCGCATTGCGAACTGGCGCGGCGGGACATGGCGGCCTGACCGGTCGCTTCCTCTTCCGCAAGGGGAGAGGAACCGAACAAAAAAGGCCGGGGTTTCCCCCGGCCTTTTTTCTTGGTCGACAGGCGGCCGATCAGCTCGGATTTTCGAGATAGGCGATCAGGTCGGCGCGGCGCTGCGCGTCGGGGATTCCGGGGAAGATCATCTTGGTGCCCGGAACCACGCGCTGCGGGTTCTCCAGATACTGGAACAGCTTTTCCTTGGTCCAGGTGATGCCGCTACCCGAGTTGGCCGGCGAGTAAGCGAAGCCCGGAACGCTGCCGGCGGCGCGGCCGATGATCCCGGCCAGCGACGGGCCGATGCGGTTCACGCCAGGATCGGTGACATGGCAGGTGCGGCACTGGGCGAAGACGGCGCGGCCCGCGGTTGCGTTGCCGGTCAGGCTGGCGAACTGCACGCCGTCTAGCGTTGCAACGTCGGTCGCGGCAGGGGCGGTGGCCGCAGGGGCGGGCGCGGGAGCGGGAGCCGGAGCGGCCGCTACCGGAGCCGGAGCGGGCGCCGCAGGCGCTTCGGCCTTCTCGCTCTCACCGCCGCCACCGGAGCAGGCAGCGAGCAGGGCGCAGCTGGCCAGGCCGACCATCATCTTTGTCTTGACCATAAACTCTCCTATCGCGATGCGGGCAGCACGCAGTGCTGTCCAATCCAGTCCAACCCGGGGATAGGGTAATGCACCCTCCCTCCAAATAAAAGCCGTTACTTTCAGCCTCGCCGCGTCTTCAATACGGTCCAATTACGGTAGCTCGGCATCGTTGAGCACACGTTTGCGCAGCATGTGGACGAGACCGTAGATGAGCAGCACCACGGGCAGGGTGGTTGCGCCAATGGCGACATCGACCCAATAGCCCTTGGCGAAACCTGCCGCGCCCTTGATGGCATAGGCGATCAGGCCGACCAGATAATAGGCCGCCGCGATGATCGAGAGGCTTTCGACCAGCGTCTGCAGCCTGAGCTGCAGCTGGGTGGAGCGCTCCATCGAGCGCATCAGGCTGAGATTCTGCGTCTTGATGCGGCTGTCGATGCGCACGTCGAGCGTGTGCATCACGCCCGAGATACGCTCGGCGATATGGTCGAGCCGCTGGCGGAAACCGGCGCAAGTCCGCGATGCCGGCACCAGCCGTCGCTCGGTGAAGTCGGTCAGGCTCTGGTGATTGGGCAGGGTGCGGACATCGAGCGCGGCGAGCCGGTCTGCTGCGACTTCGGCATAGGCCGCGGTCGCGCTCAGCCGGAAACTGGTCGCCGAGCGCACCAGCTCGAGTTCGGCCGAAATCGCGGACAGCTCGTTGAGCAGCCCTTCTTCATCTTGGTCCGCCAGCGCCACGCGCTTGGCATGGCCGGCGAGTCGCTCCTCGATACTGTCGAGCTGCGGCCCGTAATGCTGCACCACCGGGAAGCCGAGCAGCGCGAGATTGCGATAATTGCCGAGTTCCTGCAGCCGCTGGACGATCCGCCCGCGCTCGCCATCGCCGACATCGCCTGCGGTCACGAACAGTCGGCCATAACCGTCATCGAAGATGCCGAAGTCGGACCAGATGCGCACCGCACCATTGACGTCGCAGCACACCATGTCGTCCATCGACATGCCCATGGCGACGACCCGTGCTTCCATGTGCCGGGAGTCGGGCACAACGAATACGCGCGTCGCCCGCACCACCGAACCCGGCCAATGCTCCAGCCAGTGGATGAAGGGCATCCGCTCCGCATCGCTCATCGTGCCGGGCAGGATCAGCGTGATGGTGCTGGCTTCGGTATGGCGTTCCCAGATGAAGTGCAGCCCGTCGCCGGTACGGCCGGCGGCGTGGCGCGCGGCGATGCTCCAGTCATCGAAGGCCGGGCGATCGGCCAGCAGCCACTGGTCTTCCGCCGCGCGTTCGGCCCGGTCGATCAGCCGCACCGCCTGATAGATGTCGCAATCGCGGCCGACCGGTGCAAATCGCCGCAACCGCATCTCGTCCACCGCCCATCGGCGCAGGGGATGTTCGGTGAAGGCCATGGGCGAAACTATCCGCCAGAAACAGGCCAATGTCTAGCATATGCTGCCCGGAATCGCGGGCAGCAAAGCTGCGGCCGATCAGGCGGTTACACGCTCGGCCGCGCGACGGATTGCGGGCAGCATGTCGTCGGGTTCGGGCCGGCGGGTATAGTCGGGATTGACCTCTGCATAGGCAATGATGCCGTCGCTGCCGATCACGTAGCGGGCGGGCATCGGCAGGGTCCAGCTATCGTCCCCGTTGAACGCGGGCAGCTGGTTGCCGAGCGATTTGTAGAGCTCGACCAGATAGTCGGGCAGCGCGAACCTCAGGCCGAAGGCATTGGCGATATCGTTGCGCGGGTCCGACAGTATCGCGAAGCTGAGGCCATTCTCGCGCACCGACTTGCGGCTGTTGGCGCGGCTTTGCGGAGAGATCGCTACCAGGCTGGCGCCTTCCGCCTCGAACGCGGGCAGGGCCGCTTGCAGCGCCTGCAGTTCCATGTTGCAGTAAGGGCACCACACGCCGCGATAGAAGCTGACCACCAGCGGCCCGCGCGCCAGGCGCTCGGCGGAGGATACCGGAGTGCCGTCGGGTCCTTCGAGCAGAAAGGCCGGTGCACGGTCTCCCGCCTTGAGCGCGCGGCCGGCAGCGCCCGAGGCGATCAGTTCTGCGGTGGCGCGTTCCATGGTCTGCCGCACTTCGGGCGGACGGGCGGCGCGAAATTCGGCCTTGAAGGCATCGAGACGGTCTTGCAGGCTCATGGTCATTCTCCTTGGGGGGCAGGGGATGGGCAAAGGTCAGGCTGTTTCGGCCATGCGACGCGCGACGTCGGCGGCGCTGATACCTTCGAGTGCGAGGCCGTAGCCGGCGCCCTCGTCGATGATCCGGCGCAGCTTCTGGGTGAGCGCGATGCGCGTGTAGCGTCCGGTCAACGGCGGCAGCGCGGCAAGGCTCTCGGCGATGCCGTGCGCGCGGGCGAGCAGCTGATCCGCCGGCACGATTTCATTGACCGCGCCATAATCCTTGGCGGTCTGGGCATCGAGGACTTGGCGGGTGAGGATGAAATAGCGCCCGCGCACGGAGCCGATCACTTCCGGCCAGAGCAGGTTGACACCGTCTCCGGGAACGATGCCGAAATCGAAGTGTGGCTTGTCCTGGAACACCGTCTCAGGCGTGGCGAGGATGATGTCGGCGAGCAGCGCATATTCGCTGTGCAGCAGCACCGGGCCGTTCAGGGCGGCGATCATCGGCACCTCGATGTCGAGGATATTCGACAGCACCTTGCGCCCTTCGCGCAGGATCTTGTCGTAGCCGAGCGGCGAAAAGAAATCGAAACCTTCAGGGTCGATCGAGTCCATGAACGCATCGCCCGAACCGGTGAGGATGACGACGCGGTTGTCGCGATCCTCGCCGATCATGTGGAACAGCTCGACGAACTGTTCGTGGGTGTGCCCGTTGAAGACGAGCTTGCCGCCGTCGGTGTGCAGGGCGAGCTCGAGCACGCCGCTCTCCGAGCGGGTCAGGCGGGCGTTGGCGAAGCGGTGCTGGTATTCGGCAAAGCGGGACATGGCGGTTCTCCCTTTCAGAGGCGGGCGGTCAGGCGGTCGGGACCAGCGCTTCGACGCGGGCGATGGCCCGTTGCACGGCGGGGCGAGCCTCTGTCGCGGCGACCCAGCGCGACAGGTGCGGCAGGCTGGAGATGTCGACCTCGGCAAAGGCGCGGCGCCACAGCCAGCCGAAATGGGCGATGTCGGCGATGGTGAATGCGTCTCCGGCGACGAATTCGCGCGTGGAGAGCGCCAGATCGAGCATGCCGGCGGTGCGCGCGGCCTCTGTCTCGAAGCGGGCGATGGCGAGCGGCTGCGGCTCGGCCGCCTGTTTCTTGAAGAAGCCGGCCTGACCGAAGGCGGGGCCGAGTCCCGAGGCGTGGAAGAACAGCTGTTCGAACACCCGCGCCCGGCCCTCACCCGATGCAGGCAGCAAGCGGCCGGTCTTCTCGGCCAGATAGACCAGTATCGCGGCGGATTCGGTCAGCACCAGCGGCCCGTCGACCAGCACCGGCACCTTGGCATTGGGGTTGAGCGCGACAAAGTCGGCCGCCTTCTGCTCGCCCTTGCGGACGTTGATGCCGTTAAGCGCGTAATCGAGCCCCAGCTCTTCGAGCGCGATCGGCACTTTGACGCTGTTGGGCGTGGCGAATGCATAGACTTCGATCATGATTGTCCCTCCTGGTCAGCGGCGCAGGGCATGGAGCGCGAGTGGCGCGGCGACAGCGAGGACGGCGGTGGTCACGCTGCCCGTAATCTGGAGGACCATCAGTCCATCCTGAAGTGCTTGTCGCAGCATCGTCTTGCTCCTTCCCCGGGCGGCAGCGGCCAATCCGCTGTGCCGGTAAGACAGCAATGTCGGTTTTCGGGGGGACAGGGCAGACCCGCTGTGGCAATAGTATTCATTCCAGGGAGGAATGACGATGGACCGATTCCAGGCCATGACCACCTTCATCCGCGTGATCGACACCGGTTCCTTTTCGGCTGCCGCGCGCCTCGCCAACGTCGGCCAGCCGGCGGTATCGAAAGCGATAGCGCATCTCGAGGAGCAGCTCGGCGTCCGCCTTGTCACCCGCACGACGCGCGGCCTGTCCCCCACCGAGGCTGGCCAGCGCTATTATGAGCGGGCGCGCCGGGCCATCGACGAGGCCGACGAGGCAGAGCTGGCGGCGCGCGGGGCGGGCCGCGGATTGACCGGGCGCCTGCGCGTGTCGGCCGCAACCACCTTCGCGCGGCTGCACATCGTTCCGCGTCTGCCCGCTTTCCTGGCCGAGCATCCCGAACTCGACGTCGAACTGATCATGGACGATCGAGTGATCGACATGGTCGAGGAAGGCGTGGATGTGTCCCTGCGGATGGGGGCGCTGCCGGATTCGAGCGCCACCGCCCGCAAGCTCGCCGCCGGTCGGCGTTCGCTGGTGGCAACGCCGGCCTATCTTGCACGCGCCGGGGTGCCGCAGACGCCCGCCGACGTCGCCGGTCATCAGGCGGTCGTCTATACCCGTTATGAGGCGCGCAACTGGACCTTCCGGCATGTGTCGGGCAGCGAGGCGTCGGTGAGCGTCGGTGGCCGCCTGCGCGTGACTGCTGCCGAGGGGCTGCGCGCCGCCGTGCTCGCCGACATGGGGCTGGCTGTCGCATCCGAGTGGATGTTCACCCGCGAACTGGCGAGCGGGGCCGTCGTGCGGGTGCTGGAAGACTGGGCCCTGCCGCCGATCGACCTGTGGGCAGTGTTCCCCACCGGACGCCTCGCCAGCGCCAAGGCGCGCAGCTTTGCCGATTTTGTATCGCTGGTGTTGCGGGACGGATGATCAGGCGCGCCGCAGGGTCAGGCCGATGCCGCCAAGGATAAGCGCCGCGGCGACACCGAGCCGCACCGTCAATGGCTCGCCGAGCAGAGCTGCGGCACCGAGCGCTGCGAGCAGAGGCGTGGCAAGTTGGACACTGCCCACCGCTGCGTGCGGCAGACGGGGAACCAGCCGGTACCACGCGACATAGCCCAGTCCCGAGGTTACGGAGCCCGACAGGATGGCGAGCAGCACGCCGTGCAGCGTGACCGGCCCTGCAGCATCCAGCAAAGGCAGTGGCGCGGCGAACAGTGCCGCCAAGCCGAAATTGCCGGCGGTATGCCGCGCGGGATCGATGGCGGTGCGTCCCATCACCGAGTAAAGGCCCCATGCCACGCCCGCCAATATCATGCTGGCCATTCCCAGCAACGGTCCGGGAGCGAGGTGCGCGCCAAGCAGAAGGCTGACTCCGCCGAACGCCAGCGCAATGCCGGCCGCGTCGATCGCGCGCAGAGGCTTGCCCGAGATCATGCCGGCGACGAGCACGGTTGCCTGTACGGCTGCGAACAGCACCATGGCGCCGGTCGCCGCCCCCAGCTGGACATAGGCAAAGGAAAAGGCGGCGCAGTAAACGAACAGTGCCGACGCGCCGCGCCATTGCGGCCATTCGCGCTGCCCCCGCACCAGCCACGGCAGCAACACCGCCGCGCCCGCCGCGAGGCGAATGGCGGTGAAGCTGCCGGCGCCGATCAGGCCTTCGCCGAGCGCTGCCCGCGCCAGCAACGAATTGCCGGCGAATGCGGCCACCGCGAGCATTGCAAGTGGCGCAATGACGGGTCGGGCGGTGACGGTCGCTGTCATCGCAGGCTCAGTCGTGAAAGGGATAGTCGGTGTAGCCGTCCGCACCGCCCGAGTAGATGCGCGCGGGGTTCAGCGGGTTCATCGGCAGATTCTCCGCCAGACGGCGCGGCAGGTCGGGGTTGGCGATGAACAGCCGGCCGAAGGAGGCCGCGTCGATCTCCCCCGCCTCCAGCGCGGCGCGGGCGCGTTCGCCGGTATAGCTGCCGTTGGCGATGTAGGTGCCGCCGAACGCGCGGCGCACGATCTGCGGGTCGACAATGCGGTCGAAAGGATCGCCGCGCGGGTCGCTCGGCTCGACGCAGTGGAGATAGGCGAGGCCGCGCTTGCCAAGTTGCTCGGCGAGATAGCCGAACAGCGGCGCTGGGTTGCTGTCGCTCATCCCGTTGATCGTCAGCGAGGGCGAGAGGCGGATCCCGACCCGGTCTGCACCCCACACCGAGACGACCGCATCGGTGACTTCCAGGGTCAGCCGGGTGCGGTTTTCGATGCTGCCGCCGTAGCCGTCGGTGCGATGGTTGGTGCCGTCGCGCAGGAATTGATCGAGCAGATAGGCATTGGCGCTGTGCACCTCTACTCCGTCGAACCCGGCGGCCTTGGCATTGATAGCGGCCTGGCGATAATCGTCGATGATGCCGGGGATTTCCTCCAGCTCCAGCGCGCGCGGGACGACGAAGTCCTGCGGCCCGTCATAGGTGAAGGCATGCCCCTGCAAGCCGACCGCGCTGGGCGCGACCGGCAGGCCACCGCCGGGCTGCAGCGACGGGTGCGAGAGCCGCCCGACGTGCCAGAGTTGCAGCATCATCCGGCCGCCGGCGGCGTGGACTGCCTGCGTCACGCCGCGCCATCCTTCGACCTGCGCGTCGCTGTAGATGCCCGGCGCACCGGCATAGCCCTTGCCCTGCTGCGAGATATGGGTCGCTTCGGAGACGATCAGCCCGGCACTGGCGCGCTGGCTGTAATAGGTCTGCTGCAAGGCGTGCGGCGCGTCCTCGGCATTGGCGCGGGTGCGGGTGAGCGGCGCCATGACGATGCGGTTGGGGGCGTGGATCGCGCCATAGCGGATCGGCTGGAACAGGGGATCGTCGGTCATGATGCGTGTCCTTTATGCTGGGGGCTGCGGGTGGAAGGTGGCGATGAGCGGGCGGAACAGGCCGATCGCGGTGATGAGACCGAGCGTGGCGAGCGCGGCTCCCGTCCATTCGAACCGCGTCGGCATCGCGCCGGTGACGATTGTGCCGACCACCAGCGTCGCGGCGGGCACGATGGCGGGGAACAGGCCGGCCTTGGCGGCACCGAGGTGGCGCACGGCGATGCCGTAAGCGATGACGGCAAGCACGCCGGACAGCAGGCCCTGGACGATCAGCTGCGCCGCGAGAGTCGTCGGCGGGAGCGCGGCGATGCGGCCGATGTCGCCCCGGATCAGCGTGACCGGGACAATGGCGATGGCCGAAACGGTCGAAACCGCGGCGGTGACGGCGAGCCCACCCAGGTTCCAGCGCCGGATCAGGATGGTGAAGCCGGTCCAGCAGAGGCCGGCCGCGATGAACAGCAGATCACCGATCCAGACAGGACCGCCGCCCATCGCCTTGGCATGGCTGGCGATGGTGGCGAGCCCGGCGATGATCAGCGCCACGCCGATCAGCTTGTCGCGCGTCAGCCGCTCGTTGAGCAGCACGGCGGCGATGATCATCGAGGCGAGGGTGATGGTGGACGGCTGAATGACCGCGCCATGGGCGAGCGGCGCGAAGATATAGCCGCCGGTGCCCAGCAGGATGAACGGCGGTCCCGCCAGCAGCGAGAGCAGGGTGGCGCGGCGCCAGCCAACCCCGGCGAGGCGGCGTGGATCGTTGCGCAGCAGCCAGGGGAGCATGATTGCCGCCGCGGTGCCGAAGCGCAGCAGGACGAAATCCTGCGGCAGCAGTCCGCTGGCGGTGCCCGACTTGGCGAAAACGAAATAGGTCGCCCAGATCATCGCGGCGAAAACGCCTGCGGCGAGGCCGATGGTGGCGGGCGAGGCAGAGAATGGGGCCCCGCCATGCCGCTCTGTGGGGGAGGAGGGTGCAAGCGACATGGCGGGGCTCCAGGGGCGGCCCGGCGGCAAGGGGGGAGAAGCGCCGGGCCGGGGGAGAGGAAGGGACAAGGCTCAGGCAGCGAGCGCCATGCTCAGCGGCGGAGCGGCCGGGAAATCGACCGGCACGCGGGTGGTGCCGTGCAGGAAATTGGAGACGGTCTTGTCACCGATGGTGACAATGGCATCGACCAGATTTTCCCGGGTCCAGCCGGCGGCGAAGAACGCGTCGACCAGTGCCTGATCGGCGTGGCCGCGGTTGACGGCGATCGACCGGGTGAGCTGGGCGAGCGCATCGAGCTTGGCATCGAAGGGCGCACGGCCGGAGCGGATATCGAGGATCTGGCTGTCGCTGAAGCCGTTCATCTTGCCCAGCGCGGTGTGGGCTGCGAGGCAATAATCGCACTCATTGACCTGGCTCACCACCAGATTGACGACCTCGCGGGCCTTGGCGCCGAGCGAGCTCTTGGCCGATTGCAGCGCCAGATAGGTGCCGAGTGCATTATCGGAATAGGCGAAGGTCGCATAAAGATTGGGGACGAAACCCAGCTTGCCTTTCAGCGCATCGAACATGGCCTGGTTGGCGGGGCTGACGGTGTCACGGGTGGGAACGGCGAAGGTGGTCATGGCAACATCCTTTGGTAGCGCGGCAGCGATGCCGTGCCACACAGATGGCCGAGGATGCCGACGACCGGCAGACCGCTTGCAGCGATAGCTTCCATGCCTTGCAGGAATAACCGGCGGGCGATGCGCGATGGCGGCGGGGCGGGCGGGCCGCATCGCGCCTCAGGGCGTCGCCCGCGCCCGAACAGTTGCGCCAGTCGGACACAAGGCCGATTGGCGCTGCCCCCTGGATACCAAGGTCAGCCGTGAATATCCGCCAACGGCCGGACATCGCTCTATTGGCGCAGTTGGTGCCGGACGCGCGGGGCGGGGTTTAGCGGGACGGAGAAGTCGATCCATGGCACCGCGCTGTGCTCGTTGCAGAGTCGTGCCGATACTGGGGTTACTGCACGTGTCACCGTAATTACGGTGCGGAACTCCTTCGCACTAAGGCAATGACTATGTCCGGGCTTCGAGGGGCACGCTTCAGTGGGATGGGGGACTCCTTCACCTTTGACGGTGCCGAAGTCGTTTACGGTCGTCGACTAACGAGGATTGGAAGCAATGCAAGTACGATTGCCAACGTCCTACCCATCCGGCGGATCAATTGATTCCATGATGTAGTGGTCTATGGAGGGCTTATGCAAAATGACCCTCCCGTCGCCATGTTTGTTGTTGGCAACTACCGGACCAGCCATTATCATAACGCTGATGCTATAAGAAATAATCCGGGTTATGATGGTGGGCCGGTACGCCTGATCACGTGCTTTGGCGCACGCGGCCCGGCCCAGGAGCTTGGCAATATACTTTGCGTTCCAGTGCGGGGGTCACCGCCAGAGTTGGAACCATAGAAACGGCAGGCTAAATCAAGAACCTATTATTGGTGATGAGGGATATTGGATTAATTTTTCCCATTGGAGAACATCGATGAAAGCAGTAGGAGTTTTTCGAGAACTTGAACAATATCGCGCCTATCTTCCTTCTATATTTTGAGGTCAGGGGCGCCTTACCAGCAGATATTGCCAGCGAAATCTGTCAATATCTGGATTCTGGCGAAGAAGTAATTTCGTTCATGGGCTACGAGCGCGACCCATTTGATCCGACGAGGGGCATCGCGGGTGGAGCAAGCCTTATGACAGACGGCCATTGGACATGGCGATTTGATCTCTCTTATTATGTTAAGAATTATCGTATTGGCCTTGATGATGAATTTTTACTTCACGTTTTGGACAATTCTCAAAATGATATTGCTATCGAAATCGATGAAAAATGCGCAAGGCAGGCTTTAAAAACCTACGAAGAGGCAATAAAAACCTACGAAGAGGCAACCAAGCCATTTAAAAACTAGACTTTTGTATTATTATTAATATTTGCTCGGGAACTACGACGCGCGTGTAATGGCCCCCAGTTATTGCAGAACTGCGCGCCAAGCATAGTCTGTCGTTATGAATTGTCTGCCCCGCCTTGTTCTGCCTCCCATGGCGCACCGCCTCACTCAGCGCGGCAACCGACGCACGACCGCCGAATTTATTTGCCACACGCAGGGTTTTTGAATTCTTAGTGCATCGATAGCATTCCTGCCACAGCCAAGAGACTTGGCGGCAGCAATGGGACAGGCGGCGCCCGCCCGCCCCTCCCATGCGCGGGCTAGCGCCGGCGGTAGCGGAAGTACCACACCTCATGGCCCAGCCGGCGGGCCTTGGCTTCGTAGCGGGTTTCGGGCCAGCCGCCGGGGCGGTTCAGGAAGGCGTCGGCGCTGTCGGCGAGCCATTCGAACTGCTCGCGGTGGCGGCGCATCACCATCATCGCGTGCGCGACATAGACGGGGTGATCGGTGCCGAAGCGGAATTCTCCGCCGGGCCTGAGCTTGGCGGCGATCAGGTCGATGGGGCCGTCGTTCATCATCCGACGCTTGGCGTGGCGCGCCTTTGGCCACGGGTCGGGGTGCAGCAGATAGGCCATGGTCAGCGCGCCGTCGGGGATGCGGCGCAGCACCTCCAGCGCATCGCCATGGTGGATGCGGACATTGGGCACGCCGGGCTTCTCGGCCGTGCCATGCACGTGGGTCAGCGCCTGTGCGACGCCGTTGAGGAAGGGTTCGCAGCCGATGAAGCCATGATCGGGCAACAGGTCGGCACGATACGCCATATGCTCGCCGCCGCCGAAGCCGATCTCGAAGTGCAGCGGCCGCTCATCGCCGAACAAGGCGCGGCTGGTGACCGGGCCGTCCTGCGGCACGGCGATCTCGGGCAGCAGCGTGTCGACCAGATGCTGCTGGTGCGCGCGCAACGGCTTGCCTTTGGAGCGGCCGTAGAGGCGGTTGATGGTGGTGGGGTCGGGCATCGCGCGTCAAATTATATCCGTCATTGCGAGCGGAGCGAAGCAATCCAGTGCGGTTTGCGTCTGCTCTGGATTGCTTCGCTGCGCTCGCAATGACGGATACTGGAAATTCAGCCTAGCGCGGCCTTCAATGCGTCGACCAGATCGGTCTTCTCCCACGGGAACAGATCGCCATCCGCGGTGCGGCCGAAATGGCCATAGGCCGCGGTGGTGCGATAGATCGGCTTGTTGAGGCCAAGGTGGGTACGGATGCCGCGCGGGGTGAGCGCCACCAGCGTCGGCAGCACCGCCTCGACCGCGCTCGCATCGACGGTGCCGGTACCGTGCAGGTCGACATAGAGCGACAGCGGCTCGGCGACGCCGATGGCATAGGCGATCTGGATGGTGCAGCGGCGGGCGAGGCCGGCGGCGACGACATTCTTGGCCAGATAGCGGGTGATATAGGCGGCCGAGCGGTCGACCTTGGTCGGGTCCTTGCCGCTGAAGGCGCCGCCGCCGTGCGGGGAAGCACCGCCGTAGGTGTCGACGATGATCTTGCGGCCGGTAAGGCCCGCATCGCCGTCCGGGCCGCCGATCTCGAAGCGGCCGGTGGGGTTGATGTGATAAACGGTGTTTTCGGTCAGCAGGCGCGCGGGCATGACGCGGGCGATGACGCCCTTCACATAGTCGCGCAGCTCGGCGTAGCGGGCCTCGTCGCCCTCGCCATTGTGGAAATAATAGCCGGGCGCATGCTGGGTCGAGACGACGATGGCGGTCGCTTCCACCGGCACTTCATTCTCGTAGCGCAGCGTTACCTGGCTCTTGGCGTCGGGCTCGAGGAAGGGGGCGGCGCCCGACTTGCGGTCGGCGGCCATCGCTTCGAGGATCTTGTGGCTGTAGTCGAGCGTCGCCGGCATCAGGTCCGGCGTCTCGTCGCTGGCGTAGCCGAACATGATGCCCTGGTCGCCCGCGCCCTCGTCCTTGTTGCCGCTGGCGTCGACACCCTGCGCGATGTGCGCGGATTGGCCGTGCAGGTTGTTCTCGAACCGGAACTGGTTCCAGTGGAAGCCGGTCTGCTCATAGCCGATCTCGCGCACGGTGTTGCGCACGGCGGCTTCGATTTCGGCCTCGATGCCCGGCGCCCAATTGCCTGCGGTGTCCATGATGCCGCGCCCGCGGATTTCCCCGGCCAGCACGACGAGCTGGGTGGTGGTCAGCGTTTCGCAGGCGATGCGCGCTTCCGGGTCCTTCGACAGGAACAGATCGACGATGGTGTCGCTGATCTGGTCGGCAACCTTGTCGGGATGGCCTTCGGAGACGGATTCGGAGGTGAAGAGGAAGCTGGAGCGCATGGGGGTTCCGTGTCCTTGGGATATAAAGATTGCTTTATGTGCGCCCTTAGCGGTGGCGGCGCGGCCTTGCAATGGTGGCGACAACGGCGAGGCCGAACAGAAAAACTGCGAAGGCCAAAGGTAAAATATTGCCGTAGCGGGCGAACAGCGTCGGCGCATGGGCGGCGGGGACATAACTGTCGATGCGGCCCGCGACGCCGGCCGGAATCGAGTCCAGCACCCGGCCGTCTGCATCGATGATCGCGCTGATGCCGGTGGGGGTGGCGCGGATCACCGGCAACCCTTCCTCGATGGCCCTGAGCCGGGCTTGCGCCAGATGCTGCGGCGGGCCCCAGCTGCCGAACCAGGCATCGTTGGAGGGGTTGAACAGGAAGGCGGGGCGGTTGGCGCGGTCGACCACCTGGCCGGAAAAGATGATCTCGTAGCAGACCTGCACGCCGACCTTGCCGAACCGGCCGAGATCGATGCTGCGCGCGCCCGGGCCATGGCGGAAATCGATCGATCCCGGGACGAGGCGGGAGATACCGAACAGCGACAGGATCGACCGCATAGGCAGATACTCGCCATAGGGAACCAGGTGCGACTTGTCGTAGCGCGGGCCGAGCGTGCCGCGCGCATCGAGGCTGAAGACGCTGTTGCGCGCATAGGCGATGTCGCGCCCGTCCGCGGTCGGATCGAGCTTGACCGCGCCTGTCAGCAGCACGTCCTCCGGCCCCAGCAGTCCGGCCAGCTTGGCGCGGGCAAAGGCGGGCGCCTCGATGTACCAGTCGAGCGGGTAGCCGCTTTCGAGATAGTCGGGGACGGCGGCCTCGGGCCACAGCAGCAGGCGCGGCGGCTGGTCTTCGCGGCGGGGTGAGAGTGCGGCGAGCTTGCGGAAGTTCGCGGCGCGCGCCTCCATGTCATATTTGTCGCCCTGGCCGATATTGGGCTGGACGATGGTGACGGAGATGTTTGTAGATGCAGACTGCCGATTGTTCTGCAAGAAAATCGCAAAGAGAACGGCCGCAGTCAGCACACCGCCCCAAAGCAACTGCGTCTTACCAGGGCTTTTCTCCATCTCCTCAATCTCACGCTGCCTTTGTTGCTTCGACAGGCTGCGAGGCCATTCCAGCATGCCACCCGCAAAAAGAACCAGCAGACCCGACACTCCGTAGGACCCAATCCAAGGAGAGGCGAGGCGTGCGACGGAAGCTGAATCGCTTTGGAGCGCTACCCAAATCGCGCTCAACGGGTTCCAAGCGAACCCCGAGAACACCCAGCTGCGCAGCCATTCGGTGACGATCCACGCTGCAGCAAAGAGGAGGGCGAGGGCCAGCCGACTTCCCCTTTCGTCATCCCCGCGAAGGCGGGGACCCAACTCCAGGTCCGGCGGGGTCACACCGGCAGGGGTTGGGTTCCCGCCTTTGCGGGAATGACGACGTGCGTGAGCGGCAAGTGCCCGCCAAACCGCCCACGCGCTCCAAGTCGCCAGCCCGATGAACACTGCCAGGTAAAGCGAGAGCAGCGGTACCGCGACCCAGCCGAGCCACGCGGGCATCTTCGCCTGAAAGGTGAAGGCGGTGGCGATCCAGTTGTTGCCGATGGTGAAATGGCCGAGCCCGAACAGCCAGCCGAGGCCGAAGGCGGCGCGGTGATGCGGTGCATGTTCGAGCAACCACAGCAGCAGCGCCAGCGCGACCAATGTTACCGGCCATAGCCCCAGCGGAGCAAAGCCGGTGGCGCTCGCGGCACCGATCAGCAGGGCGGTCAGACCGGGGCGGCGGAGCGCGAGCGCGGAGAGGCGGTTCAGCATCGCGGGCGCTCATAGCGGAGGATTGATGACGCTGCTATGGCGATGCCATGACCCTGCGCCCTTTCCACCTCGCCATCCCCGTCGACGATCTCAGCGCCGCGCGCGCCTTTTATGGCAGCACCATGGGCTGCGCCGAGGGGCGCAGCTCGGAAGAGTGGATCGACTTCGATTTTCTGGGGCACCAGTTGGTGGTGCATCATGTGGCGGGGCAGCGTGGCGATGCAGGGCATAACGGCGTCGACGGCCATGACGTGCCGGTGCCGCATTTCGGCGTGGTGCTGACTCCGCCCCAGTTCGACGCGCTTGCGGCACGGCTGGAGCAGGCCGGCACCACCTTCGTCCACCCACCGATGACCCGCTTTGCCGGGCTGCCGGGCGAACAGAAGACGATGTTCCTGCGCGATCCCGCCGGCAATGCGCTGGAGTTCAAGGCGTTTGCGGATGATGCGATGCTGTTCGCGCGGTGAGCAGCGAGATAGAGATTCGACCTGCTTCCCAGATCCGACCATCCTGAGCGTGTCGAAGGATTGTCGCTTCTCGCTGTCACGGAGAGAAAAGGCAGCCCTTCGACACGCTCAGGGTGGTCGGCCATCCGCATTAGCTGGTTCGTTCGTTCAATCCTCGTCCGGATTATATAGCCTCAGTCGCGCGCTGCCGTTCGCAGGAACCCGCGTCGTCCAGGTCCGGTTGCCACGGATGACCGAGATGCTGCGGCGCTGGCGGCGTTCGATGAGCCAGTCTTCCTCGTCGAAATCTTCGATGATGATTTCGGCGGTGATGGCAAAAGGATTGGCGTTGGTGACGGTGAGAATGCGTTCGACGGCATCGTCGCTGTCATCGCGAGGGGGACGGATGACTGTCAAACTGACCTGTGGCGATGGTGACAGAGTGAATTCGAAGTCCTCACCAACGGTCAGGTCGCGCTGATCGTCAAGCCCGATCAGGCGGCCGTCTTCGGAAAAGATGGCGACGCTGCCGGCGGGGATCGAGCGACCGAGACCATCGCTTTCACGGTTCCGCATCTTTAGCACGATATCGAGCGGGACAGGCGGGTCGCGATAGGCCCATGAGTCAGCCTCCGCGCGATACACGCGGGTGGTGCGGATGGCGCGGCTGTCGAGAAAGGCCACCTGCTTCTGCGCCTCGGCAGCGACTGTGGTCTGGAACGGCACGCGGAACAGGCGGAGCGTGCCGATAGCCTCTTCGGTTGCCAATGCGCTGACCGCCACCGGTACGTCGAACACCATCTCTGCGCGGCGTGCCCCCGTGACGATGATGTCGGCACAATCGTCTTCGCAGGCGTAGCCGGGCGGCGGAGGCGCGGAGAGCGGCATCACTCCGGGCAGGCCGATAAGCCGTTCGACGGGCGCGGTGCTGGTGCCGTCGAGCGGATAGCAGGTCAGGTTGAGATACGGTTCGTCCTGCACCTCGACCAGTTCATCGAAATCGCTGTCGATATTCAGCGTCCCCGCAATCCCCAGCAATTGTGCGTCGACAAAGGTCGCGCGGTTGCTGTTGGCGACGGTCATCCAGCCGAACAGGTCGGCCCGGTCGCTGTCTTCAGCCACGCGCAGCACATAGTCGGCGGACCAGTCGAAGCCGGTGGCGAGATAGGTCAGCGTGATCGTCACCGTCTGCGCGGCAGGGCTGACCGTATCGACACTGAGCACCGGAACATTGCCGAGACCGCTGGGGATTGCGTCATAGAGAATGGTTTCGGGCATGCCCGAACAGCGCAGCGCCTCCAGTCCCTCGCTTGATTGCACAACCAGCGCACCGCCGCTGCCGCTGCGGATGATCGCATCCTGTTCGCTCACCGCCCCGGTGGCGCGGATTGTCCGGCGAAGGTGGACACGGTTGCCAAGGCTGCCATCGAGCAGCGACGCAGGGGAGAGCAGGGCGGCGTCGCGATTCTTCTGCACCACCCCGCCGGGCAAGCCGCTGACCAGCGCGCTGACCGCGATGATGCCGTCGGCAACGCCCTCGAAACGGATGGTGGCTGCGCCCTGTGGCAGGGTGATGGTGCGGGTCTCGGTTATCAGCGCGAAGCCTTCGAGCGCTTCAAGGTCGATGCTGCCGCCACTCGAGCGATATGGCGCGCGGTAGACGGTGACGCTGGTGCCATCGACTGTCGAGGAGCGGACGATGGTGGCGGGCGGGGTTTGGGCGGTGACGGGAGCGGCAAGACAAAGCAGGGCTATCCACGCCAATTTCGTCATTCCCGCGAAGGCGGGAAGCCATCTGATGCCAGTGCAGACGGGCCCCACAGCGGATGGATTCCCGCCCACGCGGGAATGACGACTGGCCTGTTCCGGACCTGAGGCAGCGGCCATCAGCCCGCCCCTCAGTATCGCGTCTCATACACCACGACGAACTCCCGCTCGCCGTTGGCGGGGACGGGTATCGACCAGCGCCGTTCGCCCTGCCGGTCGGTCACGCCTTCGATCGGTTCGGACACGATGCGCGTCGCGCCATACCACCAGTCGAGCCCGGTCTGCGTCAGATCGACCGTCACCGCTTCGGGGCGCGCATTGGTCAGCGTATAGCGCATTGTGGTGCGCCAATAGGGGCGCCGCTCGAGCACTTCGGTGCTGATGACGCGGGTCACCTCGCCCGGCGCGGTGATGGTGCGGCGGCTGGCGCTGCGCCATTGTTCGGCGGTCAATTGCTCGCGGCTGACACGGGTGGTCAATACCTTGACATCATACGCCTCACCAGTGACGAGCGTGAGGCGGCTGCCCCGCGTGGTGTGGCCGATGGCGCGTTCACCGATGAATTGCGGCGCGCCATTGCGGTCACGCTGGTAGAAGCGGACGGTGCCGGCCGGCAGCGCGTCGCCCAGGCCGCCCTGCGACGCTGCAGAGAAGGCAATGGCGCTCTCCACACTCTGCGCCTCCTCGTCGCTGTTGAAGCCATCTTCGAAGTAGCGGTAAATACGCTGCGCCGGCGCCCCTTGCGCGTCGAGGAAGCTGACTTGCTTGGTCTGGCTGGCGGCGATGGTGGTGCGCCCGGCAATGGGATAGAGGTAGAAATCGCCGAGCCGTTCGCGGGTCGAGGTTTCGGTGCCCGGTGCGGCGAGCACACCGCGGCCAGGCGCGGGCTGGGCATAGCCGCGGTTGGTGTTCTCGCCGGGGCTGCCTGCGACCAGCACGGTATTGGCGTTGTGATATGTGGTGCCGCTGTTGTTGGTCAGCGTCACCCAGCCTTGCACATCGATGCGGCCGGCACGCTCATCGAACAGCGCGACATAGTCGGCACTCCAGGCGAGCCCGCTGGTCAGATAACGCAAGCTTGCCTGACGCGCCCCCGCACGGGCCGAGTCGACGGTGATCGACAGCGTCGGCCGGGCGCGCAGCCCGGCGGGAATGGAATCGAAGATCGCCCGTACCGGCAGACCGTCATCGCGCAGCACCTCGATCCGCTCGCCGATACGCAATACGACGCCGCCATTGACCGCCAGCACAGTGGCGCGCTCCCGCGTCTCGACGCCGGTCGCGGGATTGGTGCGAACGATGGTGATGGTTTGCCCCACCGCAGCGCGCATCAGGGAATCGGGCGAAAGCAGGCTGTAATCGAAATTCTGCTCGAGAATGCTGGTGCCATCGGCGGCAAAGGCGACCGTCTGGGGCTGGATCTGCGCCGAAACATCAGGAAATTCGGTGCGGACTCGGCCGGCGCCGAATGCAATATGGCGAACGTCCTGCACCAGGGCGAGATTATTGTTGTAGATGGTGACCGAGACATCGCCCTGCGCCGTTGTCGGCGCCGTGGCGGGGGTGGGATCAGTTTGCGCGGCTACCGGCAATGGTGTGCCGATGGCCGCCAGTAAAACTGCCCAAGCGCTTCGTGGCATCGCCTGTCCCCCCCCTGTTTCCGATTACTTCTGCAAAGAGTAATCGACTGAAGGAATATTGCGAGTGCTAAGTTACGCAGAGATGAATAGGAATGGGGGTCAGGCCGCTGCCGTCACCTGCGCGCCCGAGCATGCGTCGCTCTTGGCTTCACCGCCGCTCATGCCGACGATGACGAAACCTGCGACCACCAGGATGAGGAAACCGGCGGTGACGAGGCCGAGATATTTGTCGATGAATGCCTTGATCGGCGCGCCGAAGATGCGGAACAGGATGCCGACGGCGAGGAACAGGAAGCCGCGGCTGAGCACGCTGGCCCAGATGAAGGTCCACAAATCCATGTGGATGAAGCCGGCGGTGATGGTGATGAGCTTGAACGGGATCGGCGTGGCGCCCTTAACCAGGATGATCTCCGCGCCATATTGCCTAAGATAGCAGGCCGCCTGCGGGAAGCTGTCGGCGAGGCCGAGCGCAGCGAGCATCGAGGTGCCGATAGTATCGTAGAGGAAATAGCCGATCGCATAGCCGAACAGGCCGCCCAGCACCGAGGCAAAGGTGGTGATCAGCGCATAGGTGATGGCCCGCGACGGGTTGGCGAGGCACATCAGCCCCAGCATCGGGTGCGGCGGGATCGGAAAGAAGCTCGCCTCCATGAAGCTGAAGGCGGCCAGCCAGCCGGTGGCGTGCGGATGCGCGGCCTTGGCCATGGTCCAGTCGTAGAGGCGTCTCAACATGGCGCGGGCGGTAGCGGGGGGAGTTGAGCAGGGCAACCAGTTCCTCCCCGGAACGGGGAGGGTGACCAGTGAAGCTGGTGGAGGGGCACGCGGTTGCTACATGTGGTCACGCAACGCCGCACTTGCCCCTCCACCATCCTGCGGATGGTCCCCTCCCCCAAAGGGAGAGGACTTACTCGCTCGGGAAACCCCGGCTGCGCAGCAGCGCGCCGACATCGGGATCGCGGCCGCGGAAGGCGCGATAGGCCTCGGCGCGGTCGGTCTCGTTGCCGGTGGACAGCAGGATGGTGCGGAAGCGGTCGGCCACCGTCCGGTCCCACGGTCCGCCCGCCTCGGTAAAGGCGGCCCAGGTGTCCGCATCCATCGTCTCCGACCAGAGATAGCTGTAATAGCCGGCCGAATAGGCGTCCGAGCTGAACAGGTGCCCGAACTGTGGCAGGCGGTGCCGCATGACGATTTCGCGCGGCATGCCCAGCTCGGCCAGCGCCTGCCGTTCGAACGCGGCGATGTCGGTCACCGGGGTCGAGCGATTGTGCAGCTGCATGTCGAGGATGGCGCTCGCCAGATATTCGACCGTGGCAAAGCCCTGGTTGAACTTGTCCGAATCGAGGATCTTCTGGCGCAGCGCCTGCGGCATCGGCTCGCCGGTCTGCCAGTGCTTGGCGAAACGATCGAGCACCTCGGGCGTCATCAGCCACTTCTCGTTCACCTGGCTGGGATATTCGACGAAGTCGCGCGGCACGCCGGCGAGCTCGGGATAGGTGATATCCTGCAGCAGATAATGGATGGCGTGGCCGAATTCGTGGAACAACGTGTTGGCGTCGTCGAGGCTGATCAGCGTCGGCTGGCCATTGGCACCGGGCGTGAAGTTATTGTTGTTGGACGCGATGGTGGTCTGCGCCGGGGCGAGGCGACGCTGATCGCGATAGGTGGTCATCCACGCGCCCGAGCGCTTCCCGTCGCGCGCGAAATTGTCGAGGTAGAAGACGCCGACATGCGCGCCGGTGCGCTTGTTGGTCACCTCGAAAGTGCGGACATTGGGCTCGAACACGGGAATCGTGCCGGTGTTTTCGCGGAACTCCAGATCGTAGAGCTGCCCCGCCGACCAGAACATGGCGTTCACCATGTTGTTGAGCTCGAGATAGGGTTTCACTTCCTCTTCAGAGAGGTCGTAGCGGTCCTTGCGGACCTTCTCGGCGTAGAAACGGTAATCCCAAGGCTCGATGGTGATGCGCGGCGTGCCGTTGGCGCGCGCCTCGGCATCGGCGATGCGCTGCATGTCCGCGACCTCCTCACGGACGCGGGCGACGGCGGGACGCCAGACGCGCATCATCAGGTCCATCGCGCGGTCTGGCGTGCCGGCCATGGTATCCTGCATGCGGTACACCGCGTGATTTTCGAAGCCGAGCAGGCGTGCCCGTTGCTGGCGCAGCTCGAGGATGCGGGCGATGGTCGGGCCGGTGTTGTTCGCGCCGGGATTGTCCCCGCGATTGGTGAAGGCGCGCCACACCTCCTCACGCAAGGCGCGATCGGTGGCATATTGCAGCACCGGCTGTACCGATGAGCGCGTGTTCTTGATTGCCCATGCGCCGGGGCGGCCGGCGGCGGCGGCCAGGCTGGCCTTGAACGCTTCGGGCAGACCGGCAAGGCGGCGCTCGTCGGTGATGGTGATGACGCTTTGTTCGTCGGCGAGCAGCTTTGCACCGAACTGGGCGAACAGGCCGGCAAGCTCGGTGTTGATCGCGCTCAGCTGCGCCTTCTGTTCGGTGTTGAGATTGGCGCCGTTGCGGACATAGTCCTCGTAACTGCGCTCGACGATACGCATCTGCTGGGTGTTGAGGCCGAGCGTGTGACGGCGATCGTAGACCGATTTGTCGCGCTGGAACATCTTGTCGTCGAGCCGCAGCTCATCGAAGAAGGCCGACAGGCGCGGTTCCCACTCGGCTTCCAGTTCCTGCACGCGCGGGCTGGAGAGGTTGGAGGTCTGAACGCCCCAATAGCTGTAGACCCGGCCAAGCTTCTGGCAGGCCAGCATCCGGGCAAGGTGGACATTCTCGAAGGTGGCCGGTGCCGGGTTGTCGCGGATCGCCGCCATTTCGCTGCGGCATTCGTCCATCGCCTCGGTAAAGGCGGCCGGGAACTGTTCGGGGTCGAGCCGATCCCAGGCGGGCCCGCCGCCATAAGGGCCGGTGAAGGCGGCAGCCAGCGGGTTGCCGGTAGCGGCAGGGGCAGGGGCGGCGGATGCGGACACGGGTTCACTCGCGGTGGTGGCAGGGGTGCAGGCGGACAGGGTGGCGATGGCGGCAGAGCCGGCCAGCAGCAGGGCAATCGGGCGGGTCATCGGGGGGCGATCCTCTCTCTCGCTTATGTCTCAGGGCGAGACTGTGTTGCGCAGATAGGGCGGAGCCGCCGGTAGTTGCAATGGAAATCAGATGGTCGCGTCCTGCCTGTCCGGCAGGACGGCGGCGCGCGGGTTGGCCCCGAACCGGTTGTCTCCCACCGTGCCCGGCCAAAACGCCACCAACGAGATAAACGGCAAAAGCACGGCTTGCGCGATCCAGCCCAGATTGCTGACATCCATCAGGACGGTGGCGCTGAAATTGCCGGTCGGTGGAAACCGTACGCCTGCATAGTCGGCATAGAGGCTTGCCGGGATCAGCATGAGTGGACCCAGCAACCACCATCCGCTGAAGTCGGCGTCATGCAGTCGGCGGATAAGCAAGGCCCCTGAAAGACAACCGGTCAGCAGTGGCACCAGCCATTGGGGGGCAGCCAGTCCGATCGCCGCCATGGAAATAACCAGACCGGTGACCATCAAACCGATGAATATGTATCCGAAAACAAGTGTCGAGCGTGTTGACCGCCCGTCAAAGCGATGAAACCCGCGAAAAACATCGAACGCCGCGCTCAATATCTGTTCAAGCAGATTTCCGCTGCTTTGCTGCATCGATGCTCACTCCTTGCTTGGTGGAGCATGACTTGGTCGGGCGCAAAAGGCAATTGTCGTCGTAAAAGGCAACGCATCTGGTGCGGACGGCGGGACTCGAACCCGCACTTCCAGGGGAAAACGGATTTTAAGTCCGCTGCGTCTACCGGTTCCGCCACGTCCGCACGTGCCTCTCCCTTGCAGCATGCGCGGCGCGGGGCAAGGGCGGGTTATGATGCGATGCGGGCGATGAGACCGGCAGCGGCACAGATGGCCAGCAAGGGCAGGGTGCCGAGCTTCACTCGGAAGGTGAGAATGAAGGCCAGCAGGGCGATGGCTGCGGCCCGCCAGTCGATGGTCGAAAGGTCGGGCACCGCGACGTCGACCGGGCCTGCCGCTGCCCGGCCGACGCGGCTGAACAGGACATGCAGCGCGAACCAGAGCGCCAGATTGGCGATGACGCCGACCACTGCTGCGGTGAGGGCCGAGAGACCGGCCTGCAGGCGGCGCGCGCGCTCCAGCCGCTCGATCCACGGCGCAAGCGCGAAGATGAACAGGAAGCAGGGCGCGAACGTCACCCACGTGGTCATGCCGGCGCCGAGCAGCGCGGCCAGCCAAGGCGCAAATGGCTCGGGCATGCGCCACGCGCCGAGGAAACCGACGAACTGCGTCACCATGATCAGCGGGCCGGGGGTGGTTTCGGCGAGGCCGAGGCCGTCCGCCATCTCGACGGGGGACAGCCAGCCGTGCGTCTGCACCGCCTCCTGCGCCATGTAGGACAGCACTGCATAGGCGCCGCCGAAGGTGACGACCGCGAGCTTGGAAAAGAAGGCGGCGATGGAGACCAGAATATGGTCCTGGCCGAGCGTGATAATGGCCAGAGCCACCGGCGCGGCCCAGATGGCAAGCCACACGAGCACGGTCCTGGCGGTCTGCCACAGCAGCGTGGCGGTGCCGATGACGGCAACAGGGGCAGCGGCCGGTGGTGCATGGCTCTGTGCGGCAAGGAAGATCATGCCGATGGCACCCGCGCCCAGCACTACGAGGGGAAAAGGCAGGTTGAACAGGGCGAGCGCGGCAAAGGCAGCGATGGCCAGCGCCACATGCGCGCGCCCCTTCAACGCCCGCCCCGCGATGCGGGTGACCGCTTGCACGACGATCGCCAGTACGGCCGCCTTGATGCCGAGGAACAGGCCGTCGAACCAGCTGGTGCCTGCTGCGGCCACATAGGCGAAGGACAGGGCCAATATTGTCAGCGCGCCGGGAATGACGAACAGCAGTCCGGCAACCAGGCCGCCCGCCGTTCCGGCGAGACGCCAGCCGATGAAGGTGGCAAGCTGTTGAGCCTCGGGTCCCGGCAGGAGATGGCAAAAATTGAGCGCACGCAGATAGGCGCCTTCTTCGATCCAGCCGCGTTCTTCGACCAGTTCGCGATGCATCAGCGCTATCTGTCCGGCGGGCCCGCCAAAGCTTAGGCAGCCGATGCGGGCAAACACGCGGGTCAGTTCGGAAAATGCAGGTGCCATGCCCTCGTCCCTCTCGACCCGGACGTGCCGCGCCGAAACCAGTCGCGACACTTGGGCGAGGGACGCCTGAACGGGACGCCGCGTTTGTCCCGTGGGTCAGGGATTACCTCGGCCGACGGCAGGTGGCAAGACGGGGAGCGGGTTAGGCCGGGTTGAGCCGGTCGCGCAATTCCTTGCCGGCCTTGAAATGCGGCACATGCTTCGCGGCGATCGATACAGGCGCGCCGGTGCGCGGGTTGCGACCTTCGCGAGCCTCCCGCGCGCGCACGCTGAAGGTGCCGAAACCGCGCAGTTCGACCCGGCCACCACCCGACAATTGCTCGGCGATCGAATCGAAAATGATGTCGGTGACATTTTCGACATCGGACAGGGTCAGCCCTGGAAACTCGTCCGTGATTTCCTTGATCAGCTCGGAGCGTATCATGGCCGAATATCCCGGTGTCGGGGCGATGCCCGAGGGTGGAGTGTCCTCATGATGCCGCTCTGCACCAGCGCGTCGCACAATGGCCGGCAAGCTTGCGGTGGCCCACCCTTCCACCGTGTCGGCAGTATAGTCCAAACACCCGCCAAAGCAATGCAGCCGGTCGTTTCGGCCACGCACATAGCAAGCATCAACAAAAAAGGGCGATCTTGCGATCGCCCTTTCGTGCCTAAGCATTTGATTATTATAGTCGTAACGATCAGCCCTCGCGCTTGGCCTTCAGGGCCTCGCCCAGAATGTCGCCAAGAGATGCGCCCGAATCGGACGACCCATATTGTTCGACGGCCTGCTTTTCCTCGGCGATCTGCATCGCCTTGATTGAGAAGGTCGGCTTCTTGGAGCGATCGAAGCCGGTAACCATGGCGTCGAACTTCTGGCCGACCTGGTAGCGCTCGGGGCGCTGCTCATCGCGGTCGCGGCCCAGATCGGTGCGCTTGATGAAGCCGGTCGCGCCATCTTCGCCCACCTGCACTTCGAGGCCGCCGTCGCGCACTTCGAGCACGGTGACGGTGACGATCTCGTTCTTGCGGACGCCCGCGCCACCGGTTGCAGCAGCAGCGGCGCTCGGCGCGCCCTTTTCGAGCTGCTTCATGCCCAGGCTGATGCGCTCCTTCTCGACATCGACGTCGAGCACGATGGCATTGACCATCTCACCCTTGCGATGCAGCGCCAGTGCTTCCTCGCCGGTGATGCCCCAGGCGATGTCGGACATGTGGACCATGCCGTCGACGTCGCCGGGCAGGCCGATGAACAGGCCGAATTCGGTGGCGTTCTTGACTTCGCCCTCGACCTGGGTGCCGACCGGATGTGCCTCGGCAAAGGCTTCCCACGGGTTGGACTGGGCCTGCTTGAGGCCCAGGCTGATGCGGCGCTTGTCGCTGTCGACCTCGATGATGGTGACGTCTACTTCCTGGCTGGTCGAAACGATCTTGCCGGGGTGGACGTTCTTCTTGGTCCAGGACATTTCCGACACATGGACCAGGCCTTCGATGCCCGGCTCCAGCTCGACGAAGGCGCCATATTCGGTGATGTTGGTCACCCGGCCGCTGAACTTGCCACCGATCGGGTACTTGGCCATCGCGCCTTCCCACGGATCATTCTCGAGCTGCTTCATGCCGAGGCTGATGCGCTGGGTGTCCTTGTTGATGCGGACGATCTGCACGCGGACGGTATCGCCGATGGCGATGACTTCGCTCGGGTGGTTGACGCGCTTGTAGCTCATGTCGGTGACATGCAGCAGGCCGTCGATGCCGCCCAGGTCGACGAACGCACCATAATCGGTGATGTTCTTGACGACGCCGTCGATGATCTGGCCCTCTGCCAGATTCTGGATGAGGCCAGTGCGCTGTTCGGCGCGGGTTTCCTCGAGGATGGCGCGGCGCGAGACGACGATGTTGCCACGGCGGCGATCCATCTTGAGGATCTGGAACGGCTGCGGCAGGTCCATCAGCGGCTGCACGTCGCGGACCGGACGGATATCGACCTGGCTGCCCGGCAGGAACGCCACGGCGCCGCCCAGATCGACGGTAAAGCCGCCCTTGACGCGGCCGAAGATAACGCCTTCGACGCGGCCTTCCTTGGTGAATTCTTCTTCGAGGCGGTCCCAGGCGGCTTCGCGGCGGGCGCGGTCACGGCTGAGCATCGCTTCGCCCATCGCATTTTCGACGCGATCGACGAACACTTCGACTTCGTCGCCGACCTTGAGGTCGGCCTTCTGGCCCGGCATGGCGAATTCGCGCAGCGGCACGCGGCCTTCGCTCTTCAGGCCGACGTCGATGACGGCGAGATCGTTTTCGATGGCGGTAATGGTGCCCTTGACGACGCGACCTTCGAACTGGGTGTCGGCACCGCCGAGCATGTCGTTAAGCAGCGCGGCAAAATCATCGCGCGTAGGGTGAGCCGAAGTGGCCATGCAATTGTAATCCTTCAACAATGTTTCCGGCCAGGCGGTTGGGTCCGCTGGTCTTTTCTCCACCCCGGCGGGATTGCCGAAGGCGGGCCAAAAGGGCCGATTTCCCCGCCCGGCCGGATTGCCGGAGCGAAGGTCCAAACAGCCAGAGCTAGAGGGACGCCGCGCCGATAGGTGCAAAAGCGCAGGAAAGCAAGGAAAATGGGGCGAAGGCCGTGCTCGAACAGATTGGCTGGACCGATCCCCGGGTAAGGTCAGTCGATCCGGGCGCGCACTGCGGCGATCGCTTCCGCAATCGCCGCATCGATGCTCAGCGTGCTGGTATCGATCAGCACCGCATCCGTCGCCATGGTCAGCGGCGCCGTCGCGCGCGCCGCGTCACGTGCGTCGCGGGCTGCGAGGTCGGCGGCGATGGCCGCAAACGTCGGGGCCTGTTCGGTGCCGAGCCGCCCGATCATCTCCCGCCAGCGGCGGTGGGCGCGGGCATCGACGCTGGCGGTGATGAACAGCTTGGCATCGGCGTCGGGCGCGATCACCGTGCCGATGTCACGCCCGTCGAGCACTGCGCCGCCCGGTCGGGTCGCGAAGGCACGCTGGCGTTCGAACAGGGCGGCACGGACCGAGGGGTGGATGGAGACGCGGCTGGCAAGCCCGCCGGTCGCCTCGTCGCGCAGCACGGGATCGTCGAGCAGCGCATCGGGGAAGGCACATGCGGCGAGTGCGTCGGCGGGGTCGTCGGGGTCGCCGCCGTTCAGCGCTACCTGCTGCCCGACGGCGCGGTAGAGAAGGCCGGTGTCGAGATGCGGCACGCCGAAATGCGCCGCGAGCGCCTTGGCAATGGTGCCCTTGCCCGATGCGGTGGGGCCATCGACGGCGATGATCATGCGCCCTCTCCCCTCCCGCTTGCGGGAAGGGCCGGGGGTGGGAGCGAGTCGAAGCCTGCGTTTTCGGACAGGTCCACCCCACCCTCTCCCGCACGCGGGAGGGGCTTTATCCGCCGCATCCACAACGCCCGAACAACACCCGCCAGCGCAATCGCCCCCCACGCGACCTCCAGCACCACCGCAGCCAGATTGAAATGGACCGACAGCGAGATCAGCAGCAGGACGGCACCACCGAGGTTGAGCGCGTTGAACAGCAACTGGTCCATTGCCTTGGCCAGATTGGCATAGGCAAAGCCGATGATGAACAGCACGCTGCCACAGATGCCGATGATGTCGGCGGCGAGGGGGGAGATGAAGGCGGTCATGTAAAGTGGTAGCCGTCGAACTGAACGACTTTCACGCGATCATTGTTGTCGAAACTGATCCAGACCCAGCCTGGTTCCAGGTAGGCAAGACATCCACGATCACGCGAATTGGATCGACGACAGTCAAGCGCAACACCGTCAAGAAAGTCCGTGGCTTTTGCGATCACTTCTTGGCGATCACGGGCATAGCCGATGCCTAGTGCCTCGATCGGTTGGCCGACAAATTCATCCGCGCGAACCGATTTGACGACCATCTGGTCGCCGAAAAAATAGTGCCGAACGCCACGCCTATCTCGCCAGTCACACTCACCGGGAAAGCAGTCGGTCGAAATTTCGGTTAGCTGACCTCTCGCCGCATCCAGCATCGTGTCGATTCGGATGTCGGAAAAGCTGCGGTCTACGCGCTCCTGAATTTCGCTGGGGCAATAGACGAGTTCGGGGTCGCAACCGGGCGTCGCAGTCGATATGCTACCTATGGCAAGGGCTACGGCTCCAAAGGCTGTCAACATGCTCACGCTCACAGCCAATAGCACATTGGCAGATTGCTTCGTCACCCCGCCAGCCCCCGCAACAACCCCTCGAACCCCGGAAAGCTGGTCGCCACCGGGCTCATGTCATCGATGGTCACCGCCTGACGGCACATCAGCCCCGCCACCGCCGCACTCATGCAGATGCGGTGATCAAGTAATCCCGCAACCGTGCCGCCACCGGGCAATGGCTCGCCGCCGGTGCCGGTGATGGCGAGGCCGTCTTCCAGCTCCTCGACGCGCGCGCCGATCTCGGTCAGTGCGGCGACCATCGCGCTGATGCGGTCGCTTTCCTTGACCCGCAGTTCGTCGAGGCCGCGAAACACGCTGCGTCCCTGCGCCAGTGCTGCGGCGACGAATGCCACCGGAAATTCGTCGATCATGCTCGGCGCGCCGGCAGGGTCGGGTTCGACCGCGGTCAGCGCGGCGTGACGGACGATCAGGTCGGCGACCGGCTCGCCGCCGACCTCGCGCGCGTCGACTTCCTCGATGCTGCCGCCCATTGCGCGCAGCAGCTTGAAGATACCGGCGCGGGTCGGGTTGAGGCCGACATTGGTCAGGCGCACTTCGCTGCCCGGCACGATGCTGGCGGCAACGGCGAAGAAAGCGGCGGAGGAAGGATCGCCGGGGACGTCGATGGTCTGCGGCTTCAATTCCGCTTCGCCCATCAGCCGGATGTGGCGCGCTAAGCCGACCTCCTCGACGGACAAGTCCGCGCCGAAGCCGCGCAGCATCCGCTCGCTATGATCGCGCGTCGGCACCGGTTCGATCACCTCGGTGACGCCCGGCGTGTTGAGCCCTGCGAGCAGCACCGCCGATTTGACCTGTGCCGAGGCGACCGGCAGCCGGTAGGACAGCGGCACGGCGGGGACCAGCCCGCGCACCATCAGCGGCAGGCGGCCGCCTGGCGAAGCACTGATATCCGCACCCATGGCCGACAGCGGATCGATGACCCGGCCCATCGGCCGCTTGCTGAGGCTCGCGTCGCCGATGAAGGTTGCGGTGATGGCATGGCTCGCCACCACGCCCATCAGCAGGCGGGTGGAGGTGCCGCTATTGCCCATGTCGAGCGCGCCTGCCGGCTGCAGCAACCCGCCGACGCCGACCCCGTGGATGGTCCAGCTACCGTCTTCTTCGCGGGCGATGCGGCTGCCCATGCTGCGCATCGCCGCAGCGGTGGCCAGCACATCCTCGCCTTCGAGCAGGCCGGTCACCCGGCTTTCGCCGACGGCAAGGGCCGAGAGCATCAGCGAACGGTGGCTGATCGACTTGTCGCCGGGCACGCGCACACTGCCGCGCAAGGGGGCGGACCGAACGAAGCTGGCGGGGCTGGGCAGGGCAGAGTGGGTCATGGGCGCGCGGCTTTTGACAGCGCGCACCCTTTCTGGCAATGCCCCGCCGATTCGTCCCCGTACGCGCCGATCCGGCGGCGGCGACGCGCGTTTTCAAACGAGTAAGTCGACTTATGATCAAGCCTGAGTGGGGCACAAAGCGCAGCTGTCCCAAATGCGCCACGCGTTTCTATGACCTGACCAAGGACGAGCCGGTCACCTGCATCAACTGCGGCTATGCATGGAACCCGGAGCCCGTGCTCAAGTCCAAGCAGCCGATGCCCTATGAGCAGCTCAAGCCCGGCACGCCTGCGCCCGATGCCGACGCCACCGTCGGCGATACCGATCTCGATCTCGACGTCGATGTCGATGACGACAATGTCTCGCCCGACAATGATGTCGATCTGGGCGGCGACGACGATCTTGGCGTCGAAACCAGCGACGACGACGATCCGGAAAGCTGATTTTTGTCGAGGGGCGTCAATTCGCCCCTTGCCATGGAGGCGCATGCTCGTCTAAGGGCCGCGCCTCACCGCTGCCAAGCGTTGCTCGGCAGCAGGAATTGGGGCCTTAGCTCAGCTGGGAGAGCGCCTGCATGGCATGCAGGAGGTCAGCGGTTCGATCCCGCTAGGCTCCACCAAAATTTTTGAACAGCGCTTTGATTTTGCGGTATAAAATCGCACTCGCTATCCGCTGTTCCCACAATTGTTCCCACAGCGCTCTAGCGGCTGCGGTCGAACAGGATTGGACAATACCGAACAAGTACCTCCCTCTCACCGTTGAGTCGACGAGTGCGGCACCCATCGAACAGTGGGCCCGCCGGGGCGTCTCAGGTAGCTAGATGGCCGTTGCCAGGCTCGATCACGTCGTCGACGAAATGAAAATGGCCGAGGACTGGTGCCGCTTACGTGACTCGAACACGTGACCCCCGCATTACGAATGCGATGCTCTACCAACTGAGCTAAAGCGGCACGAGGGCGCGTCTAACAGCGGTCCGGCTAGAAGACAAGCGCATGGATGACGGGCAGTCTTGAAAGGGGAGCCGCAACCTCACGTCTGAGTGGTGGCAGGGCAGCTGGCCATTTTTCGAGGGTGCACTAGCGCCATGATTTCTGCCGAAACAACTGGGAAAAGCGGCGCTGTCGATGATGGAGGCACCCCAATGGGACATTCTCGCGATTCCAAGTCCACCTCGGAGTGGCCAGCACTGATGAGCATTTCACTTGCTGCCAGATACTTGAGTATCGACGAGGATAAATTTCTGGAGTTGGCGATCCGTAAAAAGCTTGCCCCGGTGGATCTCGGCGAGCCTATCGAGCGATGGCGGAAGTCCGACATCGACCGGCTTTTGAGCCAACTTTCGATTCTACCCCTCGAAAATTTGGAATTCAGAACTGGGCGTGTAATGAAGTTGGACCCGCACACTATCTCAGCACTGTCAGACGCAATCGCAGGCAAGCTAAGCACTTATCAATCTGACAGCAGGCCTCGCTACCTCTCGGTTGCAGAATCGGTCGAGTTTCTCGGGATCGGCAAGACGACCCTTTATCGCATGATCGCTGAGGGATTGCTTCCCACTCATCGGATCGGTCGTCGAACGTTGATAAGAAGTGAGGACCTGGAGCGGGCGATCTCATCGCACGCCATATGAGCATTGGTTACTCAGAGACGTTAGTTAGGCTTACATGAACAAGTGCTTCTGGATGTCGATGAAAGCGCCGCGTATGGCCATGATCGAGCCTAGCGCCCGCTTTGCATCGTTAGTCCCGCCATAGCGAATCTGTAGGAAGTCGCTGATTCGGTGCGGTGCCAGCTCGTCGATGCCCTGCAATTCGTAGGCCTGAAGGATGTAGCTCAGGAATTCGCGCATCTCGGCCTCGTAGCCACTGAGGCCCGTTGCCTTTGCGCCTTGCACTCGCTGAGACCGCGACAATGGGTCCAGGGTGAAGCGGACATAGGCGAGGACATCGAAGATATCGCTTTTGGGAGCGTCGATCAGGCGGCGCATGTCGTCTATGCGGTCCCGATCGTAGCCCATTTCCTCCAGCCGCCGGATAAAGACGGTGCGGCGGTCGGGGTCGGTCCAGATGGCCCGCAACTCGTCTGCGCTGGCGACCATGGTGCCGAGATCGCCGAACAACTGGTCCATGAACTCTGTGGCGGTAATCTGGCGGCCGTTGAACCAGTAGGTCGTCTCGGCGATGTAGCGGATTTTCCGCTCCTTGCCGTCGGCAAGCTTGACCACAATGCGTTCGACTGGCGGATTCGGATCGCCTTCGCCCTCATCGCCGCCGTCATCGTCCCCATCGCCGCCGCCGCCGACACCGCCGCCAGTCCCGCCTACGGGCTCTTCCGGCTCGCCGTCCCACGCGGGGTCTTTGAAGTGCTCATAGGCCTTCACGAAGTCGTAGATCGTGAAGAAGTCCTTGCCGTCGAACGTCCGCGTGCCCCGGCCGATGATCTGCTTGAACTCGATCATCGACTTCACCGGGCGCAGCAGCACGATATTGCGCACGTTGCGCGCGTCCACCCCGGTCGACAGCTTCTGCGACGTGGTGAGGATCGTCGGCAGAGTCTTTTCGTTGTCCTGAAACTCGCGCAGGTGCTGCTCGCCCAGCTTGCCGTCATCCGCGGTCACCCGTTCGCAATAATGCGGGTCGGCGTTGGTCTTCACCTGGTTGATGAAGTTGCGGATCCGGGCGGCGTGATCCTGCGTGGCGCAGAACACCAGCGTCTTCTGGCGCTGGTCGATCTGGTCCATGAACTCGCACACGCGGCTCATCTCGCGCTCGTCGATGATCAGCTTCGTGTTGAAATCGGCCTCGGTGTATTCCTTGTCGGGGTCGATCTCCCCGCTCACCACCTCGTCGTCGTCGCTGAAGGTGTAGGTGTCCATGGTGCTCGCCATCTGGCGCACCTTGAACGGGGTGAGGAAGCCGTCGCCGATCCCGTCCTTCAGGGCATAGGTGTAAACCGGCTCGCCGAAATAGCGGTAGGTATCGGCGTTGACGTCCCGCTTGGGGGTGGCGGTCAGGCCCAGCTGAACGGCGGGCTTGAAATATTCGAGGATCCCGCGCCAGGTGCTTTCGTCCTTCGCGCCGCCGCGGTGGCATTCGTCGATCACGATGAAGTCGAAGAAATCCGGCTCATAGCCTTCGAACCGGAACTCGTCCTCGCCGGTCATGAAGGTCTGGAAGATCGTGAAGAACACGCTCGCATTGGTCGGCACTTTGCCCTGCTTGCGGATTTCCTCGGGGCTGATCCGGCACAGCGCATCGGGCGGGAAGGCGCTGAAGGCGTTATAGGCCTGATCGGCGAGGATGTTACGATCGGCGAGGAACAGGATGCGCGGGCGGCGGACCGGTTCGCGGGTCAGGTTCCAGCGCGACTGGAACAGCTTCCACGCGATCTGGAACGCGATGGAGGTCTTGCCGGTGCCGGTGGCGAGCGTCAGCAGGATGCGCTGCTGGTCCTTGGCAATCGCCTCGAGCACAGCGGTGATGGCATTGTGCTGGTAATAGCGCGGCTGCCACTTGCCGCCGCCGGTTTCGAAAGGGATCGCGCCGAAGCGTTCGCGCCAGGCATTGCCGGTGGGGAAGCAGCGCTGCCACAGTTCGTCGGGCGTCGGGAAAGGCGGGGCGATGTTGCCCTCCTTGCCCGTGTGCATATCGACCTCATACCACTCGGCCCCGTCGGAGGCGTAGGCGAAGCGGGCCTTCAGCCGGGTTGAGTAATCCTTGGCCTGTCCGACGCCGGCGCCTGCCCCCTTGCCGTGGCGCTTGGCCTCCATGGTGGCGAGTTTCTGGCCGCGGTATTCGAAGACATAGTCTGCCGAGAGCGGAGCCCCGCGCTGGCCGCCGGGCATGATCCGCCCCGGGCAGATGGCCTCACGCCGGATATGCGCTCCCTCGACCACACCCCAGCCAGCCGCACGCAGCACGGGATCGATGCGATTGGCGCGGGTATCGGCTTCGGTCTCGTGCATCGGTTCAGGTTAGCTCCCCGGCGAACGCCTTCTGGAGGAGGGATTGACGGAGATCGGCCAAGTCGGCGACGGCTTGGGCATATTTCGATCTTAGTGAGGCAGACTGCTGCCGCATCGCGCGGACTTCAGAAAGAACAGCCTCCTGCACTTCAACCGGGGGAACTGGTAGCACCAACTCTTTGACCATCCCGCAAGTTAGATGAGGCACCGTTGAGCCGGTTCTAATCGCTTGGAACTGCTCTTGCATCTGCGGCGTGTTAAAAATCGCAGAGAGATATTCTCCAGAAAGAACCTCCTTGATTGTCGTCAGAACGATCATCGCGTGGCAATTATGGCCAGCATGTTCCTCTGGGACGACGGCGGAATGGCCAATATGACCGCTCTGCACCAATAGAACGTCATCTGCCTTCAGCTTTGATTTCTTGTTTTTTTCATTGAAAGCGCTGGAGACGTAGGTCTTCCTATCAAAGGTAAGCTGATTGTTACGAACATGGCGCGCCAGAAGATAGGGCACACCGTCATCAACGTAGATGTCGCGTGTAGGGCCAACGTAACCGTTGGTTAGCCGCGTCACGATTGAACCGAGGCGCAACGACCTCTCCCTGCCATTCGCCAATCGGTGGATCACGGCGTCAACGGCAGTGCCGAACAACTCCTCCGCATCCGCCAGATTGGCTTCGGCGAGGGCGCGGGCGCGGTCGAGGGCGGCGAAGGCCTGATCCAGCACCGCAACAATCCGCTTCTGCTCCTCCAGCGGGGGGAGCGGGATCTGTACAGTCTTGAGGCTCGTGGCCGATAACTCCTTGAACGTCGTCCCGGTGCCGAGGTCGTTCAGCAGCTCTCGGCTATGCAGCAGGAAATAGTAGAGGAAACCGTAATCCAGCTTCGATCCGGGCACGAGAGCGCGGCAGCCTTGGTTGAAGGCCATCGGAACGGTATTGATGGCAAGGTGGCCGATGGGTGCGCGTGTCGACAGGATTACCGACTTTGGGGGCGCAAGCCGCGCGGATGACTTGGCAAGGCCCATTGCAGTGATCGTCCGGGGAGTCTGGGCGATCTCTCGCTCGGCCATCTTGCCCATATCGGCAGGGGTAAGCCACTGATGCTCCCCATCCCAGAACTCAGCCACGTTCGACTTGGGCGTGCCGCCGTTCACTATGTCGGCGACGTCGGCCAGCTTCGCTTGTGGCCAAGCCTTCACGGAGGGAGCATCCAAGACCGCGGCTGCGCTCACAGCATCCCCCGGATCTCTTCGAGGATTTGCCGCGTCTCTTCGTCGCGGGCGAGCATGTCGGCGATGATCTGCTCTGGTGCGCGCAGCGGCGGTTCCTCTGGGGCGGTGGGATTGCGAACCGACAGATCCCATGTCGACTTATCGAGATCGTCGACGTTCACCATCCAGCTCTTGGCGCTGTCTGCCTTGTCCGGTTGGAGCGCGACGAACTCGGCAAGGTCATCGTCGTTCAGCGGATTGGTCTTGCCGAGCGAGCGGCCCGGATCGAGCTGGTAATACCAGACCTGCCGGGTGGGTGCGCCCTTCTCGAAAAACAGCACCACCGTCTTCACGCCAGCGCCTTGAAACGTGCCGCCGGGGCAATCGAGCACGGTGTGGAGGTTGCAGCTGGTCAGCAATTCCTTGCGCAACTCGACGCTGGCGTTGTCGGTGTTGCTCAGAAACGTGTTCTTGATCACCACCGCCCCGCGCCCGCCCGCCTTCAGCTTGCGGATGAAGTGCTGCAGGAAGAGGTAGGCGGTCTCCCCGGACTTGATCGGGAAGTTCTGCTGCACCTCCTTGCGCTCACCCCCGCCGAAGGGTGGGTTGGCCAGAACGATGTCGTGACGGTCGGCCTGCTGGATGTCCATCACGTTCTCGGTGAGCGTGTTGGTGTGGCGGATCTGCGGCGCCTCGATCCCGTGCAGGATCATGTTCATGACGCCCAGCACATAGGCGAGCGACTTCTTCTCCTGCCCGTAGAAGGTCCTGCGCTGGAGCACGTCCCACTCGGCCGCGGACAGGTCTGGGCAGCGAAGGTATTCGAACGCTTCGCACAGGAATCCGGCCGAGCCAGCCGCGCCGTCATAGATGGTCTCGCCGATCCTGGGATCGACCACCTTGATCATGGCGCGGATGAGCGGGCGCGGGGTGTAGTATTCGCCGCCATTGCGTCCGGCATTGCCCATGCGCTTGATGCGGGTTTCGTAAAGGTCGGACAACTCGTGCTTGGCCTTGCTGCTGCCGAAATCGAGCGTGTCGACGATGTCGATCACGTCGCGCAGGGAGTAGCCGGACCGGAACCGATTGATGATCTCTGTGAAGATCTCGCCGATCTTGTACTCGATCGTATCGGGATCGTCCGCGTCGGCGCTGAAGGTCTTGAGGTAGGGGAACAGATCGCCGTTGACGAAGTCGATCAGGTCCTGCCCCGTCATGGCGATCTGGTGATCGATTTCGCCATCATCCCGTTTGGGCGCGGCCCACACGTCCCAGCGAAACTCCGGCTCCAGGATGGGCGTGTAAGCCCGGCCCTCCAGTTCCGCCTCGTCCTCCTGCGCAGCCTCAAAGTCGTCGAGGTATTTGAGGAACAGGAGCCAGCTGGTCTGCTCTGCGTAGTCGAGCTCAGACGCCAGACCCTCGTCATTACGCATGGCCCGGTCGATATTGTTGAAGGCGTTTTCGAACATGGCTGTGAGCTACCCAGCATCGTCGGGCGGGACAAGCGGTATTGGTGTTCGATGCTGTACGATTTGGGGCTATACCATGCACTGGATTGGTCAGGCGGGAGCGGCCCAACGTGCCGAAAAAGGGAAAGTCACTAAGGCCAGTCCAGGCAACGAGTATTTTCGCGAAGCGGTTTAATCGGGTCGTTCCGACACGGCGCAGGGTGCGGTTACCACTCCATCCTATGGCTGTTTTGATCGATTTGCGGAATGGCTCGCTCAGCTCGCTGGATGCTTACTTGAAGAAGCACCGCGGCATTCCGGATCGGGAGGTGGCATTGGAGCTGAGCAACCTGCTCTCAGGTTCGGCAGCGCAGACCAAGTTTAGACTGATGGTGGTTGATCACCCGGACGGACCACCCTCCAAGGGTGGGCGTCCGAAATTGGCGACCAAGACACCAAAGCGGAATGAGCTGGAACTGTACGGCGAGTATCTCGCTCAATTGAGCGTTATCGGCAAGACGAAGGCCGCCCGCGAGCAGGCGGCAAAGGCGTGTCGGGTCAGCACGGACACAATACGTCGCGCCATTAAGAAGGTGGAGGCGACGGAACAGGAAGAGCGCGAGCGCCAAATGAATCGACACCGGTGGGAGTGTGCTCTCGAACGTGTGAAGGAAATAAGCGGGACTGACACATAGCAAGAAACCTCCCGAGGTTTTGTGCACCCCCTGAATGCTGGCGAATCCCAGATATCCTTGCCAGTCCGTCCTCATCCGACGTGAGTTGAGGGCGTTTCAACATGATCAAGCAGCAAGAAAAACTGGCCTACAGCATTCGTGAGGCCTGCGCCGCATCAAGCCTGAGTCGTTCGACGTTGTATTCGCATATCTCCGCAGGTCGGTTGCAGGTTGTCCGTGTTGGCGGGCGGACTGTCGTCCCGGCGGAGGCCTTGCGTGCGCTGCTGTCCGGACAGGCATGAGCCATGCCTTGGATGGATCAAGCTGACAGGCAGGTTCTTCGGCGTCGGCCTGGCGTGCTGCCATGACCCGCTGGTACCGCGCATATGAAGGCACAGTCACCGACGCGAAGCTGGCCGAGGTGGCACTCGTCGCCGAGTGTAGCCGTTCGGTCGCGATCGCTGCGTGGCACTGCATTCTCGAAAGCGCTGCCAAGGTGAATGAGGCCGGCCGGTTCGATGCAACCGCGCGCCGTGTTGCGGTGGTCTTGGGCGAGCCACCCCAAACGATCGAGCGAGTAATGTCCGCGATGACCGAGATCGGCATGATTGCCGATAACGTCGTAGTCGCGTGGACGCGGCGCCAATATGAAAGCGATAGTAGCACCGAGCGGTCGCGTCTGCATCGGGAAAGGAAGCGCAACGGCAGCGCAACGTTGCAACCTGTCGCAGCAACGTCGCGGCGACGTCGCGCAACGCCCCCAACAACAGACACAGATACAGAGACAGAATCAGAGTCAAAGACAGAGTTAATATTCGTCGACGACGACGCGCGCGCGATCGTCGATGCGGAGTTCGAACCGGTCGCAGACGTCGATGCCCTCGACCCTGACGGCACGCCAACCTTCGCTCGCCAGTGCGCCGAAGCGGCTGGGGTACGCATCGCCACGCCGACCGCCGTTGCCAAAGCCATCGACCTGACGGGCAGTTGGCTTTCCAGCGGGGCCACGCACGACGAGATCCTGAACTGCATCAAGCAGGGCGTCGCCAATGCCCCCGAGCCGATCCACTCGCTGCGCTACTTCGACGCGGCCATCCGCCAGACGGTCGCCCGGAGACGCAACGGCGTTTCCCCCACCCCCCGCCGCTCCACTGCGAGACGGTCAGCATGGACGACACCCGAGTCCGACTGGACGAGCACCGGCCTGCTATGACCAACCCGCTCGCTCCCACTCGGCCGAACCGCGATCTGCTGCGTGTTGCGCTCGGTGCCTCGACCATGGCGCAGATCAAGCAACTTGACCCAAGCCTCGGCGAAATCGCAGCGACCATCGCGGTAGCCCTGAAGACTATCACGCCTATCACCGATCTGGACGAGACCGACCGTGCTGCAGCTTTGGCAAAGGTCAGAGACGCGCTCAAGCCACTTGGCGCAAAGGTCATCCCAATGGCCAGTGAGGAACAAGGCAGGGCCTGGCTAGTCGCTGTTGCAGCGGGACTCGACGACCTACCCGAATGGTTTGTGCTTAAGGCAGCTCGAGAGGCACTGCGCCAGGTCTTCCGCTTCCCGAATGAAGTCGAGGCTGCAATCCGCGAGGCGGCTGAAGAGGCGGTTCGTGTCCAAGTGCGCGCTATCAACCTGCTGCGGGCCATGGCGGACGACATCGAGCGGGCGGCAAATCCGCCCCAGCCAATGCTCGAGCATCATGATGAGCCAAAGGCTCCCAGACCGTGGACGGTCGAGCGGGTTCGGCAGACGCCATGGTACTTAATCACATGTGGTCTGGCCGGTGAGTTCATCGACCAGGCTGTCGTTGACGAGGCGTTCCCGGACGGGCCGCCGAGCGAGGAAACCGACGCCGATATCCGCCGACAGGAATGGGCGGCAAAGGCCAGTCCCAACGGCGGACACCCCGAAATCGTATCGCCATCTCTGATCGCGCTCCGCGATACGCTCGAAAAGCGCGCGAAGGACTCCGATCCATCGTAAACGAGGGTTGCCTGACGTCCCCTGTCGGCCTAGTCGGGAGACGTTGGACGGGTCACCCGACCAACGTCCCCGCCCATGTTGGGCACCACTGCGAGAGACCCGAGCGACGACGGCAAACGTCGTTCCGGGTGTCGGAACGGGAGGTGCTGTTGTCGGTCGGCCGGTCAGGGAGACTGCCGATGCCGAACCACCTGTGTCCGCACTGTCAGACGAGTCCTAGGACTTCCTTCCGACGTCTCGACCCCTACCCCTCGGTGACCCGTCCCGAGGGAGTCCTCACCATCGACGGGTTCGCCTATATCCAGCGCCGCAGCTCCGTGGTGATGCTCCACCAGCTGCTGCACGGCTGCTGGCAGGCCTATCGCAACGCCCTGTTGCTGACCCGTCCCGGAGTCCTCCTGCCGGACCTGTTCGACCGGTACCCCCGTGTCGACATGGCACCCCTGATCCCGACGTGGGACAGGGTGTGCACGTGGTATCGGAACACCCTGTTCAACCCCCAGCTGACCCTGTTCGACTGTCCCTATGAGCATGAGTTGGACCGGTGGCGTCACTGGGTCGACCGGCACTGTTTCGGGGTCATCCTCGGCCGGCCGGAGTGGATGCGGATGATCCTCGAGGTGCTGGGTTACCTGCCAGCGACCACCCGCAACCCCGACATTCTGGTCGAGGACGAACCCCTCCACGCCGCCGCCTGCTTCGACACGATCATCAATGCCTATCAGGAGACCGACCATGTTCACTGACACCCGCCCACCAACCGGCCTGGCGCGGCTGCTCGACGCCGCCCGCTTTGCTGCCGACCGGCACCGTCACCAACGGCGCAAGGACGTCGACGCCACCCCCTACATCAACCACCCCCTCAGCGTCGCTGCCATCCTTGCAGAGGCCGGTATCGAGGACGTCGACGTACTGGTCGCGGCACTGCTCCACGACACGGTGGAGGACACCGAGACAACCCCTGAGGAGATTGCCGAACGGTTCGGGCCAGTGGTTGCCGGCTATGTCGCCGAGGTCACCGACGACAAAACGCTGCCCAAGGCTGAGCGCAAGCGACTGCAGGTTGCGACCACGGCGAGCAAGTCCGCTGGGGCGCGGCTGATCAAGCTAAGCGACAAGATCGCCAACCTCCACGACATCGCCAACTTCCCGCCGCAGTGGGATGCGGAGCGGATGGCGGCGTATCGGACGTTTGCGGAAGAGGTGATTGCTGCGGCGCGGGGGGTGAGTGGGGCGCTGGATGCGAAAGGTGCGGCCGCACTCAGGTTACCGAGGTGAGGCGCTAAATTTTGGATCGAGAATGGTCGCGGCGGGCGGGCGATTTCTGCATAGCGCTCCATTAGCGGCGATTCGCCGGAGATCCCAAAACTGCCGCTCATTCCAAAATCCTTCGCCGATACCCGCTATATGAGTTCGGCCGACTGAATTTATGAGCAGACGTATCCGTAACATTCGCAGTATTTAACAGGGTGACTAGCAGTACTTGCTCGGGCACACGAGGCACGGATTTGTTTCTGCAGCCATACCATGCCAGGATGTCGCTTATGGCGGACGCTGCAATTCAGATTGATCCCAGTCTCTGGGCAACCAGCCGAGCAGGCGCGCGGGCGGGGCGAGGCTTTCGCTTTCAGGATGCCGCGGGCGCGTGGTTGGCGACCCGGATTTGGGCTGGGAGTCTTGATGCTACGGTCCTCGTACCCGAGGGCGTGGACGACCTCACGCTCCATGGCGGAACTGCGGAGATTCGCGTCCAGGCAAAGTCGCGCCATAATCCGCGCGGGCGATTCGCGACCGCGGAACTCGCGGCGATAATGGCGAAATCGGCCGGTACTATCGAGGTAGAGAGGCTGCGGTCAGGCTCGTGCAGGATCGTGCTTCTGCTCGAGCGGCCCGCCGAGGAGATCATCGAAACCGGTTGGGACGGCAGACTCGCCGATGACGCCAACAATGCTGCGCTGTTGGCCTCCCATCTTGAGGACTTCACCGCATCGAAGGGCCTGACCCTCAACGAGCTCCTTAAAGTCACCTCAGTGGTGAGCATCGCCAACCCGCTTGATGAGAGCGTCATCCTTTTTGGTGCTCGTCGCGATACCGCCGACGCGGTCGGCCGGCTGATTGCGCACCGCCTTCGTCACCTTGTCGGCGAAAAAGCCGACCACAACTATCGCGCGCCCGCAGACAAGCCGGCCGTCGTGGACGCGACCGACGTCGAAGCGTTAGCCGCTGCGGTTGTAGCCCTTGTCGACTGGGATGGATTGTTTCCGGCCATCGCGGCTGGCCTTTGCGAGCCAGTCAACTTTGCGCCCGTGGAAGATTCTTATTTCTATGAGGGCGTCGACGTTGCGCCCGGCCATGTCGCAGCGGGGCTCGTGATGGAGCGCCCGGACCTGATGATCGAGCTGGCGACCGGCCTTCAGCGGCGGCGGCGCGCGCTGATCACGGGGCCATCAGGAAGCGGCAAATCCGCAGCGGCTTGGCTATTCGCATACGAAAACCGGCATGCCATCCGCTGGTTTCGGCTGCGACGCGCGTCCGCCGATCAGGCTCATCTGCTGGTACAATTGGCCCGTAGCCTCGAAGCATCGCCTGAGCGCGCCGTGGGATTCGTGCTCGATGATGTCGGTCGCGACCTTGGCGGGATCTGGGAAGCGCTGGCAGATGAGCTCAGCCACACGCCCGGAGTGCTGCTGCTTGGCACGATACGCGAGGAGGACCTCTTCCTTATTAACAGTCTCGCCTCGACCGCACTGGCACGTCCCGCTCTCGACGCGGATCTCGCCGAACGAATCTGGCGGGCGTTGCGGCCAGAGCGCGAGCTGGCTTTCCTCCACTGGCGGGAGCCCTTCGAACGCAGCGAAGGGCTTCTGCTCGAATACGGGCATCTGCTGACAAGCGGACGGCGGCTACAGGATACTTTGGACGCGCAGGTCCGCCGCCGCTTGCTCGAAGGGCGCGACGATGAGCTTGCCATCCTTCAGGCGGTCGTTCCTGCCGCGCGTTTTGGAGGGGCGGCCGAATCCGAACGGCTCCGCGACCGTTTGGGATTGAGCCAGGGTGATTTCGCGCGCGCCTTGGCGCGGCTGGTCGACGAACACGCCGTACGCGTCAGGAACGATGGTAGCCTCGGCGGACTGCACCAAATTCGATCGGCGGGGCTGTATGCTGCGCTCAAGCAGCAATTGCCCCGCGACCTCGACATCGAGCTGGAGGAAATGGCGGCGGTCCTCTGTAGCCGCGATTTCTCGATTGTTCTCCCGCAGCTTCTTGCCGCGCTGCCCGAAGCTGATGACGCAGTCCTGGACGCGCTGGCCGGACGTGTCGCAGCACTATCGGTCCCCGAACTCGCCGCTGTATTCCATGGGCTCGGGCTTGCGGTTTGTGATCGGGTCGCCGAGCGCTGGATCGCTATTGTCCAAGAGGAAGGGCTCGAGGTGCGGCACGCCAGCCTCGCTTTCTCGTTTGCTCTGGCGGGATCGCAGCTGGACCTTCCCCAATTCGCCAAGGTCAACGCCGTGATTGCGCGGCTGCCCGAGATCGGCCAGCGCGACCTGCGCGCGGCGCTGCTCGATCGCATGGTGGGTTTGCCCCCTGAAATTGACGCGGATTTGGAGGATTATCACGAGCTTGCCGCTGCGTTGATGCCGATGGTGACCATGGCGCCGGCTCCCAGTTTCACCGTGTTGCCCGCGGGTGACTGGTCCGATGTCCCGCTCGAGCAGGGGCTCGCGGTCGCAGCGACGATACGCGAATTCGGAGTTGCAACAGCGCAGCAACTCGTAAATCGCTTCGGCGGGAGCGATCATCTGCTTTCGAGGATCCATCAGGAAGTCGCCTGGGTTACGCGCCCGACGATCGAGGGAGAAGACGGAGCGCAGGTGGTAACCTCGAACGTCCGCTTCCAAGGGGAGCCGATCCATCCAAAAGCGAACGATACCGTGGTCGAGCATTGCGCGCGGCTGTTCGCGGCCGTCCCCACAGCCGATATCGCCGCTTCCTCAATGCTAGGATGGGACGGTAACCCAGCCGGATTCCAGGGCCATCCGCTTGCGATCAAGCACATCCCCCGCGATAACCTGCCCGCTCCGGTGCGCGTCGCCTGGAACAGGGCCGCCTTGCGGGCGATCCAGAGCCGCTCCGGACCGATCACTGAAAGCGGCCGCGCGAATGCCCTTGCCGGCGCCATCGCGGAACTCGCGACATTGCTCGCCGACGCCGCCGACCTGTACTGCCGCGGGATAGTGGCGGATCATCGCTTCACGACCTTGCTGGCGGTTCGCTCATTGCTGAATTCATTCATCCAACCACCCTCAGTCGGTTCGACCACGCGCTCTGCCCGCGATCAGGGCGAGTATTCGACAGCTGACCAGACTTACGACTTTGTCGTATCTGTCACTCAGCTCGCCCAGGAATTGGGAGGAACGATCGAGCGTCCGATACTCGTGTCTGTCAATGCCGCGAAGCTGCATGCCGACGCCGAAGCACTGCTGTCGGCTAGCAGCTGGCGATGGGTCGAAGCCCCGCCTGTGGATGCACTGCAGAGCCTGTCCTCGACTCTCCATGACATCGATGCGATCCTCGGCGATGCCCATGCACATGCCGAGGCATTCCGGCGCTCGCGGCTGGTGGCAGAACGCACCAGTCGCAGTCGTCGGGCGCGAATTCGGTTCGCAGCCGACGCGAGAGATCGCGCTCGGTACGCCGCAGAGGCGATGACTGCGCAAATCCGCGCCGCGCTTGCCGCGAACGATATCGAGGCGCTCGTGGTGTCGCGGCCGATGGACGAACCGGACGCACCATATTGGCCGCGCGTCGACTATGCGATCCTGCTGCCGGTCGAACATCTCATCGACTATATGACGCTTGCCGAGAACTTTACTGCGATTGTCAGCGAGTTTCCCGACACCCATCGCGTCAGCATCGTGCCGGTCCGCGAGGGGCTGGTGGTCGCGGCTCTAGCCGGTGTCTTTTATTCGACATTTTTTCCGATGACAGGCTTCGCGGCGAAATGGTCGGGACATTTGCCGTTTCCGATTTTGGAGGAGCGCGCGGCGGCGGCGCTGGCCGAGGCGTTCAACGTGCTCCTTCAAATCTCGGCGGTGTTCGTGAATGCTGACCGCGACCTCAATGAGGAGGAGTTGGGATATGCGCAACATCTCGCAAACAGCGTCAGTTCTCGGCTGGCATTGCTCGAGACGCTGCGTGACACCGAATATGATGACGATATTTGCGAGGCGTGCCTGCTGATCCAGGAAGCGCTCGATCGCGTCCGAGGGGAGCTCGATGGCGACCCGGCAGAGCAACTGTCGATGGAGCTCGCGCGCATGGGAAATGGCGAACAGACGGAGTTCACCACTCGTGTCATCGCGTGCCGCATCGGACTCCTCGAACGCGACATCCTCACGTGCGTCCAATGAGCAGGTTGCGTCTGATCGTCGAGCCTGGAAGACGATCTGAAATGGCTTGTTCGCGATGACCAGAGTTGAAGGTGATCCGGCGCGGCAGGCCAAAGATGCGCTGCGCGGCTATATCTATCAGATCCTACGAAGTATTCTCATATGGATCGATCTGAGTGACAGCGAGGAACTGTATCTCGAGGGGGCTGAGGATATCGACCGGATCGACGGCGCCGTCGTGCACACCGAGCAGGTCAAGGACACCGCTGGGTCCGGCAATGTCACTCTTCGTACGCCGTCGGTTGCAGAGGCGATCAACAACTATTGGGCGCACGCCACGCGCAACCCCAGTGTTTCGATTCACTTCCGGTATTTGACGACATCGGGCATCGGTGTTGAACAGGGCGCGCCCTTCGGCGTCGGGCGCGCTGGCATCGATCTGTGGAACACGCTGCGCGCGCATCCCGGCGGGCAGGACGCGCAGCAACAGGCCCGCGCGATCGCCGACTTCCTGCAGCAAAGTGATACGGTCTCCGAACCAGTGAAGCACTTTCTCGCCGCCGCAGCGTCCGAAGAAATCGTGGCGAAGCTCATTGCTCGGATAGAATGGCTGGCTGGTCAGCAGGATGGCGAGGCGTTGGTTCGGCAGATCAGAGACCGGCTCGTCGTCCACGGCAATGCCTCGGGCGTAGCCCCGGCGGACGCCGAATTGGTGCTCGATACGCTCTACACCGCCGCGTTCGATGCGGCCAAGGCGAAGGACGACCGACCACTATCCCGCGCCGAGTTCCTCCGCATCTTCGCTGCCGCGACCGCAATACAGGTGCCCAAGCAGGAGCTGCTGGCGCTGATGCAAGCAGCGCTCGCTCCGGTCCACGGCCAAGGCCCCGTGCATGCGCCAGCGGCAGAGCTAGAGAGTGCGCCGCCGCTCCCGGCGAACTATTTCCAGCGGGCCCTGCCCGAACAGCAACTTGCCGATGCGGTGCGGAGGGGCGCCGTCCTACTCCACGGTTCGACGGGTAGCGGCAAGACACTCACCGCGGCAAGCACCTTCGCCGCACTGGCGCCGCAATGGCTGACGCTGCGAGACCTCAATCCGGCCGAAGTCAAATCGAGGCTCATTCTGGCCCGCGACCTGTTGCGGGCAGAGGGGGGGGCGCGGATTCTCGTCGTCGACGACATCGATACCCTGTCCGACCCGCGAGTGATTGAAGGTCCACTGGCGGCGCTCTGGCATGGCCAGAAGGCGTTGGGCGGAATGCTGATCGTCACCTCGGATCGAGTGTTGCCAGCGCGCCTTTCCCAAGCGATCGAACTGGAACCGTCGCGCGAATTGCAGATGACTCCGTTCGACGCGAGCGAGATCGAACGATTTTTGCGCCAATCGGGCTGTCCCGACGACCGTGCCGAAACTTGGTCCAAACTTCTCGAGCTCTCGACATTCGGCCATCCACAACTCGTGAACGCGCGGGTCGGTACGCTGAGCGCGGGCCAGTTTCCTGCGCCGGGGGCGGGAGACCTGTTTCAGACGCCGCCGGACATCGATCGCATCCGCTTTGAGGCGCGTCGCATCATTAGCGATCTACCCGACGGCGCGCGCGAGCTCCTCTACCGCGCCAGTCTCCTTACCGGGCGGCTGAACCGGCGGCGACTGATGGCTGTGGCCCGATTCAATCCCCCCGTCGTTGAGCCTGGCGCGGCAGTCGACATCATCGCCGGTCCCTGGCTTGAGTTCACCAGCGGCGGTGAATTTCGGGTTTCGCCGCTGGCGCGAGGGTCTGCCGATCATGCCCGCGGGGCCGAATGGGTAAAGGCGATGCACGGCCAACTTGCCTGGATCTACCTGCTGGATCGCACGATCACACCATGGGACATCTCGTCGGTCCTCATGCATTGCTACATTGGTGGGACAGCGGGTCCGCTCGTCAAAATCCTGCAGGGTATCTATTCGCTGAGCGAGGAGGTGTGGGAGGCGATCGGTGAGGCGTGCGGGATTTATACTGCGCTCGCGCTCGAAGAAGGCGCATCGCTGCCGTTCAATCGCCCCGCGGACCAGTTCGCTTTCCGGCTGTTTCAGTACCGGATCGCCGCCGAAACTGCGCCTGAGACCGCGCTACGGATTGCTTCAAAGCTGGAAGCTGAGTTCGCAGTTGCGTCTGACGGCGATCTCATACGCTTTTTCCGCTGGGTCTATCTCAGCCAGGTCCTTTCCACGCCCAAAGTCACTTATCCACTCGCGCTGACGATACAGCGCGCGAATGAGTTCATCGATCTCGGCCGCGGGATGAAGGAGTCGCTGCCAGAGCGCATGGAGCGCGCCGGAATGATGCGCGACGAGGGTCTCAAACCGGGAGGCTATGCGCAGTTCGCCGGTCTGCGCCTGATGGCGCACATTCAAGAAATCGAAGACTTCGCTGAGGTCATATCCGCGCTCAAGTCGCTCGAGCGTGACAATGCTGCGGCGATCCTGGGATCGATGGCCGATCCGGAGGGAATGGCCTCGCTGCTGATCGACCGCCTGTGGCTGCACGAATATGGTGCGAAGCGGGACGCTTGGTCCGATTTCCGGTCAGAGCTACGCGCCGGGTTTGACCTCGCCGTTGAGCTCGGCGTCACAGAGATGGCGCGCGGGATTGCGGCAGTGCTTATACGGGTGATCGACGAGGATATCGGCGATCCCAAGGCCGCCGTGGCCGAAGCGAATGAGCTGATGGCGGTGGGCGGAGATGATCCAGTCTGGCGCACCGCTTATGCTAAAGTGCTCAGCCATTCCGGCGACTTTCCACAAGCGCTCGAAATCTGGAAGGAGGCGCTTCCCCGCTTGTCGAGGGAGGATGGCGCCCTTGCGAGCGCATTCGCCTACCGCTCGGCTGCCATCGCTGCGGGAGCGCATGACCATTGGTCCGACGCCGCAGCCTTCCTCGACGCCGCTAAGGTTTGTGCGAAGCGCACCGACAAACCCATTTTCGTCATCGGTCTCGCGATGGATGCGGCGTTCGCCCGCTTCATGGCAGGCGAACGCGCCGGCGCCGTCGCCGAATTTGGTGACGTGCTTGCCACACTCGAGCCGATGCAAGCCGATCTGCAAAGCGAGCCGCTGCTCTCGCTGCAACGGCGCGTTGGTGGTGTTCTCTCGGGCATTGCCGGGTGGCTTGATTGCAAGCGGCCCGAACTTGAGCTCAAGAACCTGCGGGGTATCTGCAGCGATTTGGATCCCTTCGTTACGGAAGCCGCAGTCGCGCCGCCGCTCGACACGCTGCGGATCGATTTTCTCCGCCTCGACGCGGCATACGGCGAGACGCTCGAGCACTCGCTACGCGAAGCGCCCAAGGTGCGGGCGACGCCTTACGTCAGCTTTCGTGCGATCGCCGCAACCCCGCTGTTCCAGCTTGCGCGGCGCAGGCACAACTTCGAACATGTCGTCGCCGACGGACTTCGGCAGACTGATGCTCTTGCCGTGCTCGCTGAGCAGCTGGCCGCAGACGTTCGCGATGTGCTGCAGCTCGATGATGGCATACCGCGGAGTTGGACTCCGGGAAGCGAAGAATTCGTCATCGGACAGGTTGTCGCGGCGGTATTTGACCTAGCTGCGGCCGATGAACTCGAACGCTTACCGATCGCACGGTGGCGCACGGACGCAGCAGCACATCCGCAGGCCGGCCGGATTGTTGCGCTCGTTGATCACATCGGGGGGCTATTCGTGACCGGCGACGTCGAGCCATGGCCTTCGGTCGTCCGCTGCACATCGGGGGATTGGTCGCACCATCTGGTTTCGGCGCTTACGGCGTCGTTGCTCGAACGTCTCGCGCCCGAGCCGCTGTTGCGATGCCATGCTTTATGGGTGCACTATTTTAATCAACCCTATTTTCGCGACCTTGTGCCCGAAGCTGTTGCAACGCTCGCCACGCGCCAATGGCGCGCAGTGATGACGATTGCGGCGCTCTTCGCCGCACCGCGCATCTCGCTTGTATCGTTGCGGGGTGCCATCGACGATGCGAGCACCGGATGGGCTAAGACTGGCATCGTCTTGCGCGCAGCGCTCGAAGGGGTTCCGCTTGCGCCGGAGGACGATGCGCGAAAGTCGATCGAGGCGTTGCAGCACTGATCACTGAAGCGCACTTGTCACGCCCACCCCGCACATCGCGAGTATATCCAGTTGGCTGAAGCCTAAGACCAGTCGGTCAATCGCCCAACCGACGAGCTTTGCCCGAACTGTCTTGCCCCGCCGTCGCCGACGAAGCTCCAGATACTGCGCAAAGCGTGGAATTACGGCGAAATTGCTAGAGCAACATCGATCTCGCGTTGATTATGCTCGCGACAGAGGATGTGATGCAAACCACAGTGGTCGCCTGACCCCCCTCTATCAGATCTGCACCGGCAGCTTTCCAAGTAGTCGCACTGAGAGCTTCGAGTCCGCGTCTGGTCCCCTTTCGGCCCCGAAGCCGACCGATCCTTTGGTCGGGGCGTATCTCGGCCGAATTGCAGTGCCATCACCCTCGAGCCCGGCGCAGCATCTGCTTGCGTTCATAGGCGCTGGCCCTTGCCCAGGCCTTGGGGTCGATCCCCGTGGGCACCGGATCATGATCGCCCCCCTTGGGTCTTGGCCGAACTTCAGGAAGCTCAAGATCCGGCGTGAAGGCCGACAAGCGCACATCCTTGCTACCGCAGCCGAGGCCCGCTTCGGGGCCATCGCACCGGAACCGGTGTGCAGCGACATCGAGCGAAGTCGACCAGCCATGGCTGCGGAACCACTTCAGCATGGCGGCAGGATCGAATCGGGCCTCGCGCCCGCAAGTGTTGCAAACCACGCGCAATTCGGCGTGCCAGCGGATTAAATCCGTCATGTCTCTGAGCTGGACGACACCCATGATTGCTAGTGAACAAAAAAGGAACATCTTGGCAAGCCGCCTATCGGCCGGTGCACAGCGTCACGGCCAGAAACAGGCTGCTGACGACGAGGCCACCGGTGATGATCCACCATCGGGTATTCTCGGCTTGGGCTCGTTCCAGCTCGGCCGGACTTAGCAAACGACCGCAATGGGGACAGGTTGGTACCGGAATAGGCAAGGGCCCGTGACAGGTCGAACAAGTCTGGATGATCAGCTCCATAGGTCAAGTGTAAGAACCGACGGAGGTCAAAGTGTATCAGAGAGGGCTTGGCGGCGCACGGCCTGTTCCCGGATCGAAAGGTCGGCAGATTGTATTGTGACTGAGATGTAACTACCGCTGACTGTGCCGCTCATGGTTTACTCTTGGGAGTATCGAAAATGGTCGATCCCAAAGACACAGCAGAATTCATCGCGACACTCACCGCAGACATTGTTTCAGCGCATGTCAGCAACAACAGCGTCAGCACTGGCGAGCTGCCCGGTCTGATTTCCAGCGTATATGCGTCGCTCGCAGGGCTTGGCGGAGCCCCGGCTGCAGCGGAGCCCGAAAAACCTGTCCCGGCGGTATCTATCCGCTCATCGATCAAGCCTGACTATATCGTCTGCCTGGAAGATGGCAAAAAGCTCAAGATGCTCAAGCGCCACCTGATGACAGCCTTTGGTATGACGCCCGATGCGTATCGAACCAAGTGGGGATTGCCTGCCGACTACCCCATGGTTGCCCCCAACTATGCCGAGACTCGGCGCGCGCTGGCTGTCTCGATCGGCCTTGGCAGGAAGGGACGCGGTGGTGGTCGCAAGCCAGCCGGAAAGCCGGTGGGAAAGCGCTGATGGATCGCTGACGGATTGTCTTGCGAACAATCCGTCAGCCCCATCGTGCCGGGGATGTTGGATGACCTTCGACGATCAGCTCGAGCGCTACTTCGGGACGCGTGATATCGCTGCCATCGATCCCGCCGCTTTGGATGCAGCTGTGGAGCGCATGCAAGTCGACTTGGGCCTCGCCAGCGACGCAGGCTCCCGGTTCGCACTATGGTGCTTGCTGTTCACCCTCGGCCAAGCCCCTGACATTGATGACACGTTCGAGGTCCGCTCAGAGCGTGACCTCGCCCGCCAGTTCATGGAAATGTCCGAGATGGACCTTGGCGACCCGCAGCAATGATCACCGCTTCCTGCGGATCGACCAGATCAGGGTCGACAGGCTGGTGATGATCGCTGCCAGCCCGAGCAGGGCCGTTCCTTCCATCGAAAGCGTCATGACGAATCTCCTCCGCCATTATATGTTCTATTTCTGTTCCTGTAGGAAAGCGGTTTTCGTGCAAGGCGGCTGTGTCCCGGCATGGCCATCTCGGCTCTTGCACAGAACGACGGAGCGACGGACACTGACCTCATGAAACTGATCCTCGCTGCAATCGCACTGATCTTTGCCATGCCCGCATTGTCCCAGCAGATCGCCGGGTCCGCTGAGGTGACCGACGGGGACTCCCTAACGGTTGGAGGCGTCTCCATTCGCCTGCACGGCATCGACGCACCCGAGGGCCGCCAGACATGCCGACGCGTCGGCGCTGAGTGGGCTTGCGGGCAAGAAGCGGCGAGACGGCTGTCAGCGTTCATCGGCGGCCGGAGCGTGCGGTGCCAGCCTCGTGATACTGACGACTATGGTCGCACGGTCGCGACCTGCTTTGCAGGCACGCTCGATCTCGCAGGCGCGATGGCAGAAGCTGGCTGGGCGATCGCCTTACCCCAGTTCAGCGATGCCTATGTCGGCGATGAGGCCCGCGCTCGTACTCGCCTGTGGGGTATCTGGTCATCGGAGTTCGAGACACCGGCTCAGTGGCGCGCAGCTCAGCGCCCGGTTGCGCCAGAGCAGCCCCGATCGACGCGTCCACCTCAGCAGTCGCGACAGGCGTCAGCATCTCCGAGCGGCTGCCTCATAAAGGGCAATCGCAATCGGCGAGGCGAGTGGATCTACCATATGCCTGGCATGCCCTATTATGAGCAGACCCGGCCGGAAGAGTGGTTCTGCACCGAAGCACAGGCGCAGGCGGCCGGATATCGGCGGGCAATCGTGCGATGACGCCGAGCGCATGATCATGCGCCGTGGTGGCGAATGTCGGCGGGGTCGCTGAGATGGAAGGGCGAACCGGTTACGACGAGGCTATCGCCACCTATGATGGTGCTGCTCAGGAACTGGCCGCGCGCTACGACGCGCTGCCGCCGGGGGCCGCATTTGGCGAACTGCGTTCGCTGTTCCCGGCCGCGGGCTTGGCGCTGGATATAGGAGCATGATCCGGTCGAGACGCGCGATGGCTACAATCGCTCGGGTTCGATGTTGTCGCAGTTGAGCCGGCAGAGGGATTGCGAAGCCATGGACAAGCGATCTGCGGCGATGATGTCCGTTGGCTCGACGATCGGCTGCCAACGCTGGATCGCGTGCATCGGCTGGCTCTCTCATTTGATCTGATTACTCTGTCGGCCGTGTGGCAGCACGTGATCCCCACCGACCGGGCGCGTGCCTTTCGCAAAATGGTGACCCTGCTTCGGCCGGGCGGCGTGCTGGCCATGACCCTTCGCGCAGGCCCGTCGCCGGCGGACCGGCCGATGCACCCGACGTCGCCTACGGAAATCGAGGGATTGGCGCGCTCCCATGGAATGGAGGTGTTGAAGGTCCAGCCGTCGGATGATCTGCAGCAGCGCGATGGCGTGACCTGGACCAGCGTCGTGCTCCGTATGCCGGACGATGGTACCGGCGCACTGCCATTGATCAGGGGCATTGTCCTCGCCGATGATAAGTCATCGACCTACAAGCTGGGGCTGCTGCGGGCGGTGGCGCGCGTTGCCAAGCAATCGCCCGGAGCTGCTTGGGCCGCCGCGAACGAGGCTGATGCAATCGAGATCCCGCTCGGTCTAGTCGCTCTCTACTGGGTTCGAGCCTATCTACCATTGGTGCGGTTGGGGTTGCCGCAGGCGCCGAAGAACAGCGGCCCTGATGGGCTTGGTTTTGCCAAGGCGGGTTTTCGTCAGCTGCTCGCTGATGGCACCGACCCGACCGAGTTGCGGGTCGGTGCCGTGTTCGAGGCCGAACGTGCAGCAGGCATATTCAGTGCCAGCCGGCTTGAACGTCTGCTGCCGCTTTTAGGAATTCGTTCACGCTCGCCTTGAACCATTCTCGGTCCGGCCGGAGCCGAGACAGACGGGAGTGGATTTTCAGTTCGGCCGCCCTGCAATCCGAGAACGGGACGCTCGCGGCGATTTCGAAATCGGTCGGCACGCCCGTACTCAGGCACCGCATCCTTGCCTCGACTTCGAATGCGGAACCGACCTTCAGGAGGCCCGGGTATTCTCGTAGCGAGAGAGCATAAACGTAGCCGCCTTTCCCGTTGCGGCGCTTTGACAGAACTTCGGTTGTGCCGCCAGGTAGGTCCTGCTGCGCAATCCAATTGGCCGCCTTAGGGGTACGGTGAAGATCAAGCACCTGCACCACCTCCTGGTGCCGAAGGGCTTCGAAGAGGGCCGGGAGGGGCCTTCCAAGTTTTGCACGTGCGCCGGACGTTATATGACGGAGATGATCTGCCGGATAAATATCCCGCAGGAGGGGAGGGTTCACAAGCCACCAGACCTCACGAAGCAGGATCGCATCGCGCCATCGATCCGCATCCCACTCCGTCTCCTGCCCCGGCGCGATGAAATCGCGGGTCGCACCCTCCTTGGGCCAGATTGTGACCAGCGCCACCACTCGGCCAACGAGTTCCGGCTGAACCGGCTTTGGCGTTGAGGCCGGTACGATCTGCGCGATGAAATCAGCCTGCCAGTCGACCATTCTGAGGACGGTGCTGGTGTAGCTACGTTTCCTCGAGTCTGGCTTGGAGAACGAAAGGATCGGATTTTCGCGGGAGCCGCGCCCATAGACTTGATCCGTCCAGCGGATGCGATCGGTCACCGTCTCCACAGGCACCGCTGGACCAAAGACGCCAGCTCCCAGATTGTCCGCTCCTGCCATTAGCGCTCCCTGGTAGTGTCTCAGTTTGAATTTTGACGCGCCAGCCTATCGCTTCCAGCCGCCGTTGCCCATATGCTTAGCGCAAAGCATGGAGGCGATATGCGAGCCACATCAGATAGGGCATGGAGTATGGGCCATGCAGCCGGGACTGCCGGAAAGCCAATGGAGGATAACCCCTTTAAGCGAGGACAGGTAAAGGTTGCTTGGATGCTAGGCTGGGTTGAGGGCAACAATACCAAAGTGAAAAAGGGGGCGGGGGATGCCTAAGGCCCCAAACGGCGAAAAGCGTCCAGCCGATGCCATCGGCCTTGCTGTCATGATCGGCAAGATTGCGACTGGCGAGATTGAGGACGAGCGCGAAGGCGCGTCAAATGCGGCTGCGCAGCTTGGGAGCCTTGGGGGCAAGAAGCGGGCTGCTAACATGACGCCGGAGCGGCGGTCTGAAATTGCTAAGGCTGCGGCTAAAACCCGGTGGGGACCACAGTCTTGACGTGCGACACACCCTTATGATTTTCAACAATTTTAGTAATGCCGCTATTAGCTAGCGAGATAATGAAAGCGTGATGAATAGAAAGAATGCTATCTTGAAGTTCTTGATCACTTTCTAGGTTTCTGATTTTTAATCCAAGCTCTTGCATTCAGCAAGAAGCTGGACAATCACATTCACGCGCTGGCGCTGTATTTCGTGTTCTACAACTTCACCCGCATTCACAAGACACTGCGCATGTCGCCAGCGATGGCAGCGGGCATCACCGACCGTCTCTGGTCTTTGGACGATGTGATTGCTAAGATCGATGAGTTGGCACCGGCACCTAAGAAGCGTGGACTATACAAAAAACGAGCTTGAAACGAAAAAGCCCCGGCATTGCCGGGGCTTCCACCAACCTGAGAACAGATTGGCATCGATGTTGGGGCATCTAGTGTGATAGAGACCGAAAGTCAACCTCAAAATGCGAAGCGCGGAGCGCTCTACATCGATGGGTTTAACCTTTACCACCCCATTCACGAAACTGGGTTGAACCACCTAAAGTGGGCTTGCCTCTGGCGATTGGGAGAAATGCTCTGCAAGCAAGAGGGGCTCGCGCTCGTCAAAGTCGTTTTCTGCACCGCAGTGCCCGCGCACAAACCAGGTTCGTTTGAGCGCCACCAGACCTTTAACAACGCGCAAGTGGCGCGCGGAGTGGAGATTTTGCGCGGCCACCACGTGCCAGCCGATGGAACATTCCAAGAGAAGCAGTCGGATATAAATGTTGCTCTATCTGTAATCTGCGACGGACTGGCAGATGTGTATGACACAGCGTTTCTGCTTTCCGCCGACTCCGATCAGGTGGCGACCGGCAAGTTTTTCAAACGTCTGCTAGAACCGAATGGGAAGCGGCTGCTGGCTGCGATCCCGCCGGGCCAAACATATCCGCCGGACTACAAAGGCCTTGGAGTAGATCGTCGCAATGTGTCCCTGCCAATGCTTGAGCGTTGCGTAATGGGTGCGACGGTGCAGGGGAAAAAAGGTCTGATTGTGCGACCACCCGCCTACGACCCCCCTGCCGATTGGGTCCACCCGGATGATCGACCAAAGAGCAGGCCGCCGAAACCCCCTAAACGTGCAGATTGGGGCAAGGCGGTCTCGTCGGCTGGGCCGATGGGCTAAATTCAAACTGAGACACTACCCGCTCCCTTGAAGCGATGCCACGACGCCCCGGCCGCGCTACGTTTGTTAGTCCTACGCCACTGTCACCCTAGCAAGGCCTCGATCCTTCCAAGCAGATGTTCCTTGGCGAGCTCGTTCCGGGCGATGCCGCGCAGAAGGGCCGATTCCCAGCTGTTCCGTCCGTTGAGGCATTCCGCGTCCCAAAGCCGGCGCGCCAAGGGCAGCTCCAGCCCCGCAAATTCCTCAGCGCGAGGTTCTGGACCGAGGAGGAGCTGGTGCAGCTGACCCCAGTAACGCTCGTTGAACAGGTTCCACTGTTCGCCGAGCACGTGACCAAGGTGGAAGGCCACAATAGTAGCACGATCGTCCGGTAGGCCATCCTCGGGAAGTGCTACGAAGGTAGCAGCTTCAAATGGAGGCACCGGCCTGACCTGCCACAACACGTCGCTCGCCCAAGCATCAAAATATGGGTGGATGAAGCGCGTTGGCTCTGCCTCTCCCTTGTATGTATTTCCCTTCCCTGCCGAGTTGCAGTGGGCACACGCCGGTATGAGATTCTCGAAAAGGATTGAGAACTCGGGGTAGAAATCCCGCGGTAGGTAATGGTCCACGGATCCGGTGGTCTGCGAGCCGCAAACCGGACAGCAATTGAGCTTTGCGCTCCGGATCGCTCGGATGGGTCGGCTGCGCCGCCGCCCCTCCCATAGCAGCCGCTGGTCAGCGGCTATATCGACACCGAAATCGGCGGGTTCGACCGCCCAAGGATTGCCGCCGCTCAAGCGGTACTCCTCATTCGCTTGCTGCCACCTAGCCTGGTGGGCTTGCCACTGTGGCTGCGCCCAAACGCCCTCGAATGGCGCATCGCCGGTGCCGGCAGGAGGCGGCAGGTACTTCATTCTAATGCTTCGCCCGGATGAGTCTCGCGATGTAGGACAGTGTCTCGGGGTTGAGCTCGTCTGCGAACTGCTGCACCAGCTGGTCGACGGTCAGTTCGTCGGGCTGCGTCGCCAGCCAATCCCGGAGGGTCTTCAGGTACATATGGTCAGGTGCCGTGTCGCCGAACACGAACTGGGAGATCGTGTCCACTCCCGACCCGAAGGTCTGGATTCTCGGCTCATCTGCGATGGCCCCATCCTCACCGAAGGAGAGGATCCGGACGCGCCTGCTGGCCACTTCCCGGACGATATACGCCGAATGTGTCGCGATCATCGCCGCTGAACCCGTGAGGTCGAGGAGCCGTCCCAATGTGGACATAAAGCGGGAGATGAAGTTGGGATGGAGGTGAGTCTCTGGCTCATCGAAGAGGAAAAGGGTTCCCCGTTCAGCCGACGCAGTCGCCTGCGCGGCAAATCGCAGAATCGCCAGCTCACCGCTGCTGAGCTGTCGACGCTGCCCGTCCACGATGACGGCCGGCGAGGTACCCTCTACGATGCGCGCGACCATCCGGAGGCGGCGGTGCTCACCTTGGACTTTGAAGAGCCGAGCGAAGAGTTCGCCACCGTGTTCGATGACGTGCCCGCCTAAGTTGTCAGGAGGATCGACCTCCCGCAGTTTTACGAACAGGTCCTCGTTGATCCCAAGGGGCGCGATCATCTCCCGCAGCAGCGCCATTCGGCCACCTACTTCAAATGTGCCTTCCTCCACGTCCTCGCGCAGGCAGTCGACGAGGGCCATCGTGAGATCATCCTCGGTGTCCTCCCTCCGGCCGATCATCGAATGGTAACGGTAGTCTAGGCCCGCCCATGGGGGGATGCTCCGGGGGTAAGGATCGGTTGCCACCGATGAAAGCACAACCAGCTTGGATAATCGGGGCCGCGGCTCAAGCATTGCTGCTGGCCCCTCGCCGCGGAGTTCGGGCCACGGGGCATCGTCTCGAAGACCATCAATCAGCGAGCGGATCAGTCGGGTTTTCCCCGTCCCATTCTTGCCTACTAGCACGAAGATGCGCCCACGGAGAACTGGATGGTGCTCAAACTCAACCGCTAATTGGTATGGTCCGGGCAACCCCGGAAGGTCAGCCGTGAGGCTGAAGGCCTGCGCCGCATCCGGCACTTCCGCTAGTGGCTCCAACCTGAGATGCCGCGCGCCCCGACGCAGCGCCACCCATGTTCGTTCCTGGCGCAATGCCGCCTCGTGGAAGTCCTGCGTTCGTGTGAGCTCCAAGAAATTGTCATCACCCCCCTCAGCGTTGCTGAGCACGATGTCGTGCATCTGCCTTAGCGCCGAGACAGCACGGGGCAATCCCAACCGCTCAACGAAGGTTCGATACGTCTTGTCATCGACAAGGATAGAGCAAAACGGATGATCGATCTCGTCGAAGGGCAACACAGGCTGATCGCCTAGAAGCTCCTCGATCTTCCCGCGCGAGCGGCTCGCATCGGCAAAGACGAGGAACGCTCGCAGATCAAACTCCGCAACGTCGGTGAGGACGTGCAGGTCCGCGTGGAAGTTCTTGCTGAAGTCGTTCCACTTGTCCCTGTCCGCAGCCATCACGACCAATGGACGCTCATCAACGGCATCGGCTGCCTCAGACACGCGCCGGGCGAGCACAACTTTGACTAGCTCTTCAACAGGAATCCTCATTGGAAGCAGTGCTATCGCGGTTCCACGGGACCAGCAACAGCCGGACCGTGACTGCGGACCGTTCAGCTCATCAAACCGAGCCTAGCGTAGCTGCAAAACTCCTCCGATCTAACGGCACCTTCCGGCAGTTCCATTGGGGGCGCTGAATGTCCGCAATAAGGTCTGTTCTGCTGAAAAGTCTGCCTTGGCGACGTTTAGGCATAGACGCTGATCGTGTTTGATCGGGACGGCCTTGCCGATTAGGCGAGAGTCCGTCCGGGCATGAGGGTCATCTTGGCCAGCTTCCGGAGATTCTTGGCGGCGCTGCGGGATGGAACTCGTCCTTTGCGCCAGTCGGACCTCGCAGGCGCAGGCGATCAAGTTTGAGGATGCGTTTAAGGTGGTGGAACAGTATTTTGACCTTCTTCCGCTGGCGGCGCGACACCAGATAGGCGTCGGTTACCGAGAAAGTGCGACTGTCTTAATCAAGGGGAATGCGACTGAACCACTCGGGCGTTCGTCCCACCATCCCCTATAAAGTTTGCCCACGTTGCCATCAATTCAGTGCGCTGTTGGCGAAAGTCGGTTCGGGAGTAAGCGGCGCGCACTTTGTTCGCGTCGATATGAGCCAGAGCTGCCTCGCTCACCGCGTCTGGAAAGCTTGTTGCTTCCACAGCCCAAGTTTTGAACGCTGAACGAAAACCATGCACAGAAAACGGCAACGAGCGGTCGCGCATGATCTTGAGCATGGTCATGTCGCTGAGCGGTTGCCCTTTTGTGCCAGGGAAGACGACAGCATCCCCTCGAGTGCGGATTTGCCGGACCCGGGCCAGTATGGTGAGTGCAGCGTCGCTAAGCGGCACGACATGCGCCTTGCCGGCTTTCATCCGGCTGCCGGGGATGGTCCATGTCTGCGCCTCAAGATCGATCTCCGGCCACGTGGCACCGCGCACTTCACCCGACCGGGCCGCGGTGAGTATCAGGAACTGCAGGGCCAACTTCGATATAGTCTCGTTAGATGCCTTGAGGGATGCGACGAACGCGGGCACCTGCTCATAAGGCATGGCGGCGAAGTGGCTCTCGCTCTTGGGCTGGCGGGGCAGGGCCTTGGCTATGCCGCTCAGGTCCAATGTCGGACGATAACCCTTGGCGGCTGCCCAATCGACCACAAGCTTGATCCGTTGACGGACGCGTCGTGCCGTCTCTGGTCGGTCGAGCCAAATCGGGAGCAAGGCGTCGCGCACGGCAGGTGCGTCGATCAAGTCCACTCGGATGCCACCCAGTGCCGGGAAGGCGTAGCGTTCCAGACTCGATAGCCAATCGGCACGATGCTTCACGTTGCGCCAGCCGTCCTTGTGCTCGCCATGGGCAGCGATCGCTGCATCGCGGAATGTTGGAATGACGGTGGCAGCGAGCTTGGCCGCTCGGCGCTCGGCAAGCGGGTCGGCACCGCGCTGATACATCCTGCGAAGCTCGTCGGACTTTTCACGGGCCTCTTTCAGGGTAACCGTTGCGGTCGACCCCAGCCCGATGTCCCTACGCTTGCCATCGACCTGTATCCGCAACACCCACGATTGTGCTCCACTTGGCTTGACCAGCAGTTGCAGGCTGTTGCCGTCCTGATAGCGCCCCGGTGCCGTTGCTGCTTTCACTGCCACTGCCGTCAGCTTGCCCATGTCCGCGTTCCCTCATTCGTTCCCACACCAATGTGGGAACTGGGCTTGGACGTCAATGGACAATATGAGACCAAATCCCGCTAACAATGCCAGAAAAGCGACGATCTATGGCTAACATCTTACCGCGTCGGATCACCATTTAGTGGAGCTAGGCTCCACCATTCCCCCGCACAGAAATTGTCCTGGGTACTATCTCAGGAAACCATCCCTTGGCAGCAGCGCGGGGCATGGCGTCCTCAAGTGTTGGCCTTGACACATAAGCCTGCTTGTCCGGCCGGTGATCGTCTGCAAACTGGCCTGGGCAGACGCACTCGCCTCAGTTGGCCTTGCCTTCCGATGCTCGCCGGTCTGGCCAGACCTGATCATAGGCTGCCCAGAACTCAACCAGTACCAGATCCAGTTCCAGCGCCAACGAGCGGCGGGTGCGGCCGCCATGTAATGTTGCCAGACGTGAAAAGCCGATGCGATTGTCATTGGCACGATCCAGCCAGACTTGGACTGATGGCACCGCCAGATTGGCCTTGTTGATCCGATCGAGCAGCACATTGTTGTCCGGATTGTCGAAATAGATGCTGATCAGCATCGCAAAGCAGCCACGCTCTTCACGATGCGCACAGTCCGTCGCCGATACTATGTAGCGCAGATTGCCGTCGGTTTCGGCATTGACCCACAGATCGTCTGGATCGGTCGAGGATTCAGTGATGCGGTGTCCTTGCGCGGTGACGATGGCTTGCAGATCAGCGAGCGCGATGGTCTTCAGCTCAGCTTCCAGCGCGTCTGCAGGTGGTGGCGCCGTTGCATCGGCCTGCTGCGCGTCAGCACTCGACGCCATTGCCAGCATTGCCAACGGCAGCATCAGCGAACGCAGGTCGCACATCGATCACATCCCCCTGTAGTTCCCGCGTCGGAACTACGATCTACGCAAGTATAGACGGGTTAATTTGTTGCAAGATCGCCCTGCAGGCAAGGCCATACTCTGGCAACTACTGAAAATTACGCCGCTTCGCCGAGCGCATCCATCGCTTCCACCGCTTCCATCCACGCCGCCTCCGCCGCTTCGATGCGCTTCTCGACATCGGCGCGGCGGCGGCTGAGTTCGCTCATCGTGCAATCGCGCTCGTCCGGGCCGGCGCTCGCCGGGTCGAACATCGCGCGGTCGATGCGGCTGCGCCGGGCGGTAAGTTCGGCCAGCGCCTTTTCGGTCCGCGCCACATCCGCCTGCAGCGTGCGTAGCCGTTCCCGCGCTTCGGCAGCGGCGCGCTTGTCGGCCTTGCGGTCGGCTTTCGACAGCGGCGCGGATTTGTCTTCGGCGCTGCCCGTGCTGCCACGGCCCAGCACGAAGTCGGTGTAATCCTCAAGGCTGCCGGCATAATCCCTGGCGGCGCCACCATCGACCAGCACCAGCCGGTCGGCGACCAGCTCGACCATGTGGCGATCGTGGCTGACCAGCACCACTGCGCCCGAATAATCGTTGAGCGCTTGTACCAGCGCCTCGCGGCTGTCGACGTCGAGGTGGTTGGTCGGCTCGTCGAGGATGAGGAGGTGCGGGGCGTTGCGGGTGATCAGGGCGAGCGCCAGCCGCGCGCGCTCGCCGCCGGAGAGCTTGCCCACCTTCTGCGTCGCGAGCGGCCCCGAAAAGCCGAACCGCCCGAGCTGGGCGCGCACCGCTCCCTGGGTCGCGCCGGCCATGGCGCGGGTCATATGCTCGACCGGCGTGTCGTCGCCATCGAGCTCCTCGACCTGATACTGGGTGAAATAGCCGACCGTCATCTTGGCCGACGCGGTCATGTCCCCCGCCATCGGCGTCAGTTGGGCCGCGAGCAGCCGGGCCAGCGTGGTCTTGCCGTTACCGTTCTTGCCGAGCAGTGCGATGCGGTCGTCCGGGTCGATGCGCAGGTTGAGGCGGCTGAGGATCGGTGTTTCGCTGTAGCCGACGGCGGCGAAATCGAGCGTGATCAGCGGCGGGCGCAGGGCGCTGGGGTCGGGGAAGGCGAAGGCGAGGCTGGGATCCTCCATCGCCGCTGCAATCGGCTGCATGCGGGCGAGCGCCTTGGCGCGGCTCTGCGCCTGCTTGGCGGTGCTGGCGCGCGCGGAGTTGCGGGCGACATAATCGGCCAGCTTGGCGCGCTCGGCGGCCTGCTTTTCCCGGGCCGCCGCCAGCTGCGCCAGCCGCTCGGCCCGCTGCGTCTCGAACGCGTTATAGCCGCCGGGGTAGAGCGTTACCTTGCCGCGTTCGAGGTGGAGGATGTGATCGACGACATTGTTGAGGAGATCGCGCTCATGGCTGATCACCAGCACCGTGGCGCGATAGTCCTTGAGGAAGTTTTCCAGCCACAGCGTCGCTTCGAGATCGAGGTGGTTCGATGGCTCGTCGAGCAGCAGCAGGTCGGGCTCGGAAAACAGCAGCGCGCCGAGCGCAACGCGCATCTTCCAGCCGCCTGAAAAACTGTCCAGCGGCTGCTGCTGCATTTCGTCATCGAAGCCGAGTCCCGCCAGGATACGCCCGGCGCGGGCCGGGGCGGTATAGGCGTCGATGGCGATCAGCCGCTCATGCACATCGCCCAGCCGGTCGGGATCGGTGCTGGTTTCGGCTTCGGCCAGCAGCGCTGCCCGTTCTGTATCGGCAGCGAGCACCGTATCGAACGGGGTGGCGGTGCCGCTCGGCGCATCCTGCGCGATGTAACCCATCCGCGTGCCGCGCGGCATCGAGACGCTGCCGCCGTCGGGGTCGATCGCGCCGATGATCGTCTTCATCAGCGTCGATTTGCCCGCACCGTTGCGACCGATCAGCCCGACACGTGACCTGGGCGGCAGCGACGCCGAGGCGCCGTCGAGAATGGTGCGTCCGCCAAGGCGCACGGTGACGGAATCGAGGGAGAGCATGCGCGCGCCGTTAGCACGCGTTGCCCGCGATGCACAGCGCTGGCCCGGACTGTGGTTTCTTGTCTGGTTCGGATGAAACAGGCAGAAATTAAACGATTCAATGTTTCGGATATGAAATATTGTCGTCAACACTTCGTCTTATGTTTTGTTCCTCATAAAACGAAATATAGAAGAAAATATAATCATTGATTCGATTAGCTCAAAATCTAGGGAAGGCTCTAGCCGAATCACGGCGAAGGTCGCAAAAGGAATTGTTTCGATGAAGTATCTATTTTCAGCATCTGCTGTTGCGCTGGCTTGTGCCGCGCCGGTGGCTGCCCAGGAATCGCCTGCGGAAGCCGCGTCGGGCCTGCGTATCGAAGGCCGCGTCGGCCTCGACATCAACGAGGTCTCGGCCGATTACGACGATGGCGTCGATACGTTCGAGGGTAGCGACAGCCAGAGCGACCTCGGCTATGGTGCCGAAGTCGGCTTCGATTTCCCCGTTGGCGAAAGCCTGGTGGTCGGCGCCTATGCCGGTCTCGACTTCTCCGATGCCGAATATTGCAGCGAAGTGTTCGGCACCGATGTCGCCTGCATCGATCAGGGTCGCAACATCACGCTCGGCGTCCGCGCCGGTGTGCCGCTCGGCACCAACACGCTGATCTACGCCAAGGGCGGCTATTCCAACGGCCGCATCAACGTCAGCTATGACGATGTCGAAGACGCGATCGAGGATTTCAACGACGGTGACGAAGTCGACGGCTTCCACCTCGGCGCGGGTGTCGAATTCGGCCTGGGGCGGAACCTCTATCTCAAGGGCGAATATGTCTACACCAACTATAATGGTGGTCGCTACGAGGATACCGACATCGAATTCAACACCGATCTGACCCGGCACCAGATCATGGCCGGCGTCGGTTTCCGCTTCTGATTTCCGCGCAGTGCGGGGCGGCGATTACCGCCCCGCACCCGTGCCCGCTAAGGCAGGCGACGCTCGCGCATCGCCGTGATGAACGCCTGCAGCGCGGCACTGCGTCGGCGTGACCCTTCGAACAACAGCGATACCGGCAGCCATTCCGGCGCGTCCGCAGCCAGCAGCTCGATCAGCCGTCCGGCAGCGACCGCATCGGCCACCTGATAGCTCAGCAGATTGGCGATGCCGGTGCCGGCCTCTGCCGCAGCGACCATCGATGCAACGCTGTTGACGCGCAGCCGGGGCTGGATGCGGTAGCTTTGCGTACCGATCCGCCACTCGCCCACCGCCCGCGGGCCACGGCTGGCTATCAGCCGATGATGGCGCAGCTCCTCACCCGATTGCGGCACGCCGAACCGCGCCAGATAGGCGGGGCTTGCGACAATCATCTGCCGCACCCGCCCGATGCGTACCGCCTGCAGGGCGCTGTCGGCGAGCGGCCCGATCCGCACCGCGACATCGACACCTTCCTCGACGATGCGGATGTTGCGATCGACCAGCATCAATTCGATCGCTAGCGCCGGGTGGCGGTCGATCAGCTCATTTATGACCGGCAGGACGTGCAGCCGCCCGAACAGCACAGGCGCGGTGACGAGCAACTGCCCCTGTGGCTCCGCGGCAATCCCGGCCAGGGCGCGCTCGCCCTCGGCCAGATCGGCCAGCACGCGGCGTGCGACCGGCAGGAACTGCGCGCCTGCGTCGGTCAGCGTTACCGCGCGTGTCGATCGATGGAACAGGGCCGTGCCATGGCGCGCCTCCAGCTCGGCGATCGCGCGCGTCGCTGCCGGTGCGGACACCCGCAGCTTGCGCGCGGCGCCGACAAAGCTGCCTTGATCGGCCACGGCAACGAACAGCTCAAGGGCAGTCAGTCGGTCGATGATTATTGCCTGGTGCGGAATAAAGTCATGTCGTTTTAGCGCATTATCACGGAATGCGAAAGCGCCGATACCGCAGCGGCACGGTCCGCCGATATCTCCCGCCAAGCGCGCCGTGCACCCGTCACACAGGACGACCCCGATGGCCCGCAACTATATCCATACGCTGTTCACCGACCGCACCCGCGCATTGCAGGAACAGGACGGATCGCGGCCGGGCTATGCGCGGATGGAGGAAGGCGCCGACGGCTCGCCCGATCTGCTGGGCGAAAAGGAAGAGGCCTTCATCGGCGAATGCGACAGTTTCTATCTGGCCAGCACGACCAGCGAAGGCTGGCCCTATGTCCAGCATCGCGGCGGGCCGCGCGGCTTTCTGCGGCTGTTGCCCGGCAACCGGCTCGGCTTTGCCGATTATCGTGGCAATCGCCAGCATGTCAGCACCGCCAATCTGATCGACGATGACCGCGTCTCGCTGTTCCTGATGGATTACCCCAACCGCCGCCGGCTGAAGCTGCTGGGCCATGCGCGTATGATTGCCGCCGCTGCCGATCCTGCGCTGGTCGCATCGCTGATGCCCGCGGGCTACCGCGCGATGCCGGAACGGGCGTGCATCATCGACGTGATCGGGTTCGACTGGAACTGCCCGCAGCACATCACCCCGCGCTTCACCGAAGCCGAGATATCTGCGGCGGTTGCACCGCTGGTTGCCGAGCGCGACCGGCTGCGTGCCGAGCTCGAGCATCTGAAATCCACCCTGAACCGAGGAGAAAACCCATGACTGCACTGACCAGCGGCGCGCATCATATCGGCCTCGCCGTGCCGGATATCGAGGCGACCCGCGATTTCTTCTGCGATGGCCTCGGCTTCACCACGGTCGGCAGCGTGCCCGACTATCCGGCGCATTTCGTCTCCGATGGCACGACCTTGCTTACCCTGTGGCAGCTCACCGATCCGGCCTCTGCCAACCGTTTCGACCGCAAGCGCAACGCCGGGCTGCATCATCTGGCACTGAAGGTCGCGGATTCAGCCGCGCTGGATATCGTGGCGGAAAAGGTGCGCGGCTGGCCTGGCGCGGCGATCGAGTTCGATCCCTGCCCGATGCGCGAAGGATCGGTGGTGCGGCATTTCATCTGCACCATTCCAGGCGGCATTCGCGTCGAATTTGCGACGCCCTTCGCATGACGCGCGATCGAGCCGAGGCACCGCGCCCGCCGCTGCCGCCCTTCACCCGCGACTCTGCCGTGCTCAAAGTGCGTGCGGCGGAGGATGCCTGGAACAGCCGCGATCCGGCCCGGGTCGCGCTGGCCTATACCGCTGACAGCCGCTGGCGGAACCGCGATGTCTTCCTGACCGGGCGCACCGCGATCGAAGCCTTTCTTGCCGCCAAATGGCAGCGCGAGCAGGATTATCGGCTGATCAAGGAGCTGTGGGCGCATGACGGCAATCGCATCGCAGTGCGCTTTGCCTATGAATGGCATGACAGCGCCGGCCAGTGGTGGCGCAGCTATGGCAATGAGAATTGGGAGTTTGCCGACAGCGGCCACATGGCGCGGCGCATTGCCAGCATCAACGATCTGGCGATTGCCGAGGCGGACCGGCTGATGCGCTGGCCGCGCGACGGCGTGGGCGACCGTCGGCCCGATGCGCACCCGTCGCTCTCCGACCTCGGGCTGTAGCGCCGTGATCGACTGGTATGGGGAAGCGATGAGCGCCGCCTGTTCGCGCCGTCATTGCGACGCGGCTGAGCCGCGCATCCCGCTGCGCTGGAAACTGGGCCGGGCGATGCATAGATTGCGCCTGTTGTGGCATCGCGGGAGAGCAGGGTGAGGATCAACGCCGATTTCGACCAGCGGGTGGTGATTCGGCCCGGCGATATCGCCTGGCAGCCATCGCCGATGCCCGGCGTCGAGCGCCGCATGCTCGACAGGATCGGCGCGGAAGTCGCGCGTGCGACCAGCATCGTCCGCTATGCGCCGCAGAGCCGCTTTGCCCGCCATGTGCATGGCGGCGGCGAGGAGTTTCTGGTGCTCGACGGCGTGTTCAGCGACGAACATGGCGATTATCCGGCGGGTACCTACGTCCGCAATCCCATCGGCACCGCCCATTCGCCTCACAGTGCGGAAGGCTGTACCATCCTCGTCAAGCTGCATCAGTTCGCCGCCGATGACCGCGCGCATTTCAGCCTCGCGCCCGACGATGCCGCATTCGTGGCCAGCCCGGTCGGCGGTGTATCCGTTCGCCCACTGCATCGCCACGGCGGCGAGGCCGTCGCGCTGCAGCGCTGGCAGCCGGGCATAGACGGCGTGCGCCACGATTGCCCGGCGGGCAGCGAAATCTATGTCGTGCAAGGCAGCCTGGAGGATGGCGAAGGCCGCTACCCGGCGGGGAGCTGGCTGCGCCATCCGCCCGGCTGGTCAGGGACATTCGGCAGCAAGGATGGATGCCTGCTGTGGATCAAGACCGGCCATCTGCTCGATGTGGCGGCGCAGGAAGGGCCAAGCCTTTCGCCTGTCGGCTGAACCGCGCCCTGCTGCGCCGTCACCATCCCATCAAAGCTCGAACTTCAGCGTGATCCCATAAGTCGCCGGATCGCCCGGCTGCCCGACGATCAGGCCGGTGTTGCCCGATGGCACCGCTAGCTGCTCGAAATACTCCTCGTCGAACGCGTTGCGGGCGAAGGCGTAGACATCCCAGCCGGCATCCGCGCGGAAACCGATGCGGAAGTTGTGCAGGCTGTAGCCATCCACGTTGGTGTAGATCGACGGGGTGGGGTTGGACGAGAAGGACGAGCGGTAACTGCCGTCATAGCCTGCATAGACGAACCCGTCGCCGCCGAGCAGCGACAGCGGATAGTTATACTCCGCCCCCCATGATCCCGACCATTTGGAAACACCCGGCAGATCCTGGCCGCTGATGTTGCAATTGGCCGGGGACAGGGCGCCCGGGACACCCGGAGCGCCGGGGGTCTGGCCCGCACCGACCGTCGTTCCGCCGCTCAGCTCCGGCGGGCAGGGCGCATCGACGAAGCGCTTGTATTCGCCATCGGTGTATGCACCGCGCAGATAGAGGTTGAACCGGTCGCTCACCCGCCAGGACGAATCCAGCTCGAAACCGCGCACCCGCACCGCATCGGCATTGGCGAGATAGCCGCGCAGCACGCCGAGCTGGCCGTTGGTCACCACCGCCTGATAATCGGAGACATCGGTCCAGAATCCGGTCAGGTTCACGGTCACGCGGCGATCGGCAAACTGCATCTTGAGGCCGACCTCGAAATGGTCGGTGGTTTCCGGCCGCACGGTCGCCGCCGCGACGATCGGCTCGCCCGCCGCGTTGGCGGGCACGCCGTTCAGATTGATCCCGCCCGATTTGAAGCTGCGCGCATAGGTGGCGTAGGCCAGGATATCGTCGGTCAGCTCGTAGTTGACGGTCAAATCGTAGCTCAGATTCCAGTCGGAGAAGCTCGGCTCGATCCGCTGCGGCGCGAGCACCCCGCGCTGCGCGACGATGCGCGGATCGGTGCTGGCAAAGGTGACCAACTGGCCGGCGCCGTTGGTGACGACGCTGTCGTACAGCCCGTCCTTGCTGCCATAGTTGATGCGGATGCCCGGCTGGACGCTGAAGCTATCGGTGACATGCCAGGTCAACTGGCCGAACAGCGCTGCGCTGTCATTGTCGAGCCTGATGTCGTTGTTGGCGGTCAGGCCATTGAGTACGGACGGGTCGTTGGCGAGCGCGCTCGACGGGTTGAGCAGCCAGCGGCTCGCCGCCGGGCCCTGTACCTGCAAGCCCTGCGTGCGAATGGTCTGGCGATAGAGGAAGGCACCGACCACATAGTCGAAGCGCTCGCCGTCGACCGAATAGCGCAGCTCCTGCGTATACTGGTTCTGCTGGCTGGGGTTGTTGGATTCGGTGGTAATGGGCAGGCCGGTGAAATCGCGGTCATTCTCGGGCAGCCAGTCCCAGTAGCGCCAGGCCGTGACGCTGGTCAGCGTCCCCGGGCCGACGTCCCAGTTCGCACGCAGCGCGAGCCCGCCGATCTCGTTGCCGGCGTTGAGGCTGGCGTCGACGTCGGTCAGCCGGTCGAACGGATCGGTGCTCGGCACGGCATAACCCTGCGCCGCTGCCAGCGCGGCATATTGGCGGTTGAGCGGACGCTGGGTGGCGCCGGTCCGCACGTAAATCTGCGCGCAGCATTCGGGCCGCTGGCGATTCCAGTCGGCGGCGAATGTGACATTGAACCGGTCCGACGGCTGGAACAGCAGCTGGAAGCGCGCGCCGATATTGTCCTGCTCGTTGATGTAGCGATCGGATGTCACGTTGAAGATGGTGCCGCGGCGCGTCGTCGCTGACACCGCCAGCCGGGCGGCGAGCGTCTCGGACAGCGGGCCGGAGATGGCCGCCTTGGCCTGCCTGAACTCGAGGTTGCCGATGGTCAGCTCGGCGCGCGCCTCGAAATCGAAGGTCGGCTGGCGGGTGGTGATGTTGATGGCACCGGCAGTGGTATTCTTGCCATAGAGCGTCCCCTGCGGACCGCGCAGCGTTTCGATCCGTGCGACGTCGAGGAAGTCGAAGGTCGCGGATGCGACTCGCGAATAATAGACGTCGTCGACATAGATGCCGACACCCTGCTCGATCCCGTCATTGGTCAGCCCGAACGGCGAGCCGAGCCCGCGGATGTTGACCGATGTGTTGCGGGGATTGGACGAATAGAATTGCAGCGTCGGCGTGAGCTGGTCAGCCGCCCGACATTGAAGCTGCCGGTGTTGTCGATCTGCTCGCTGCTGACCACGGTCACCGCGATCGGCACGTCCTGCAGGCCTTCGTTGCGGCGGCGTGCGGTGACTATCAGGTCTTCGCCGGTGTCGACGCTGTTGTCGGCTTGCGCCTCGCTATCGACGGGCGGCGCGTCTTGCGCTGCAGCGGGAAATGCGGTGGCGAGCGCGGCGATGCTCGTCAGCGCCGCAAGCGGGAGACTATGGTTCATGATGCCTGTTCCTTGTGGCCCCGTGTGGGGGAGTAAGAAGCAGCGCATCCGGTGGTCCGGTCTGCCCTGAGGGGGGTGTGTCTGGTCTGGAATGTGGGCGGGAGAGCCCTTGTCGTTCTGTGGTTGCTTGCTGCGTCGTGGCGTCAGGCGGGAAAGCGGCTGCGCTCGGTCACATCGACCTGCACCAGCCGTCCCTCGTGGACCGTCAGCTGGATCGCACCGTAACGTATCCGTTGCAGCGCCTCTGTCACTAGTTTGAGCGCGGCGGCGGCGTTGCCGTCGCTGTCGCGGTGCTTGCTGTTCTCTGTCATGGTGCCTCCTCTCGGGGGAGAGCTATTCTCTAGTATTTAAATTGACAAGACGGCCCAGCCCAAGATTTGGCATGTCTGCGTCAAGCTGCGCTTTTCGCGCGACATTACGACAACGGGCGACATGTGCTGCCCCAATGTGATGCGGCTTTGCCATAATCGGAAATTATGGCACGCTCCCTGTCATTAGCCGACGGGAGAGCAACGATGACGAGCACGACCCTGGAACATCCGGCCACCGCGCCGCGCGCCACCTTCACCGCCATGGAACATGGCACGCTGGAAGACTGGCAGATCATCGGAGCCTGCGCGCGCGAACATTCGCCGCAGGGCGGCCGGCGGGTGCTCGATCATCTCAAGCTGTTGGCCAACGATTATGGCGGTTTCCCGGTCGACCGGCTGACCCATTGCCTGCAGACCGCCACCCGTGCCCACCGCGATGGCCGCAGCGAATCCTATGTGGTGATGGCGCTGCTGCACGACATCGGCGACACGCTGGGCGCCTATAACCATCCGGACATTGCCGCCGCGATCATCAAGCCCTTTGTCTCGGAAGAGGAGCATTGGATCTGCGAGAACCATGGCATCTTCCAAGGCTATTATTTCTTCGACTATCTCGGCCTCGACAAGGACATGCGCGAACAGTTCCGCGGCCACCCGCATTTCGAAGCTTGTGCGGACTTCTGCGCCAAATATGACCAGACCGCGTTCGACCCGGCCTATGACAGCGCGCCGCTCGAATTCTTCGAGCCGATGGTAATGAAGCTGTTCGAAAAGCCGCAGCGCAGCATCTACAAGAAGGCGCTGGCGGAATAGCGTCTTCCCCCTTCGGGGAGGAGGACCATGCTTACCGCCGCCGCCGGCGCTCTTCCTGCTGCTGGGCGCGCACTGCCTCCGGGCTCGGGATCAGCGGTTCCAGCTCGGCAATGGCCGCTGCGGCATCGATGAACCGACCCTCGCTGATGCCGCGATCGCCCGGCGCGCCGAAGCGCACGAGCGCGAAGGTCGGGTTGGTCGGGGATGTCAGGAGCACGAAACCCGGCTTGCCCTGGTGGCGCGCCTGCAGGGCTGCGTGCAGGATCATCCCGTCGAGCCCGGCGAGCACGCCGCCCTGATAGGGCATGCGCAGGTCCTGCCAGCCTTCGAGGTTGGGCCGCCCGAGCAAGCGGGACCGGTCCATGCGCCATACCTCGCGGGAAATGGCCCGATAACTGGCGACGTTGGGTGCATCGCGCAGGTGCCGCCACAGGGTGCGGTTATCCTTGTCCTTCTCGATCATCGAGGCGAGCTCGGATTCGCGGCGGCGGGTCCACAGCGCCTCGGGCGTCATTGCCAACGGGCCGATCAGTTCTGCCTCACTCGCGCCTTCGCGCAGGCGGCGCGTGGTCTCGACCAGCGCGCCGAAGCTGACGCCGGGCCAGGCCGAGCGACCGGAGAACAGCCGCCGCGCCTCGGCGGTGCGACCCTCGGCATGCGCGCGCAGCACGGTCTGCAGGTCAAGGATTTCGACCGCGACGCTGCTGTTATTCTCTGGATTGCCCTCGCGGATGCGGGTTTCCATGTTGGTGCGGGCAAGCTCGGCGAGGTGGTTGGATCGCTCCCAATTCCCTGCCAGCCCCTGCGCCAGCGCTGCAGTAGCGTAGCTGGAGGAGGAGCGCTCCTTGCTCTCCAGAACGTCGAGCAGGCCGATCATGTCCTCGCGCAGCAGCGCGGCCTGGGCGAAGTCACCGGTCTCTTCCAGCCGGGCGGCATAGATGTAGGTGACCGGCGGCAGCAGCCGGCTGAAGCTCTGATAGTAGAGGTCTTCGTCCGGCGTGCGCACGTCCGAAAACTCGTTGAAGGCATAATAGCCGTAGAGGCCGAACAGCGAATGGCGCTGCCCGGCAATGCCGGAAAGAGCGACACGGCGCGCTTCCTCGATCTCGCCGAGTCTGAGCCGCGCATGCGCCTCGATCATCGCCACGCCGCGGCCGGTGCTGCGCTCGTACAGCGGATTGCCTGCCAGACCGGCGGCGGCGGCTTCCTCACGCGCCTTGGCTACATCGGCAAGCGCGGCGGTGTAATCGGCCGCCTCGATATGGTGGATGGCGCGCGCGATGATCAGCGGCACCCGGCGTTGCGGGTTCGATTCCGGGTCCCCGCCCACCCCGTCGATCAGTCGAGAGCAGGCGGTGATGCCGTCATGACCGATCAGCCGGGCCGCTGGATTGGCTCCTTCGGGCGGCGGCGCAAAGATGCTGAGCAGCGTCAGCGCACCGACCAGCCGCCCGAGCGATTCGCCGGCGGTCATGTTGTTGGGCTGACCATCGCACTTGAGATAATCCGATGGGCCATCGTTGCGCGATTGCGCACTGGACACGCTCGACGTCAGCAGCAGGCTGGCACCTGCGACTCCCACCAGAAACTTCGACGCGATCGTCCGCATGCTGCCCCCTTTGCCGCCGGTTGCATCCGGCTTTGGGCCCAGTCTTAGCCGATGGCACGCAAGTGCAAAGGGGGATTCGTGCCGTTCCGGATTTTGGCGCAACTGCGCGCCGACTGCATCGGGCGGTCGCTGCGCGGCGTTATACTTCCAGCTTCTCGCGATGTTCGCTCTTCACCCGGCGCACCGTGCGGCTCGACGAGCGCATGACGATGCTTTCGGTGGTGGTGATGCCGCCGCGCTTGCGCTTGACCCCCTCCAGCAGCGATCCGTCGGTCACGCCGGTCGCGGCGAAGATGACATCGCCCTTGGCGAGTTCCTCCAGGCTGTAGATCTTGTCGAGATCGGTCACGCCCCATTTGCGCGCCCGCGCCCGCTCATCCTCGTTGCGGAATACCAGCCGGCCCTGGAACTGCCCGCCGACGCAGCGCAGTGCCGCAGCGGCCAGCACGCCCTCGGGCGCGCCGCCTTGGCCCATATAGATATCCACGGTCGTGTCGGGATCGCTGGTCGCGATGACGCCGGCCACGTCGCCGTCGGGGATCAGCATGATGCCGCAGCCAAGCCCGCGCAGCTCGGCAATGATCGCTTCGTGGCGCGGGCGGTCCAGCACGCAGACGATGATCTCGTCCGGCCGCACGCCCTTCGCAGCGGCGACCGCGCAGACATTGTCGGTCACGCTCTTGCCGAGGTCGATGACGCCTTCGGGGTAGCCGGGGCCGACCGCAATCTTGTCCATATAGGTGTCAGGCGCATTGAGCAGGCCGCCCTCTTCGGCAATGGCCAGCACCGCCAGCGCGTTGGGGCCTGCCTTGGCGGTGATGGTGGTGCCTTCCAGCGGATCGAGCGCGATGTCGATCTTGGGGCCCTTGCCCGGTGCGGTGCCCACCTTTTCGCCGATATAGAGCATCGGGGCCTCGTCGCGCTCGCCTTCGCCGATGACGACGGTGCCGTCCATGTACAGCGAATTGAGCGCGGCGCGCATTGCCTCCACCGCAGCGGCGTCGGCGGCCTTCTCGTCGCCGCGGCCGATCAGCCTCGATGCGGCGATGGCCGCCGCCTCGGTCACGCGGACCATCTCCAGCACAAGCACGCGATCGAGGTTCTTGCTTGCCTGAACGGTCATGACGGGGAATACCTTTGTCTGCGATGGGCGTGCCGGGCCACTAGGGCAGCGGGGTGACGATGTCGAGACAGCTTGCCTCCATAGCGGCGATGGCCAGCCTGTGCGTTGCCGTCCCGGTCGGCGGCCAAGCCGTGCCGGTCGATCTGCCGCCGCAAGCCGAGCGACCGGACGCGGCGGCGCTGGTCGCGCAAGCCCATTTCCGCCGGTCGTCCCGCGCCGATTGTATCGCGCGTGCGGCCAGCGGCGACATCGTCGTCTGCGCGCCGGTGCAGGATCAGGCGCTGCCGGTGCCTGAGCTGTACGGGCCGGTGCCCGGTTCGACCGACGGCGCGGCCGTGGACCCGTCCGGCGTGCCGTGCGGGGCTTCCATCTCCAACCAGTGCCGGGGCGGCGTGGATGTCATCGGCACCGTTGGCGGCGCGATCAAGCTGGTCGGGTTGCTGCTCGATCCTGACGCTAATCTGGGTGAGGGCGCGCCCATCCCAGAGCGGTTCCGCGGAGCGAACCGCTGATCGCAGCCCCGCTGTTAATCGAACACGGTGACGTCGACGTCCGATCGCAGCGCGCGATAGAGGCCCAGCGGCACGGTGATGAACAGCGCGACCAGGGCAAGGGTTGTCAGCAGCCACGCGCCCGTCACCGCCCGGTCGTGCCAGCTCGTCCCGTCGCTGGCGACGATCAGCGCGGTGGTGCCGGCGAACACGCCGATCACCAGCGCGAAGCCCAGAATCTGGAAAGCCAGCAGGTAGAACAGGATGCGCCACTGTGCCGGGCCGGTCATCCGCCACGACTGCGCAAGACCCGCAAAGGGATTGATGCTGCCGCTCGCCGCCATCGCCGGGCCGGCGAGGCACAGGCGGGCATTGAGCCACAGCAGGGGCAACATCAGCGCCAGCGTGACCATGATCGTCACCGCGCCCAGTTGAGCCGCATTGCCGGGGTCGGTCAACGCCAGGCTGATGCCCATGAAAGCCCCAACTGCTCCGAACGCAATGGTGAACAGCACCGACCACAATATATAGATCACCACCGCCACCAGCATCGACAGCAAAGCGGCGACGAAGCCGTACATCAGCTCGCCGACCATGCCGTCCCGCGATTCGGAAAGCAGCGCCTGCCATGCCGCAAACAGCACGGCGGCAATGGTGAAACCGGCGACCAGAAAGATCGAAACGATGGTCAGCGGTGATCCGTCGGCCAGATAGGTGCCGGGATTGACCGTCAGCGCGAGAAAATTGCGCATGCTCGCTTGCGGGAAAAAGCCGAAGACCATGAATGGCAGGATCGCGGCCAGCGCCAGATAGGGCAGCACGATGCGCGGATTGGCGGTCAGCGTACCGAAGCCGATGCTGAGCGCATCGGAAAGCTTGAATGCGGATGTCATGCGGCCCCCTTGGTCGACGCGCACCACCTAACCGTCCTGCCGAACCGATGGCAAGCGGGGCCGGTGCCGGATTGCGGCTTTACAGATCCAGGATCGGCATCCGCATCGGCGCGCCGATGATGTGCGGGGAGGCGGCTAGCGCAGCGATCGCGGCATCGACGGCACGGGCTTCACCGGCGTGCGTCACCAGCGCGATCAGTGCCTGCCCGTCGCTGCTGCCGCGCTGGATGAAGCTTTCGACCGAAACACCGGCATCGCGCATGGCGATGGCGATCTGCGCCAGCACGCCGGTGCGGTCCTCGACGATCAGGCGGACATAGGATTTGCCGATGCGCGCGCCGCCGTCCGCGATGGCGCTCGGCTCGAGCTGGTCGACCGGCATGGCGAAGGCCGGACCATATTCGTCACGTGCGACATCGATGATGTCCGCCACCACCGCGCTGGCGGTCGGCCCGTCGCCCGCGCCCGCGCCTTCGAAGAACAGCCGCCCGACGAAATTGCCCTCGGCGACAACGGCGTTGAGCGATCCGGGAACATAGCCCAGCGGATGGTCCTCATGCACCAGGCAGGGCTGTACGCTCTGGGCAAGACCGTCGTCACGCTGTTCGGCCATGCCGATTAGCCGTACCCGATAGCCCAGTGCCTGCGCCTCGCGAATGTCCGCCGCCAGCACGTTGCGGATGCCGCTGGTCGACACTGCATCGAAATCGAGCTGCGTGCCAAAGCACATTGCGGCGAGGATCGACAGCTTGTGCGCGGCATCGATGCCGTCGATGTCGAAGCTGGGATCGGCCTCGGCAAATCCCTTGGCTTGCGCCTCGCCAAGCACGTCGGCAAAGTCGCGGCCTTCCGATTCCATCTTGGTCAGGATGAAATTGCAGGTGCCGTTGAGGATGCCATATACTCGGGCGATGCGGTTCGCCGAGGCACCTTCGCGCAGCGCCTTGATCACCGGAATGCCGCCAGCGACAGCTGCCTCGAACTTCAGCGGAATATCACGGCCGCCGGCGATGCGCGCCAGCTCCATGCCATGGTGCGCAATCATCGCCTTGTTGGCCGTGATCAGCGCCTTGCCGCGCGCCAGCGTGTTGCGGGCGAGGGTGAGGGCAGGGCCGTCCGATCCGCCGACCAGCTCGACCACCGCATCGACATCGTCGAGCGCGGCCAGATCGTCCATATCGTCTTCCCAGCGATAGCGGGAGAGGTCGATGCCGCGATCCTTGTGGCGACTGCGGGCGGAGACGGCGACCACCTCGATCGCGCGACCGGCGCGGCGGGCGATCAGCGACGCATTCTCGTCGAGCAGGCGCAGCACGCCGGTGCCGACCGTCCCCAATCCGGCGACGGCGATGCGGAACGGCGGGCGGTGCGGGGCGGGGGCATGCGGCATCGGGCTGGTCCTCGTGAAGGTCAGCCCGCGCCCCTACTGTCCCCGGCCCGCCAAGTCACCCCCGCGCTGCGGTCAGGTCACCCCCGCGGTGCGGCCAAGTTATCCCCGCGGTGCGGGTTGCGCCGGCGGAGCGGGCGGGGGATCGCGGTCGCACGTGCCGAGGCTGCGCAGCACCAGCGCATAATCCTGCGCAGCTGCGCGCGTGCCATTGCTGTCGAGGCTGGCCAGCGCAGCGGGGGGCAGGGTGCGCGGCAATCCGCAGGTCAGCCGGTACCAGCCCAATGTGCGCGGTTGCGGTATGGTCGCGGATTCATCGACGATCTCGCCGAAGGCCACGGCCCAGCGCGCCGCTTCGCCCGGTCGGCGCAGGATGGTCAGCGACACCGGATCGCCGCTGGCGGTGGTCAGGAAAATCTGCGTCTCGCTCTCACCTGCCACGGTGCCGCGCACGTGGAAGGCCTGGCTGATGCCGGTGATCTCGGGCGGAACCGGGGCGGCGGCGCGTTCGGCCACGATGCTACGCACGGTCGCATCGCGCGCGGCATCCCACATACGCATCGCTTGGGGGTTCACCAGCTGCAGCCGGTTGGATATCGCGACCGGGCGCGCGAACAGCAGCACGCGCGTCCGATCGAGCCGTGGCGGCCGCCCATCGGTGCGGCGCGGCTGATCGACCAGGAAGCCGACCCGCCGTGCCAGCGGCGCATTGCCATAGATGACGGTATTCACATCCGCCTCGACGTAAAGGCGCACGAGATGCGGCGGAATGCCGACCGCCTGTTCGGCGGGGATCGGACGCGCGCGGCGGATGCGGGCATCGACGATCGTCTCGGCACCAATGGCGACATCGGCGATCGACGCATAGCTGCTCGGCGGTGCAATGGCGGCTGGCGCCTGGGGTTGCGCTGTGGCCGGGGTGGCAGTCGCAGGAGCGATCAAGGCCAGAACGAGCGCGGACCGGCGAAGGAGAGGGCGGGAGAACATCAGGGAAACTCCGTTGGCAGGCAGGCATGCCGCAGCGGCCCGCATGTAACAAGGCTGAGATTTACCGTCGATAAATGGTTTGCGCACGGCGGCGCTGCGCGATAGTTACCCGATTCGAAGGAAGAGCAAGAGAGCTCGGGCGCTCCAAGGACCCTGACCACCGCAAAAATGCGCGGGAGACGGGTCCGGTCAACAAGCGAACCGACCGGATGTTTCGATGGGCCGGCGCGCCGTGAGGTGTCGTCGGCGACTAGCCTGACTAGAGGAGCAAGGGTTCTGGATGGCTTACGGTGATACAGTCGATCCCACCAGCAGGGTGATCTCGGTCGTCCTGACCGGTGTGATTCTGTTCCTGCTTGGGTGGCTGCTGATCAGCGGTCTCGCGATCAATGCAGTGAAACAGGTAATTGAAAAGCTCGATGTGGTCGCGGTGGACGAGCCGCCACCGCCGGAGGAGCCGCCGCCACCTCCGCCGCCGGATAACAAGTTGCCGCCGCCGCCGCCTGTGGTTGCGCCGCCGTCGATCATTCCGCCGACCAACACGAACAACACGATCCAGACGGTGCCGACGCCTCCGCCGCCGCAGCCGCCGACGCCGATCATCACGCCGCCTGCGCCTCCCGCGCCGCCGGCCACGCCTGACATGTCGCGCCCGGCAACGCCGCGCGGCAACCCAAGCTCGTGGGTCACGACGGACGACTATCCGCCGTCGGCGCTGCGTGACGAAGCTGAAGGCACAACCTCGGTGCGCGTCACCGTGGGGCCTGACGGTCGTGCCGCATCGTGCGAAGTGACCGGCTCGAGCGGCAACAGCGCGCTCGACCAGGCCGCCTGCCGCAACATCCAGCGTCGCGCCAGGTTCAATCCGGCCTTCGACCGCAACGGGCAGCCGACCACGGGCACCTTCACACGTCGTGTCGTGTGGCAGATTCCGGAAAACTGATCATCCAAACCGGGGCCGGTGACCGTTTAAGGGCCGGCCCCATTCGAATTCGAGAGGGAAGCAAGTTATGACCATCAATCTCTTCGCCGCTGCCGCCTCCGGCGCTGCCGCTGCAGAACAGTTCGGCTTCATGAAGGCCATCGAGGAAGGCGGCCCGGTTACCTGGGCAACGCTCTTCATCATGATCGTCATGTTCGTCGGTTCGCTCTACATCCTGTTCACCAAGCTGTTCGAGCAGAACAAGGTGATGAAGCAGGGCCGCGACATGCAGGCCAGCTTCTGGCGTGCGCCGACCCTCGCCGAGGGCGCTGCCAAGCTCGAAAAGAACAGCGCCTATCGCCAGATCGTCGAAGACGCGCTGCGCGCCCAGAACGACCACAGCAAGCTTGCTGACCCGGTCGAAGCGCATGACTGGATGCACGGCACCATGGAGCGTTCGCAGAACCACATCATCTCGGTTCTCTCGGGCGGCCTGTCCTTCCTCGCCACCGTCGGTTCGACCGCACCGTTCGTCGGTCTGTTCGGCACCGTGTGGGGCATTCTGAACGCGCTCATCAAGATCGCACAGACCGGTGACCCGTCGATCTCGAAGGTTGCCGGCCCCGTCGGTGAAGCGCTGATCATGACCGCCATCGGTCTCGTCGTCGCCGTGCCTGCGGTTATGGCCTACAACTGGCTGCAGGCCCGCAACAAGCAGATCGGCCGCGATCTCTCGACCTTCGCCAACGACGTGCTCGGCAACATGATGTCGAACGGCCAGGTCCGTCCGGCCGTGTCGGCTGCTGCTCCGGCTGCCAAGCCTGCCGCTCCGGCGCCCGCAAAGGCCTGAGGCTAAGGGAATGCGGCTGAGCAGGCGTTACCTGTCCTGCTCAGCCCGCACCCTGCCACTGCCGCAGGTCCTGCCCGGGACTTGTGGCGAGTTTGACAGACAGGATGCTGGATAATGGCGATTAGCATGGGCTCCGGCGATGGAGCCGCCCCTGAAGCGATGTCGGACATCAACACCACGCCGCTCGTCGACGTGATGCTGGTTCTGCTCATCATCTTCCTCATCACGGTTCCCGTGGCGATCGAAACCGTCGAGCTGACCTTGCCCGACATCGTTTTCGAGCCGACCACCACCAAGCCTGAAAATGTGCAGCTGTGGATCCGTCCCGGCCCGACCGGCGCGTGCGAAGTCTACTGGGGCAATACTCCAGTAAACTCGGTCGATTTGCTGCGTCTGGGCCAGGAACGGCTTGAACAGGAAGCCGAAAAGGTCGGCGGTTACGCCAACTTCACTGAAGAAACATTGCCGCAGGTGCACATCCGCGGTGACGTGGCGACCCCCTACCGCTGCATCGGCGGCCCGATCTACACGCTGCAGTTCGCCGGCTTCCAGAAGATCGGCTTCATCTCCGAGCCCGGCCCGGGCGCGGCAGTGACGCGCTGATCCGGTCGGCCGAGTGACAAGGAAGGATTGAACTATGGCGATCTCAATGGGCGGCGGCGGTGCCGACGCACCCATGGGCGAAATGAACACGACGCCGTTGATCGACGTCATGCTCGTCTTGCTCATCATGTTCATCATCACCCTGCCGGTGCAGACCCACGCGGTGATGATCGACCTGCCGACCCCGAACCCCAACCCCAGCCCGGTCGAGCCGCAGAAGAACAAGGTGTTCATCACCGATGGCGGCGCGATCCTGTGGAACGGCAACCCGACATCGTTCGTGCAGCTGGCGCAGTATCTGGAAGAGACCAAGCTGATCTCTCCCACGCCTGAGCTGCAGCTCGAACCGCACCCGCAGGCGCCTTATGTCATCGTCGACTCGGTGCTGGCGACCATCAAGCGCAGCGGTGTCGGCGGTCTCGGCTTCGTCGGTAACGAACGGTACGCCCGCGACTTCTGACCGCGCGCTGCGACAACGAACTACTTGAAGGGCCGCGAGCAATCGCGGCCCTTTTCGCGTCTGCGGCGGTGACTGGCGCTTGGCTTGCAAAACCGCTTTGTGCCGGCCGGCTGTCGTGATACCATATGTGATAACATAACAAAGGATTGGGCTTCACGAGAGAAGGAGAGTGCCATGGCCATCAGCCTTACTGCATCGCAATCCGAGTCGCCCATGGGCGAGATGAACACCACGCCGTTGATCGACGTGATGCTGGTTCTCCTGATCATGTTCATCATCACCCTGCCGGTGCAGACCCATGCCGTGAAGATCGATGTCCCGACAGAGTCGCTTCTGGTGACGCCGGAGCGCGACAAGAACAGCATCGTCGTCACCGCGCAGGGCGCCGTGCTGTGGAACGGGCAACCGACCAGTCTGGCCGCGCTGTCGAGCCAGCTCGAGCGCACCCGCCTGATGTCGCCGCAGCCCGAACTGCGTTTCCAGCCTGAGCCGCAGGCACGCTATGCGCTGGTCGATCAGACGCTGGCGGTGATCAAGCGCAGCGGCGTCGAAGGCATCGGTTTCGTCGGCAACGAAAATTACGCGCGCGATTTCTGACCGGACGGCTGCGTTCGGGGGCGGATCGCTCCCATCCGGCCTGCACCGCGAGCGACCAACGGCCTTGCTTGATTGCGGCAGGGCAAACGACTAGGCGGGGCCGCACATTTTTGCGGCCCCGCTTTGCATTGGGGCCGCCTACCCGTCGACGCGCTACACGAGGGAAGCGACCCATGAAGATTGCAATGATCGGCACCGGCTATGTCGGGCTGGTATCGGGAACCTGCTTTGCCGATTTCGGTCATAGTGTGGTCTGCGTCGACAAGGACCAGGGCAAGATCGACGCGCTGCTGGCGGGCCGCATGCCGATTTACGAACCCGGCCTCGATTCGCTGGTTGCCGCCAATGTCGCCGCCGGGCGACTGAGCTTCACCACCGACATCGCCGAAGGCATTGCCGGCGCCGATGCGGTGTTCATCGCCGTCGGCACCCCGTCGCGCCGCGGCGACGGCCATGCCGACCTGTCCTATGTCTATGCCGCCGCAAAGGAGATCGGCGAGACGCTGCGGGGCGACTGCGTGGTCGTCACCAAATCGACCGTGCCGGTCGGGACCGGCGACGAAGTCGAGCGGATCATCGCCGAAGTGTCGGGGGGCAAGCATGTCCCGGTCGTGTCCAACCCCGAATTCCTGCGCGAAGGCGCGGCCATCGGCGATTTCAAGCGGCCCGACCGCATTGTCATCGGCAGCGAGGATGAGCGTGCCAAGGCGGTGATGCGCGAAATCTACCGGCCGCTGTTCCTCAACGAAGCGCCGTTGCTGTTCGTCGCGCGCCGTACGTCCGAACTGATCAAATATGCGGCCAACGCCTTCCTCGCCACCAAGATCACCTTCATCAATGAAATCGCCGATCTGTGCGAGGTGGTGGGTGCCAATGTGCAGGATGTCGCGCGCGGTATCGGCCTCGACAACCGCATCGGCGGCAAGTTCCTCAATGCCGGCCCCGGCTATGGCGGCAGCTGCTTCCCCAAGGACACGCTGGCGCTGCTCAAGACCGCGCAGGACAATGGCGTGCCGCAGCGCATTGTCGAGGCGGTGGTGACCGTCAACGACACCCGCAAGCGGGCGATGGGCCGCAAGGTCATCAATGCGCTGGGCGGCGATGCGCGCGGCAAGCGGGTCGCGATCCTCGGCCTCGCCTTCAAGCCCAATACCGACGACATGCGCGATGCCCCCAGCCTCGCCATCGTCCAGGCGCTGCAGGATGCCGGGGCGCAGGTGGTGGCGACCGATCCCGAGGCGATGGAGGCTGCGGCACCGATGCTGCCCGGCGTCGAGATGGTCGATAGCGCCTATGCCGCCGCAGAGGGCGCCGATGCCGTCGTCATCGTCACCGAATGGGACGCATTCCGCGCGCTCGATCTCAGCCGGCTCGCCGGGCTGGTGCGGGGCAAGGTGCTGGTCGACCTGCGCAACATTTACCGTCGTGACGAAGTCGTTCGCGCCGGCTTCACCCACTTCAGCGTCGGTCATCCCGACAGCTGAGCTTTCACGCTTCTTGCCGCGGCGGCATCGGCATATGGCAGAGGCCTTGGACCTGAAGCCGGTCTGGTGCATTGTAGTGCCATCGTTTCGCCCACCTGCGGAGTCTGACCCATGCGCTCGATGCTCGCCCTACTCGCTGCCACCGCGACGCTCACGGCCTGCGCGCCGATGGATGGCGGCCGCAACTATCTTGCGGCGCAGGGCGCGTTGCTCAATGCGCAGGGCACCGATGTCGGTGTCGCGACCATCGACCGGCTGCCGGACGGATCCATGACGCTGACGTTGGCCACAACCGGACTTTCGGCAGGCACCTATGGCGCGCATGTCCACATGGTCGGCAGTTGCGAGGCGCCGCGCTTCACCAGCGCTGGCGGGCATTGGAACCCGACCGCACGGCAGCACGGCCGCCTCAACCCGCAGGGTAGCCACCATGGCGATCTGCCCAATCTGGTCGTCGCGCCCGATGGCCGCGGCCGCATCACCGCCGCGCTGCCCGGCATGTTCGATGGCGAAGGCGGTCTGATGGATGCCGATGGCGCGGCTGTCGTGGTCCACGCGCGTCCCGACGACGAACGCACCGACCCCAGCGGCAACAGCGGCGATCGCATCGCCTGCGCGGTGCTGACGCGGACAGGCGCCTGATCCTTTCCTGACGCCCGGCACCGCCAGGCGCGGTCACGGATCGCCTACTCGCCGGCGCGCGCCGCGATGGTCGCTTCGGCAGCAGGAACGGCGCGATAGGCATAGATCAGCAGCCCCAGCGCGATAGGGGCGACGCCGATCAGCGACAGGATGCCGGTCCGCAGATCGCCCACCAGCTTGCCGTCGACCATCGTGCCCGCCAGATCCGAAATCTGGCCGACCATATAGGGCCCGAACGACAGGCCGACCAAGGTTGTGCCCAGGAAGAAGGCAGCAGTGGCGGTGCCGCGCATCCGTGGCAGCACCAGATCCTGCGTCGTCGCCGCCGCCGCGCCCAGCGCTGTTGCACCGAACATGCCGGCGACGAAATTCATTGCGTAGAACAGCACCGCATTGTCGGTGGTATAGCCGATCCAGATCGGCACGATCGGCCCGACGACGCCGAAGATGATCATCAGGATGCGCCCGGCCGGATTCTTGGCCCGCAACCGGTCGGCAAGTGCCCCGCCCAGAATTACACCCAGAAAGCCGCTCAGCGCGCCATTGGCGCCAAGGATAAGGGCGAGCTGCTGCTTGGGCAGACCCAGCACTATCTCCGCATAGGGTGCCGACCAGAAGGCGAGCGCATAGGCGGCAAGGCTGACCAGCCCATAGCCCAGCGTGGTGCAGATGAAGGCAGGCGTGCCCCAGATCAGCCGGAAGGTCGCGGGGTCCTTGGCGCGCAATGTCGATGCCCAGCTGAACACGGCATAATAGCCGAGGCCGACCGCCGACCATTGCGGCAGATTGCCGGTCAACCGGATCATCCACCAGGCGAAGGCCGAGATTGCCGCAGCAAAGCCGATGTTGATCGCCAGCGCCGCCGGACCGCGTTGCCAGGCCCCGATAAGGGTGAAGGGCGGCACGATTGTGGAGAGGTCGGCCAGGAAGTTGCGGAACGGGGCCGGGTGCATCGCCGTCGGCACCCCGTCCATCGCGCCGCGTGCCGGCTCGCGCAGGCTCAGCACCCACAGCGCCACGATCAGCCCGGGTACGCCGACAGCGAGGAATGCCGCCTGCCAGCCGACCAGGCCCATCGGCCCGCCGCCGGGATAGGCGTTGTTCCACGCCTGCACGATCAGCGCGCCGATAAACAGCGAGATACCGCCGCCGATGTACAGCCCCGACGAATAGATGGCGAGCGCGGTGGCGCGCTGACGCTTGGGAAAATAATCGGAAATCAGCGAGTAAGCAGTCGGGCTGGCGGTCGCTTCCCCTACGCCCACACCCATCCGCGCCAGCGTCAGCGTCGCCTGATCGCGCGCGAAGCCGGACAGTGCGGTCATCGTCGACCACAAGGCGAGGCCGATGGCGAGCAGCCGGGTGCGGCTCCAATTGTCTGCAAGGCGGCCCAACGGAATGCCGAACAGCGCGTAGAAGACCGCAAAGGCCGCGCCGCCCAGGAAACCCATGTCGGCATCGGTCAGCCCGAGATCGGCCTTGATGTCGACCGCCAGGATCGACATGATCTGCCGATCGACGAAATTGAGGATGTAGACCACCACCAGAACGATCAGCACATACCAGCTGTAGCCGGTTGCTTTGGGCTCATCCGGCGCGGCGCTGGCTGTCGCTGTTTCCCCGGTCGCTTCGGTCACGCTCGTCTCCCACCCGTGGCTGTTGCCGCCTTGTTGCTACAGGCTTAGCAGGGCGGGGCATTGCCGCAACCTGAATGGTGATTCAAGTTCGTGTTTCGGCCGGCTGCGCGGGTCAGCGCAGCGGATAGTCCGCCAGCAGATGATAAGCCGATCCGCCATGGCCCAGCCGGCTTTCGTACAGGCCGAAGCGGTCGACAGTGGATGGCGCAATGACGGTGGTGGCGTGCGCGCTCAGCCAGTCATCGAAGGCACCGGTCGAGCGGTTCATGCGCGCCAGCGTTACATGCGGCACGTAGCTACGCTGTTTCGAGGGGCCTCTGGCGCGGGCGAGGGCGCGTTCGACCTTGTGGGCCAGCCTGGTCAATGCGTCGGCCGGCGTGGCGGCGGCCCACAGGCTGCCGCCATGACCATCGCTAAAGCTGCCGACCCCCGCGACCCCCAGCGCCAATGCCTGCGCGTCGACAGTAGCGAGCGCCGAATCGATGCGCTCCGCCTGGGCACCGTCGACTTCCCCGATGAACGCCAGCGTCACATGCAGCTGCGCGTCGCTCTGCCAGCGGGCGCCGGCAACGCCGTGCATCATGCCGATCAGGTGCTGGCGCATCGGCGCGGGCGGACGGAGGGCGACGAACAGGCGCGGCATCACCGCCCCATGTAAAGTCCGGCTGGCCGCGCGCCAAGCCGTGTCCGGTTTCACTTGAAACTGCAGCGCAAAAACACAATATTCGCGGCAGCACCGTCCTATTCCGGACGGCTTGAGGATGGAGAACAGTCATCATGGCAAATTGGTCAGACCCCCAGGGCCAGGCCACGGCGTACGGCTATGCCGGCAGCGTTGACAGCGCGACCGATGCGGGCCTGCGGTCCTATATGCTGAAGGTTTACAACACCATGGCATCGGGCGTGCTGCTCAGCGGCATCGTCGCCATGCTGTTCGCGCAGACCGAATTCGCCCGCGCCATGGCCGCGGGTCAGGGCGGTCCGCTCGCATGGGTAATCATCCTGGCACCGCTCGCCTTCATCATGGTGATGAGCTTTGGCATCAACCGCCTGTCGACTGCGGCGCTGCAGGGCCTGTACTGGGCCTTTGCCACGATCATGGGCCTGTCGCTGTCGATGGCGCTGCTGCGCTTCACCGGTGAATCGGTGGCCATGGCCTTCTTCGCCACCACTGCCGCGTTCGTGGGCCTCAGCCTGTTCGGCTATACCACCAAGCGCAACCTGTCGGCGTTCGGCACCTTCCTGATCATGGGTCTGGTCGGCATCATCGTCGCGATGCTGCTCAATGCCTTCATCTTCCAGTCGAGTGCGATGGCGCTGGTCATCAGCATCCTTGGCGTGCTGATCTTCGCTGGCCTCACCGCCTATGACACGCAGATGATCAAGCAGACCTACTATCATGTGCGGGGCACCGACATGATGGGCAAGGCCGTGATCATGGGCGCGCTCAACCTCTACCTGGACTTCGTCAACATGTTCCAGTTCCTGCTGAGCATCTTCGGCAGCCGCGAATAAGCGCGCGACAGGGACGTGAACGGGAAGGCCCGGCGGAGCGATCCGCCGGGCCTTCTGCTTTGCGCTCCTGCCTGAGCGGACGAGGGCGCTACTTGTCCATCGCGGCAATCAGGGCTGCGTCGATGGCCTTGGCTTCCTTGTAGGCGGGCCGGTCGCGGATCGGGCCGATATAGTCCTCGAAGGCGGGGCGCGTGGGGATGGAGTTGAACTGCAGCCCCCAGTCGATCTGCGCCCCGACGTAGATGTCCGCGGCGGTGAAGCGGTTGCCCGCGATGAAGGCCTTGCCGGCCACCGCCGATTCCAGCGCATCGAGCACAGCCTCGAACGAGCCATAGCCGACCATGCGCTGCTGCTCTTCGGTCGGTACCCATTTCAGAAAATTGTTGGTGATGGCCGCCTCCAGCGGTCCGGCGCCGAAGAACAGCCAGCGATAATAATCGGCGCGGGCCTGTGGCTCCGGGGTCAGCCCGGCATCGGGGAAAGCGTCGGCCAGATAGGCGCAAATGGCGGCGCATTCGGTGACGACATGGCCATCGTGCACGATAGCCGGGACCTTCCCCATCGGATTGATCGCGCGATAGGCGGCGTCCTTCATGGTGGTGCCATAGTCGAGCAGCTGCGCTTCATAGCGCGCGCCAGCCTCGTGCAGCGCCCAGCGGACGATCTGCCCGCGGGACATGGGATTGGTGTAGAACAGGATCGGATCGGACATGGCGCAGCTTCCCTTCTGCCGTGAGTCGATCCAGAACATAGTGTGAACGTGGCCGCGCGTCACGCGGCAAATGCGGGAACGCTCAGCGCAGCCGCTGGCTCCACGTCACCAGCAACACCAGCGCCGCCTTGCCGAGCGCAAGCGTCGCCTCGACCCGATGCGGCGACGGGTCGGCAAGGTCGTGGGTCTGGATGGTGATGCGCCCGGTCGGTCCGCTGATGCTGACCAGGGCGAGCGCCACGGCGCAAAGCAGGAGGGCGGAACGACGCTTCATATCTATCGATCTATCATCCCGCCCGGCGTTGCGCGAGAGGGAAATCAGGTGGCGGCCATCACTTCCTTGAGCGGCAGGGCAGCGTCCGCCAGCCGGGCGAGGTCGGGCATTGCACCATCCTCGACCAGCTTGCGGCCCTGCACATAATCCTTGACCATGTTGACGCAATCGAGTGCGATCACCCGCCCCTGGCGCAGATAGACCACGGAAAAACTGCGCGTCGCCGGGTCTCCGCGCAGCACGGTGCGGTCGTGGCCGGAGGAGAGGCCGACGGTCTGCAGCTTGAGATCATATTGGTTCGACCAGAACCATGGCGTCGCGGCATGCGGGCGCGAATCGCCGAGGATGTCTCTGGCCGCCGTGTTCGCCTGATCGTTGGCGTTCTGGACGGATTCGATCCGCGCCACCGCACCATCCGGCATGAAGGGCGTGGCCTGTGCCGCGCCGTCGCCGATGGCCCAGATGTGCGGCAGGCTGGTGCGGCAGGTTGCGTCGACCAGCACGCCGCCCAGTGCACCGTCGGCCCCGGCGGCGACCAGCGGCTCGACCGCAGGGATGATCCCGATGCCGACGATCACCATGTCCGCTGGCAGCACGCGTCCGTCGGTCAGGCGCACGCCGCTGACGCGCCCGTCGCTGCCTTCGATGCCATCGACGCCCGTCTCGGTCAGCAGCGTGACGCCATGCGCGCGATGCTCGGCCTCGAAGAAGCGCGACAGCTCCTCCCCCGCCACCCGCGCCAGCACGCGGGGCAGCGCCTCGATCAGCGTCACCGCCTTGCCGAGCTTGGTCAGCACCGCTGCCGCCTCGAGTCCGATATAGCCGCCACCGATAACCACGACCTGTGCGACATCGGGCAGGACCGCCATCATCGCATCGGCATCGGCGCGGCTGCGCACGGCAAACACCCGCTCGAAGTCGGCGCCCTCGCACATCAGCCGCCGCGGTTCCCCGCCGGTGGCCCAAATCAGGTTGGCGTAGCCATGGGCCGACCCGTCATCGCACGTCAGGGTGCGCGCCTCGGCATCGACGGCCACCGCCATTCGGCCGCCGATCAGCGCTATATTGCGATCCTGCCAGAAGGCCGGCGGGCGGATCAGCATCCGCTCCCATGCCATGTCGCCGGACAGATAGTCCTTCGACAGTGGCGGCCGCTGGTATGGCAGCTCGGTTTCACGGCCGAGGATGGCGATGCTGCCCTCATAACCGCCTTGGCGCAGGGCTATTGCCGCCTGCGCACCGGCATGGCCGCCGCCAACGATCAGCGTGTCGACCTGCATCAGCCGGCGCTGACCCGTTCGATGTCCGCGCCTACGGCCGCCAGCTTCTCCTCCAGCCGCTCATACCCGCGGTCGAGATGGTAGATACGGCTGACGTTGGTCTCGCCGCTGGCCGCCAGTCCGGCGATGATCAGGCTCATCGATGCACGCAGATCGGTGGCCATCACCGATGCGCCGCTGAGGGCCGGCACCCCGCGCACTACCGCGCTGCGACCCTTGACGGTGATGTCGGCCCCCATGCGGGCGAGCTCGGGCACGTGCATGTAGCGGTTTTCGAAGATGGTCTCAGTCAGCACGCTGGTGCCCTCGGCAAGGCACAGCATCGCCATGAACTGCGCCTGCATGTCGGTGGCAAAGCCGGGGTAGGGCGCTGTGGACAGGGTGATGCCCTTGGGCCGGCCGTCATGCGCCACCTTGATCCCGCCGGCATAGGCCTCCACTTTCGCGCCGGCTTCCTCCAGCGCATCGATGGTCGCCACCATCTCGGCCGCATTGGCGCCGACCAGATCGACTTCGCCGCCGGTCGCCATCACCGCGCAGGCATAGCTGCCCGCCTCGATGCGATCGCTCATGACGCGATAGGTGGCGCCATGCAGACGGTCGACGCCTTCGATGGTCAGCGTCTCGCTGCCGATGCCGTCGATCCTGACGCCCATCGCGACCAGGCAATTGCACAGGTCGATGATTTCCGGCTCACGTGCGGCATTGCCGATGATGCAGGTGCCCTTGGCGCGGCTCGCCGCCATCAGCGCATTTTCGGTCGCACCCACCGAGACGACCGGGAAGTGGATCTTGCCGCCGGGCAGCCGCCCGCCCGGTGCCTTCGCCTTCACATAGCCGGACGCCATTTCCATTTCCGCGCCGAAGGCTTCGAGCGCCTTCAGATGCAGGTCGATGGGGCGATTGCCGATCGCGCAGCCGCCGGGCAACGACACCGTCGCCTCGCCCATCCGCGCGAGCAGCGGCCCCAGCACAAGGATCGACGCACGCATTTTGCGGACGATGTCATAGGGCGCCATGGTCGAGGTGACCGTGGTCGCCCGCGCGGTCATCACCCGCCCAAAATCCTCGGGGCGCGATCCTTCGATGGTGGTCGAACAGCCGAGCTGGTTGAGCAGATGCCCGAATCCGTCGATATCGGCGAGGCGCGGCAGATTGCGCAGCGTCAGCGGCTCGTCGGTTAGCAGTGCGCAGGGCAGCAGCGTCAGCGCGCTGTTCTTGGCACCGGAGATGGGAATACGGCCGTTGAGACGCTGGCCACCGCGAATGACGATCTGATCCATGAAGGGGTCTTAGCGGGAGTTTTCGCTTCGTGAAAGAAGCGGCCACGTTAACCTGATCCATCGTATATGGCTTGGCACGATGAAACGAGGTCAGTTAATTGCACTCGCCGCGTGCGCTCTTGGCGCTGATGTCGTATATGCATGCCGCGCGCCGACCGAAACGACAGAGATTTTCTGGCTGACCACCGTTCGCACGACGGTCATTCTGACGGATGATCGCGGTGTAAATGGCCTGACTGCGGCTTACCCCGATCGTCCTGTCGCCTATCTTGGGACGGGTGGTCTCATGTATTCCGGTCAACCGCTAGAGGATCCCGCATCGATCATATACGACGAAGGCGGATACGGGCCGCATGGCGGTAATCGTTGGACGGCGATGATGGATATCCGGCCGGACGCCACCATCGGTATGGTGCTGAAGTCGGTTGCGCAGCTGCAAGCAAGTTGCAACGTCACTGTGTTTGTTGGTTACAGGATGCCCAGGGGCGGATATTTAGGCATCGATCCGCAGCCTCGAACAGTCCGGTCGCTGCCAAAACCGCTATGCGAAAAAATCCTAGTCCCTACCCCGCAAAATCCCTCCGGCGCAGCCGCCGATTGACACTGGCGAACAGCATCAGCAGCACTATCGGGAAGGCCATATATTTGGTGGCATAGGCATAGGCCTGCGGCATGATGTTGGCAAAGATGACCATCTGCAGGTGGACCAGCACCGCGATCAGCTGCCAGGCCGTGACCCAATAGGGCCAGAAGCGATCGCTGCTTAGCGCGATGCCCCATAGTGCGAACAGCACGATCACATCGATGATGAATATGCCCGTTTCCAGATAGTCCCAGGTCGAGCTGCCCAGCACGCCCGCCGCGACAACCCCGGTGGCCAGCGATCCGACGATCAATATCAGCGCCCCGACGCGCTCGGGCTGGCCCCCCAGCAGGAAGACCAGCCCGAGACACGCCGAATAGGCGAGGATGTCCAAAGCGGACCTCCCCGCCTACGCGACCCGAAGAGCCGCACGACGATGCCCGGTCTCGGGTTCGAGCATGCCGTTCGGCTGGTCGGCTGTTGGGCCGATGGCATAGGCTTTGAGCCCGACCTCGGCCTGTACGGTGAACAACGCCTTGTGAGCGTCGATGATGGCGCAGCGCAGCTCGCCAGACAGGGCAATCGCCTCTGCCGTCTTGGCCAGTGCCTCGTGACCCAGCGAGGGGCGCAGGTTGACGGCGCGGCGCTCGTGCGGGAGCGCGGCCATCAGCGTGGAAAGATTGATGATGGCGTCATCGACGGCTTCTTCGGCGTTTCTGAGATGCGCGGCGATGCGGCGGGCAGCGGCAAGACGTTCTTTCAGCATGCGTACCATCCTTCCCTGATCCATCCCCGAGACGGGATGATGGTGTCAGAGCCGGAGGTTGCCCAAACTCTGCAGCACCGTGTTGAGCATGACGAGCGCCAGTATCGTCAGAAAGGCGAGGCCGATGGGCCAGGCTATCCGGGCGAACAACCGATCGTCATTGACCGGGCGGCTCTTCGTCGGGAAGGGCCACCCGAACCCCGATGCGCCGGCTCTGTCGGCGGTTGGCATCGGTGTCGTCGCTTGGTGGGGCAGGAGCGCTGCCGGGTCATCTCCCATCGGCTGGTATCCCATTTGATGGGATGTGGCGGCGCCGGCGACGGAAGCGGGTGCGGGGACGGCAGTCCCGACCGGCTCCGCCGGTGCCGCCGAGACAGATGGGGTTGGCTGCGCGGGGGCTGCGGGCAACGGCGCGGCCTGGGCAACCAGCTTGGCTGCCTGGACCCGGCTGACGCCGCCCAGTTTGGCGCGAGCGCGGTTGATGCGGTTGACGATGGCGTCTTCGGACACACCTTCGATCCGCGCGATTTCCTTGGCGGTCAGATGATCATGGACATGGCGCAAGGTGCTGATCTCGAGCGGTGTGAGCCGTTCGAGACCTGCTAGCCGCCCGGCATCCTGCGGAGCGGCGGAAGAATCGCTCATGCTTTTTCCAGTGCGCATTGCAACGGGTGCTGGTGCTCACGCGCGCAATCCATCACCTGCGTCACCTTCGTCTCGGCCACCTCGAGCGTGTAAATGCCGCACACGCCCACCCCGCGCTGATGCACATGCAGCATCACCCGCGTTGCCTGCTCGATGTCCATGCGGAAAAAGCGCTGCAGCACCATCACCACGAATTCCATCGGCGTATAGTCGTCGTTGAGCATCAGCACCTTGTACAGCGACGGCTTCTTGGTCGCCGTGCGGGTCCGGGTCGCGACCCCGGTGCCGGCATCATTGCCGTCGCCGGTGCCGTCGCCCTCATCCTCCCCGCTCATCATCGGAGCGGCAGCGAGCAGCAAGTCGTCGAGGTTGGTGAGGTCGGGCATGGTCGCGCCAAGATAATGGCACTGCCCCCCTGCTTGCAAGGCTTGTGGCAGTGGCACATTCGCCACCGGGGCGATAAGGATCGTCGCCGATGACCGATGTCGATGGCCCTATCGTCCTGTTCGATGCGCAATGCGTGCTGTGCAGCGCCAATGCCCGGTTCATATTGAAGCATGATCGCGCAGCGCGGTTTCGTCTCGCGGCGATGCAGGGCGCGGCGGGGGCGGCGCTGTTCCGCAGCAACGGCATCGATCCGGCCAATCCGGACACGATACTCGTCATCGACGGGCCCCATGTGTGGCGAGATTCGGATGCCGTGCTGGCCATCTACAGCGGCCTTGGCTGGCCATGGCGGCTGGCGGGACTGGCTCGCCTGATCCCGCGCGCGCTGCGCGATCCGGTGTATCGCTGGGTAGCCCGCAACCGGTATCGCCTGTTCGGCCGGCGTGAGACCTGCTGGCTGCCGGAGCCACGCTTTGCCGACCGGCTGTTGTGAGCATGGCGGCGCCGGATCCGATTGTGCTGATCGTCGGTGGCTATGGCGGATTCGGCAGCCGGCTCAGTCGCAGGCTCGCCGCCCAAGGGGTCAGGGTGATCGTTGCCGGCCGCTCGCTCGCCCGCGCCCGCGCCTTCGCCGCCACGCTTGATCGGGCCGAAGCGCTGATGCTCGATACCCGCGCACCCGATCTGGCGGCGCGGCTTGTCGCCAGCGATGCTGCGGTGGTGGTCGATGCCGCCGGCCCGTTTCAGCAGGCTGAGCCGCTGGTCGCGCGTGCGGCGCTGGCGGCGGGCATCGCCTATTGCGATCTGGCCGACGCGCGGGATTTTGTTTGCGGCATCGCTGCGCTCGACGCAGAGGCCAAGCAGCGCGGCGTGACCATCCTGTCCGGGGCATCCAGCGTGCCCGCGCTGTCCGGCGCCGTGGTGCGCCGTCTCGCTGCAGGCATGGAGCGGGTGGCGGAAGTCGATATCGCCATTTCCGCCTCCAACCGCGGCGGTGCCGGGGCGTCGGTTGCCCGGGCGATGCTAAGCTATGCCGGGCAGCGCTTTGCGGTGTGGCGCGGCGGCCGGGTGGACCGGCTGACCGGATGGCTGGGGCTGGCCAGGCGCACCATCGGCATCGCTGGCGGGCCGTCGCTGGGCCGCCGCTGGCTGGCCGATGCCGATGTGCCGGATCTCGCCCTGCTCCCCGCCCGGCTGCCGGGGCGCCCATCGGTTCGCTTCCGCGCCGGGACCGATCGCGCCGTGCAGGTGTTCGGCCTGGCAATGATCGCGCTGCTGGTGCGGCTGGGTCTGCTCAAATCGGGGGCGGTGCTGGCCGGTCTGCTCGCACCCTTGCAGCGGCTGACCGGGCTGGCGGCGAGCCGCAAGTCCGGGATGCAGGTCCGCGTCGTCGGCCTGTCGGGCGGCACCGCCATCGAGCGCGAGTGGAGCCTGGTGGTCGACGATGGCTTGGGGCCGGAGGTGCCCACCCTGGCCGCAGCCTTGCTCGTCGACGCGATGCTGGGCCGACGCATCGCCCCCGGCGCGCGGGATGCGGGGGAGGCTCTGACGCTGGAGGAATTTGCGCCCGCGTTCGATGGCATCGGCGCGCTCAGGGCGGAGCGGGAACGCGCACTGGCCCCGCCGCTGTACCGCCGCGTGCTCGGTGCCGCGTTCGACCGCCTGCCCGCTGAGGTGCAGGCCATGCATTCGGTCATAGGCATCGCCGGCGCCGCCGGTCGGGGCAGGGTGACGCGCGGCACCAACCCGCTGGCCCGGCTCGTCGCAACGATCATGCGCTTTCCCCGCGCCGGCGAGCATGCTCTGCATGTCCTCTTCGAAACCGGGGACGGGCATGAGACATGGACCCGCGATTTCGGCGGGCAGCGGTTCCACAGCCGCCTGTCGATGGCCAAAGGGCGCCTGGTCGAGCAATTCGGTCCGATGCGCTTCCACTTCGACCTCGCGGTGGATGGCGACGGGCTGGTCATGCTGCTGCGTGGCTGGACCGCAGCGGGCATTGCCATGCCGCTGTGGCTCGGCCCGCGTATCCGGGCATCGGAGGCGGTGGATGGCAACCGCTTCCGCTTCGATGTCGCCATCGCTCTGCCGTTGATCGGCGACGTCATTCACTATCGCGGCTGGCTCGACCGGCCGGTGTGAGGCACTGGGCGCCCGCAGCGGCACGGTCGGCGGGACATCTGTTCCGCTCCGTTACGCGTCGGCCAAGCTGTAATCAGCGCACCGCCGGGCAAGGGCATGGAGCAACGCCGCCGGACCAGGCGGGCGGCGCCAACGGCCCCGGTGCGGTGAGTGATAGGCCTGTTTCTGTGTTGAGATGAACAGGGCGGTGGTGCCAAACGGCGCCACCGCCCTTTTAGCGTCTGCGCCGCGTCATGCCTCGCCTGTCAGCGGCACACACGACAAAGGCAGGAGAGGGCAATCAAGCCTCTCCTGCCTTTTGCACATCATCGTCATCGGCCTGCGGCGAGCGCCGCTGCGGCCTTGTCGCTCGGGAAACCAGGGGGGCCGGGTTCAGCCGCCCCTGCTTCCCGCGTCACGCTCAGGCGGCGGTCTTCAGCTTCGACATGGCAACCGAGATGCGGCTGCTGATCGGCTGGAACGCGTCGTTGGCGAGCTTGACGGTCATTTCGGTCGCCTTGGCGCCATTCTTGACGGCCTGGTCGAGCGCGGTCTTCGACAGTTCCGACTGGAGCTGGAAGAATTCGGTCGGGCTCTTCACCGCAGCATAGCGCTTGGCGGCTTCGGTGGTGTCGGCCATCGACTGCTTGGCAACCGCGACGAACTCTTCGCCCATGGTCTGCACGCCCTTGGCGGTGATCTTCAGCGATTCGACGATCGCTTCGACATTGCCCTTGTTGAACTCGACGGCGTCCTTGGCGAACTCCTGGCCCTTTTCGGCAGCAGCCTTGGCGCGGGTCTGGAATTCACCGGCGAACGCTTCGGCGCGGGCCTTGGCTTCGGTGGCAACCTTGGTGGCTTCTTCGGTGATCTTGCTGGTGGTTTCGGTGATCATGGTCTGTCCTTTGCTCATCAGCGTCGCGGCAGGAGCGGCGGCGGCTTTCACAGTGGCGGGGATGGTCTTGGTCTTGGCAGCGACAACCTTGGCAGCGGCCTTGACCGGCGACGCCTTGGGAGCAGCAGCAATCTTCTTCGGGGCAACCTTGGCCTTGGTCTTGGCCGCAACCTTGGCAGCGACCGGCTTGGCAGCAGGCTTCGGCGCAGCCTTCTTGGCGGCCGGGGCGGCGACAGCAGCCTTGGCCACCGGTGCGTCAGCCTTCGGGGCGGCGACGACTGCAGGCGCGTCGGCCTTCGGTGCAGCAGCAGCAACCGGCTTGGCGGGGGCTACAGCCTTGGGTGCAGCCGGCACAGCGGCACTGGCGGCGGCATAAGCCTGTTCAGCAGAGGTATCTTCGTTGCGCGTGGCCATGGTGGCGCTCCATTGCAGTCTTGTTGCACTGCACAATAAGCATCCTGCTGCCTAACGTCAAGAGGAAATTGTGCAGTGCAGCAAAGCCACGATCAGCGCTGCCTGACGTAGCGGCCGGGCGCGTCCTCGATGGCCTTCAGCCTGCCATCGCCGGGGATGCGCGCGCCTTTGGCCTTGACCTGGGCGGGGGCCAGCGCGTCGAGCCAGCGCAGCCAGTCGGGCCACCAGCTTCCCTTGATTTCGGTAGCTCCGGCGACGAATTCGTCGAGCGTCGCCGCCTTGCCCTCATTGACCCAATGCTGGTATTTGTTGGCAGCAGGCGGGTTGACCACCCCGGCGATATGCCCGGACCCGGCCAGCACGAAGCGTTTCGGGCCAGCGAGATGGTGCATCAGTTTCCAGACGCTGTTCGCAGGTGCAATATGATCCTCGCGGCCCGCCTGGATGTAGGTTGGCGTCTTGATCTGGCCGAGGTCGATCGGCGTGCCGTCCGCCATCATCGCGCCCGGCACCACCAGCCGGTTGTCGCGATAGAGGTCGGTCAGATAGCTTTTGTGCCAGCGCGCCGGCAGATTGGTGGTGTCGCCGTTCCAGTAGAGCAGGTCGAACGGGGGATAATCCTCCCCCAGCAGATAATTGTTGACCACATAATTCCAGATCAGGTCGCGCCCGCGCAGGCTGTTGAATGTCGCCGCCATATAGCGCCCGTCGAGATAGCCCGGTGCCGACAGCGTCTCGATCATCTTGAGATGTGCCTCATCGACCATCAGCAACAGGTCGCCCGCCTCGCTGAAATCGACCTGCGCGGTGAAGAAGGTCGCGCTGGCCACGCTGTCCGCGGCATCGCGCGCCGCCAGCAGCGCCAGCGTCGCGGCCAGCGTGGTCCCGGCCACGCAATAGCCGATGGTGTGGACGCTCTCGACGCCCAGCCCCGTTTTGATGGTGGCGATGGCGTCGATCTGGGCGGCGATATAATCGTCCCACACCACGTCCTTCATGCTCTCGTCCGCCGATTTCCAGGAGACGATGAACACGGTGATGCCCTGCTCGACCGCCCAGCGGATGAAGCTTTTTTCCGGGTTGAGGTCGAGGATGTAGAAGCGGTTGATCCACGGCGGGAAGATGACCAGCGGCACTTCGTAAACGCTCTCGGTGGTCGGCGCATATTGGATCAGCTGGTAGAGCGGCGTTTCATGCACCACCTTGCCGGGCGTGGTGGCGATATTGACGCCCAGCTCGAAGCGGGAGGTGTCGACATGCGTCAGCTGACCCTTCTTCAGGTCGGCGAGCATATGCTCCAGCCCCTTGACCAGATTTTCGCCGCGCGTTTCCATGGTGCGCTTCAGCACCAGCGGGTTGGTCAACGCGAAATTGGACGGCGCCATCGCGTCGATGAAATTCTGGGTCTGGAAACGCAGTTGCGCCTTCTGCTTGGGGTCGAGCCCGTCGACGGCATCGGCGGCGGCCAGCATCCGTTCGGCGATCATCGCATAGCTTTGCCGGACAAAGGCGAACAGCGGATGCGCATTCCATTCGGGCGCGGCAAAGCGGCGGTCCCTGGTTTCGGGCTGGGGCAGTTGGCCCACCATCATCGATTGCCACAGGTTGATGCTGTCCTGCCAGAAACCGGTCGCCGCGCCGAGCCACGATGTCGCCGCACTGGGATTGCCAAGCTCTGCAGCAGCGGGCGGCTGCATCATCGCGGTGAAGGCGCCGGGATCGCCGAGCTTGGCGAGCATCGCCTGGACCTGCTCCTGCCCCTCCTGCGACAGCGCGAATTCCAGCAGCAACTGCTGGGCGCGACCGATGGTCTGGGTCCAGTGCTGAAACTCCTCCAGGGTCGGCATCGGCGGCAGTTCGGTGTCGCCATCGATTCCTGTCATCGCCATGCCTCCCTTGCGTGCGTGCCGGTCCACTCTACGCGCGCGCCAAGGCTTGGCAACCGCGCATCCGGCCGATAGCGCAGCGGCATGACATTTACCCTGCCCGGATTCGACACCGCCGCCTTCGTTACCGCCACGCTGGCCGAAGATATGGGGCAGGGTGGCGACATCACCTCCGCTGCGGTGATCCCTGCCGAGGCGCGCTTCACCAGCGTGATGGACAGCCGCGATGCGATCACGGTGGCGGGGCTGCCGCTGGCGGAGGCCTTCTTCCGCGCGCTCGATCCCGACGTCGCCATCGAGCGGTTGGTGGAGGATGGCGCCGCCGTCCCCGCAGGCACCGACCTGATGCGGCTCACCGGCAACGCCCGCGCCATGCTGACCGCCGAGCGCTCGGCGCTCAACACCGTGCAGCATCTCTCGGGCATAGCAACCATGACGCGCCGCTATGTCGATGCCATCGCCGGAACCGGTGCGGTGCTGCTCGATACCCGCAAGACCATTCCCGGCCTCAGGCTGCTGGAGAAATATGCGACCCGCATGGGCGGCGCGACCAATCACCGCATGCGGCTCGACGATGCGGCGATGATCAAGGACAATCATGTCGCGGTGGCCGGCGGTGTTGCCGAGGCGGTGCGGCGCGCGGTGGCAGCGGGGATCGAGCGGATCATCCTCGAGGTCGACAGCCTCGCCCAGATCGAACCGGGCATCGCGGCGGGGGCGACGCATCTGCTGCTCGACAATATGGATGTGCCGACCTTGCGTGCGGCCGTGGCACAGGTCGCCGGCCGGGTGCCGACCGAGGCGTCGGGTGGCGTCCGGCTCGATACCATCCGTGCGATTGCCGAAACCGGGGTCACCTATGTCTCGGTCGGCCGCCTGACCCAGAGCGCGCCGGCGGCGGATATCGGGCTGGATCACATCGCAGCCTGACCATTCTCTCCGTCATTGCGAGCGCAGCGAAGCAATCCAGAGTCGTGGCAAGCCTCCCTGGATTGCTTCGCTGCGCTCGCAATGACGGGTTGCGTGATGTAAGCACGATTAACTACGAAACCCCTGCATGTCCCCGCTTGGCACGGCTCGGCGTTAACCCCCTTTGCGCCTTTCCGAACGGTTAAGAGGGGCTTAACCCTGCCGGCATGGCGCAAGACCTCACCCGACTCATCCGTCGCCGGCCGGCCATCCGGCCAGCGCGCATCGCGAACATGCCGATGGCAGAGATCGATCCGGCGATACTCGACAGCGATGTCGCCGCCCGGCTCGGCAAGCGGGCCGTCGCGCCGCGTCCGTGGATCAGCCAGCGCGATCTGCTCGACGCGCTGATGACCTTTACACTGACCTTCACCGGGGCGATGCTGTTCCTGCTCTGACGCTCGGTCAGATTGCCTGACCCGCCGCCGCGCGTCCCCGCGCGTAGAGGAAATAGACAAGCAGTCCGCCGAGATTCCACACGAAGAACCATATCTGCGTCTTCGCCGGCAGGCTGATGAACAGATAGAGGCAGCCCAGCACCGCGATCGCGCCTACCACCCAGGGCAGCGGCGTGCGGAAAGTGCGCGGTGCGTCGGGCGCGCGCACCCGCATCACCAGCATGCACACGGCGACCGCGGCAAAGGCGGCCAGTGTGCCCGCATTGGCCAGCGCGGCCAGCTCGCCCAGCGGGATGAAGCCCGCGAGTACCGCGACGATGACGGCAGTGAACAGGGTGATCCGCACCGGCGATCCGCGCGACGAAAGCTTGGCAAGGCCGGCGGGCAACATGCCGTCGCGCGCCATCGTCAGGAAAATGCGGCTCTGCCCGTAGAAGAAGGCCAGGATGACGGTCGGCAGCGCGATCACCGCCGATGCCGCCAGATATTGCGCGGCGAACGGGTGGTCGAGCTGGCGCAGGATCAGCGCCAGCGGCTCCGCGCTGTTGGCGAACAGGCCGAACGGGGTCGATCCCACCGCCGCCACGGCCACGGCGATATAGATGGCGACACAGGCGATCATCGATCCGACGATGCCGATGGTCAGGTCCCGCGAAGGGTTCTTGGTTTCCTCGGCCGCAGTCGCGATGGCATCGAAGCCGTAAAAGGCGAAAAAGATGATCGCCGCCGCCGCCATCACCCCGCGTTCCACCCCGGCGCCGTCGACATGCTTGCCGAAGCCGAACGGGCTGAACGGATCGAAATTGGCAGGGTCGAGCGCCGGCAGGGCCACGGCGACGAATACGATGAGAGCGGCGATCTTGACCAGCACCAGCAGGGCATTGATCGTCGCGCTCTCCCGCGTGCCCGCCAGCAGCATCGCGGCGACTACGCCGATGATCAGGATGGCGGGGAGGTTGACGATGCCGCCCAGTTCCGGCCCCTGCATCAGCGCCATCGGCACCCCGGCATAGGCTTGCAGCAGCGGTGCGGCATAGCCCGACCAGCCGACCGCGACCGCGCTGACCACCAGGCTATATTCCAGGATCAGGCTCCATCCCACCACCCAGGCAAGCAGCTCGCCGATCACTACATAGCTGTAGGTATAGGCGCTGCCCGATGCCGGGATCATCGTCGCCATTTCCGCATAGGCCAGCGCGGCGCACGCGCAGATCAGCCCGGCGATGGCAAAGGACAGGATCACGGCCGGCCCCGCCTTGTCCGCACCCACCCCGATCAGCGTCAAGATGCCGGTGCCGACTATCGCGCCGACCCCCAGCGCGATCAGATGCGGCCAGCTCAGCGTGCGCGGCAGCGCGGCATGGGTGGTGCCCTCAGGCTGGATGATCTTGCGACGAAACAGGCCATTGGACATTTTTGTCTCCCCTTTGCGCTGCTTGTAGGGAGAGCGGGGCGGGGATGGCAACCACCTCAGACGTTACCATGGCCATAGCGCCAACAATGGCTATATTGCGTCATGGCTAAGACTGCCCCACTGCCTGCCGACAACCCGTTTCTTGATGCGGTGCTCGAGGCAATTCGTCGTCGTTCTAAGTCACTGAAGCGTCGAAATGCTACACCCAACGTCAGACGCATTGTCGAGATTCGTGATGGCGAAACGTTTGAACACGTAGAAATCGTAATAGAAAGTCGTCGAAATCAACGCCTCGTTGTCATTGCACGCGATGATCGCTGGACATGGGTAAGCGCAACCGAATCTATCAAGAATGCTGGTTGGAAATTCGTGTTTGAGAGCGAGGGGCGTCTTGTTGGCAATGGGACCGGCCGCGAATTGGTGGAGGCGTTGGAAGCTTCACTAGCAGCTATGTTCGACATGACCGAGGAAGATACGGGCCGCCTCGACGCCATTTGGAACCTACTGCTTGCGCAGGGCCCGAGGCCGATTTGACCACTCAAGCCGATTGGCGCGAGCGCCTCAGTCGCACGCCCTGTGCAGCTTCTGCGCCAGCCAGGCCGAAATCAGGCACATCGCGGCCCCCAGCAGCAGCTGGTCTATGATGCGAACCCCAGCGACGCTCAGACCCATTGCGATCACGGATCCGACCACCATCGCGCCGGAATTGACAATATTGTTGGCGGCAACGGTGCGCGCCGCCTGATCCTTGGCCACCGTGGTGGTGAGAAAGGCGTAGAGCGGCACCACGAACATGCCGCCGGCCACGGCGATGCCGAGCAGGCTCGCCAGCAGCACCCAGGCCAGATCATGCATCACGAAGTCGCCGAGACTGAGCAGGTCGCCCGCCTCTTGCGACCAGTAACGGCAGACGATGTGGAAGGCGATCACGAACAGGCCCATGACGATGACCGATGCAGGCGCATATCTGGCGGACACGGTGCCCTTGAGCAGCCGGTTGATCGCTACCGAGCCGATGGCGATGCCGATGGAGAAGATTGCCAGGAACAGGCTGGCCACGGCCTTGTCGGCCATCAGCACATTCTTGGCCAGCGGCGGGAACTGGATGAACAGCACCGCGCCGATCGTCCAGAAGAAGCTGATCGAGCAGATGGCGAGGAACAGCCGCGGAATATGCATCGTGGCGGAGACGAGATTGACCGAGGAGCGCCAGACATTCCAGTCGATGCGGACATCGCTCTCGACCGGCGGTGCGGGCGGGACTTGCCGGCCCGTCGCATAGCCGATCATCGCGGTCAGGATGACGGCGATCGCAGCGATTTCGACCGGGATCAGCCCTGCGACGATGGTGCCGACCAGAATGGCGATATAGGTTCCCGCTTCGACCAGCCCGGTACCGCCCAGCACCTCGTCTTCCTTCAGATGCTGAGGCAGGATGGCGTATTTGATCGGGCCGAAGAAGGTCGAATGGATGCCCATGGCAAACAGCGCCAGCATCATCAGGGGGATGGCGACGGCGTTGATCAGCATGCCCTGCCAGGCAAGGAACAGGCCGATGGCGCCGACGATCATGATGGCGATTTCGGCAGCCTTGACGATGCGGATAATCGCCGCCTTGTCCCGCGCGTCGGCAAGCTGGCCTGACGCGGCAGAGAGCAGGAAGAAGGGGATGATGAACACCGCGGTGGCAATCGCGCTGAACCAGCCTTCCGCTGCCGGGTCGCTGAGTACGTCATAGACGATCAGGAAGACCATGGCATTCTTGTAGAGATTGTCGTTGAACGCGCCGAGCAGCTGGGTCACGAACAGCGGCAGGAAACGGCGCTTGCCGAGCAGACGCATCGAGCTTTGCATGAAGCGGTGCGGTCCCAATCCTGGCCGGCCGGGAGGGGCCGCCTTTATGTCGCCGCCATATGCGCTGGCGGCGGGGTGGTCAAAAGGCTTTTCGTGCGGCCCGCATTGCGGCTAAGACCGTCCGACTTCGGGGATATATCGCAAGCGTGCTCAACCTGCCCAACATATTGACGCTGTCGCGCATCTTCGCCGTGCCGCTGCTCGTCGCGCTGCTGTGGAAAACCGATTGGGAAGCCGGCTGGCTGATGGGCTGGATGCTCTACTGCCTGATCGGCATCACCGATTATTTCGACGGCTATCTCGCCCGCGCACAGGGCACGGTGTCGAAGCTGGGCACCTTCCTCGATCCCATCGCCGACAAGATACTGGTCGCGGCAGTCATCCTGCTGCTGGTCGGTACGCGGCATGACAAGGCGGCGATCCAGGACATCCACATCATCCCCGCGCTGATCATCCTGCTCAGGGAAATCGCGGTGTCGGGCTTGCGGGAGTTTCTGGCCGGACTCAGCGTATCGGTGCCGGTCAGCCGCCTCGCCAAGTGGAAGACGACCTTCCAGATGGTCGCGCTGGGCGGGTTGATCCTGGCCGGCGCGGTGCCCGACGGCTGGATGCTGGCCACAGAGCTGCCGGCGCATCTGTTCGTCAAATTTGCCAGCCTCGCCAGCCTGTGGGCGGCGGGCGTGCTGACCATCGTCACCGGCTGGGACTATCTCAGGGTCGGCCTCAAGCATATGGATTGAGGGTGATGGTGACGCTCAGCTATTTTGCCTGGGTGCGCGAAGGCATGGGGCGCGATGCCGAGGCGCTGGCACTGCCGCCGCATCTGGAGACCATTGCCGATCTGGTCGGCTGGTTGGCCGGGCGCGATCCGGCCGGCGCCGCAGTGTTTGCGGACCCGGCACGGATCCGCGCTGCCCTCGACGGGGCGATGGTCCCGCTCGATGCGGCCATCGGCACCGCCACGGAGATCGCGCTGTTTCCGCCGGTGACCGGCGGATGATGACGGTCCGTATCGGCACGGACGATTTCGACTGCGGCGCGGAGTTGGCACGGCTCGGCCCGCATGGTGCGGTGGCGAGCTTCATCGGCCATGTCCGCAGTGATGACGGTGTCGCCACCCTGTTCCTCGACCACCACCCGCAGATGACCGTGCAGGCGCTCGAGCGGCTGGCGGGCGAGGCGATGCACCGCTGGCCGCTCGCGGCCGTCACCCTCATCCACCGCGTCGGCGCACTGGCCGCCGGAGAGCGGATCGTGCTGGTCGCCGCTGCCAGCGCGCACCGGGAGGCGGCGCTTGCCGCCACCGCCTTCCTCATCGACCGTCTGAAGACGGACGTGCCCTTGTGGAAGAAGGAAATTTTGGCAAGCGGCCCGCCGCGCTGGGTGGAACCGCGCGCCACGGATGCCGATCGCGCCGCCGGTTGGGGGTAGCGCGTCAGTCGCAGCGGTGCAGCGTCAGGCCGCGAGCAGCGTTTTCAGTCCCTGGCCCCAATGCTTGCGCATGATTTCAGCAAGAAGATGAAACTCCTTCTGGCGGGGGCTGTTCTTGCGCCAGACCAGCGCCACCGTGCGCGTGTCATGCTGGGAATCGAGCGGCCGGGTGACCACCTGGGTCTGGTCGAGCAGGCCGGCGTCGACTGCCAGTTCTGGCAGCATCGTCACCCCCAGACCGTTGTCGACCATCTGCACCAGCGTGTGCAGCGAAGTGCCCATCATGCGGGCACCGGTCCTGAGATCGGGCCGGTTGCACGCCGCCAGCGCATGATCCTTCAGGCAATGGCCGTCTTCGAGCAGCAGGAAGCTGTCGGGATCGATGGAGGCGGGATTGATCTTGGCCGGAAGGTCGGGCCCGTTACCCGGCACAGCGAGCAGCAGCCGGTCCTCGAACAGCTGCTCATATTCGACGTCGCCGCAATGATAGGGCAGCGCCAGCAGCACGCAGTCGACCTGGCCATGATGCAGGGATTCGCAGGCGGCGTGGCTGGTTTCCTCGCGCAGGAACAGCTTCAGTTCCGGGCGCTCGGCGCGCAGTTGCGGCAACAGCCGCGGCAGCAGGAACGGGGCGATGGTCGGGATGACGCTCATCCTCAAATCCCCCGCCAGCGGTGTGCCGGCGGCAGCCGCCAGCTCCGCCAGCTCCTCGGCCTCGCGCAGCACACGGTGGGCGCGCTCGACGATGCGGTCGCCCAGTGGTGTGAAGCGCACCACGCGCCGTGTCCGCTCCACCAGCATGATGCCGAGCAGCGATTCCAGCTCACGGATGCCGGCGGACAGGGTCGACTGGGTGACGAAGCAGGCATCGGCGGCACGACCGAAGTGTCCGTGCGCCTTGAGCGCGACAAGATATTGCAGCTGCTTGAGCGTGGGGAGATAGGCTTGCATCAGGCTCTCTCTATCACGCGCTTCCCAATAATCGAAATTGTCTCTAAGTTGCCCATTGTCAAGTGGTGCGGGGCTGCCAATGTGCACCTAGGGGGAGGACAACCCATGCTGACGTCGCTCATCGACTATCTCGCCTCGATCAAGGCGCGCGATCCCGCTCCCCGGTCGCACTGGGAAATATTGCTGTACCCTGGCCTGTGGGCGGTCGGCATGCACCGGGTGGCGCACTGGCTGTTCGAGGCCGAGCTCTATTTCCTCGCCCGCCTGGTCAACCACATCAGCCGGGCGCTGACCGCGATCGACATCCACCCTGGCGCCAAGATCGGCAAGCATCTGTTTATCGACCATGGCTTTACCGTGATCGGCGAGACGGCGGAAATCGGTGACAATGTCACCATCTACCAATGCGTTACCCTGGGTGGGACCGATCCGGCCAACGGCATCGCCGGCAAGCGCCACCCGACGCTCAAGGACGGCGTCATCGTCGGTTCCGGCGCACAGATCCTCGGCCCGATCACCGTGGGCGAGCGCGCCCGCGTCGGCGCCAATGCGGTGGTGACCAAGGATGTCCTGCCCGGCGCAGTGATGGTGGGCATCCCGGCCAAGCCGACGCTGGTCGATGCACGCGAATATGCCCGCGATTTCGTGCCCTATGGCACGTGCTGCGATCAGCTCGACCCGCAGACACAGAAGCTGGAACTGCTCGCCTGCCAGCTCACCGAGCTGCAGAAGCGCATCGCCACGCTGATGGAAGAGCGCGACGCCGCAGTCGCCGACAAGCGCGACCGGGCCTGACGCTTGGGGATCGTCACACCGTTTCCGCAGCAGGTTCCCGGCCAGGTCGGGTTCGACCGGATCGAACTGACGCGCATCCTCGACCTCTACGGCCGCATGGTCTCAGCCGGCCAGTGGCGCGATTATGCGATGGATTTTTCCCGCGATGCCGCGGTGTTCAGCGCCTTTCGCCGTGCTGCCGAGCGGCCGGAGATACGCATCGAGAAGCGCCCGGCGCTCCGTCTCAAGCAGGGCCTGTGGACATTGGTGGGAGAGGGCGGGGCTACGCTCAAGCGCGGCCACGATCTGGCCGGCGTGCTTGCGCCCCTGGAGCGGCGATTACTGAAACTGGTGGAATAGGCCATCGCTCCAGCGTTCGCCGGAGCGACGGCCCCTCCAATCAGGCGCTCTGCGAGACAGCGCCAGCCGCGGGCACCAGCGCCCGCACGCCGTCCGGCAGCAGTCCGACAATCGCACCGCGTGCGCTGTGCCAGAAGGCGGAGAGCAGCAGCAGGGCGGAGCCAATCACCAGTGCGGTGAGTGCGACATTGAGTTCGACAGCGCCTGCCGAGCGGAACAGCTGGGTCATGGCGAACAGCACATAGGCAAGCGCCGAGACCAGCAGCGCCCGCCGGTCGATGGTCAGCGCGATGAGGCCGAAGGTCAGGTACAGGGCGATCACCCCGATGGCGCCGCCGATCCCGATCACCCCGTCGTCGGACACGCCGAGCAGGCTGAACAACGGATGGGCGATCATCGGTGCCGCCAGCAGGTGCAGCCAGAAGGCCACGTCGCTGCGGCGGGTGACGCGGCTGCGGTCGCTGCGGTCCCAGTTCATCGCCAGCGCGAACACGCCGATACCGCCGACCAATACCATCGACAGCACCGCATTCTTGCTGAAATTGTCCGGGCCGATCGCGGCGACGATCAGCGCGACGACCGTCCCGACCAATGCAGCCGTTCCGGCTGCCACGGTGATCGGCACCATGAACCGCCGCCAGTGCAGCAGGGCAGCGCCCGCCGTGGCGAGCGCGATGCCGGCGCCGATGAATGCCACCAGCTGCTCGTCGGGGTTGGTACCGAACCAGCGTTCGCCATGCTCGGTCAGCAGGCCGATGAAGGTGGCTGCCACGCCACCCACGAAGGCCAGCAGCAGCACGATCGACGGCAGGGCCATGCGGCGTTTGCGGGTGAAGAATTCAGCGAGGCCCCAGGCGGAGGCGGCCACCAGCATGCCTGCCAGCGCATCGTGCGCCGCTTCGCCGATCCAGGCCATCGCCACCAGCAGGATCACCGCTGCGATGGTCACGAAAATATCGTTGAAGCCGGTGATCAGCCGGAAATGCTCCTCATCGACCGCAGGCCCCGATCGGGCGGCGGCCGCATGGTCGCGCAGGGCCTGTGCCGCCTCGGGGCTGATGGCCCCTGCCGCGACCGCTGCGGTCAGATCTGTCTCGCTGTACATCGTTCCCAAACCCCTCTCACTTGTCCCCACAAGCCGTGACGGCGAGGGATAGCAGAAGTGTATTGGTGATGCAATACGCTAGTGCACTGCCGGTTGCGCAAGGAAAAGGGGCGCCGGCCATGCCAGCGCCCCTCCTGCGATCCGATCAGAAGTTGTAGCCGAATTCGATGCCCCAGATGCGGGGTTCGTTGACGAAGCCGGTCAGGTTGTTGAAGTCGATGCCGCCCACCGCCGAGGTGTCGGCAGTGATGTTGCGGACGAAAGCCGATACGTCATAGCTGTCGGTCTTGTAGCCGATGCGCAGACCGCCTTCGAGCAGGCTGCGATCCTGGAACTCGACCGAGTTGTAGAGGAAGAAGTTGATCTTCGACCGATAGGCCCAGTCGGTATAGGCATAGACCTCGCCATCGCCGACCGGGATGGCGTAGCGGGCCGTCCAGTTGGCGATCCAGCGCGGGCTCTGCGGCAGGCTGTTGCCGTCGATGTTGACGATCGCCGCAGAGAAGGGTGCCGCCGGTACCACAATCGGGTCGAGGATGGTGCACAGCGAGACATTGGTGATGGTGTCGGTGCGCACCGCGCCGCAGGCCGCGGTGGTCAGGCCGGGGCTGTCGATCTCGGTGTGGTTGTAGGAAAGACCAGCGGTCAGCGTCAGTTCGGGCACCGGACGCAGTTCGAGATCGGCCTCGAAGCCGTAGCCACGGACGTTGTCGGCATTGATCAGGCGGTTGGCGTTGACGCCGCCGCCCACTGCGGTGAGCTGTGCATTATTCAGATTGTACAGGAACCCGGCGAGGTTGAAGCGGCCGCGTCCGTCGAGGAAGGTCGACTTAAGCCCGGCTTCCCACGACAGGATGGTTTCCGAATCGCCGATGGTGACGCCCGATTCCAGCGGGGTCGCGGTCGCCGGCGGGAACAGCACGCGGCCCTGGATCGACGGCGCGCGATAGCCGCGGGCAACACGGGCATAGAGGTTGAGGTCTTCGGACGCGGCATAGGTGGCGCTGACATCCCAGGTGATGGTGTCGTCATCCACCGACCGCGTCACCGTGCCCAGCGGGTTCTGCAGGAAATTGGGGAACTGCGTATCGCGGCTGCGCACCACCACAAAGTCGCGGCTGTCGTCATTGTAGCGGATGCCGCCGGTCAGGGTCAGCGCATCGGTGATCTGGTAGCTCAGCGAACCGAACAGGCCGAACGCCTCGCTTTCCTGATCTTGCCTGACGAGGATGTTGACGCCGCCCGTTGCGTTGTTCGGGTCACCCAACGTCGAATAATTTTCGCTGACGATGGTCAGGTCTTCGTTGAAGTAGAAGAATCCAGCTTGGTAGGACAGCGGACCGTCCCCGTTGCTGGCGATCCGCAGCTCCTGGGTGAACTGGCTCAGGCTCGGCACGCTGTCACGCGTTTCGGCTGTGAAGGGGATCTGCCCCGGCCCGGTCAGGTTCGGCGGCAGGAAGTTGGCGCCAAAACCGCCGTCGACATCGCCGACAGAGGTGGCGTCGCCATCCCAATAGCTGGTGACCGAAATGATATCGACCGGACCGGCATCGTAGCTGATGCGCGCCGACAAGTTCCAGGTATCGACCTCTTGTTCGTTCTGCCCGTCCACCGAAACCCGGTTGCGACGGAAATTCGCATTGAGGCCGCGCTGGCCGCGCGTGAAGACATTGGCGCGGAACAGGCGCGCGGTGCCGTCGAGCGTGCGGATCTGACCGCCGAGCAAGATGTCGAGCTGATCGGTCGGCTCGAGCAGCAATTGGGCACGCGCGGCAAATTCCTCATAGCCTTCGAACGCGTCGCGCGTGGTGCCCGACGGCAGCACATTGTCGACATAATCGTCCTGACGCTGATAGAGCGCAGACAGGCGGAACGATGCGGCATCGGACAGGCGGGTGCCAAACGCACCTTCGGCATTGATGGCATTGTAGCGGCCGTAGGAGATGCGGCCATAGCCGTTGGTCGCCTCGCCGGGGCGGACCGAATCGAACTTGACGATGCCGGCCGGGGTGTTGCGGCCGAACAGCGTGCCCTGGGGCCCGCGCAGCACTTCCACGCGATCGAGGTCGAAGATCGGGAAGCCCTTGAGGATCGGGTTTTCCAGAACCACCTCGTCATAGACCAGGCTGACCGGCTGCGAGGCGTTGAAATCGAAATCGGTGTTGCCGAGACCGCGGATGTAGAAGCGGGGGAAGGTGCGGCCGAACGAGCTTTCGACGATCAGGCTGGGGGCACGTGCCGAGAGCGCGCGGATGTCGACGCCGCCTGCGGTGATGGCGTCGAGCCGGTCGCCACCGAGCGCAGTGACCGAAATCGGCACGTCCTGCAGATTTTCCTCGCGCCGCTGGGCGGTGACGACAATGTCTTCGAGGCCGTCGTCATCAGCCGTCGTGGTGCTGTCCTGGGCAAAGACAGGCGAGGTGAGGGCGGTGCTGGCAAGCACGGCAGCGAACAACAGGCGGGGAGAGTTAGCGCGCATCGGTCAATCCTTGCAGTGGGGCAGGAAGCAGAATCGGTACGGCGCAACAATGATGCGCCGGATGCCCGAGCCGAATAGATTGCTGCGCCGCAGAATCAACGTGACGCGGCGAACCGCGTGACGATTCTCAAGCACTGTTGCAGAAACAAGACGGTTTGTGACAGTCGCCGGGCGCCGTCTCAGAAACTCTTTTCACCGTAGACGCGCGCAATGTCGCCGCCCCATTCGCCATGATAGCGCTCGAGCAACCGGTCCGCCGGCGTCTTGCCCTCGGCCACGATGTCGAGCAGCGGGCGCAGGAAGCCGACCTCGCTGTCGCCCATCGAATTGACCTCGCCGCGCGCCGCCAGCCCGGCGCTGGCAATCTCCAGCACCTCTCTGGCGACATCGAGCAGGCGGCGGCCATCGGGCGCAGTCGCCTCGAGGCCGAGCCGCGGCACCTCGTCGCGCAGTCGCTGCTGCCCGGCGATGCTCCAGTCCTTGACCACGTCCCACGCCGCATCGAGCGCGCCCTGGTCGTAGAGCAGGCCCACCCACAGCGCTGGCAGCGCGCAGATGCGGTTCCACGGCCCGCCATCGGCCCCGCGCATCTCGAGGAAGCTTTTCAGCCGGACTTCGGGGAAGGCGGTGGAGAGGTGGTCGATCCAGTCGCTGCGCGTCGGTTTTTCGCCGGGCAGAACGGACAGCTCGCCGCGCAGAAAATCGCGGAAGCTCAGCCCCGCCGCGTCGATGTATTTGCCATCGCGGAACACGAAATACATCGGCACGTCGAGCATATAGTCGACATAGCGTTCAAAGCCGAAGCCATCCTCGAACACGAACGGCAGCATGCCGGTGCGCGCCGGATCGGTATCGGTCCAGATGTGGCTGCGGTACGACAGGAAGCCGTTGGGCTTGCCCTCGGTGAAGGGCGAATTGGCGAAGAGCGCGGTCGCCAGCGGCTGCAGCGCCAGCGAAACGCGGAACTTCTGCACCATGTCCGCTTCGCTGGCATAATCGAGGTTGGTCTGGATGGTGCAGGTGCGCAGCATCATGTCCAGCCCCATGCTGCCGACGCGCGGCATGTGCCGCAGCATGATGGCATAGCGGCCCTTGGGCATGATCGGCAGCGCCTCACGCGTCTTGTCCGGCCACATGCCGAGACCGAGGAAGCCGAGGCCCAGCTCTTCGCCGACTTCCTTGACCTGCTTGAGATGCCGGCCGGTTTCGGCGCAGGTCTGGTGCAGGTTGACCAGCGGCGCGCCGGAGAGCTCGAGCTGCCCGGCAGGTTCGAGGCTGATGTTGCCATCTTCCCCGGCAAGCGCGATCACCTTGCCGCCTTCGACGACCGGTTCCCAGCCGTAGCGCATCAGGCCGTTGAGCAGATCCAGGATGCCGCCCGGCTCGTCATAGGACGGCGCGGCAAAATCGGTGCGGCGATAGACGAACTTTTCATGTTCGGTGCCGATGCGCCAGCGCTCCTTCGGCTTTTCGCCTTTCGCCATCGGCGCGATCAGATCGGCCTTGCTTTCGATGAACGGATCGCTCTGATCTGAAACCTGTCTCGTGCTCATGCCGGCGCATTACTGTGCGGCGATAGGGAGCGCTAGGGGGATTTGGGGTTGCTGCCGACCGCCCCCATATAGGCTCGAAAGGAAACAGCAGATGAGCGTGGCATTCCGCCGGGAAGGCGATGACGATCACAAGGAACCGCGTTTCGAACTGCCCATCCCGCCCGGGCCCAATTGGGTCACTCGGCGCGGACTGGCGCTGATCGAAGCGAAGGTCGCGGCACTGGAGGCATTGCCTCGCGGCGTCGATACGCCTGCCGAGCCAGATCCGGTGCAGCGCGACCTGCGCTATTGGCGCACGCGGATGGCGACGGTCGAACTCGCTCCCACGCCGCCGCCGGGGCGGGTCGGTATCGGCTCACGCGTCGAGTTCATGCTGTCGGGACAACGGCGGACCATCACCATCGTCGGCGATGACGAGGCAGATCCGGCAAGTGACCTCTTGTCCTTTCACGCGCCGCTCAGCCGCGCACTGATGGAGGGGGAGGCGGGCGATGTGCTGGACTTCAGCGGCAGGCCCGGCGCGATCGAGATCGTTTCGGTCGAGTAGCGCGCTCAGTTCACCGTCGCGTTGAAGCGCATCGCAAAGCTGGTCGCCGGTCCCAGACTGGCCGCCGTGCCGCCGATGGTCGTGCCGCTGATCTGCATGCCGAACGGATCGCTCTCGTCCGCGCCGCTGGCATTGTCATCCTCGGACGTTCCCGCGCCGGCGCAACTGGTCGCGCTGGTCATGCTGCCGGGCACATAGGTCACGGTCGCCGGCAGGCTGTCGGTTATCGCAATCGCCGTCGTCGTCGCGCTGCCGGCATTGCTCGCCAGGATGCAGTATTGCACGGTCGCGCCAGGAATGAACTTGGGATTGGTCGTGCCATTGACCGGATCGCTCAGGATGCTGCTGGTCTTGTCGATGGTAACCGCTGCCTGCGGGTTGCAGAAGGTGATGTCGTGCAGCGTGATCGCCTGCTGCCCCGGGTCGGCCGGCGCGGTGGTGTGGTTGCCATAAGTGATGACGATGGTGTCGACCGGCGAGGAGAAGGTCACCACCACATTGCCGTCCGCGCTTGCGTCAGCCGAGGTCGCATCGCCGATGGCGCTGTTGCCGGTGACGATGTTGGACACGCCATTGGTCAGCACCGGCGTGACGGTGGTGCCGCCGAATGTGCCGGTCACGGTCACCCTGTCCGCGAATTGTGCTGCATTGAAATCGACGTCGAAGATCCGGAACTGCAGCCCGGGCACCGCTGTCGGCAGGGTGATCGTCGTCGTCACCACGGCGGTCTGGGACGTCAGGTTGACCAGTTGCGCCAGGGAGAATTGCGCGGGAGAAAAGCCGCCGGTCATCGCATTCTGGCGCGCCGGGGACAGTCCCCCATAGGTCGCGTTGTTGAGGAACACGCCATTGGGGTTGGTGATGCCGAACAGCACCGACCCGATGTTGGTGACCGCATAGCTGTTGGTCAGCGATCCCGCCGTCCATGTCCGCGTGTCCCAGTCGAACACCGTTGTCCCCACCGGGCAGACCAAAGTCGGCGGCGTGCCCGCGACGCGTGCGGTATCGTCGTTGACGATGGTGTAGGTGGTGGTCGATCGGCCTGCGCTGCCGCAGGTTCCGGTGCTGGAGATGATGTGGTTGCTGCCGGTGCCGACCGAAAGCGCAATCGTCTCGTCGAACTCGCGCTCGCTGTCGTTGGTGATGCTGATGCCCAGCGCCACCGCTTGCAGGCTGTAGTTTCCCGCCGGGATGGTGACGTTGAACGTCGTCGCATTGCCCGGCGTGGTATAATCGACGCCCAGCGTCGCGGTGCCGCCGGTGACGGTGACCGGCACGGTGAAGGCGGTCGGGACATTGCCGGACACCAGCAAGGTCGGCAGGTTGGCGGTGGGGACATTCTCGTTCCCGCTCGCGGTCGCCACCGAATATTCGAGGAACGGCACCAGATCGAGTGTGATGGTATCGAGGAAATTGCCGAACGATCCGGCATCGGTGGTGACGAACTGCACGCGCTGAAGCCCGCTGGCGCCGGTGTAAGTGACGCCGGCCGTATTGGCGTTGACGTTCCAGCCCTGCGCCGTCGTCGATGCCTGGGTGGCCAGTGTCTGCAGCACCGTGCCGGCGCTGTTGGCGATCTGGAACACGGCAGTCTGCGTCGCCGGCCCGCCCGTGCGTGCGCGATGGGCGAAAGACCAGCGCAGGGTCTCGCCATTGGTCAGGCAGATATTCTGGTAGAGCGTGCCCGGCGCGTTGGCGTTCATTTCCGCGAACACATTGCCGCTATGCGCGGGGATGCCGTTGAAATTGGTGTCCCACAGCTCGATTTCGCTGGTCGACGCCTCCCAGCCCGGCACCGCAGACGAGGCGAAAATCTGGAAGTTCGGTGTGCCTGCGCCCTGCGGGTCGTTGGATTCGAACCCGCCGTTGGTCATCGACCGCGCGACCTGCGCATGGACCGGCGAGGACGGGGCGATCAGCAGCGCCAGCGCCCATGCGAGCACGGCGCGGCGCGCGCGCGAAGGGGCGCGACCGCGGCTGGCGGGGGATGGTGCGGCTGGTCCGGTCCACATCCTTTCCGCCCTAGGGCAGAATGGTTAAGGTTGGCTTGAGTAGCGGCGTGGCCGACAGGATCGCTCAGCTCCGCCAGTCGCCGGCGGCCGCCATCCACAGCGCTGCGGCGGCGATGGCGGCTGTCTCGGCGCGCAGGATGCGCGGGCCGAGCGAGACGGGCCTGGCCTGGGGCAGCGCGCGGATCGCGGCGCGCTCGGCCGGATCGAACCCGCCTTCCGGCCCGATCAGGATTGCCGCCGGCCCGTCATGGCCCGCAAAGGCCGCCAGCGCCGGCGCGCCGCCGGTCTCGTCGGCAAAATAGAGGGCGCGCTCGCCGGGCCAGTCTGCCAGCAGTCCTGTCAGCGGCACCAGCGGCGCAAGCTCTGGCAGAGCGGTGCGCGCGCATTGCTCGGCCGCCTCGGTCATGATGCTGCGCACGCGCTCGCCATTGACCTTGTCGACCACGCTGCGTCGCATCAGCACCGGTACCAGCCTGCCGACACCCAGCTCGGTAGCCTTTTCCACCACCAGATCGAAATGCGGTTTCTTGACCGGCGCGATGCACAGCCACAGGTCGGGCACGCACTCGCGCGGGCGCAGGCGCTCGACCAGCGTCACCGTCACCGCGCGCTTGACCACCGCCTCGACACGCGCCGCCCATTCGCCGCTGATGTCGTCGAGCAGGATCACAGCATCGCCGGGCGCCACCCGCATCACGCTGCCCAGATAATGGGCCGCATTGCCATCGAGCACCCGCGATTGGCCGGTGGCCAATTCGCCGTCGATGAACAGGCGTGGCGCAGAACGCGGCGGCCAGGCGGGTGTGGCAGGCATGGCCCTGCTGTGCCCGCGATGGGCGTGCGCCGCAAGTCGGGCGTGGCGGCAAGCGACGGCGCACCCTTTCATCGGGTTGGCCCGTCGGCTCCGGCAGCCGGATACTGCTCCCGCCGGCACTATGCCGGCGGGAGGGGCTTCTTATTGATAGTCGACGGTGACGTTGAACGTACCGGTATAGTTTCCGTCGGCCTGGTTTGCGGCGATGTTGAGGGTGCCGCCGACCTGGAACGAGCCACCGACCGCGCTCGAGTTGGCGAGCGTGATCGTCGACGCGCTGCGCGTCAGCGCGGCGGTCATCGTGCCGCCAGTACCGTTGGCGAGCGTCACGCTATTGTCTCCGGTAACGGTGACGACCGCGTTGTTGGTGCCCGATATGTTGAAGTTGGCAGCACTCGCGGTGCCCGTGCAGGTCAGGCCCGCACCGCAGGTACGGCTCGATGCCGTCGAAACGCCGACGGTCGATGCCGCGGCGCCGGCAACGATGGTGCCGAAGTCGAGATCTGCGGTCTTGGTGACGGTGATCTGCTTGAGAACACGGACCTTGACGGTGGCTTGCGTGGTAACCGGCGCGGCGTGCACCGTCGCTGCGGAGAAGGCGGCGGTCGCCAGCACCACGCCGGCTGCGACGCGATGATGGAATGTGCGCATGAAAGCTGGTCCCTTTTACCCGAAACGTCTGTCTGATGCGTGGCAAGACGCCAGACGGGGCCAGAAGATAGGGGAAGGGCATTTCAAGAATGGTAAATGGCCATGCTTAATGCGGAGGCAACAGTTTTTAATCAGTTATAACAACAGCTTGAGACACGCTATGGCGCGGCGCTGGTCGTCCGTGTGCTCACGGCCCGACGCCGGACGGCGCACACCAGCGTCGCCCCGGACTTGATCCGGGGCTCGGCTTCACTTCGCTCCGGCAGGCGAGAAGGACAGCCAAACCCCGTGTCGAGCACGGGGCGACGGAGGGTGTGCGGAGTACATGTTCTTCATACAGCCCATCGCGCTTGGTCTGCGTTGGCCGCGAACGGCTGCCCTAGCCGCCCAGCAATGGCTTCAGATACTGCCCCGTGTAACTGCGCGGGTTGGCCGCGACATCTTCCGGTGTCCCTTCGGCGACGATCTCGCCGCCCTTCACGCCGCCATCGGGCCCCAGGTCCAATATCCAGTCGGCGGTCTTGATGACGTCGAGGTTGTGCTCGATCACCACCACGGTGTTGCCCTGTTCGACCAGCGCGTGCAGCACTTCCAGGAGTTTGCGGACATCCTCGAAATGGAGGCCGGTGGTCGGTTCGTCGAGGATGTAGAGCGTGTTGCCGGTAGCGCGGCGACTGAGTTCCTTGGACAGTTTCACCCGCTGCGCTTCTCCGCCCGACAGCGTCGTCGCCTGCTGCCCGACCTTGAGATAGCCGAGGCCGACCTCCTCCAGCATCGCCATCTTGTCGCGGATTGCCGGCACCGCCTTGAAGAAGTCGGTCGCATCCTCGACCGTCATGTCGAGCACGTCGGCGATGCTCTTGCCCTTGAACTTCACCTCCAGCGTCTCGCGGTTGTAGCGCTGGCCGTGGCACACCTCGCAGGTCACATAGACGTCGGGCAGGAAGTGCATCTCGATCTTGATCAGGCCGTCGCCCTGGCACGCCTCGCAGCGCCCGCCCTTGACGTTGAAACTGAAGCGCCCGGGCTTGTAACCGCGCGCGAGGCTTTCGGGCAGCCCGGCGAACCAGTCGCGGATGGTGGTGAAGGCACCGGTGTAGGTCGCCGGATTGGAGCGCGGGGTGCGACCGATCGGCGACTGGTCGATGTCGATCACCTTGTCGAAAAATTCGAGCCCTGTCAGCGCGTCGTGTGGCCCGGCGATCACCCGCGCGCCGTTCAGCGCCCGGCTGGCCGCCGCCTGCAGCGTGTCGATGATCAGCGAGGATTTGCCCGATCCCGACACGCCGGTGACGCAGGTGAAGGTGCCGACCGGGATGCGCGCGGTAACCCCGAGCAGATTGTTGGCACGGGCATTGACCAGTTCGATGAACTTGCCCTGTGTTTCGAGGAGCTTGAGCTGCTTCTTGGTCGGCTTGGCCTCTGGCTTGGCGCGGGTGCGGATCTGCGTGCCATCGCCCTTGGCAGCGATGCGGCGCTCCTTGGGCACGGCAATTTCGCGCCGTCCGGTCAGATAGTCGGCGGTCAGGCTGTTCTTCGCTTTGAGCACTTCCTTGAGTGTGCCCTGCGCGACAATCTCTCCGCCATGCACGCCCGCGCCCGGGCCCATATCGACGATCCAGTCGGCAGCGCGGATCGCATCCTCGTCATGCTCGACGACGATGACGGTGTTGCCGAGGTCGCGCAGCCGCCGCAGCGTCACCAGCAGCCGGTCATTGTCGCGCTGGTGCAGGCCGATGCTCGGCTCGTCGAGGACATAGAGCACGCCGGACAGGCCCGAGCCGATCTGCGAGGCCAGCCGGATGCGCTGGCTCTCCCCGCCGGAAAGGGTGCCGCTGGTGCGGTCGAGATTGAGATAGTCGAGCCCGACATTGTCGAGGAAGCCCAGCCGCTCGACAATTTCCTTGAGGATCGGCGTCGCGATCTGCTGCTGCTGCGCGGTCAGCTTCGGCGCGAGGGTAGAGAACCAGTCGAGCGCATCATGCACGCTGCGCCGGGCGGAGAGGCTGATGTCTTCGCCCGCGATCTTCACCGCCAGCGCCTCGGGCTTCAGCCGCGCGCCGCCGCAGGTCTCGCACGGGTGCGGTTGCTGGAACTTGGACAGCTCCTCCCGCATCCATGCGCTCTCGGTCTGCAGCATCCGCCGGTTGAGGTTGCCGATCACACCCTCGAACGGCTTGTTGACGCTGTAGCTCTTGCGCCCGTCCATGAAGGTGAGGGTGACGGGCTTGCCGCCGGTGCCGTGCAGGATGATCAGTTGCACCTCGCCCGGCAGGTCGCGCCACGGCGTGTCGAGCGAGAAGCCATAGGCCTTGGCGAGGCTGGCCAGTACCTGCATGTAATAGGGGGAGGGCGGGTTGGACTTGGCCCATGGCACCACTGCGCCCTGCTTGATCGACAGCGCATGATTGGGGACGACCAGGTCCTCGTCGAACAGCAGCTTTTCGCCCAGGCCATCGCAGGCCGGGCAGGCCCCTTGCGGCGCGTTGAAGCTGAACAGGCGTGGTTCGATTTCTGCGATGGTGAAGCCGGAGACGGGGCAGGCGAATTTTTCGGAGAAGACGATGCGGTTGGCGGGCAGTCCGGTGTTTTTCATGCCTGAAGTCCTCTCCCCTTTAGGGGAGAGGGTTGGGAGAGGGGCAGTCGCGCCAAGGCTGGTTTGACTCCCCCTCTCCCCGGCCCTCTCCCCTGAAGGGGAGAGGGAGTCCACCGTCCCATCGGCCAGATCGAGATACACCAGCCCCTCGGCCAGTTTCAGCGCGGTCTCGAAACTGTCGGCCAGCCGGCCCTCGATGCCCTCGCGCACGGCGATGCGGTCGACCACCACCTCGATGTCATGCTTGTATTTCTTGTCGAGCGCCGGAGCCTCGTCGATCTCGTAGAAAGCGCCGTCGATGCGTACGCGGGTGAAGCCGTCCTTCTGCCACTGCGCCAGTTCCTTGCGATACTCGCCTTTGCGGCCGCGCACGACCGGCGCGAGCAGATAGGCGCGCGTGCCCTCGGGCAGCGCCATCACCCGGTCGACCATCTGGCTGACGGTCTGCGCGGCGATGGGCAGACCGGTCGCAGGCGAATAGGGAATGCCGACCCGCGCCCACAGCAGGCGCATATAATCGTAGATTTCGGTGACGGTGGCGACGGTCGAGCGCGGATTGCGGCTGGTCGTCTTCTGCTCGATGCTGATCGCTGGAGACAGCCCGTCGATATGCTCGACATCGGGCTTCTGCATCATCTCCAGAAACTGCCGGGCATAGGCCGACAGCGACTCGACATAGCGCCGCTGCCCTTCGGCATAGATAGTGTCGAAGGCGAGCGAGGATTTGCCCGAGCCGGAAAGGCCGGTGATGACGATCAACTTGTCGCGCGGCAGATCGACGTCGATCCCTTTGAGATTATGCTCGCGCGCGCCGCGGACGGAAATATGAGTCAAAGACATGCGTGGCGCTGTTCCATATTTGTTCGGGAGAGGCAAGCGGCGACAGCGCCGTCGGGCGATGACAGCGAATCGCGGTCGACTTGCGCAGATGACTTCCCTAAACCATCGCTATGCCGCTGCCGATGCGCCTTTTGGTGGTATGTCTTGCCCTGATGGAGACGGCCTGCGCCATGTCCAACCAGCCTCCTTCGCGCGCGCCGGCCGTGCAATGCGTTCTGTCCGGCGATTCCGCCCGGCGATTTGCCGACAAGGCCAATCCGGCTGTACCCGCCGAGAATGCCTGCACCCTGCTGCGCCGGCAGGTCGCAGCCGGGCTCGGCGCGGCCGACCGTGCAGCAGAAGGGCTCGATGTCGCGATCGCGCTCGATCTGTCCCGCCCGGGGACGGCGCTGGCGCGGGTCAGCTACCGGCAGGGCAGTGCCGCCCACGACTTTCTCGAAATTGCGGTAGACGTGGTCGACAGGCAATTGGAGCGGGCGGATTTGACGCGACTGGGCGAAGAAATTGTGAGACAAGTCACGCAGGAACTGGCGCAGCACCGCTAAAACCGACGGGACCATGAGCGAGGGGACTTTTCATGAAGCTGTTCATCCCGAACGACGACTTTGCACTGGCGGACGGTCTGATCGCACATCAGGAAGGCTGCTCTTGCGCGGACTGTTGCGCCTATGACAGCAAGCGCTCGCCCGTCGACAGCGATGGCCGCGGCAGCAGCGGGCTCCTCTCCGGCGGAGTGGCCACCGGCACGGCCGGCCTGACCGGCAGCTTCGACGTCCGGGAATCGACCGTAACGCTCACCAGCGTGGGCGGATCGCGCGCGACCGTCGTCTCGCTGGGCCTCGACACCATCGATGGCGCACCGCCGACCGACCTCGTCTTCGTCGATACCGTGCCCGGCGACACCAGCAGCACCGTCACGCTGGCGATCGGTTCGTCTGTGAACGGTGTCATCGACACGCTGGGGGACCGCGACTGGTACCGCGTTACGCTCACCGCCGGGCAGACCTACACCTTCACGGTCGGTGCGACCGGCGCGGGCGATATCCAGGACAGCTATCTGCGCCTGCACAACAGCGCCGGCACGCTGCTTGCCGAGAATGACGACATCGCATTCCCCGGCAACACCTATTCGCGCATCGTCTTCACGGCGACCACCAGCGGCACCTATTTCGTCAATGTCGCTGCCTACAACGATCTCGAGACCGGCAATTTCCGCCTGACCGCGGCGTCGGACCTCGCCGATGCCATCCCCGGCAGTTCTGCGACGACCGCCAGCCTGACAGTCGACGGCCCGGTCGTCGCCGGCGTGCTCGATGCAGCGGGGGACCATGACTGGTACCGTGTCGATCTCGTCGCCGGGCAGAGCTATCTGTTCCGCACCAGCGCCACTGGCGGTGCCAATGATCCCGATACTTTCATCCGCCTGTTCGGTACCAACGGTTCCACCCAGCTTGCCGAAAACGACGATGGCGGCGGTGGCACTTATTCGCAGATCCGTTTCACCGCGACCACAACCGGCACCTACTATCTCGATGTCGGCGGGTTCAACGATGGCGAATCCGGCAATTATCGTGTTGCTGCGACCGTCGCCCCGCCGCTGCCGGTTTTCACCAATGACCAGATCGCCGACCAGCTGCTCAATGGCTATTGGGGCGGCACGCAGAATGCCCGCCACTTCAACGTTGCGCCCGGCGGCACCATCACCTTCAACGTCACCGCGCTGACGCCCGAAGGGCAGAATCTGGCGCGGGAGGCGTTCAACCTGTGGTCGGACGCGACCGGCATCACCTTCCAGGAAATCGCAGGCGCCGCCAACATCACGCTGGACGACAATCAGTCGGGTGCCTTTGCCAACTCGACGCGGGTTGGCAACATCATCACCAGCTCCACAGTCAACGTCAGCACCCAGTGGCTGGCGACCTATGGCACCGGCCTCAACACCTATTCCTTCCAGACCTATATCCACGAAATCGGCCATGCCATCGGCCTCGGCCACGGTGGCCCCTATAATGGCAACGCCACCTACGGGCAGGACAACAGCTACCAGAACGACGCCTGGGCGACGACGGTGATGTCCTATTTCGACCAGACCGAGAACACCTATTTCGCTGCGCAGGGCTTCAGCCGCCAGTTCGTGGTGTCGCCGATCATCGCCGATGTGCTGGCCGTCAATCTGGCCTACGGCACGCCGACGACGACCCGCACCGGCAACACCACCTATGGCTTCGGCAATACCTCGGGTCGCGCCATCTATGACGCCACGCAATTCCCCTCGGTGACCTACACCGTGGTCGATCACGGCGGCACCGATACGCTGAACTATTCGCGTTTCACGCAAAACCAGCGCATCGATCTCAATCAGGAAGCCTTCTCGAACGTCGGCGGCCGGGTCGGCAATGTCACCATCGCGCGCGGCTCGGTGATCGAGAATGCCGTTGCCGGATCGGGCAACGACGTCGTTATCGGCAACAGCGCCGTCAACAATCTGGCGGGCAAGTTGGGTGACGACACGCTCGATGGCCGTGCGGGAGATGACACGCTCAATGGCGGTGCCGGCAATGACATATTGAACGGCGGCGATGGCTCCGACCGGCTGTTCGGCAATGTTGGTGCCGACACCATGAATGGCGATGGCGGCAATGACCGGCTGGAGGTCGACAATGTCGGCGATATCGCCAATGGCGGCGACGGGATCGACACGGTCGAAGTGGTCACTGCTGGCCTCACCTATGTCATCGCCGGCGATATCGAGTTCATCGGCAACCAGTCGGGCGGCGATCTCACCATCACCCTCAACGCGCTGGGGAACAATTACAGCGGCAGCGTCGGCATCGACATCGTCAACGCCGGGGCAGGGCAGGATTCGCTCTACGGCCGCGCCGGCAACGACCAGCTCAACGGACAGGAAGGCAATGACTATCTGTTCGGCGACATCGGCAACGATACGCTCGATGGCGGCGATGGCTTCGACCATCTCGAAGGCGGTCTGGATAATGACACGCTGCTGGGTGGTGCCGGTAACGACACGCTCTACGGGCACGAAGGCACCGACGTGGTCAACGGCGGCGCCGGCGTCGATTTCCTCAACGGGGGTACCGGTGCGGACCGCTTTGTCTTCGCAGGCGGCGACAGCGGGGCGACCATCGCGACTGCCGACCGCATCGGCGATTTTGCGCAAGCGCAGGGCGACCAGATCGACCTCAGCGCGATCGACGCCATCGCGGGTGGTGCGGACAATAGCTTCAGCTTCATCGGCAATGCCGCTTTCGGCAATGTCGCGGGCCAGTTGCGCTACGAGCAGATCAGCGGCGTCACCTATGTGCAGGGCGATACCGACGGCAATGGCGTTGCCGACTTCATCATCCGCATCGACGGCCTGCACACGCTGACCGGCGCCGATTTCCTGCTTTGACGATGATGGGCGGGTGGCAGTCTGATTCTGCCGCCCGCACGCGCCGCGACTGAACGTCGCGCGGCAGGGTCATTCATTGCCCAGCCACAATAACCGTGGCACCTTTCCTGCCTGAACCGCAGCGGGGAGGGGCATAATGGCTCGGCAATTCAATCCTCTAAGATGGGCAGCCGCCGCTGCGCCGGCGGCTTTGCTGGCGGGCTGCATGGTGCCCCCGCCCGATGCGCCCTTGCCGGCGCCGGAGAGCTATCGCCCCGAACCGGTCGAGCGCCCGCCACTGCCGCCGCGCCCCGTCGACCCCAAGGTCGCGCGTCCGCCCGCGCCGCCACCGGTCATCCTGCCGCCGGCGCCCGCCCCGATCGAGGCCTATTACTGGATCGACACCGCCGATGGTCTCGCCCGCGCCATCGGCAGCGCGCCGCCCGACTATGCCTTCCGCTTCGACGGGCGCGATGCCTATGCCTGGGTGTCGAGCGCTGGCGAGGCGATGATCGTCGAACCGGGCGTCGACGGCGTCATCCAGTATTTCTATGCCCCGCGCGCGGCCGCGCCCTATCTGGTGCGCGATGTTTACCGCAGCTATGCCTATGACGGTCCCGATTTCGTGGCCTATTACGACCAGGAAGGGCGGCTGCTCAGCGACACGCCATCGTGGCGCGTGCAGGAGGCAGCGGACCGGCTGCAGGCGCGCGGCCGCTCCATCCTCTCCGCCTCTTTGCAGCGCCGCTGGGATGGCGAGGTAGCAAGCAGCTATTCCAGCCAGAGCTTTTTCGGCTTCAGCTTTGATTCGTTCGGCAGCGGCTGGAGCGGCGGCTGGCGCCCCACGTGGCGCGACCGCGAGGAATGGCGCGAGGTGCGCCGCCGCCGGGCCGAGCGTGCCGGGCGCCGCGACGAAGACCGCCGGCTCGAAGAGGAGCGCCGTCGCCGCGCCGATGCGGCGCAGCGCTTCGACGGCTGGCGGCGCGGCGGCCGGCGTGGCGCCCCGCCCCGCGTCACCCCCGATCTGCCGGGTGCGGACCTGCCCGGCGGTGTCTCCACCCCGGTGCCGCAGCCGACCCCGGACCCCGCGCCGCGCCCGCCGCGCGGCACCGGTGAACCGCGTCCCGACAGGCCGCGCCCGGATGAACCGCGCCCCCGGGATCCGCGCCCCGGAGAACCCCGCACCGGCGGACCGGGCCAGCCCGCCCCGCCGCCGGTCACGGTCGATCCGCCGGTCCCGCCGCCGGTCACCGTCGATCCGTCAGCGCCAGGCACCGGCACGTCGCCGCCCGGTACGCGTCCGCGCACCCGCATCCCACCGGTCCGGCGCCCCGATCGCATCGATGCGCCGGCTGGCGCACCCAGCGAGCCGGGCGAGCCATTGACCGTGCCGGACAATGGCGCCGCAGAAGCCGCCGAAGCCGCGGCCGATGCCCAGCGGCAGCGCGACAATGCCGCCGCCGCTCGCGCCCGCGCCGACGCCGAGGCTGCGGCACGAGCCCAGGCCGAATCCGCCGCGCAGGCAGCGGCGTCCGCCCGAGCTGAGGCCGAAGCGCGCGCTCAGGCCCAGGCCGAAGCGCAGGCGCGCGCCCAAGCCGAGGCGCAAGCGCGTGCCGAGGCCGACGCTGCCGCCCGTGCTCAAGCCGAAGCCGAGGCCCGCGCCCAAGCCCGGGCCGAGGCCGAAGCGCGGGCGCAAGCCGAGGCGCAGCGGCGCGCCGAGGCCGACGCCCAAGCGCGTGCACAGGAAGAAGCCCAGGCCCGCGCCGAGGCGCAGGCCCGCGCGCAGGAAGAAGCCCAGGCCCGCGCCGAGGCGCAGGCCCGCGCGCAGGAAGAAGCCGAGGCCCGCGCCGAAGCGCGAGCCCGCGCCCAGGCCGAAGCGCAGGCGCGTGCGCAGGCAGAGGCTGAAGCCGCTGCCCAGGCCGCTGCCGAGGCCGCCCAGGCCCGCGCCGCCGAACGCGCCCGCGCCAATCAGGTCGACAGGGAGGACGAGCAGCCGCAATAGCCGAACTGCTTGCCCCACCATGGGCGCACGCTCCGGCGTCGGATCGACCCGTCGGGGACCGGGGAGTCAAATCCCCGCGGCAACGATCCAGTCGTGGAATTGCTTGACCGCGGTGCGCTGCAGCGCGCGGGGACGGCAGACGAACCAGTAGCTGTAGGGGCTGTCGATATCGAAATCGAACAGCCGCACCAGCCGCGGGTCGTGCGCGTCCTCGAAATGGTGGCCATGCATGAAGGCGACGCCGACGCCCTGCGCGGCCGCCTCCAGCATCAGCGGCCCGGAATCGAACATGTCGATGCCTGCCGGTTCGAGCCAGGGCATGCCGATGGCGATACGCCATTCGCTGAACGTCTCGGGCATCTCCCGGTGGATCAGCACCGTCATCCGCTGCAGATGCTCGGGCACGCTGATCCGCTCCGGACCTTCGCCGAAGCGTTTTGCAGCGATGGGGAACACCTTGTCCCGATCCAGCCGCACCGCGTGCAGCGACGGGTCGATCTCGCGCGCGAGCGCAATGGCAGCGTCCACCCCGTCGCCGACCCGCGTCTCGCCATGGCCGCTGGTTTCGATGTCGATATGCAGGTGCGGGTGGCGCGCGCGCAGCTCGGGCAGGCGCGGGAACAGGCGCTGCTGCGCGAACAGCGGCAGCACGTTGAGCTTCAGCCTCAGTTCGCTCTCGCTGCTCACTGCGCCTGCTACCGCGTCGCGCACCGCATCCATGGCCGGGCCCAGCGCGCTCAGCAGCCGCTCCCCGGTCGCGTTCAATCGCATCATGTGATGGTCACGGTCGAACAAGGGCTCGCCGATGTGACGCTCCAGCGTCTGGATGCGGCGGGAAAGCGCGGGCGTCGATAGCGCCAGCTCGGCAGCGGCGCCCTTGACCGAGCCGAGCCTCGCCACAGCGATAAAGGCTTCCAGCCCGCTCAGCGAGGGCAGCCTGCGCATCTCATTCTCCCGGTCCTTGCCCGATCATGGTGCAGCGCACAGGGATGGCGCGCTGGCCTGAACAGGATAGTTGCGCCGCAACATGACGCAAAAGCGGCATCATGGCCAGATCAAAAGATGCAGATTTCGCAACCTCGCGCGCACTGTTCGCACTTGCACAATGACGGGTGACCGCCCACATCGCCGGTGCCTTTCAGGCACTCTCTCCCAAACCAACTTTCCGGGCCGCCTCCTGTCGTGGAGGCGGCCCATTTTTTGTGCGATTGCAGGCATGGCGCGCCGCTGTCGCGGACCCGCCTGCCGATTAGCCCTCGCAACCCGCTGCCGGCCTTCCTATGTCTGCGCTCCACCAATGCGCGAGGGGGAGTCCCATCTTGGCCGACAGCGAAGCCCAGCCGATCAAAGTCCAGGTCGCCAACATCCGTCCCGAAGAAGCCGGCCGCGGCATCGCCCGCATGCCGCGTGCGCTGCTCGCCCAGCTCGGTCTGGCCGAGGGCGATATCGTCGAGATCGTCGGCAAGCGCAGCACCGCCAGCATCGCCGTCGGCCCTTATGCCGAGGATGAGGGTATCGAGGTGGTCCGTCTCGACGGGTTCCAGCGCGCCAATGCCGGGGTCGGCACCGGTGACATGGTGACGCTGCGCAAGGCGGAATCGAAGCCCGCGCAGAAGGTCACGCTCGCCCCGGCGCAGCAGAATCTACGCTTGCAGGGCTCGGGTCAGGCGCTCAAGCGCAACTTCTTCCGTCGCCCGATGGTCGCCGGCGATGTCGTCGCCACCGCCGGGCAGCAGCGCGTCGCGCCGGACAACATGCCGCCGCAGTTGCGCCAGATGCTGGCGGCGCCCGCCTATGCGCTGCAGGAAATCCGCCTGACCGTGGTCAGCACCAGCCCCAAGGGCATCGTCCATATCGACGAGAGCACGGAAATCGAGCTGCTGCCCGAATATGCCGAGCCCAAGGAGGCGCGACGCGCCGACGTGACCTATGACGATATCGGCGGCATGGGGGAGACCATCGACCAGCTGCGCGAGATGGTCGAGCTGCCGCTGCGCTACCCCGAGCTGTTCCAGCGGCTCGGCGTCGATCCGCCCAAGGGCGTGCTGCTCTACGGCCCGCCGGGCACCGGCAAGACCCGGCTGGCCCGTGCGGTGGCCAATGAAAGCGAGGCCGAATTCTTCCTGATCAACGGTCCGGAGATCATGGGCAGCGCCTATGGCGAGTCCGAAAAGCGGCTGCGCGACGTGTTCGAGGCGGCCGCTAAGGCCGCGCCTGCGATCATTTTCATCGACGAGATCGACAGCATCGCGCCCAAGCGCGGGCAAGTCTCCGGCGAGGCGGAAAAGCGCCTCGTCGCGCAATTGCTGACGCTGATGGACGGGCTGGAGCCGCGCGCCAACCTCGTCGTCATCGCCGCCACCAACCGACCCGATGCGATCGATGAGGCGCTGCGCCGCCCCGGCCGCTTCGACCGCGAGATCGTGGTCGGCGTGCCCGACGAGCGCGGCCGGCGCGAGATCCTTGCCATCCACACCCGCGGCATGCCGCTCGACGAGGGCGTCGACGTGGCGGAACTCGCCCGCACCACCTATGGCTTCGTCGGCGCCGACATCGCCGCGCTGGCGCGTGAGGCAGCGATCGAGGCGGTGCGCCGCATCATGCCGCGGCTCGATCTCTCCACCTCCACCATCCCGCCCGATGTGCTCGACGATCTGCGCGTCACGCGCGAGGATTTCGTCGGCGCGCTGAAGCGCGTCCACCCCAGCGCAATGCGCGAGGTGATGGTGCAGGCGCCCAATGTCCGCTGGAGCGACATCGGCGGGCTCGATGCGGCCGCAACGCGGCTCAAGGAGGGCGTCGAACTCCCCATGAAGGACCCGGACGCCTTCCGCCGGATGGGCATCCGCCCGGCCAAGGGCTTCCTGCTCTATGGCCCGCCCGGCACCGGCAAGACGCTGCTGGCGAAAGCGGTCGCGCGCGAGGCGGAGGCCAATTTCATCGCCACCAAATCCGCCGACCTTCTCTCCAAATGGTATGGGGAGAGCGAGCAGCAGATCGCCCGCCTGTTCGCCCGCGCCCGCCAGGTCGCGCCCTGCATCATCTTCATCGACGAACTCGACGCGCTGGTTCCGGCGCGCGGCGGCGGCGTGGGTGAGCCGCAGGCGACGGAACGCGTCGTCAACACGCTGCTCGCGGAAATGGACGGGATAGAGGAGATGCAGTCGGTGGTCGTCATCGGCGCGACCAACCGCCCCAATCTGATCGACCCCGCGCTGTTGCGCCCCGGCCGCCTCGACGAGCTGGTCTATGTCACCGTGCCCGACGCCGCGGGCCGCCGCCGCATCCTCGACATCCACACGGCCAAGATGCCGCTCGCCAGCGACGTCGATCTCGACGCCATCGCACGCCGCGCGGAACGCTTCACCGGCGCCGACCTCGAAGACCTCACCCGCCGCGCCGGCATGACCGCACTGCGCCGCAGCCTGGATGCGGGCGAGGTGACGATGGCCGACTTCGAAGCCGCACTGAAGGACACCCGCGCCACGGTGACACCGGAGATGGAACGCGAGTATGAGAAGATCGCGGGAGAGATAAAGCAGAACGCCGCGTCGATGCACCCGATCGGCTTCGTCTCACCAGGGATGGTGACGGGGGTGGTGGACAGGAAGCATGAGGGGAAGGGGTAATCAGGGACTGTCCCCAATTAGCCAGCGCGCGGCTACCAAATTGCAAGGCGTCCGCCGCTAATTGGGGACAGTCCCTGATGCGGAATGTATATAGACATCAAGCGCGTGATATATGTCTTACCTTCAGCGACGCAGATTATACACTATGCGCTTCAAAATATTAATTGTCGTTTAGAATATGTTAAATAGTCTCGGGATACCATCTATCAAGTTGTCGTTCAACTATCTTTGGCAATTTACCAGGATACATGCTCTTTATGTGGTGAAGCAACGGGGCCAGCTCCTCGTCTCTAATTGCGAGAGAATAAATCCAAATGCAATCATCTTTATTGCCAGACACTGGACTAAACTGAAGAAGCTGAAATGGTAACAATTTTGATCGAGCCGCTGGGTCATTAACAGTAACTTTATCTATGCGGGCAACTTCATCGAAACGCAAGCTCCGCCATCGCGCCCTTCGAACCCAAGGGAACTGTCTTGAAAAATAAAAACCCGACGGGCGCTCATATATTCTTTGATTATCCCATGCAATACTCGATCCACTGTTCATCGTATACAAAATTATCCATACGCCAAGAAAAAAGACATCCCTAATACGAGGTCGTAACGACCGACATAAAGACCACCAATTAAGGTATAAGGTAAGGGCGACAGGCCGACGACTGAAAAGATCAAAAATGGAGCTGGTATTCTTCCTTTAAGATGAATCGCGGTTGACGAAGGATGATGGCAATCATTCGATGACATTAGTCACTCACCTCTCGCGGGCTTCGTCAACCGCCGCTCCTATGACCTGTCCAGGCGCCGCTCGAACGACGCTAGCACCTCGATAACTCCGGCAACGAAATTCCGGGGACATTATACGAAACTCTACAGGCTGTCGCTGATAACCTCGACCTCGCCCAAAACCCCGCCCCCTTGGCCCCTTGGCTGTTGGCGCGAACCCTTCCGAGCCACCCCCATCGTCCCTGCGCCGCCGCGTGAGCAGCCCCCCTGCGCCCGCACTAAATCCGCTTTTTTGCAGCCGTTGATCCTGTTATGTTCTTAATTTTTCGCTCTTTGCCAACGTCAATCCGGCCCCACCACAGGCTGCCCTGTTCAAGTTGAACCGAGCAGACTCCCAGCCGTGCCGCCCGCTGAGCAAACGAACGCAGAAACGGCCGCGCACAAACGTCTGTACGTACACCCCTTCAGTTTGCTCACCCAAAGAAGGCGCGTCGGGCAGAACCTTCAGACGGTAACCCCCGTCAGCAACTTCGGCCGGTCCCCGCTCTCGCCCCGCGCCTCGTTCATGAAGAAGCTCTTGAGCAGCCCCGCCCGCTGCACTGCGCCCAGGCCCAGTCGCCGCACAGCGCTGGCGGTCTTGCCGGGGATGCCGAACAGGCGGGTCAGGGTGTCGGTGGCCATCGCGACCGACAGATTGTCGAGGCCGCGCCAGCGCTCGTAGCGTTCGAGGTTCTGCGCGTCGCCCAGGTCCAGCCCCAGCCGCGCGCCGTCGACCAGCACCTCGACCAGCGTCGCCACGTCGCGCAGGCCCAGGTTGAAGCCCTGTCCGGCGATCGGGTGGATGCCGTGCGCCGCATCGCCCACCAGCGCCATGCGCGTGTCGACCAGCTTGGCGGTGTGCTGGAAGCCGAGCGGATAGAGGCCGCGCGGGGCGATCTCCTCGATATCGCCGAGGATGCCGCCCATCTTCCTGAGCAGCTCCGCCTTGTAGCCGCGCTTGCCCAGCTTGAGCAGCGCCGGCGCATCCTTGGCATGGGTCGACCAGACGAAGGCGCTGCGGTGGCGCCAACGGCTGCTGCGCAGCCGATCATCATCAGCGTCCTCCAGGTCGTTCAATGGCAGGATGGCGAATGGGCCGTCGGGATAGAAAATTTCGTAGGCGACATTCTCGTGGCTCGCCTCATGGCTGAAAGCGCCGATCATCGCGCCATGATGATAGTCCCACTGCGCCAGCTTGATCCCCGCCGCGTCGCGCGTGGCGGAGCGCCGCCCTTCGCACACCGCCAGCAGCGGCGCGGAGAGGAGGCTGCCGTCGGCCAGCGTGATGGTGGCGCGGTGCTCGCCGCGCTCGATGTGCGCGGTCGTCGCGGGCGCGCGGACGTCGATCAGCGGGGAGGCGGCGACGGCTTCGGCCAGCGCCAACCGCAGCCGGCGGTTCTCGAACATCAGGCCGAGGAAGCCGTCTTCGGGCGGCGGGGTGAAATCGAGTTCCCCCGGCTTGAGACCGTCTGACACCCAGATGCGATGGATCGGGCAGCCATGGCCCTCCAGCCGCTCGGCGAGTCCGATCGCCTGCATCATCTGCCAGCTTGCCGAAGCGATGGCCGAGGCGCGCCCGTCGAAATCGGGCGCGAGCACCGTAACCGGATCGGCAGGATCGACGATGATGCTGGTCAGGCCATGTGCCGCCAGCGCCACGGCGAGCGTCTGGCCGATCAGGCCACCACCGGAAATGAGGATGTCGGCGGTCGCGTTGCGGGGGAGTGAGTCTGCCATGGACAGCACCTTAGGACGCTCTCCGGACGGGTAAAAGACCCTACCGGCCAAAGCCCGTGCCTCGTCCCTGAGACCGGTGCGACACCCGCGCTTGACGGCGAGTCGCGGGCAGCGGCATAGTGGTTAATCGAGAGGGGATGGCGCCGTGCCATGCCCGCCTGACCTGACCGAAAGTCGCACCATGGCCAGCCGCAGCCCCACGCTTCCCCCGCACGACTGGGACGGCCTGTTCCTGTCCAGTTTCCAGAGATCGACAGGCATGGTGGCCGGAGGCGTGCTGGCACTGCTGACCCTGCTGCTGCTGCTCGCACTGGCGACTTATACATCCACCGACCCCAGCCTCACCACCGCAGCCGAAGGGCCGCCGGGCAACTGGGTAGGCCTGCCCGGCGCGTGGATGGCGAGCGTGCTGCTGCTTCTGGTCGGCTGGCCGGCGCTGATGCTGGTGCCGACCTGCGGACGGATGGCCTGGCGGCTGCTGGTCGGTGCGGAGCGGGCCGGGCCGCAACGGCGGCTGAGCGTCGGTCTGATCGGCATCGTGCTGGTCGCGATCGGCTTTGCCATCTGGGAAAATGTGCCCTCGCGCGATCTGACCGCGGGGATGGGCGGGCTGGTCGGCATGCTGGTCGAACGCGGGCTCGATCCGCTGCTGGCGGGGCTCGATGCCAATGGCGCGCTGGCGGTGCGTGGCGCGGCGACTTTGCTGCTCTGCGCTGGCGGCGGCCTGCTGTGGTGGCGCAGCCTGCAACTGCGGCTGCGCTCGCTGACGCTGAGCGGAATCGACTGGTCGGCGCTGTCGGGCCTGCTGCGCCGCCGCAGCGATGATGGCGCCTCCATCGAAACCGGCACCAAGCGGCCCAAGGACCTGGTGTCGGTCGAGCCGCGGCGGCCGGTGCGGCCGATCGAGGCGCGCGACGCGCCGGAGATCAGCGACCCGGCGCCTGCGCCGCAAGCCGGGGCAAAGCGCCCCGCCCCGCAACAGGCGGACATGTTCGCCGATTCCAGCCTGCCGCCGCTGACGCTGCTGACCCCGGCCAGCGACAAGGGCGGGCTGACGGTCGACAAGGCCGCGCTGGAGAAGAATGCACGGCTGCTGGAATCGGTGCTCGAAGATTTCTCAGTCAAGGGCGTGGTCAAGGCGGTTCGTCAGGGGCCGGTGGTGACCATGTACGAGCTGGAGCCGGCACCCGGCACCAAGGCCAGCCGTGTCTCCAATCTCGCCGACGATATTGCGCGCAACATGTCGGCGCTCTCGGCGCGCATCGCGCCCATCCCCGGTCGTACCGTGATCGGCATCGAACTGCCCAACACGCGCACCGAGCCGGTCGTGCTGCACCAGCTCATCGCCAGCGATGTGTTCCAGTCGCAGACCGGGCAATTGCCGATCGTGCTGGGCAAGAATATCGCAGGCGATCCGATCATCGCCGATCTTGCGCCGATGCCGCACCTGCTGATCGCCGGCACCACCGGTTCGGGCAAGTCGGTCGGGCTCAACGCGATGATCGTGTCGTTGCTCTACCGGTTGACCCCGGATCAGTGCCGCCTGATCCTGATCGATCCCAAGATGCTGGAGCTCAGCGTCTATGACGGCATTCCGCATTTGCTCTCGCCGGTGGTGACCGAGCCGGCAAAGGCGATCCGCGCACTGAAATGGGCGGTGGAGCAGATGGAAGACCGCTATCGCAAGATGGCCGATCTGTCCGTCCGCAACCTTGCCAGCTTCAACGACAAGGTCCGCGCCGCCAAGGCTGCGGGCAAGGCGCTGCGACGGCAGGTGCAGACCGGGTTCGACCCCGATACCGGCCGCCCGATCTATGAGGAGGAGCAGCTCGACTGCGAGCCGATGCCGCAGATCGTCGTGGTTGTCGACGAACTGGCCGATCTGATGATCACCGCCGGCAAGGAAGTGGAAGTGCTGATCCAGCGGCTCGCGCAAAAGGCGCGTGCGGCCGGCATCCACCTCATCCTCGCCACGCAGCGTCCCTCGGTCGATGTCATCACCGGCGTGATCAAGGCCAATCTGCCGACGCGCATCAGCTTCCACGTCACCAGCAAGATCGACAGCCGCACGATCCTGGGTGAAATGGGGGCCGAGCAGTTGCTGGGCAAAGGCGACATGCTGTGGATGGCCGGCGGCAAGGCCCCGATCCGCGTCCACGGGCCGTTTGTCTCGGACGACGAGGTGCGCGCTGTCGCCGATCATTGGCGCGCGCAGGGCCAGCCGAGCTATGTCGAGGCTGTCACCGAAGAACCGGAAGTCGGCGGCGATTATGTGTTCGAAGGCGAGAGCATCGCCGATACCGCCGAGGACCGGCAATATGCGCAGGCCTGCCAGGTGGTCATCGACAGCCAGCGGGCGTCGATCTCCTCCGTCCAGCGGGCGCTGCGCATCGGCTACAACACGGCGGCGCGCCATATCGACCGGATGGAGCAGGATGGGATCATCTCGCCCCCAAACCACTTGGGCCGTCGTGATGTGCTGCGCGATCGCAACGGAAAGCCCAAGAAGCGCAATGGCCAGAGCGACGATGACGATCTGTGAGGCGTCCCGTCATGCATCGGCGCGGGCATGCCAGCGCCATCCGGCGTGAACCTTCAGCACCCCGTCCCGCCTGTTGCGAGGGAACCTCGGGCAAAGCTGGGAGGTTCAGCGCGGGTTCAAAGCTCCACCGCCATATCCCGGCATAGTGAGGCGCTCAGACCTGCGCCGCCCGCCATTCGACGGACGTCATGATGACCAAATTTTTCAAATCGGCCGCAGCTGCCTGTGCCGTGATTGCCCTTGCCGCCGGTGCTGCGACCAGCCTGACGCCCATTCCCGCGGCCGCACAGCAGCGCGGACGGGCTACACCTGCACCTGCGCTGACCGGCGATCTGTTGCGGGTGCAGCAGCATCTGCAGGCAATGACGACGCTGACGGCGGATTTCGCGCAGACCGATCGACAGGGGCAGGTGCAAACCGGGCGACTGACGCTGAAACAGCCAGGGCGCATCCGTTTCCAATATTCGCCCGGTATCCCGCTGCTGATCGTGGCCGATGGCCGATCGCTGACGCTGATCGACTATGAAGTGCGCCAGGTGCAGCGCTGGCCGGTGCGCAATTCGCCTTTGGCAGTGCTGATCGATCCGGGCGCCAATCTGGTGCGCTACGGCCGGCTGGTCGAGACCGGCAGCCGCGAAACGGTGAGCGTCGAGGTGCGGGACCCCAATCGCCCCGAATATGGCATGATCACCATGGTGTTCACTCGCGATGCGCGCGCACCCGGCGGGCTCAGCCTCTATGGCTGGGTAGCGCTCGACGCCCAGCGCAACCGCACGTCGATTCGCCTGACAGGCCAGCGTTACAATGTGCCGGTCGCCGATTCGATGTTCCGCTGGCGCGATCCCAGAGTGCAGGGGCCGCGCAACCGTTGATTGCGGCATCGCATCAACGACAGATGTAAACGCTTCGTCGCTTTGATGCCCGCTTTGTTCATCTGCGCGACAGGATTGGTCGTTAGAGCGGATGGCGAGGCAGCAAAACCTGCCCGGGTCGATGTTCCCCCCTGTTGATCGGTCCGGGTTGTCTGTCTCGCTTCAAAACGCGTGACGAACGCAATTTTGAACCCCTGCTCCGCCGCCCCTGGAGCAGGGGTTTTTTGTGTGCTTTTTCTGCTTGCGGCGGATTGCCTTTCCCGCTCGCAAGCGAACGCGGCGGTTTGCACATCGGGCGCGGCGCGCTAACAGCCTCGCCATGACCTCCCCCATCCGCATCGCATCATGGAACATCAACAGCGTGCGCGCCCGGGCAGACATCGTCGCGCGCTTTCTGGAGGAACAGTCGCCCGACATCCTCTGCCTTCAGGAGACCAAGGTCGAAGACAGCATCTTCCCGCGCGAGCTGTTCACGGCCCGTGGCTACGACCATGTCATCATCAACGGCCAGCGCATGCACCATGGCGTGGCGATCGTCAGCCGTGTGCCCATCGTCGCCGACAATCGCTTCGACTGGCAGGCGAATGGCGAGGCGCGGCATCTGGGCGTGGCACTGCCCAACGGGGTACGGCTGGAAAATGTCTATGTGCCCGCAGGCGGCGATATTCCGGACCGCGAGCAGAATCCCAAATTCGGCCAGAAACTCGATTTTCTGGGCAGGATGATCGACTGGTCGGCTGCGCTGGAGGTGCCCAGCATCGTCACCGGGGATTTCAATGTCGCTCCGCTCGAATGCGACGTCTGGAGCAGCAAGGCGCTGCGTGACGTCGTCAGCCACACGCCGATCGAGCGTGAGACGCTTGGCCGGTTGCAGGCTGCCGGCCAGTGGGTCGACCTCGGGCGACATTTCATCAAGGCACCGGAACGGCTCTACACCTGGTGGAGCTATCGCGCCAAGGACTGGGCCGCGTCGGATCGCGGGCGGCGGCTCGATCATATGTGGGCGACGCCGGACGTCGCGACCGCCGCAGTCGCGCATCAGGTGCACGAACCCTGCCGCAGTTGGGACAAGCCGTCGGACCATGTGCCGATTGTGACGGATTTCCGGTTCTGATGCGCGACGAGCCGGTCAGCGCTGCCCGCGCCATCGATGCCGCACGCCGGGGCTGGCCGATCCATGTGGCCGGTCGTGACGCAGGTCTGACCTTGCTGGCGGTCGAAAGCGCGACAGAGGAAGCGCTGGCCGCGTTTGGCGCTACCGCGCTGCTGATCTCGGGAGAGCGCGCCGCGACGCTGAAGCTGACCAATCAGTTGGCGGCAGCATCGCCGGGGCCGGTCCAGATGGCGCTGGAGCCAGGAGCAACGCCCGCACGCGGGCTCACCGTCGCGGACCCGTCGCTGGACCTTGCCTATCCGATGAAGGGCCCGTTCCGGACGCTGCCGCTCCAAGCGGACGACGCGGCGCGCGCGGCCGTCGATCTCGCACGCCATGCGGGTATCCTGCCGGCCTGGTATGTTGCCGCCAGCGGGCCTGTCCTCGCCGAAACCAGCGCGGCGGCCGTCACGGCCTTCGCCGATCCGCAGCGCCTGGCCATCGCCGCCCGCGCGCGCCTGCCGGTGGCGGAAAGCGAGGCGGGGGAGCTGGTCGCGTATCGCAGTCCGGAAGACCCGCAGGAGCATGTCGCGCTGATCCTGGGACAGCCCGATGACAGTGTGCCGGTGGTGCGCCTCCACAGCGAGTGCCTGACCGGTGACGTGCTCGGCAGTCTGAAATGCGACTGCGGACCACAGCTGCACGCAGCCTTGCATGCCATCGCCGGCGCGCCCTGGGGCATTTTGCTCTATCTCAGGCAGGAAGGTCGCGGGATCGGCCTCGTCAACAAGCTGCGGGCCTACCAGCTGCAGGACCAGGGCTTCGACACTGTCGACGCCAACACCCGGCTCGGCTTCCCAGTGGAAGCGCGCGATTTCGGCATCGCGGCGCGGATGCTGTCGCTGCTCGGGGTCGATGCCGTGCGGCTGATGACCAACAATCCCGAGAAGGTTGCGCGGCTCGAGCGGGAGGGCATACGCGTCGTCGAGCGGCTGCCGCTGGCATTGCCCACCAACGTCCATAACGAGCGCTATCTGGCGACAAAGCGCGACCGGACCGGGCACCAGCTCTAGAGCAGCATCGGCTAGGGAACCGCGGCAGGCGTGTCGGCGTTCGTTAATGACAAATCCATGACGGATGTGTCATATACCTGCAATGTTCGCTTTCCCTCGTTTCCAACCTGCCGGCCCGTCACAGGATGCCCCGCCGTCGCTGGGTTTGCTGCTGGGTGAACTGCGCATCGCGCGCGACTGGGCGACTGCCCGGCTGCGCCCGCGCATCGACGAGCGTGAGCCGCTCGGTGAGGGTCAGCCGATCCTTACCTTGCCGGGCTTTCTGGCCGGCGACATGTCGATGGCGCAGATGCGGCACAACCTCAACCGGGCGGGGTTCAAGGCCAAACGCTGGAAGCAGGGCGCCAACATGGGTGCGCGGGCCGATCTGATCGAGCGCCTGCACGCGCGCGTGCAGCACACGGCCGACCGCGAGGGGCGCAAGGTACATCTGCTCGGCTGGAGCTTGGGCGGCCTGTATGCCCGCGAATATGCCAAGCGCCATCCGGACCTTGTCGCCAGTGTCATCACCATGGGGTCGCCCTTTTCCGGGTCACGCCGCGCCAACCACGCCTGGCGCCTGTATGAACTGGTCGCCAAGCACAGCGTCGAAGCGCCGCCGATTCCCTTTCACCCCGATCCAAAGCCGGCCGTGCCGACCTACGCCTTATGGTCGGCCTCTGACGGCGTCATCGCGCCGCAATGTGCCCGCGGAACCGGCTATGAACGCGACCGCGCGGTCGAACTGGGTTGCGGGCATCTGGGCTTTGCCTATTGTGCAGAAGCCGTTGACGCGGTGATCGACTGCGTCCTCGATGCGGAGCGTCACTCCGCCGGCTGAGCGAAGCGATCGACCAGCGATTGCGGTACCCTGAGCGGGCGGCCGCTGGCCCGGTCGAGCAGCGCCCACGTCGTCACTGCAGATACATGCTTGCGGCCATCAACGCCGACGAAGCGGATGTGCCGATCGAACTTCGCGCCGGACGGCTTTTCCGCCACCCATGTCTCGCCGGTGACCTGCTCGCCTTCAAGCAAGGGCCGGTGATAGTCGATCTCGTGCCGCACGATCACCCAGATATAGACGGCCTGCTCCTCGGCGCTTGCGCGCGCCGCCCAGTGGCTGGTCGAAAGATGCTGGATCCACTGCACCCAGACGGCATTGTTCACGTGCCCAAGCTCGTCGATATGCTCGGGCCGGGCGACGAAGGGCAGGGTGAAGGGGCGCGGCTCTGCCATGGTGGCTCGCTCAGCTGACCTTGCCGCGATAGCTCTTCAGTTCGTCACCGGTCAGCGTCGCCACGTGCAGCACGTTGGTCGAGCCGGGGGTGCCGAAGGGAACGCCAGCCATCATCACCAGCTTGGAGCCCGCCTTGCCCACGCCGTGGCGCAGCGCCATGCGCTTGCCCTTGGCGATCATCTCTTCGAAACTGCCGATGTCGCGGGTGTGCACCGCGTGGCTGCCCCACAACAGGCCCATGCGCCTTGCCGCTTCTGCCTTGGGGGTCAGCACTAGCACCGGTGCGGCAGGACGTTCCCGGCAGATGCGCCGCGCGGTCGATCCGGAGAAAGTGAAACACAGGATCGCGTCCGCGCCGATGATCTGCGCGACATTGCCAGCGGCTTCGGACAGCGCATCGGCGGTGGTCGGGTCGGCCTTGGTCTCGGTGAACTGCACGCGATCGCGATACCCCGGATCGGCTTCGACCGACTGGGCAATACGATCCATCATCGTCACCGCTTCGACCGGCCAGGCACCGGCGGCGGTTTCGGCCGAGAGCATCACCGCGTCCGCGCCGTCATAGACTGCGGTCGCGACGTCGGAGACTTCGGCGCGGGTCGGCGTCGGCGCGGTGATCATCGATTCGAGCATCTGGGTGGCCACCACCACCGGCTTGCCCATCGCACGCGCAGTGGCGACGATCCGCTTCTGTGCGGGAGGTACCGCCTCGGGCGGCAGCTCGACGCCCAGGTCGCCGCGGGCGACCATGCAGGCGTCGGCGAGCTCGAGTATTTCCTCCAGCCGCGCCAAGGCTTGCGGCTTCTCGAACTTGACGAGGACGCCGGCCTTGCCCTTGATCAGCGAGCGCGCCTCGGCAACATCCTCGGGCCGCTGCACGAACGACAGGGCGATCCAGTCGACGTGGCTCTCGAGCGCGAAGGTGAGGTCGCGACGGTCCTTGTCGGTCAGCGCGGCCAGCGGCACGACGATATCGGGCAGGTTGAGCCCCTTGCGGTCGGAAATCTTGCCTCCGACTTCGACGATCGTCTCGACACGATCGCCGTGGCAGGCGGTGGCGCGCAGCACCAGCTTGCCGTCATCGATCAGCAGCCGGGCGCCGGGCTCTAGCGCGGCGAGGATCTCGGGGTGGGGCAGCTGCACGCGGCGCGCATCGCCCGGCTCGGGCGAGCTGTCGAGCAGGAAGTGTGCACCAGGCTCCAGCATCGCGGGTGCGGCAAACGTGCCGACGCGCAGCTTGGGTCCTTGCAGATCGGCGAGAATGGTGGTCGGGCGGCCCAGTTCCTTTTCCAGGCTGCGGATGGCCGCGATGTTGGCGGCATGCATGGCGTGATCGCCATGGCTCATGTTGATGCGGAAGGCATCGGCACCGGCAATGAACAGCTTGCGGATCATCTCCACCCCGCTCGATGCCGGGCCGAGCGTGGCGAGAATGCGGACCTTGCGCAGCCGTGGGGCAACGCCGCGATGCCGGTGCTGGACGGGCTGAACCAAGATGGATCCTCTCTGCTAGTTGCGCCGCTGGTCGCAGCCGACCGTGTCAACCGCATGACGAATGCAGCGAATCATGGCAAGGCTGCATAGGAATGCAGTTTATCGGGGCAACACCATGACCATCGACGATATCGACGACCGCACCGCCGCCGCCGCTTTCCGCACGTTGGTGCGGCACCTGCAGCATCGCAGCGATGCGGCCAATATCGACCTGATGGGCCTCGCCGGATTTTGCCGCAATTGCCTCGCCGACTGGCTGATGGAGGCGGACCCGGCGCTCACCAAGGATGTTGCGCGCGAGGCGGTGCACGGCATGAGCGCCGCTGCGTGGAAGGCCAGCCAGCCGCCCGCGACACAGGAGCAGCTGGCGCGGATGGAACAGAGCTTGGCGAAGAACGCAGGTCGCGGCTAGGGAGCCGCCTCCACATTGACCCGAAGGAATGATTCGATGGCAAGCGTCGCCACCAACATTGATGCCGAAGCGACCGACAACCAGCTCAAGCTGTTCATCGAGCGCATCGAGCGGCTGGAAGAAGAGAAAAAGGGCATCGCCGACGACATCCGCGACACCTATGCCGAGGCCAAGGCGCAGGGTTATGACGCCAAGATCATGCGCCAGATCGTCCGCCTGAGGAAGCTGCCGCCGCATGACCGGGCGGAAATGGAAGCGCTGCTCGATACCTACAAGGCGGCGCTGGGGCTGGGGTGAGGCGCCCAATTTTTTGACCCATTTGCGCGCCTCCGCTAAAGGCGGCGCTTTCTTTTCGAGAACACGGCGGACCCATGGCAGGCCATTCCAAATTCAAGAACATCATGCATCGCAAGGGTGCGCAGGACAAAAAGCGTTCGGCGGCCTTCTCCAAGCTCAGCCGCGAAATCACCGTTGCGGCAAAGATGGGCCTGCCCGATCCGGACGCCAACGCCCGCCTGCGCGCCGCAGTGCTCGCCGCGCGCGCGGCATCGATGCCCAAGGACAATATCCAGCGCGCGATCGAGAAGGCGTCTGGCACCGATGGCGAGAATTACGAGGAAATCCGCTATGAGGGCTATGGCCCCGGCGGCGTCTCGATCATCGTCGAGGCACTGACCGACAATCGCAACCGCACCGCCACCAATGTCCGCACCGCATTCGCCAAGAATGGCGGCAACCTCGGCACATCCGGCAGCGTCGCCCATGGTTTCGACCGCCTGGGGCTGATCAGCTATGCCGCCAAGGCGGGCGATGCCGATGCAGTGTTCGAAGCCGCGCTCGATGCCGGTGCTGACGATGTCGAATCGAGCGAGGACGGCCACGAAATCTGGACCAGCGTCGAAAATCTGCACCCCGTCGCCAAGGCGCTCGAAGCCAAGCTCGGCGATGCGGAAGGCGTCAAGCTCGCCTGGCGGCCGACGCTCAAGAGCGAAGTGACCGACGAGGCGACGGCGCAGACCCTGTTCAAGCTGATCGATGCCCTGGACGATGACGACGATGTCCAGACCGTGTGGGGCAATTACGAGATCCCCGACGCGGTGATGGAAAAGCTGGGGTGAAACTCGCCAAACTGTTCGGCGCCGGTGGCCCATCGCGCGCCGAGCGCGAGGCGGCAATGCTGGCGCGCCGCGCGCCGCTGGTCATTCTTGGCCTCGATCCCGGCCTTGGCACCACTGGCTGGGGCGTCATCGTGCGCGAAGGCAACCGGCTCAGTCATATCGACAATGGCGAGATCGACACCGATCCGGCCGAGCCGTTGGCCAATCGCCTGCTGATCATCGCGGACTCGCTGCGCCGTGTGCTGGAAGAGGTGAAGCCGCAGGCCGTTGCGATCGAAGAAGTGTTCGTCAACAAGAACGCCCAGTCGACATTGAAGCTCGGCCAGGCGCGCGGGGCGGCGCTGGTCGCGGCGGCTGCGGCGGGCGTGCCGATCACCGAATATGCCGCGCGGCTGGTCAAGAAGAGCGTGGTCGGCACCGGCGGCGCAGCCAAGGAGCAGGTGCAGGCGATGCTGCGCACGCTTATGCCGGGCCTGAAACTGTCCGGCCCGGATGCCGCGGACGCGCTGGCAGTGGCGGTCACGCATGCGCATCACGGGTAGCTGTTCCCTTTTCATTCCGCAGCCGCTACACCTGCGGGCATGATCGCCAAACTCACCGGGAAGCTCGACAGCTGGGGCGCGGGCCATGCCGTTATCGATGTGGCGGGCGTCGGCTATCTGGTCGAGGCGTCGGCGCGGACCCTGTCCGCCATCGGCATCGTCGGGGACCATGTGACGGTGCATACCGAGCTGCTGGTGGGGGAGGATTTCCTCCGGCTGATCGGCTTTGCCAGCGCCGAGGAGCGCGACTGGTTCCGGCTGCTCACCGGCGTGCAAGGGGTCGGCAGCAAGGTGGCACTGGCGATCCTGAGCGCGCTGGAGCCGGCTGAAGTGCAACGCGCGATTGCAGGCGGCGACCATGCGATGATCGCACGGGCCAATGGCGTCGGCCCGAAATTGGCGCAGCGCATCTGTAACGAACTGAAGGACAAGGTGGGCAGCGTCGCCACCGGCGCGCTGGGCATTGGCGGCGTGAACATGGCCGAACCTGCCGGCGGCACGGTGGCCGACGCACTGGCAGCGCTGGCGTCGCTCGGCTTCAAGCCGGGCGAGGCGAGCGCCGCTGTCGGCGCGGCAGACGCTGAGCTGGGGCCGGGCGCGACGCTGGATGCGCTGGTGCGTCTGGCGTTGCGGAAGGCGGCGAAGTGACCACCAACCCCCACCTCACCCCCACGCGCACCCCCGAGGATGTCGATGCCGCGCTGCGCCCGAAGACGCTCGACGAGTTCGTCGGGCAGGCTGCGGCGCGGGACAATCTGCGCGTGTTCATCTCTGCCGCCAAGGCGCGGGGGGAGGCGCTGGACCATGTGCTGTTCTTCGGCCCGCCCGGTCTCGGCAAGACCACGCTGGCGCAGATCATGGCGCGGGAGATGGGTGTCGGGTTTCGCGCGACATCCGGCCCGGTCATCGCCAAATCCGGCGATCTGGCAGCGCTGCTGACCAATCTCGAAGATGGCGATGTGCTGTTCATCGACGAGATCCACCGGCTCAATCCGGCGGTCGAGGAAATCCTGTACCCGGCGATGGAGGACCGCGCGCTCGACATCATGATCGGCGAGGGGCCGTCGGCGCGCTCGGTGCGGATCGATCTGCCCGCCTTCACGCTGGTCGGTGCAACGACGCGGCAGGGGCTGCTGACCACGCCGCTACGCGACCGCTTCGGCATCCCGGTGCGGCTCAACTACTATACGCATGCCGAGCTTGAGCAGGTCATCCGGCGCGCCGCCGGGCTGCTCGGTCTCGCCATTGCCGACGATGGCGCGCGCGAAATCGCCCGCCGCGCGCGGGGCACCCCGCGTATCGCCGGGCGGTTGCTGCGGCGGGTGCGGGACTTTGCGCATGCGGCGGGGGCGGAGGTGGTCGATGCCGCTGCCGCCGATCGCGCGCTCAACCGGCTGGAGGTGGATGCCCTCGGTCTCGACGCGATGGACCGGCGCTATCTGACGATGATCGCCGACATCTATCGCGGCGGCCCGGTGGGGGTCGAGGCACTCGCCGCGGGCCTCTCCGAACCGCGCGACACACTGGAAGATGTGGTCGAACCCTATCTGCTGCAACTGGGGCTGATTGCGCGCACCGCGCGCGGTCGACTGCTCAACGGGCCTGGCTGGAAGCATCTGGGGCTAACGCCGCCCGTCGGCACACAGGAGGGGCTGTTCGAAGGCAAGTGATCCTTCCGTCCGTAGTCGTGTTCCCCTGCCTTCTCAGGGAAGCACTGCTCCAGGTTCCGCTTGCCCCCGGATATGCATCACTTCATCGCGCAATTCCCGCATCCGGCCTTTGCACTCGACTCGTCGCTCGTCTAGGGACGTAGTCGTGACGTCACCGCCGCCTCCCCCAGCGCCGCCGTCGGGTGTGTTCGATGGCCCGCGCCATCTTTTTCCTGTGCGCATTTATTTCGAGGACACCGACCTCTCGGGCGTCGTTTATCACGCCAACTATCTGCGCTACATGGAGCGCGCCCGGTCGGACATGCTGCGGCTGGCCGGCATCGATCAGCGCGCGGCCAATGAAGCCGGGGAGGGCGCCTGGGCGGTGACCGATCTGGCCATCCGCTATCGCCTGCCGGCGCGGCTCGACGACGAGCTGCTGGTCGAAAGCGTGGTAACTGCTGTGCGCGGGGCCAGTGTCGACATCGCCCAGACCATCCGCTGCGGCGATGCCATCCTCACCGAAGGGCGCGTGACCGCGGCCTTCGTCTCGCCAGAAGGGCGCGCGCGCCGCCAGCCGGCCGGCTGGGCGGATCGCTTCCGCGCCATCATGACCGCCGGTCATTCACAAACGGAAACTGCTGCATGATCCCCGATTTCTCCCTCAACGCCGGTAGTTTTTCGCCGCTGGCTCTGTTCATCCAGGCCGACTGGATCGTCAAATCGGTGATGATCGGGCTGCTGCTGGCTTCGATCTGGGTGTGGGCGATCATCATCGGTACCGGCCGCCAGCTCGCGCGGGTACGCCGCGAGACCGAGCAGTTCGAGCGGGATTTCTGGAAGGCCGGGGACGTCGACAGCTTCAGCCAGGATGCGGTGACCCGCGATCTGCCGGCAGGGCGCGTGCTGGCGGCCGGGCTCGCCGAATGGCGCCGCTCCACCTCGCGCCCGGTCGTCGATCGTGCCGGCGTTCGCGAGCGGCTGGCGATGGCGCTGGACAGTTCTGCCGCCAGCGAGATCGACAAGCTGGGGGAACGGCTCAACCTTTTGGCGACCGTGGGGTCGGTCGCGCCCTTCGTCGGCCTGTTCGGCACGGTCTGGGGCATCATGCGCAGCTTTTCGAACATCGCTGCCGAGCAGAACAGCAGCCTCGCCGTCGTGGCACCGGGCATCGCCGAGGCGCTGTTCGCCACCGCGATCGGCCTCTTCGCCGCCATCCCGGCGGTGATCGCCTATAACCGCATGCTGCACACGCTGGGGCGCATCGAATCGCGGCTCGGGCGGTTCACCGATGCCTTTCACGCGATGCTCAGCCGTGAGCTGGAGAAGGACGGCTGATGGCGATGGGTCTGCACACCCCCGGCGCGGGGCGCAGCCGGCGGGGCGCAACCGCGCGTCGCGCCCCGATGGCCGAGATCAACGTCACGCCGTTCGTCGACGTGATGCTGGTTTTGCTGATCATCTTCATGGTAACCGCGCCGCTCCTGGCAACCGGCGTGCCCGTCGATCTGCCCGATAGCCGGGCCAAGCCGCTCGACCAGGAGCAGCGCCCGCCGGTGCAGATCAGCCTGACGGCGGCGGGCGAATTGTTCGTCGATGAGGATCTGGTGGCCGAAGGCGACCTGCCGGCGCGGCTGGAAGCGATTGCCGAGGGGCAGGGGGACAATCCGCAAACCATTTATCTGCGCGCCGATCGCACCCTCGACTATGGCGCGGTGACGCGCGTGATGGGCGAACTCAACCGGGCTGGGCTCAACCGCGTGTCGCTGGTCACCACAGGTTCAGATGGCGAGCCATAGGCCCGATACATGGCGATGACGGAGGCAGAACGAACGGGATTGGGCGCGGCTATCGCCGCGCATCTTGCCCTGTTCGCGCTGCTGTCGCTGAGCTGGAGCCGCGGACCGGACCATAGTTTCGAGAATCCGCCGATGGCGGTCGATCTGGTCGCCGAGATCGCGCCGGTCAGCACCGCACCTGAACCGGCGGTCGAGCCGCCGGCTGCACGGCGCGGGGACGTGGACAGCAGCGTGCGCGAGCCCGAACCGCCGCCGCCGGAACCGCGCGTTGCACCGCGACCGACCCCGCCGCCACCGACGCCCAAGCGCGTCGAACCGGCACCGACGCCGCGGCCCAACGCCCGCGCCGAACGCCGTCCGCCGCCGACCCCGCCGCGTGAAGCCACGCCGCGCCAGCGTCCCGACCGGCAGACCAGCCCCAGCCGGACTCCGCCCGCGCAAGCGCAGCGGCAACCCCAACGACAGCCGCAGCGCGACACGCGGCAGGCAGGCGATCCGCTGGGCGACATTGCCAATTCGGTTGCCCGCAACAGCACACCCAATGCGCGCGGACCCAATCCGCCTGCGGCGCAGACGGCGGCTGAGGTCCGGCAAAGCATTACCGTCGCGGTCGACCGGGAGATCGCCCCCTTCTGGCAGCGTAACGCGCCATCGGGCATCGACGTTGACGAATTGCGACTGGTGCTGGAAATCACACTGAACCGCGATGGAACGGTGCAGAATGTCCGCCAGCTTGGCGAAATGTCCGGGCGCACGCCCAGCAACCAGCCGCAGCAGGCGCGGTTTGTAGAGCAGGCGATCCGTTCCGTGCGGCAGGCGGCTCCTTTCGACCTGCCTGCGGAATATTATGATCAGTGGCGTGTCGTCAGACAGCCATTCCGTGCAAGATTGGGGAATTGAACGTGAGACGATTTCTGCTGACCGGCATCACCCTGGCCGCGCTGCTGGCGGGAACCGCCATGGCCCAGACCGGAGGAACTGCCCCGCCGTCCACCGCCACCGACAATACGGCGCCGGTCTGGCAGCCGCAGGAATCCCCCGAGGTGGTGGCCATTGTCAGCGGAGAGCGCACCAGCGTTCTTGTTACCGCGCTGGCCACGCCGGAAAGCGTCTCGACCCCGGCCGGAACCACCGCATCGTTGGGCACCCAGATTGCCGCCGTGATCGCCGCCGATCTCGAACGGTCCGGCCTTTATGCGCCGCGCGGTCCGGCGGGCCTGCGCGCCATTGCCATGAGCGAAGTGACCGCGCCGCAATTTGACGGCTGGCGGGGAACCGGTGCCGAAAATCTGGTGCATGGCTTCGTCCGTGCGGACAGCGCGGGCAATCTGACCGTGGGTTGCTATCTCTATGACATGGCGCTCGGCACCGAGCTGGCGCGGCAGGGCTTTGTCGTCCAGCCACGCGACTGGCGGCGCGCCGCCCACAAATGCGCCGATGCCATCTACTCGCGCCTGTCGGGTGAATCGCCCTTCTTCGACAGCCGCATAGCCTACATCGCCGAGACCGGCCCCAAGGATAACCGGGTCAAGCGGCTGGCGATCATGGATTCGGATGGCGCCAACCACCGGTTCATCACCAATGGCCAGTCGATCGCGGTGACGCCGCGCTATTCGCCGGACTATCGCCAGATCGCCTATGTCAGCTATCTCGGTAACCGCGTGCGTGTGTACATCTACGATGTCGGAGCCGGATCGCAGCGCGTGGTCTATGAAAGCGCGAACACCACCTTCGCGCCGCGCTGGTCGCCTGACGGGCGCCACCTGCTGTTCTCGATGGCGGTCGGCGGCAACACCGACATCTACCGCATTCCGGTGGAAGGCGGTACGCCGCGCCGGCTGACCGACAATCCCGGCATCGATGTCGGCGGCAGCTTCTCCCCTGACGGTACCCGCATCGTCTTCGAAAGCGATCGTTCGGGGGCGCAGCAAATCTATGTGATGAATGCCGACGGGTCCGACCAGCGGCGCATCAGCTTCGGCGGCGGGCGCTATGCCACGCCGGAGTGGAGCCCGCGCGGCGACCTGATCGCCTTTACCCAGATCGCCGGCAATTTCCGCATCGGTGTGATGACCCCGTCGGGCACCGGGGTGCGATTGCTGACCGACAGCTGGCAGGACGAAGCGCCGACCTGGGCGCCCAACGGCCGGGTCATCCAGTTCTTCCGCACCAGCCAGGGACGCAACGGCACCAGCCAACTGTATCAGGTCGATCTGACCGGTGTTAATTTGCGGCGGGTGCCGACCCCGGTGGATGGCTCCGACCCGAGCTGGGGACCTGTCCTGCCATGATACGGAAAGATTGACGCGTTGGCGCGTTGCACCGACAACCAGTTACGTAACGATCATCCTCTGAAACTGAACCACGATAAGGAGAAATGACGATGCAGACCCGGACCATGCTGGTGATCGGTAGCGCCATGATGATCGCGCTCGCCGGCTGCGCCAAGAACCGGCCACCCGTCGATGTGCCGGATCCCGGCGGCTATACCGATCCCAACAGCGGCGGATCGAGCGGCGGCGGCGTGGGCAACGCGGTTGTCCCCGGCAGCCAGGCCGATTTCGTGGCCAGTGTCGTCAATGACAAAATCTATTTCGATACCGATGCCTTCAACATCGACGAGAATGATCGCGCCGTGCTGCAAAGCCAGGCGCAGTGGCTGGCGCGTTATCCCGATGTCCGCATCACCATCGAAGGCCATGCCGACGAGCGGGGCACCCGCGAATATAATATCGCGCTGGGTGAGCGCCGTGCCAACGCAGCGCGCAACTTCCTGGCCAGCCTGGGCATCAACCCGGCGCGGATCAGCGTGATCAGCTATGGCAAGGACCGGCCGGTGGCGCTGGGCTCTGACGAAGCGAGCTGGGCACAGAACCGTCGCGCGGTGACCGTTACCGTGCGCTGACAGGCGGATGGCGGGTCGCCGGGCGGCCCGCCGCTACCTCAGCCACAGCGTTTGGCGCGATACATTTCGGTGTCGGCGCGGCCCATCAGCTCTTCCGCCGAAGCGCCCGGCGTAATCGCGGTCATTCCGAAGGTGGCGCTGAGCGTGATGGCATTGCCATCATAGACCACGGGCTCGTCGCCGACCGTCTCCGCGAGGCGCCTGACCTTGCTGCGCGCCTCGCTGCCGCCGACCTGATCGAGCAATATCCCGAATTCGTCGCCGCCGATTCGCGCCAGCACATCGTTGGCCCGCATTACACCTGACAGCCGGTTGGCGATTTCGATCAAGGCATAATCGCCGGCGGCGTGGCCGAACCGGTCATTGATCATCTTCAGCCCGTCAACATCGACATAGACCAGCACCACCCGCTCGTTGAAGCGCTCGACCCGGGCAATGCGCTGATGCAGCGAGGACAGGAAATAGCGCCGGTTGAACAGCGAGGTCAGCATGTCCCGCTCGGCGACCCGTTCCATCTCGGCAAGGGCGATGGACAGCGCCCGGTTCTCACGCGTCAGCCGCGCGATCTCCTGACGTAAACCCGCCATTTCGCCGTCGTTGAGTGCGACGACGGCGGCATCATGGGGGGCGGGCGCGGCGGATTGCTGCATCGTCGTTCCTGTGGGCGTCACAACAATTTACGCGACTAGCCCGGCCATGCTTAACAACCCGTATCCAGCGTTTCAGGACTGGACCAACCTCTTGTCGATATCGCAATCACGCATGATTGCTCCGCTGCCGCCATGTCGCTATCCAAAGCCACAGCCACCCATTCAGTGACTTAAGCAACGGAACCCACGATGAGCCTGCCTGCTGTTGTCGCCGTGGTCATGGGGAGCCAATCCGATTGGGAGACGATGCGGCACGCTGCCGACGTGTTGACGGAACTGGGGGTGGGGCATCAGGTACGGATTGTTTCCGCCCATCGCACGCCGGACCGTCTGGTTTCCTTTGCCCAGGGGGCGGTGGCTGAGGGCTATCGTGTCATCGTCGCCGGCGCAGGCGGTGCGGCGCATCTTCCCGGCATGATCGCGGCGATGACGAGAATACCGGTGCTGGGCGTGCCGGTGCAGTCTGCCGCTCTGAACGGCATGGATTCGCTGCTGTCGATCGTGCAGATGCCCGCCGGCATTCCGGTCGGCACGCTGGCCATAGGCAAGGCGGGGGCGACCAATGCCGGGCTGCTGGCCGCAGCGATCCTGGCCAATGACGATCCGGCCTTGGCCGCGCGACTGGATGCGTGGCGCGCCGACCGCACTGCGGCAGTGGCCGAAACACCCGAAGGCAGCGCATGACGCCGCTGCCTCCCGGATCGACCATCGGCATATTGGGCGGCGGGCAGCTTGGGCGGATGCTCGGTCTTGCGGCGGCGCAAATCGGCTACAAAACCCATATTTTCGCACCCGAGGCGGATGGCGTCGCGCGCGAAGTGGCGAGCGCCTGGACGGTCGCTGCCTATGATGACGAGATGGCGCTTAACGCCTTCGCCAACGCTGTCGACGTCGTTACCTTCGAGTTCGAGAATGTACCGGTCGCAACGCTCAGGCATCTTGCCGAGCATGTGCCGGTCCGCCCGGGCGCCATGTCGCTCGAATTGTCTCAGGATCGGTTGAAAGAAAAGGCGTTTGCGCAATCGCGTGGCGTGCCGCTGGCGCCCTTCGCCGAGGTCAGAAGCGCAGACGATCTTGCGGCAGCCGTGGCGCGTATCGGCACGCCGGCGATCCTCAAGACCGCGACCGAGGGCTATGACGGCAAGGGGCAGGCGCGGGTGTTGGCGCCCGCTGATGCCTCCGCTGCGTGGGACAGCATCGGCAACCGCCGCGCCATCTATGAGGCAATGGTCGATTTCACCGAGGAATTTTCGGTGCTGCTGGTGCGCGGGCTGGATGGCACCGCCGATGTTTGGACATGCCCGCAGAATATTCACGAGGATGGCATCCTGAGCCGCAGCCTTGTCCCCGCCGCAGGGGCTGCGCTTGCGGACAATTGCAATGTGGCGGTTGGCAAAGCGCGCGCGCTCGCCGAAGCGCTCGATCATGTCGGGGTGCTGGCCTGCGAATTTTTCGCCACCGCCGATGGTCCGCTGTTCAATGAAATGGCCCCGCGCGTCCACAACAGCGGCCACTGGACGATCGAAGGTGCGGTCACCAGCCAGTTCGAGAACCACATCCGCGCGGTCTGCGGGCTGCCGCTCGGCGCGACGGCGATGACCGGCAGTGCGGTCGAAATGCGCAATCTGATCGGCCCCGAGGTCGATGCATGGGCCGATTATCTGGCCGATCCGCTGTGCCGTCTGCACCTCTATGGCAAGGGCCATGGCAGGGCGGGGCGCAAGATGGGCCATGCCACCTGGGTGCGCCACCAATGAACCATCCGGAAATCATCCTCGTCATCGCCCGGGCCGACAATGGCGTGATCGGGGTCAACGGAAAACTGCCGTGGCGGCTGCCCGATGACCTGCGTCACTTCAAGCAGCTGACTACCGGCCGCCCGATGATCATGGGGCGCAAGACCTTCGATTCGCTGCCCGGCCTGCTCGACGGGCGGCGGCACATCGTCATAACCCGCGATCCCGAATGGACCGCAGACGGGGCCGAGCGCGCGGGCAGCATTGGCGAGGCGCTGGCGATGGCCAATGCGCCGCATGTCTGCGTGATCGGCGGCGCCGAAATATGGCGGCAAGTGCTGCCGCTGGCGGACCGGATCGAGCTGACCGAGGTGCACGCGTCGCCGGATGGCGACGCGGTGATCGAGGCACCGGCGGCTGAGGAATGGGAAGAGGTCGCCCGCGAGGCGCGGCCGGCGGCCGAGGGGCGACCGGCGTTCGATTTCGTGACGTTGAAGCGGCGGGTCTGATCTTGGCATATGGCCCGCAGCCCTGAGCTTGTCGAAGGGCGTTTGCCGGCATTGCAAAGCGCCCTTCGACAAGCTCAGGGCTGCGGCTTAGGGATTGCCAGCTTTTGTCAGGACCGCATCTATGAAACGCATCGCCGGCATCGCCATCGCGCTGGTTGCCATCGCCATCGCCGCCTTCCTCCTGTTTGCGCCTGGGATCGCCGAGCGCTCGATGAACAAGGTGGTCGGCACCGAAGCGACTGTCAGCGCGCGCGCCCAGGCGCTGCACCGCACGCTCACCATCGCCGATCTGCATGGCGACACGCTGTTGTGGCAGCGCGACCTGCTGGAGCGCGGGAGCCGCGGGCATATTGATCTGCCGCGGCTGCAGGATGGCAATGTCGCGCTGCAGGTCTTCTCTTCGGTCAGCCAGACGCCGGCCGGGCAGAATTACGATCGCAACGACGATACGGACATCCTGTGGCAGCTGACCATCGGCCAGCAGCAACCGCCGTCGAGCTGGTTCTCGCCGCTGGGGCGCACGCTCTATCATGGCGTCAAGCTCGACCGGGCGGTCGCCGCGAGCCAAGGCGATCTGATCCCGATCCGCACCCGCGCCGATCTTGCCCGCCTGCTCGCGCGCCGCGCCGACCGGTCGAGCTGGCGAGTGGATCGCGGTGGCTACACCCCGCGCCAGATTGCTCCCACCGGCGCGCTCTTTTCGGTCGAGGGCTTGCAGAATCTGGAGGGCGATTTCGCCAACCTGGACCGGCTGTATCGCGCCGGGGTGCGCATGGCGGGCCTCACCCATTTCTTCGACAATGCCATCGCCGGATCGATGCACGGCGTGCGCAAGGGCGGGCTGACCCCGCTCGGGCGACGCGTGGTGCGGGAGATGGAGCGGCGCGGGATGGTGGTCGACATCGCCCATTGCAGCCACGCCTGCGTTGCCGATGTGCTGGCGATGGCGACCCGCCCGGTAATCTCGAGTCACGGCGGGGTGCAGGCGACCTGCGGCGAAAACCGCAACCTCTCCGACGAGGAAATTCGCGGCGTCGCGCGTACCGGCGGGGTAATCGGCATCGGCGTGTGGGATGCAGCGGTGTGCGGCACCGAACCGCGCGACACGGCGCGGGCGATGCGGCATGTCCGCGATCTGGTCGGCATCGACCATGTCGGGCTTGGCACCGATTTCGATGGCGCGGTGACGACAGGCTACGATGTCTCCCGCATCGCCCTGATCACGCAGGCGCTGATCGACGAGGGCTTTACCGACGAGGAGATTGCCAAGGCGATGGGCGGCAATGTGCTGCGAGTGCTGGGTGAGGTGCTGCCGGAATAGCTCCCCTCCCGCTTGCGGGAGGGGCTGGGGGTGGGCCTGTCCAGCAAAGATTAGGTTCGATTCCGCTCCAACCCCTAACCCCTCCCGCAAGCGGGAGGAGGACAGCACCCACCCCAACCCCTTCCCTGGGAGGGAAGGGCTTTAGTGTTGCCGATGGCAGGGCTGACCGGTAACAGCCCCTCAGCATGCAGCGCCTCCTCTCCAGCCAGCCGACCCCCGATGCCCTGCGCGGCGCGATTGTCGCGCTGGGCAATTTCGATGGCTTCCACCTTGGCCATCAGGCGGTGGTCGGCGCGGCGGTGGACGCGGCGAGGGTGCGTGGCGTTCCCGCCATCGTCGCCACATTCGATCCGCATCCGGTGCGCCATTTCAAGCCCGACGCCGACCCTTTCCGCCTGACCACGCTCGACCAGCGCCAGCGCCTGTTCGGCGCGGCGGGGGCGGATGCGATGCTGGTGCTGGAATTCGGTTCCGCGATGGCGGGAATGACCGCGGAGCAGTTCATAACCGATCTGCTGGTGACGCAACTCGGCGTCGGCGGGATCGTCACCGGCGAAGATTTCGTCTTCGGCAAGGGGCGCGGCGGCAACGGCGATGTGCTAGCCGCCGAGGCGGACGCCCATGGCTTCAGCTATGCCCGCGTGCCCGCCGTGATGGACGATGGCGCGCCGGTATCCTCCAGCCGCATCCGCGAGGCGCTGAGGGCAGGGGATACAGCCACTGCCACTCGCCTGCTGACACGGCCGTTCGCGGTCGAAGGACAGGTGCAACATGGCGACAAGGTCGGGCGGACGCTGGGCTATCCGACCGCCAACATCGACCTCGGCCCCTATCTGCGCCCGCGTTACGGCGTCTATGCGGTGACGGGCCGGCTTGCCGACGGCCGCGTGCTGAAGGGTGCCGCCAACATCGGCATCCGCCCGCAGTTCGATCCGCCCAAGGAGTTGCTCGAGCCGCATTTCTTCGATTTTTCCGGAGACCTGTACGGCCAGACGGTCGAGGTGGCGTTCCACGCGTTTTTGCGCGGGGAGGCGAAGTTCGAAAGCCTCGACGCGCTGATCGTGCAAATTGAGCGGGATTGCGAGGCGGCAAGGGCGGCTTTGCTATAGCGTTTCTCGCAGAGACGCAGAGGAAGCAGAGACCGCAGAGGAATTTGCGCCTGCGGCGCAGCCGCTTCAAGAAATCTGCCTTCGTCACAGACGACGCCGAAATGTTGCGCCGCTTCGCGGATTATCTCTGCGGGCTCTGCTTCCTCTGCGTCTCTGCGAGAAAATGCATGGGCGCGCCGCAATTGCGATAACCGCCCACATCCTCTAACCGCAGCGCACCATGACCGACACACCGCCCGCCGAAGCCCGCGACTATCGCGATACCGTGTTCCTGCCCAACACCGACTTTCCGATGAAGGCCGGCCTGCCGCAGAAGGAACCGGCGATTCTGGCGAAGTGGATCGAGGGCGATCTGGAAAAGCAGATCCGCGAAAGCCGCGCCGGGCGGGAACAGTTCATCCTGCATGACGGCCCGCCCTACGCCAATGGCGACATGCACATCGGTCATGCGCTCAACCATATCCTCAAAGACATGGTCGTCCGCACCCAGACGCTGAAGGGCAAGGACGCGCCCTATGTGCCTGGCTGGGATTGCCACGGCCTGCCGATCGAGTGGAAGGTCGAGGAGCAGTATCGCAAGAAAAAGCTGAACAAGGACGAGGTGCCGGTCGAGGAGTTCCGCGCCGAATGCCGCGCTTACGCGCAGAATTGGGTCAATGTGCAGCGCGAGCAGTTGAAGCGGCTGGGCATCGGCGGCGATTGGGACCACCCCTATCTGACCATGGATTTCGCCGCGGAGGCGACCATCGTTTCCGAGCTGCTGAAGTTCGCCGAGAGCGGCCAGCTCTATCGCGGAGCCAAGCCGGTGATGTGGTCCCCGGTCGAGAAAACCGCGCTGGCCGAGGCCGAGATCGAATATGAGGATATCGTCTCGACGCAGATCGATGTGGCGTTCGAGATTGTGGAATCGCCTATCCCTGAGCTGGTCGGTGCCCATGCGGTGATCTGGACGACGACGCCGTGGACGATCCCGGTCAATCAGGCGATCGCTTATGGGCCGGATGTTGAGTATTCGCTGTTGCAATTCGATTTCGTCGAAAGCGACGAGATCAGGGCATTCCTGCGTGAGAAATTCTTCAACTGGGACGAGAAGTGGTTCCTTGTCGCGGACAGTCTGCGCGGTGAATTCGAGCAGCGTGTGCTTCAGGCTGCCAAGGCAGTCCTCGCGGGTCGATTCGAAACCGTCGATCTTGTCCGAGTGAGTGACACGATGAAGTTCTCCGATGGCTCGGAGATCATCAAAGGCTCCGATCTCGCCGGAACCATCGCCCGCCACCCGATGGCAAACCTTTTCCGTCACCCCGGGCTTGACCCGGGGTCCCGCTTGAAGGCGGACCGCGTAAGCGGGACCCCGGGTCAAGTCCGGGGTGACGGTGTTGGTGTCGGTATCGACACTTCCTCCCCGCTGGCCGAATTCTTCCTCCGCCCGCGCCCCTTCCTCCCCGGCGATTTCGTTACCACCGACAGCGGCACCGGCCTTGTCCATATGGCGCCCGATCATGGCGAGGATGACTTCGACCTGTGCAAGGCCAATGGGCTGGAGCCGCAGTTCGCGGTGATGGCCGACGGCCGCTACCGCGACGACTGGGCTTGGCTGGGTGCGGCGGACGAGCGGCGGATGTCGGTGATCAACCCCAAGTTCAACGCGCCCGACGGTCCGATCTGTTCGGACCTGCGGGAGGCCGGCGCGCTGCTGGCGGCGAGCGCGGATTACAAGCACAGCTATCCGCATTCGTGGCGCTCGAAGGCCAAGGTGATCTATCGCTGCACCCCGCAGTGGTTCGTGCCGATGGACAAGCCCCTTCCTTGCAGGGAGCATACGCTGCGCGAGACGGCGTTGAACGCCATCGCCGAAACCCGCTTCGTGCCCGAAAAGGGCCGCAACCGCATCCGTTCGATGGTGGAGGGCCGCCCCGACTGGGTGCTCAGCCGCCAGCGCGCATGGGGCGTGCCGATCACGCTGTTCGTCGATCGCAAGACCGGCCAGTATCTCAATGACCCGGCGGTCAACGCCCGCATCGTCGCCGCCATCCGCGAAGGCGGGGTCGATGCGTGGAATGACGCGCGGGCGCAGGAGTATCTGGGCGACGGTTATGACGCCGCCGATTTTGAGCGCATCGTCGACATTCTCGACGTTTGGTTCGATTCAGGCTCGACCCACGCCTTCGTGCTGGAAAGCGGCAAATGGCCGCAACTGCTGCGCCGCGATGGCTCCAGCCACGTCGCCGACCTCTATCTGGAGGGCACGGATCAGCATCGCGGCTGGTTCCAGTCGTCGTTGCTGGAAAGCTGCGGCACGCGCGGACAGGCACCGTACAAGGCGGTGCTGACCCACGGCTTCACCATGGACGCCAAGGGCATGAAAATGTCCAAGTCGCTGGGCAACACCATCAGCCCCATCGACCTGATGAAGGAGTATGGCGCGGATATCCTGCGACTATGGGCGCTGTCGGTCGATTTCACAGAGGACCATCGCATCGGCAAGGAAATCCTCGCCGGCGTCGCCGACCAGTATCGCAAACTGCGCAATACGTTCCGCTATCTGCTGGGCGCGCTCGAGGGATTCAGCGAGGAGGAGCGCATCACCGACGTCGAGGCGATGCCGGAGCTGGAGCAGTACATGCTCAGCCAGCTTCACCGGTTGGACGTGACCATGACGGCCGCCGTCGATGATTTCGATTTCAACACTTACGTCCGGGCGCTGACTGACTTCTGCAACGAAGACTTGAGTGCCTTTTACTTCGATATCCGTAAGGATTGTCTGTACTGCGACATTGGCCCCGCAGAGCCGCTGGGGACGGCCAAGCGCCGAGCCTATCGCACCGTGCTCGACACGCTATTCCAATCATTGATCCGCTATGCCGCGCCGGTGCTGGTGTTTACGGCAGAGGAAGTGTGGGGGACTCGCTATCCCGAGGGCGGGAGCGTGCATTTGCTCGAATGGCCAACCGTCAAAGACGACTGGGGCCGTGGGCAGGAGGACAACAGGTTCGACGATATCCGTGCTGCGCGAGCCGCAATTACCGAGGCCATCGAACCGCTGCGTCGCGACAAGATCGTAGGCTCAAGCCTTGCCGCCGCCGTCAGCATGGCGGCGGTGCCGGGTGTGACCGCCGACGAGCTTACTGAAATCGCTATCGTTGCATCGGTTGATTACGGTGGTGCAAGCGTGTCAGTCTCCCCCACCACCCACCACAAATGCGGCCGCTGCTGGCGCCACCTGCCCGAGGTCGCCGAAGACGGCGGCTTGTGCGGGCGGTGCGAGACGGTATTGGGCGAAGCATGAGCGTGACCGATAGTCAGAATCCCTACCGCCGCCTCGGCATCATTGTCGCCGCGCTGATCCTCGTTGCCGACCAGCTGGTCAAATGGATCGTCTCGGTGCCGATGAGCCTGCAGACGTTGCGCAGCTTTCCGATCGTGCCCTTTTTCCAGTTCACCTGGGTGGAAAACAGGGGCGTCAGCTTCGGCATGTTCACGGCGGACAGCGAGGCACAGCGCTGGCTGCTGGTGGCCTTCACCGCCATCGTCGCGTGCGGAGTCGCGGTGTGGATGTGGCGGGAAAAGGCGCGAACCGACGTGATCGCGCTGGCGATGGTGCTGGGCGGCGCGCTGGGCAATATCATCGACCGGGTGCGGGTCGGCTATGTCATCGACTATGCCGATCTTCACTTCGGCGAATTCCGCCCGTTTCTGGTGTTCAACATCGCCGACGCCTGTATCACCATCGGCGTGCTGCTTTTGGTTGCACGCGCGCTGCTGGTGCGCGAAAAGAAAAGCTAAGGGCGATCAGGAATTTTGGGCCGCGGCCCCAAGGGAAGTGACTAGAGATATGCGCAAGAGCCTCATCATCGCTGCCGCCGCTTCGGCGCTGACCCTGTCGGCCTGCGGATCGACCGGTCTGTTCGACCGCAACCGGCCGGACGAATTTGCCGTTAGCCGTGCGCCGGCGCTGGTCATTCCGCCCGACTTCGGCCTGACCCCGCCGGCCCCTGGTGCGCCTGCACCGACGGCGGAAACGGCGGCGGAGCAGACGCTGCGGGCCTTGTTCGGTGGCCCGGCGCCGCGCAGCCAGACCGAAATCTCGCTGCTCAACCGCGCCGGCAATGCGCGCGGCGAATATGGCATCCGCTCGTCGGTGGGCGATCCGCTGACAGCAGTCGTCGACAAGGGCACGGTGACGCGCGACATTCTGGCGGCGCCCAGTGGCGCTGGTCAGTTCGCGCAGGCGGTCGCTGGCAACACCGGCGGGTAACGGGTCACCGCATCCCCTGGCGGGGACGCGTCTTCAGCGATAGTCGATTGTGACCGCTCCAGCAGCGGCGCGCGCGCGGGCGCGCGCCTCGTCTGCCGTCACCCCCGTGGCGAGCGCGACCGCCATGCGCCGATAGGGCCGCGTCACCGGCTTGCCGAACACCCGTACATCGACCCGATTGTCGGCATCGCCCAGCGCCAGCGCTTCCGCGATGCCACCGATGGAGAAATCCTGCGCATCGCGATCCGCCAGTACCACGGCAGAGGCCGCCGCCGGGGCGCTCAGCGCGATGTCGGGGATCGGCAGGCCAAGGATGGCGCGAGCATGCAGATCGAACTCGGAAAGATGCTGGGATATCAACGTCACCATGCCGGTGTCGTGCGGGCGCGGCGAAAGTTCGGAAAAGATCACCTCGTCGCCAGCGACGAAGAATTCGACGCCGAACAGGCCGTAGCCGCCGAGATTGTCGACCACCTTGCGCGCCATATCCTGTGCGGCGGCGATATGCTCAGGGGCCATCGGCGTCGGCTGCCAGCTTTCCTGATAATCGCCACGCTCCTGCCGGTGGCCGATGGCCGGGCAGAAGCGCACGCCATCGCGAGTGCGGATGGTGAGCAAGGTGATCTCATAATCGAAGGCGATAAACTCCTCGACGATCACTCGCACGCGGTCCCCGCGCATCGCCGATACGGCATAGTCCCAGGCCGCCGCCATGTCCGCCGGTGTGCGCACCACGCTCTGGCCTTTGCCCGAGGACGACATGACCGGCTTCACCACACACGGGTAACCGATGTCTGCGCCGGCCGCCTCGGCCTCGGCCAGCGCCTCGGCATAGGTGTAGCGCGATGTCCGCACGCCCAGCTCCCGTGCCGCGACGTCACGTATGGCGTCGCGGTTCATGGTCAGCATGGTGGCGCGCGCTGAGGGGACGACGGTGAAGCCTTCGGCCTCCACCTCGCCCAGAATTTCGGTGCGTATCGCCTCGATCTCCGGCACGATCAGGTCGGGTCCGTGGCGATCGATGACACTGCGCAGGGCCGCGCCGTCGAGCATCGAGAAGACCTCGCAGGCATCGGCGACCTGCATCGCCGGAGCATGCGCGTAGCTGTCACAGGCGATAACCCGGCAGCCGAGCCGCTTGGCGGAGATGGTGAACTCGCGCCCGAGCTCGCCCGAGCCGAGCAGGACTATGGTGGCGGTGGGGGTCACGCCACCCCGGCCTCATTCACCCCCGCGTCGTTCCAGCGCAGCGCGCGCAGCACGGTTTCGACGATGTGCGGGGCGTTGAGGCCGGCTTCGTCATATTGCTTGTCCGGGCTGTTCTGGTCCTGGAAGACGTCCGGCAACCGCATCGTCCGCAGCTTGAGGCCAGCGTCGATGAGGCCGGCATCGCTGGCCATGGTCAGGACATGGGCGCCGAGGCCGCCGATGGCGTTCTCCTCGATGGTCACGCACACTTCGTGCGTGGTCAGCAGGCGGCGGATCAGATCCTCGTCGAGCGGCTTGGCGAAGCGCAGGTCGGCGACGGTGGTGCTGAGCCCCTTGGCGTCGAGCGCGTCGGCTGCCTTCAGTGCCTCGGCCAGACGGGTGCCGAGCGAGAGAATCGCGACCTTCTGGCCTTCGCGCACGATCCGGCCCTTGCCGATTTCCAGCCGTTCCGGGACGTCGGGCAGCGGCACGCCAATGCCGTTGCCGCGCGGGTAGCGGAAGGCGATAGGGCCGCTGTCATGGCAGGCCGCGGTGTAGGTCATGTGGACCAGTTCGGCTTCGTCTGCCGCCGCCATCACCACCATGTTGGGCAGGGTGGCGAGATAGGTGACGTCGAAGCTGCCCGCATGCGTGCTGCCATCCGCGCCGACCAGTCCGGCGCGGTCGATGGCAAAGCGCACGGGCAGGTTCTGGATGCACACATCATGCACCACCTGGTCATAGGCGCGCTGCAGGAAGGTCGAGTAGATTGCGGCGAAGGGGCGCATGCCTTGCGCGGCAAGACCTGCGGCAAAGGTGACGGCATGCTGCTCGGCGATGCCGACGTCGAAGGAACGGTCCGGGTGCGCCTTGGCAAATTTGTCGACGCCCGTGCCCGACGGCATGGCGGCGGTGATGGCGACGATGCGCTTGTCGGTTTCAGCCAGCTTGGCCAGCGTCTCGCCGAAGACATTCTGGTAAGCGGGCGGCCCCGGGGGTGCCTTCTGCTGCACGCCGGTGACCACGTCGAACTTCTGCACGCCGTGATATTTGTCGGCGGCCGCTTCGGCATAGGGGTAACCCTTGCCCTTTTCGGTGACGACATGGATCAGACACGGCCCCTCCGCGGCGTCGCGGACATTTTCGAGGACGGGGATCAGATGGTCGATATTGTGACCATCGATCGGGCCGACATAATAGAAGCCCAGCTCTTCGAACAACGTGCCGCCCATGGCCATGCCGCGGGCGAACTCGTCGGTCTTGCGCGCCGCCTTGTGGAGTGGCGAGGGCAGCTTGCGGGCCAGCTTTTTGAGGACGTCACGCACGCCGAGGAATTCGCGGCTGGAAACGAGCCGGGCCAGATAGGCGGAGAGGCCGCCCACCGGCGGGGCAATCGACATGTCATTGTCGTTGAGGATCACGATCAGCCGGTTGCCGGCCTCGGTGGCGTTGTTCATCGCCTCATAGGCCATACCCGCCGACATGCTGCCGTCGCCGATCACCGCGATGGCCTTGCCCGGTGCGCCGCTCAGCTTGTTGGCGATGGCAAAACCCAGCGCCGCGCTGATCGAAGTCGAGCTGTGGGCGGCACCGAACGGATCATATTCGGACTCGGCGCGCTTGGTGAAGCCGGACAGGCCGCCGCCCTGCCGCAGGGTGCGGATGCGGTCGCGCCGGCCGGTCAGGATCTTGTGCGGATAGCATTGGTGGCCGACATCCCACACCAGCCGGTCGCGGGGCGTATCGAACACATAGTGGATCGCTGCAGTCAACTCGACCACGCCCAGACCCGACCCTAGATGGCCACCGGTCACGCCGACCGCGGAAATCATCTCGGCCCGCAATTCGTCGGCCAGCTGGCGCAGTTGATCGGGGCGGAGGCGCTTGAGGTCGGCGGGGGTATCGACGGTATCGAGCAGCGGAGTCAGCGGGCGGTCAGTCATCCGACTGTAATTAGTGGTTGCGCGCGAAACTGTCGAACGGAAATGCGGTGCAGATGCCGTGCAGCGCTGCCGAGCGCTACCTCAGTCGCAGTCGGCGCAGATGCCGCGCACTTCGATCACCGGACGCGCCGGGGCAAAACCCGAGGCGCTGGCGGCGGCGCGCACATCTCCGGCGATGGCGTCATTGTCGATATGCGTCGTCTGGCCGCAATTGTCGCAGATCAGGAAGATGCAATCGTGCACGCAGCCCGGGTGACTGTTGGCGATGAAGGCGTTTGCGCTCTCCACCCGCCGCACCAGATTGTTGGCCACGAACAGATCGAGGATGCGATAGACGCTGTTGGGCGCGACGCGCTTGCCGCGGGCCTTGGAGACGACATCGGCAATGTCATAGGCGCTGGTCGGCTGCGCGCTGGCGGCGATGGCCGCGAAAATGTCCGCGCGCATCTCGGTCCATTGTTCGCCGGCGGTCTCCAGCGTCTGGCGCGCAGCTGCAGCCAGATCGGAGCCGGACTTGTGATGATGATGCTGGGCCATGGCGGAAATCTAGACCCGCTGGCAGGTCACGACAAGAGGGGCCGGATCAGCTGCGCGCCCGCGCGTTGAGGTCATGCCCGAGTGCGAGCACCATCACCCCGGCGAGGGTAGCGAGCAGTTCCATTTCGGTCGAGCTGCCATGCAGCGACAGCGCACCGGCCATCATGCCAAGACCGAAGCAGCCGACACCGAATGGCGCCAGATAGCCGTGCCGCCACACGCCCTGTCCGAGTGCAACCGCGCCGAGCAGCATGGCGATGACCAGACCGACCTCATGAATCCAGTGCGAGAACAGCACGCCGCCAAAGCTTGCCAGAGCCGTCACCACGATCGCGCTGGTCAGGCAGTGCGCCATGCACAGCGCCGACATCGCGATGCCGGCACGATCCAGCAGCGTGGCGCGACGGTCATCGAGGGCGGGACTGAAGGCGGGCAAGAAACGACTCCGTGGGGACTGGGCAAAGCCAATGGCACAAGCGGCGGCAGGTTACAACATTACATTGCCGATTTTCGACTCTGTACTGGGCTATCCGGCGGCGGCGATGGTTCATTCGGCCTTCATCCTGACTTTGACAAACAGCGAGGGCGCTGCAGAATGAAGGCGCGGGGGGTCGTGCCCTTGGCAGCTGACGGCAAATCTGCCGCTGCTGCGCGAATGTTACCCGTGGGGGGAGTCATGACGGACAATTCTCATATCAATCGCCGTTCGTTTCTCGGGCGAGTGATGGGCGGCGTCGCCATCGCTGGCAGCGCTTCCAGCCTGCTGTCGGCGAGCGAGGCCGCGGCGCAGAGCTGCAGCGACAGCGATACGGGCCGCTACAGCGACGGCATCGGCCGGGGGCGGCGGTGCGGACAGACCGGCATTACCGACAGCGATTCGCACGACAGGAGCGGCTATGGCCGCGGCGGCCGGCGCACCGGTGTGACCGACAGCGACCCCACCGACGGCTCGGGGCGCGGCCGTGGCTCCGGCTCCGGCGTGTCAGACAGCGACCCGACCGACGCGGGCGGGCGGGGCCGTACTGGCATCACCGACAATGACCCGACCGACGGCTCGGGGCGCGGCCGTGGCCGCCGCAGCGGTGTGACCGACAATGATCCGACCGATGGCTCCGGCCGCGGGCGGGGCTCCGGCTCTGGCGTGTCGGATAGCGATCCCACCGATGCCGGCGGACGCGGCCGGACCGGCGTCACCGATAACGACCCAACCGATGGTTCGGGGCGTGGCCGTGGCCGTGGCCGTACTGGCGTTACCGACAACGATCCGACAGACGGCTCCGGGCGCGGCCGTGGTGGACGTACCGGCGTGACCGATAGCGATCCCACCGATGGATCCGGTCGCGGGCGGGGAACCGGACGAACCGACAGCGATCCGACCGACCGGGGCGGTCGCGGGCGCGGATCGGGCAGCGGCTATACCGACAGCGACCCGACAGACGCGAGCGGGCGCGGCCGGTCCGGCACCACCGACAGCGACCCGACCGATGCCGGCGGTCGCGGACGTGGCGGGCGCTATGTCGACAGCGATCCGACCGATCCGGGCTCGTCCACGCGCTTCTGATCGGCTGCCGCCGTGGCAGTGCTCCTGTTCCCCTGTTCGTGGGGGGCGGGGCGTCGATGCGACGATGGCCTCGACAAAGGCACGTAATTGAAGCAGGATAGCTCCGATCAGGCAGCAGGTCGCACGCTAGCCTGGCGAAGTTTTCCCGTAACAGCGGGCGTTTTTGTGGGGGAAGTACACATGGATGATCAAACGCCGCTCAACCGGCGGTCATTTCTCGGCCGCGTGGTCGGCGGAGCTGTGCTGGCCGGTGGTGCGAGCGCGCTGGTCGCTGGCAGCGCCGCGCGCGCCCAGACGACGGACAGCGATCCGTCCGACGGCTATGGCCGTGGTCGTGGCAGCGGCACCGGTGCCACCGACAGCGATCCGACCGACGCTGGCGGCCGTGGCCGCAGCGGCGTGACCGACAGCGATCCGACCGATGGTTCGGGACGTGGCCGTGGCAGTGCTCGCCGCAGCGGCCCGACGGATAGCGACCCGACCGACGGCTCAGGCCGCGGGCGCGGCAGCGGCACCGGAACCAGCGACAGCGATCCGACCGACGCAGGCGGCCGTGGTCGCAGCGGCGTGACCGACAGCGACCCGACCGATGGTTCGGGCCGTGGCCGTGGGCGCCGGGCAAGCGACAGCGATCCCACCGACCCGGCGGCTGCCAGCCGCTTCTGACATGACGGGCGGGGCCGCATGCCCCGCCCGCCCATCTCCATTCTAGAGGCCCTTCGATGGCATTGGCCGACGCTTGGCGTGACGACCCGCTTTCCTTCCTGATCGGTACGGAGGCGGCCCGCACTTTCCTGTCCGACAGTTATGAAAAGCAGGCGGTAATCGCGTCCGCCCCGGCGTGCGGCCTCGCGGCGGACCGTTTCGCGGCGGTGCTGTCGATCGCGGAAGTCGACCGCATCGTCACTGGCACCGACCTCAGGACCGGCGATCTGCTGCTGGCCGACGCCTCGCTCGCCGACGGTATCGAGTCATCGGCCTATATCGACGATCAGGGTTATGTCGACCGCGGTGCCGTCGCCATGCGCTACCGGCAGGGCGCGACCGTCATTCTCAACCAGGCGCAACGCCTGATTCCGGCGCTCGGCCGGCTGTGCCAGGGCATCGAGCATGTCTTTTCCTGCCACGTGCAGACCAATCTCTATCTGACGCCGCCTGGATCGCAGGGTTTCCCCACCCATTTCGACAATCATGACGTGTTCGTCATTCAGTCGGAGGGCGAGAAGCTGTGGCGACTCTACGACATGCCCGTCGACATCCCCTATCGCGGCGAGCATTTTTCCCGGCATGTCCATGCCAAGGGGGAATTGCGCGACGAATTCGTGCTGAAGGCGGGGGACGTGGCCTATGTGCCGCGCGGCATGATGCACGATGCCGCAACCAGCGGCGATGCGCCGAGCCTGCACATCACCGTCGGCCTCATCACCCGCACCTGGGCCGACCTGCTGCTCGAAGCCGTGTCCGAAGTGGCGCTGCGCCAGCCGCTGTTCCGCCGCAGCCTGCCCGCAGGATATGCCCGCGCCGGGTTCGACCGCACCGAAGCGCGCGCCACGCTTGCCGAGCTCGGCCGGCTGCTGTCGAGCGACCTCAGGCTCGATCCGGCGATGGACCTGCTGGCCGATACCTTTGTGCGTGGCCGGGCAGCCATCAATTCGGGCGCCATCAGCCATGCTGCGCAGCCGATCGGCCCGACCGACCGCTTTTGCCTGGAACCGCTCGCGCCGTGGCGACGGTCGGACGAGGGAGGCGACGACGGGCGAGCGTGCCTGACGGTGCCGGGCAGCGACTTGTGGTTCACGGCGGAGAGCAAGGCCGCGCTTACCCGGGCCCTCGATGCAACGCCGTTCCTGCTGAGCGATCTTGCCTTCGACCATGCCGAAGCGCTGGTCCGCCGCCTGCTTGCGTACGGACTGGTGCGGCGCTGCTAGGCATGACCCGAGTTCGCCTCAGCTTGCCGCGCGGCGGCCGGCTGGCGGCTCCATAACTTTGGCTTTGAAGCGGCATTGCGCCACCACCGGGCAGTGCCAGCATTCTGGCGTCCGCGCTTTGCAGGTGTAGCGGCCGAGCAGGATCAGCCAGTGGTGCGCATGCACGCGGAACGGGGCAGGGACGCGCTTGTCGAGCCCCTTTTCGACCGCGGTGACTGTCTTGCCCGGTGCAAGACCGGTGCGATTGCTGACCCGGAAGACATGGGTGTCGACGGCGAACGTCTCCGCGCCGAAGGCGCAGTTCATCACGACATTGGCCGTCTTGCGGCCGACGCCGGGCAGCGCCTCGAGCGCGTCGCGATCCGCCGGCACCTCTCCGCCATGATTGGCAATCAGCGCTTCGGACAGACCGATGACATTCTTTGCCTTGTCCCTGAACAGGCCGATGGTCTTGATATGCGCTTCCAGCGCCTCCCGCCCCAGCGCGACCATCTGTTCGGGGTGTGTCACCTCTTCGAACAGACGCCGCGTCGCCTTGTTGACGCCAACGTCGGTCGCCTGTGCGGAGAGCACGACAGCGACCAGCAACTGGTAAGTGTTGCCGAACGCGAGTTCGGTTTCCGGGTGCGGGTTGGCCTCGGCGAGGATTCGGAAGAATTCGAAGCGTTGCGCAGCGTTCATGGCGCCGCTTCCTGCCGCGCGCTGCGCCCTAGCGCAACCACCGCGCCATCGCCGGATAGGCGGGCAGGTGCGAAGGGGCGCGGGAAGAGGGATCGGCCGTCATGCCGTACCAGGCGAGCATGGGCACGCCGATGTAGCGCCCGGCCTCGAAATTCTCGGCGAGGCTGGCGGCCCCGCCACGATAGCCCGCTTGATGGAACAGGTCACCCGCCGCGACTCCGCATGCCCGCGCCGCCGCCCAGGACCAGGCTATGGCGGCCATCTCCTCGCCGGGGTCGGCCCCTACATCGCACAGGCTTGGTCGCAGTTCCGGGTGGGTGACGGCCACATGCCCGGCCTCATGCAGCAGATCGCCCGGCCAGGCGGGGCAGTCGGAATCGACCAGCAGCACGCCCTTCTCGATGATCATGCCCGGCACGAAGGCGCGACCGGTGATCGGCGCCACCTCTACGCCAATGCCGATCGCATCGAGGAATGCGATGATGCGCGCCGCCACTTCCGCGCCGCCCCCGGCCACATGCCATGCACAGGCGGTGCGCGCCTGTGCCGCGCTCACTGTCCGGTCGTCTCGGCCGCAGGCCCGCGCATGTGCGGGCCGTCCGTATCGGCGGGCGGGGCGGGGGGCGACGGATGCGCCGCTTTCCATTCCATCGCCCGGCGAACCCGCGTCTCGACCGACGGATGGCTGTAGAAAATGAATTCCTGCACCGGATTCGGCCGGGGGTAGCGGTACTCCGCGGTCTTTACCAACGCTCCGGCAAGCGCGTCGGGCAGATTGACCGTCCGCAACGAGTAAGCATCTGCCTCACTCTCGGAAATGCGGGTCAGGCTGTTTGTGATCGGCAAGACCAGCAGGCCGAGCACCGTCACGATGGCCAGCATTACCGGCAGGCCCACGGCATCGCCCAGCGCTGCGTTGCTCCCCATCCAGCGCGCGACGCGCGGGTAAAGCCGGTCGGCAAGAAAGAACAGCAGCACCGCAAGGACGCTGAACAGGATGACGCTGCGCCAGACGTGACCCAGCACATAATGGCCGACTTCATGACCGGTCACCGCCTTGACCTCGTCGAGGCTGGCCCGACCCAGCGCCACGTCGGAAATGGCAATGCGCGCCGATCCGAGCACGCCCGAGACGTTGGCGGTGAAATTGTTCGACTGTCGCGACCCGTCATAGACGAACAGACGATCGTGCGGAATGCCGGCCTCGTCGGCCATTTCCAGCAGCGCAGTGCGCACCGGGCCTTCGGGCACCGGCTTATATTCGTTGAACAGGGGTTCGATAACGATCGGCGCGGCGAGCAAGAGCGCCGAAATGGCGGTGGCCGCCAGCCCGCCCGACCACAGCCACCAGGCCCGCCCGCTGCGGCGGATCAGGGCATAGAGCCCGAGGAAAAACAGGCTGCCGAGCACCGCTGAGATGACGATGGAGATACCGCCCTGCAGCAGATAGTCGCTGAGTGGCTGATCGCTGCGACCATAGGCGGCCTCGCGCCACCATCCTTCGTAAATGTTCCAGGGAAGCGTGATCAGCGGCAGCACCAGCAGGAACGACATGGCGACCAGCCAGGTCCGCAGAGCAAATCCCCGCCGCGACAGGCGTGCCGCCATCCGCTCGAGCATGCCCGAGCGCACCACCAGCCAGCATGCGCCAACACTGACCAGCGTGCTCCACAGCAGCAGCCAGTGGCCGCCGCTGGTATAGGCGGCGGCCTTGGCCAGCGCCTCCGGACCCAGGGAATCGATATAAGCGGCGGTTGCGCGGGCGGGATCGAAGGCCATGAGCAGGCAATCTCCTGTTTCGTTACGGTGTAGTCGCGGCCACAGGCACAACGCAATGCTTTTGGGCGCATATGAGAAAGGGCCGCCGGGGCAGCCCCGACGACCCTTTCACATGGGTCAGCGAACGGTAGGTTGCCCTGCCGGACCGCTCAGGCGCGCCTGATATGCTCAGTCGCGCGCGATCCGAAAGAACCTGACCGATCTCCTAGCTGAACCATGAGACATCGGATCACCTCCTTTCGCTGTTTGAATTGGGACATCGTGCACACTCCCTGTTCGTTGCGGCACAGGGGCAAGGTGAATCATCGTAAATGCTGGTGCAAGCACTAATTTGGCCAAATCAGGCGCGCGCCAAAAATAATTGCAACGCGCCGCGCCGCTAATTAACCCGGCTGTCAACAGGCCCCGCCAGAAGGGCAGGCCACGGCTGTCCCCGGAGAGAAGAATGAACGCGCTCGCCCATACATTCGAAGCCAATCCGCACTGGTTGCCGCGCAATCCGCCGTCGGCGCTCGATCATATTCCGGGCGAGGATGGCTGGCCGCTGGTCGGCAACACCATCAAGATGCTGCGTGACCCGGTCGCGTTCGGCCATGCGATGGTCGGGCGATATGGCCTCGTCTATCGCAACAAGGCATTCGGCGGCCGTTCGGTCGCGCTGGTGGGGCCGGAAGCGAACGAGCTGGTGCTGTTCGACCGCGACAAGATCTTCAGCTCGGAGCAGGGCTGGGGTCCGGTGCTCAACCTCTTGTTCCCGCGCGGACTGATGCTGATGGATTTCGAAAAGCATCGGGCCGACCGAAAGACGCTGTCGGTGGCGTTCAAGCCGGAACCGATGAGACTTTATGCCGAGGCGTTGAATGCCGGCATCGCTGCGCAGCTGGGCGGCTGGCAGGGAGATCTGCTCTTCTACCCCAGGATCAAGCAGCTGACGCTCGATCTCGCGGCGACCAGCTTTCTCGGCATCCCGTGGGGGCCGGACGCGCAGCGGATCAACAAGGCGTTCGTCGACATGGTGCAGGCCAGCATCGGCGTGGTGCGCCGTCCGCTGCCCGGCACGGCGATGGGCCGCGGCGTCGCCGGACGCAAATTCCTGGTCGATTATTTCACCCCGATGGTGCCGGTGCGCCGCGCCAGCGACGGGCAGGACATTTTCACCCAATTCTGTCAGGCCAAGGACGAAGCGGGCGAGTATCTGCCGGTCGACGCCATCGTCGATCATATGAACTTTCTGATGATGGCGGCGCATGACACTATCACCAGCTCGCTGACGTCGATGGTGTGGCTGCTGGCCAAGAACCCCGAATGGCAGGAGCGGCTGCGCGAGGAGATGATCGCGGTGTCGCCGCCGGGCGAGGGGCTGGGGCACAATGCGCTGGGCGACCTGCCGCTGACCGACATGGCCTTCAAGGAGAGCCTGCGCCTGATCCCGCCCGTGCCGAGCATCCCGCGCCGCGCGCTGAAGGATTTCGAATTCGGCGGATACAGGATTCCGGCTGGCACCAGCGTCGGCATCAACCCCGCTTACACCCACTTCATGCCGGAGTATTGGCCGGAGCCCGAGAAATTCGATCCGATGCGGTTTACGCCTGAAGCGGTGCGCGAGCGGCACAAATATGCCTGGGTGCCGTTCGGTGGCGGTGCCCACATGTGCCTGGGGCTGCACTTTGCCTACATGCAGGCGAAGATCTTCCTCCACCATGCACTGACCCGCAACCGGATCAGCGTGGCGGAAGGCTATGCACCCGACTGGCAGATGTGGCCTATCCCGCAGCCGAAGGACGGGCTCAAGGTGCGGTTCGAGCGGCTGTGACGACACCTCTCCCTGAGGGGGAGAGGTGCATGCTCACACCGTAAAGCTCTCGCCACACCCGCACGCACCCTTGGCATTGGGATTGTTGAAGACGAAGCCGGCGGTGAAGTCATCCTCCACCCAGTCCATGGTGCTGCCGATTAGATAGAGGATTGAGCCGCCGTCGACGAAGAAGGTGCCGCCGGGCGTTTCGATGCGCTCGTCGAAGCCGATGGCTTCGCTGACATAGTCGACCGAATAGGCGAGGCCCGAGCAGCCGCGGCGCGGGGTGGAGAGCTTCACGCCGATGGCGTCGGCGGGAGCCTGTGCCATCAGCTTGGCGATACGCGCCTCGGCCGATGGCGTCAGGGTGATCGCGGCGGAGCGCGTGCGGGTTTTGGTGTCGGTTGTCATCACAGCATCCCCAGTTCCAACCGCGCCTCGTCGGTCATATTGCCTGGGCTCCACGGTGGATCCCAGACGAGATTGACGTCGACCATGCCCACGCCGGGGACGGAGCCGACGCGCAGTTCCACCTCTCCGGGCATCGATTCCGCCACCGGGCAGTGCGGGGTGGTCAGCGTCATGGTGACGGCGACATGATTGTCCTCGCCCACCTCGACGCCATAGATCAGGCCGAGATCGTAGATGTTGACCGGAATTTCCGGGTCGTAGATTTCCTTCAGCGCGTCGATGACGGCGGCCTGCAGGTCACTGCCCGGAGCAGACGCAGGGACTTCGGCTGGCTTTTCCGAAAGGAAGCCGGCCAGATAGTCGCGCTTGCGCTCCAGCTTTTCGCTTGGCGATTCGACAAAAGCATCCTCCACCCGCGCACGCGGCGGCGGGGCAACGCTCTCGACTACTTCGGTCCTGATTGGCTCACTCATCCGAATATCGTCCTTACCCGGGCGAGGCCGCGCAGCAGCGCATCGACATCGCCTTCGTCATTATACACACCGAAACTCGCGCGCACTGTCGCCGGCACACCCAGAGCGTCCATCAGCGGCTGGGCGCAATGATGGCCGGCGCGCACCGCGACGCCGCTCTCATCCAAGATAGTGCCGACATCATGCGGATGCACTCCCTCGACCACGAAGCTGACGATCCCAGCCGCATCGTCCGGCCCGAGCAAGCGTATGCTGTTGATCGCTGCCAGTGCATCACGGCAGGCGCCAACCAGATGCGCCTCATGCGCAGCGATGGCGTCCATGCCGATGTTCTCGACAAAATCGATTGCGGCGTGGAGCGCCAGCGCCTCGACAATCGCCGGGGTGCCCGCCTCGAACCGCGCGGGCGGTGGGGCGTAGGTGGTGCGTTCGAACGTCACCCGGTCGATCATCGCGCCGCCGCCGTGCCATGGCGGCATCTGGCCGAGGATTTCGGGGCGCGCCCACAGCACGCCGATGCCGGTCGGGCCGTAGAGCTTGTGGCCCGAGAAGGTGTAGAAGTCGCAATCCAGCGCCGCCATGTCGAGCGCCATGCGCGGGGCGGCCTGGCAGCCATCAAGCAGCAGTTTCGCTCCGACGCGATGCGCCAGCGCGGCGGCACGGGGGGCGTCGAGCACCGAACCAAGCACGTTGGAGACGTGGGCGAAGGCGACCAGCTTGTGCCGGTCGGTCAGCATCGCCTCTGCCGCGTCGAGATCGATGCGGCCGTCGGCGGTGAGCGGGCAGACATCGATATGCGCGCCGACGCGCTCCGCCAACATCTGCCACGGCACGATATTGCTGTGATGCTCGAGGGTGGACAGCAGGATGCGGTCGCCCGCGCCGATATTGGCCTGACCCCATGTGTTGGCGACCAGATTGATCGCTTCGGTTGCGCCGCGCACGAAGACGATTTCGTCAGGCTGGGCATGGATGAAGCGGGCGACGCGGCGGCGCGCGGCCTCGTACGCCAGCGTCATGTCCGCCGAGCGGGCATAGACGCCGCGGTGCACGGTGGCGTAATCGGCGCCCATTGCGCGGACGGTGGCGTCTATCACCGACTGCGGCTTCTGCGCTGTGGCGGCGGTGTCGAGATAGTGCCATTCGGCCGGGATGCCGGGGAAGAGGAACCTTATCTCCCTCTCCCCTTCAGGGGAGAGGGTCGGGGAGAGGGGCAGAGCGGCGAGGTCAGCACCTACGCTCGCTACGCTTCGCTCTGCCCCCTCTCCCAACCCTCTCCCCTGAAGGGGAGAGGGCTTTTGGATCGCCTGCTCACTCACAGCATCGCCTCCAGCAATTCGACCGCGCGCGCCTCAAGCCGTTCCCGCGCGTCGCCGGCTTCGGCAAAGGCATCGGCCAAAAAGGCCTGCAACATCAGCCGTTTGGCTGTCGCGGGGGCAATTCCGCGGGCGGCGAGGTAGAAAAGGCTCATCGCGTCGAGTTCCCCCACCGTCGCACCATGCGCGCATTTCACGTCGTCGGCGTAGATTTCGAGCTGGGGCACGGCATTCGCGGTGGCGCCGCGGTCCAGCAGCATCGCCTTGACCGATTGCTCGGCGTCGGTCGCTTGCGCATGGCGCGCGACGTGCACGTGCCCGAGGAAGCTGCCGGTCGCGGTGCCGGCGAGGACCGAGCGCACCGTCTGGTTGCTCGTCGCGCCAGGCTCGGCATGGTCGACGGCGGTGACGATTTCGAGCGTCTGCGCGGCTTGCCCAAGGATCGCGCCGCCGATCTCGACGTGCGCGCCGGTGGACAGGCGAGCGGAGATTTCGACACGGCCATAATCCATGCCCGCGACCAGTACGAACAGCTCCAGCCTTGCGCTTGTCCCGAGTTCGGCGTCGATACGGACGATGCCGCTCGCTGGCAGTGCGTCAATGATGCGGATGTGGGTTTCACCGGCCGGAATGGCGATGCGCTCGGGTGTGGCGACGTCGGGCCAGACGCGGGCGACCGCGTCATGGTCGCTGTAGCGCCAGGCTTCGTCACGGCGGGTGGGGAGGGCCAGAGTCTCAGCCACGAACAAAGCCTTCCAGCCAGTAATCTTTATCGATCGCGTACGCATCAATCTCGAACCCGGCGAGATGATCGCAGAAACCAGGCTGTTCCTTGACGCGATCGATCGCCGCAGCGGCCGCATCGTTAGACGAATAAACACCGATCAATTTGGCGTCGTCCTTGTGCGTGTCGTCCTCGCGAACGTGCCATAGAAGGTGTACAGTAGTCACGCCGCCACCGCCTCATAGCCATGTTCTTCCAGCTCCAGCGCCAGTTCCGGGCCGCCGCTGCGGACGATGCGGCCACCGGCGAGGACATGCACGAAATCCGGCCGCACGATGTCGAGCAGGCGCTGGTAGTGGGTGATCAGCAGCACGGCTTTGTCGGGCTTGCGCATGATCGTATTGATGCCTTCCCCCACCACGCGCAGCGCGTCGATGTCGAGACCGCTGTCGGTCTCGTCGAGGATCGACAGCGCCGGGTCGATGATGCCCATCTGCACCATCTCGTTGCGCTTCTTCTCGCCGCCTGAAAAACCGACGTTGACCGGGCGCTTGAGCATGTCCATGTCCATGGACAGCAGCGCCGCCTTCTCGCGGGCCAGCTTCAGGAACTCGGCGCCCGACAACGCCGCCTCACCCCGCGCCCCGCGCTGCGCGTTCACCGCCTCGCGCAGGAATTGCAGGTTGGAGACGCCGGGGATTTCGACGGGATATTGAAAGCCGAGGAACAGTCCGGCAGCGGCGCGCTCGTGCGGGTCTAGCGCGAGGAGGTCGATAGCCTCCCCTTCGTCACCCCTGGCTTGACCCGGGGTCCCGCTGTCATCCGCAATCACGCGGGACCCCGGCTCAAGGCCGGGGTGACGGGGTGCGGTGAACGTAACCGTCCCCTCCGTCACCTCATAGCCCGGCCGCCCGGCCAGCACATAGCCCAGCGTCGATTTGCCCGCGCCGTTCGGCCCCATGATCGCATGGATTTCGCCCGCGTTGATGCTGAGCGAAAGGCCTTTCAGGATCGGCTTGTCCGCGACGGTGGCGTGGAGATTTTCAATTTTGAGCATTATAAAACTCGTTGGTTTTTGAGGACTGTTGCTTGTTCGACTTGATACTGAACAGCTTTGGTCAGCCGCTGCGCGGTCTCGTCCTTGGACAAGATATCGTCGGCCGAAACCCGGTCTAGAGGGGCCCACAAGCGAGCATTGGACGCCGCGACAATAGCATGATGCACTTCAGCGCAAGCGAGGCCATTGGGCCATGAATAACATGCCTCAATGAGCAGATCGCCAAATTCGGTCTCAATCCGATTGATCTCGAATTCCAAGTTTTGTTGCGGCGCCACTCGGCCAAGTATGCGGGCAATATACTCCGCCTTTGAGCGAACGCTTTCTCGGGAAAAATGCAGCGTCGATGCTTCCCCATCGCGGATAGCTGACAGAACACCGAACTCGCGACCGGGCCATAAGTCAGCTTCATCCAGTCTCGTGCCGTAGCCAAGGGTCGCCAAGCTGGCGTTTACGTCTTTGACGTTCGGGATATTTTCTGCCTTGCAGATGAAATAGATAGGAGCGGACATCTACCCCACGCTCCCCTCAAGGCTAATCCCCAGCAATTTCTGCGCTTCCACCGCAAACTCCATCGGCAGTTGCTGCAGCACCTCTTTCGCGAAACCGTTGACGATCAGCGCCACCGCTTTCTCCTGCCCCAGGCCGCGCGCCATCGCGTAGAAGAGCTGGTCGTCGGAAATCTTCGACGTGGTCGCTTCATGCTCGATCTGCGCTGAAGGGTTCTTCACCTCGATATAGGGCACGGTGTGCGCGCCGCACTGGTCGCCCAGCAGCAGGGAGTCGCACTGGGTGAAGTTGCGCGCGCCCTCGGCATTAGGGGAGACGCGCACCAGACCGCGATAGGTGTTGTCCGACCGCCCCGCCGAAATCCCCTTCGACACGATGGTCGATTTGGTGCGCTTGCCATTGTGGATCATCTTGGTGCCGGTGTCGGCCTGTTGCCGGTTGTTGGTCACCGCGACCGAATAAAATTCGCCGACGCTGTCGTCGCCGTTGAGCACGCAGGACGGATATTTCCACGTCACCGCGCTGCCGGTTTCGACCTGGGTCCAGCTCACCTTGCTGCGCTTGCCCTGACACAGCGCGCGCTTGGTGACGAAATTATAGATGCCGCCCTTGCCCTCGGCATCGCCGGGGTACCAGTTCTGCACTGTGCTGTACTTGATCTCGGCATCGTCGAGCGCGACCAGCTCGACCACCGCGGCGTGGAGCTGGTTCTCGTCGCGCATCGGGGCGGTGCAGCCTTCGAGATAAGAGACGTGCGATCCCTTGTCGGCGACGATCAGCGTGCGTTCGAACTGGCCGGTGTTCTCGGCATTGATGCGGAAATAGGTGGAAAGCTCCATCGGGCACCGCACGCCTTCGGGAATGTAGACGAAGGTGCCGTCGGAGAAGACTGCGCAATTGAGCGCGGCGAAATAATTGTCGTGCATCGGCACGACCTTGCCCAGCCACTTGCGGACGAGATCGGGATACTCCCGGATCGCCTCGCTGATCGAGCGGAAGATGACGCCGGCCTTCTCCAGCTCGGCGCGGAAGGTGGTGGCAACGCTGACGCTGTCGAACACCGCATCGACCGCGACCTTGCGCGCGCCCTCTACCCCGGCGAGCATCTTCTGCTCCTCGATGGGGATGCCGAGCTTTTCGTAGACGCGCAGGATTTCGGGATCGACCTCGTCGAGGCTGGCCAGCTTGGGCTTGGCCTTGGGCGCGGCGTAATAATAGGCGTCCTGATAATCGATCGGTGCGATCTGCAGATGCGCCCAGTCGGGCTGTTCCATCGTCAGCCAGTGGCGATAGGCCTTCAGCCGCCAGTCGAGCATCCATTCGGGCTCGTTCTTCTTGGCCGAAATGAAGCGGACGGTATCTTCGCTGAGGCCCTTGGGCGCGAATTCCTGCTCGATGTCGCTCGAGAAACCCCATTCATAGGTTTCGAGGCGCTTGGCCGCGTCGCGCGCGGCCTGATCCTTGATTTCGACGGTGTCGGTCATGCGATATACTCCCTCTCCCCTCTGGGGAGAGGGTTGGGGAGAGGGGCAGTCGCCGCGCTCGCGAACATCACGCTCGCTGCGGTTCGCTCTGTCCCCTCTCCCAACCCTCTCCCCAAAAGCGGAGGGGGCTTGATTAGACTCGCCAAACTGATCGCTCCCAGCGCTCCGCGCACCGCGCCATTGACCACGGCCCAGTGCGGCTGGACGCGGCAGCTGCCTTCCAGCGCGCAATCGGTGCGGCTGTGATCGACACAGGCGGTAAGCGCAATCGGCCCTTCGACCGCTTCGATAATGTCGGCAACGCTGATGGCGGCAGCCGGGCGGGCGAGTTTGACGCCGCCGCCGGCACCGCGCACCGACTGCAGCAGCTTGGCGCGGACCAGCGCGTGCACCAGCTTTTGCGCGGTCGCGAGCGGCAGACCGGTTTCCTGCGCCAGGGTGGCGGCGCTGGTGCGCGTGGTCCTTTTGATGCCGTTCGCGTCAAGCGCTCTCTGTCCGCAGTGGCGGGCTGCCGCGCACATCAGCACCACGGCATAATCGGCAAGGTTGGACAGGCGCATCGGGCGGGACTCGGCAAATAGGAACGGATCGGTCAACAATTGCCATATGGCACGTCGCGGCCGGTGCTTCAACCCGGCGCTGGGGCGGTGCTGGCTGCGGCGCGCGGCCTTATGCGTCGGACACCAGCGGGCCGACCTGCCCGGCCAGCGCCTTGCGACCGGTGGAAATTTCGGTGAGCAGATGCGATTCGCGCTTTCTGATCTGCTGCGGCGTCAGCCCGGCGAAGCGCTTGACCTCGCGGATCAGGTGCGACTGGTCGTAGAAGCTGTCGGCCAGCTCGTCGATATCGTCGCCGCGCGCGAGGGCGGCGGCCGCGCGCAGGGCGCGGTATTTGCGCGCCAGCGTCTTGGGCGGCAGGCCGTAATAGCGCTTGGTCAGCCGTTCGAGCTGGCGCATCGACAGGCCGGTCGCGGCGACGAGGGCATCGATCTGCGGATCGGGCACGCTGCACAGCCAGGCATCGACCTGCCGGGTGAAGGCCAGTTGCTGCTGATCGGTGGTTTCGGTCGCTGTTTCGAGGAAGGCGCAGATCAGGCGGAACCGCTCGTCCGTGTCGCTGGCCGCGGCCACCGCGGCAGCGAGCTGGACCGCGCATTCGCCGAACAGCGTGCGGCCGCAGACCGCGCGGTCGATCCAGCGTTCGGCATCGGGCCCGGCGATCGACACCCACGCCGGCGGCAGCAGCCCGGCGCCGACGCAATGCATCGGCCCGGTGCCGACACCGCGCACCGGCCCGCTGGTCGGCCCGAGGATGATGACCGGGCCGGACGGATCGACCTGCCCGTTGGCGAACTCATAGCGGCCATTGCCGGAGATGAGGATGCGGAACTGCGGACGGTCCGCGCGTTCGAGCTCATTGTAGCTGGGGCTGTCCTGCACCAGTTCGTAGAGCGAGGAAATCCTGTCGCCCAGCGACGCGGGCGGCGGACTGTAGCGCATGGAAACCGGTGCTGACACGACCCTTGACCCTGACCTGCGACGACCTCTTTCAGCGAAACCCGGTGTTTCACCGGTGATTTCAAGGCCGTGCGACCAGCCCCCCGAGATCGGACTATGCAGTTTTGTAGAGCTAATGCAATAACGACGCCGTGATCGGGCGCACATGCGGGGATGGTGGCGGTCGCCGGCGCAAAAAAATACCGACCAGCCGTCTCCGGCCGATCGGTATCGAGTTGGTCAAGGTCTCTTCGTCGAAGACTCGGAGCCCTTCGGGTCGCAAGGCCCGTTTGGCGCAGCGATAAACATCTGTATTGGACGGAATCGACATGCCGCAGCTTTGCACCGTTCTGACGCAGGTTATGCAAAGGATTGTTATGCGGTCTGACCGTAACAGTTTGGACTTATTGCGCCGATGATCGACCGCCTGACCACCCGCGCCCTGCATCTGCTCGATCCGGAGGCGGCGCACCGGCTGACGGTTGCGGCGGCCGGATTGCTGCCGGCAGGCGACGTCGGCGCGGCCGATCCGCGGCTTGCCATGCGCGTGGCGGGGCTCGATTTCGTCCACCCGGTCGGGCTGGCGGCGGGGTTCGACAAGGATGCGGTGGCGGCGCATGCCATGCCGCGGTTCGGCTTTGCCGGGGTGGAGGTGGGCACGCTGACCCCGCTGGCACAGTTCGGCAACCCGCGCCCGCGCCTGTTCCGGCTGGGCGAGGACCGGGCGGTGATCAACCGCATGGGGTTCAACAATGGCGGGCAGGCGGCGGCGGTGGCGCGGATCGTGCGGATGCGGGCGCAGCCGAAGCGCGCGCTGCTGGGCATCAATATCGGCGCGAACAAGGATGCGACGGATCGCATTGCCGATTATGCGACCGGCGTCGAAAGGATGGCGCCGCTCGCCGACTGGCTGACGGTCAACATCAGCTCTCCCAACACGCCCGGCTTGCGCGCGTTGCAGGACGAAGGCGCGCTCGACGCGCTGCTGGCGGCGGTGGCCGGGGCGCGGCGGGCAGGCGGGCCGCCGGCGTTTCTCAAGGTGGCGCCCGACCTCGATCGGGAGCAGGTCGACGGTATCGTCCGCAGCGCGATGGCGCATGGCATCGACGCGCTGATCGTGGGCAATACCACCGTCTCTCGCCCCGCCTTGCAATCGCGTCATCGCGAGGAGAGCGGCGGGCTGTCGGGCGCGCCGCTCGCCCCGCTGGCGTACCGGACGCTGTGCGCATTCCGGGCCGCGACGGGCGGCGCCATGCCGCTGATCGCCGCCGGCGGCATCGCCAGTGCCGAGGATGCCTGGCAGCGCATCGCCGCGGGCGCGAGCCTGGTGCAGCTCTACAGTGCGCTGGTCTATGAAGGGCCATGGCTGGCGCAGCGGATCGCCGACGGGCTGGCGGGGCTGCTCGACCGCTCCGGCCACGGCACGCTTGCGGACGCCGTCGGGTGTGCGGTGCCGACGGCAGTGTAACAACTTGGCCACGTCACGGGAGATTCACCGAATCGTCGCACAACCGCAACAGGTTCGTCTCCGCTGCGCAACAATGCCTGTCTAGCCGCGCCCCGAACGATCGAAAACGATCAAACCGGGGATTAGACACCATGATTGCCAAGTCCGTGTTGCTGCGTTCCGCAGGCGTTGCCGCTTTTGCGCTGTTCGCTACCGCACCCGCCATCGCCCAGGACGCGGGAGCAGCCGCGGCTGCGCCTGCGGCCGATAATGATGAGGACATCATCGTCCGTGGCGCGCGCCCGATTGCCGAATCCGAGGCTGCTGCGCTTGCCGTGCAGCGCGAATCGGACTCGCTGATCACCGTTGCCGCGTCGGACAGTGTCGGCCGTCTGCCCGACCAGAATATCGCGCAGGCGGCTGGCCGCCTGCCGGGCGTGGCGGTGCAGCGCGACCAGGGCCAGGCGCGCTACATCAGCCTGCGCGGCGCGCCGATCACCTGGACGACGCTGTCGATCGACGGGATCACTGTGGTCAGCCCCGAAGGTCGCGACACGCGCTATGACTCGATCCCCTCGGCCATCGCCTCGCAGATCATCGTGCGCAAAGCGGTGACGCCGGACCTGACCGGGGAGACCATCTCCGGCAATGTCGACATCGTCACCCGCTCGCCGTTCGACTACAGCGGCTATCATGTGGCGGGCAAGCTGGGCGCGGGCTCGGTCGAGCTCGGTTCGCGGCAGGAGTATGAAGGGTCGCTGGTGCTGTCCAACCGGTTTGATGTCGGCGGCGGCGAGCTCGGCGTGCTGGTGTCCGGCTCCTATTACGAGCGCGACATGATCACCGACAATTTCGAAACCGATTGGGAACCGGTGGCACAGGATCTGCAGCCTGGCTTTGCCGACCGCATCTGGGCGCGCGAAACCGAAAACAAGCTGTACCGGCTGACGCGGCGCAACTGGTCGCTTTCGGGCCGTCTCGAATATCGCCCCGGTGATGGCGACACGCGCTTGTTCGCCCAGTCGATCTACACTATTTTCACCGACGACGAGGCACGCGACAATTTCATCTTCGACCTCGATGACCGGCAGGGCGACAATAATCGCGGCGCAACCCCGTGCACCATCACGACAACGACATCTGCGGCCAATACCGGCTATGCGGACGTCTGCATCGGCAACACGCCGTTTGTCGGCACCATTTATGGCATCGACATCAACCAGCGTGCGACATTGCGCGCGTTCCGCCAGTCGATTTTCACCAACACGCTCGGCGGGCATTTCGCGCTTTCGGATTCGACCGATCTCGATTTCCGCCTGAACTATACGCGCTCCGAGGATGATCGCAGCGTTGTCGGCGAGGCTCGGTTCGACAGCCCGTCGACCCGGACGCTGCGCCCGACCATAGCCTATGACTTCACCGATCCGCAGCTCGCGCGCTATGACCTGTTCTCGACTCTCTCGTCGGGCGGACTGTTCAGCCGCGGCACGCAAACGCGGGACATCGACACATTTTCCCGGCCCTTGTCCTCGCTGCGCTCGCTCGACGCGGTGGACACCACCGATGCCTATACGGCCAAGTTCGACCTGACCAACCGCAGCGATCTGTTTGGCGGCGAGACCACCTTGCAGTTCGGCGTGCGCTTCGACCAGCGGACCAAGGAATCGCAAGAAAGTGAGTTGCTGGCAAACTCGTCGGCGACGTTCACGGCGGCATCGCTGCCGACCACCTACAGCTCGTGGTGGAATGCCCAGCTGCCGTTCCAGGGGCGCATCCCGCTGAGCTACGACTTCCGCTATTTCGACATCGCCAGAATGCGCCAATATGTCGATCAGCTCGATGCCGTGCGCGATTTCACGCCGATCCCCGCCAACTTCTATAACGTCCGCGAGCAGGTGTATGCGGGCTATGCCATGGCCACCGTGCGTACCGACTGGGGCAGCATCCTTGGCGGCGTGCGCGTCGAGCATGTCCGCAACCGCGGCGAGGCCTTCGTCCTGCTGAACGGCGTGCAGACGCTGATCCGCACTGACGGCGACAGCACGCTGGCGTTCCCCAGCCTGCACTTCAATTACAATGTCGGCGAGAACCAGCGGGTCCGCCTGTCCTTCAACAGCGGCGCGGCGCGGCCCGATTATGACCAGCTGCGTCCCAACTTCACCTTCAGCGACAGCAACCTGACGATTTCGGGCGGCAACCCGCTGGCCAAGCCAGAACGCGCCTATGGCGCGGACCTCTATTATGAATATTACATCCAGCCGCAGGGCTATCTGAGCTTCGGCATCTACTACAAGCGCGCGGAAGACGTGCTGTTCGACGACACACGGGTGTTCAATTCCGACGTGCTCAACTCGGGCGGCATCGATCGCTCGCAATATGTGCTCAGCACCATCACCAACGGCGGATCGGGCTGGCTGTACGGTGCTGAAGCCGCGGTGCAGCTGCAGCTCGACCCGTGGACTCAGGACCTCGGCCTGCCCGAATGGATGGGTGGCTTTGGCATCAATGCCAACATCAACGTCAATGACAGCGAAGCCGAGGCACCCGACGGCAGCAAGATCCGCCTGCCTGGTACCTCGGACATCGTCTACAACATCGGCGGTTATTACGAGAAATACGGCCTGTCGATCCGCCTCAACTACCAGTATCGCTCGGCTTGGATCGACGCTTATGGCCCGGCATCCGACGGCGGCAATTTCTACTGGGCGGCGGACGACGAACTGGATTTCTCGGCGCGGTATGCGTTCACCGAGAATTTCGAGGTCTATTTCGATGCCTCGAACCTGCTCAACCAGCCCGGCCGCCGCTATGTGCGCGACAGCGCTTACACCATCGAGTGGGAACGCTTCGGCCGGCGCTACACCGGCGGCGTGCGCTTTACATTCTGATCGCGACGGGAGCGATGCGCCGGGTTACACCGAGCGCATCGCTCCGCCGTCGATGCGGATCATCGATCCGGTGACATAGGCGGCGGCGTCGCTGGCGAGGAAGGCGGCGACTGCGCCGAATTCCGCCGGGGTGCCGTAGCGGCCGACCGGGATCGTGGCGGTGCGCTGTGCTTCGACTTCGGCGACGGTCCTGCCGGTCTTTTCGGCCGTCATGCGGTCGAGGAAGGCAGTGCGATCGGTGGCGATCAGGCCGGGCAGAAGCATGTTGACGGTGATTCCGTCGGCGGCGACCTCGCTCGACAACACCTTGGACCAGCCGACCAGGGTCGAACGGAGCGCGCTCGACACGCCGATCATCGGACTCGGTTCGACCACCAGGCTGGAGGCGACGGTGAGGATGCGGCCCCATTTGCGCGCGCGCATGCCGGGCAGCACCGCGTCGGCGATGCGGATGAGGCTGAGCACCATCGTATCGAACTGCGCCGACCACAGCCCCGGGTCGATGCCGGCGACGCCCGATGGCGGCGGGCCGCCGCTGTTGTTGACAAGAATGTCGGGATCGCCGCCCAGCGCGCTGCGTGCGGCATCCATGGCGCGCTCGATGCTGGTCCAGTCCGCCAGATCGGCGCTGAACCCGAAGGCCGCGGTGCCGTGCGCGGCGGCGATGGCGTCGGCAGCAGCGCGCACCTGATCGGCATTGCGCGCCACGAGCGCGACGGCGACGCCTTCCGCGGCCAACGCCTCGGCGATGCCGCGCCCGATCCCCTTCGATCCGCCGAGCACCAGGGCGGTGCGTCCGTTGAGCTTGAGGTCCATGGCATGTCCTTTCGATGTGTCGACACGTCGTAAGCCGCAGTCCCGGGCTTGTCGAAGGGCGTTTCCCGTTGCCGCAAAACGCCCTTCGACACGCTCAGCGCTACGGGAGGGAGCCAACGACCGGGTTGGCCCGCCTTCACCCCGGTAAAGATTTGCCCCGCTTGTCGCGACTGGAGTGCGGGGTTACATCTCCGCTCGTGACCCATATCGCGCAAGACAGCCTCGCCCTCATCGGAAACACGCCGCTGGTTCGCCTCGCCGGCCCCAGCGCGGCGGCGGGGGCGGAGATTTTCGGCAAATGCGAGTTTGCCAACCCCGGGGCTTCGGTGAAGGACCGTGCAGCGCTGTTCATCGTTCGCGATGCCGAGGAAAAGGGCCTGCTGAAGCCCGGCGGGACGATCGTCGAAGGGACGGCGGGCAACACCGGCATCGGGCTGGCGCTGGTTGCCAATGCCTGTGGCTACAAGACCATCATCGTCATGCCCGACACGCAGAGCCGCGAGAAGATGGATACGCTGCGTGCGCTGGGGGCAGAGCTGGTGCTGGTGCCGCCCGCGCCCTTCGCCAACCCCGGCCATTTCGTGCACACTTCCCGCCGCATCGCCGAGGAGACGGCGGGTGCGGTGTGGGCCAACCAGTTCGACAATATCGCCAACCGCCGTGCGCATATCGCCGGCACCGCGCAGGAAATCTGGGAGCAGATGGAGGGCCGGATCGACGGCTTCACCTGCGCTGCCGGCACCGGCGGGACCATCGCCGGGGTCGGTCTGGGCCTCAAGGAACGGGACGAGCGGGTGACCATCGCGCTCACCGACCCGCATGGCGCGGCGCTCTATTCTTATTACGCGCATGGCGAGCTCAGGGCCGAGGGCAGCAGCGTCGCCGAAGGCATCGGGCAGGGGCGCATCACCGCCAATCTCGAGGGCGCGCCGATCGATACGCAGTTCCGCATGTCCGATGCGGAAGGCGATTACTGGGTGCAGCGATTGCTCAAGGAAGAGGGGCTGTGCCTCGGCCTGTCCTCTGGCATCAACGTGGCCGGTGCGGTGGCGCTGGCCAAGGCGCTGGGGCCGGGCAGCCGGGTCGCCACCATCCTGTGCGACAGCGGTTTCCGCTATCTCTCCTCTCTCTACAATGAAGAATGGCGTGCAGCGAAGGGCCTGGCCCCGCTGCGTGCGGTGGCGGAGGCCGCGGCGTGACCGGGGGGTCCATCACGCCATCGACCGACAATGCCACGCATGTCCGGCAGGAGAGCCGCCGCCGGTTGCTGATCGGGCTGGGTGGCCTGCTGCTGATGCTGTTGCTGGTGCTGCTGGCTGGCTATCTGACCGGCGAGGCGCGCCAGCAGGCCGAAGTGGCCAAGGCGCAGGCCGAGGCGGTGGGCGTCGACAATCCGGGCAATCCCGCTCCGCCGTCCCCTTCCGCCAATGAACCGCTGGCGGACGTGCCGCTGACGGTCGAAGCGAAGGATGTGCCGGGCAGCGGCACCGTGCCGGTGGTGCCGACCGGCGATGGCGGGGTGATCGTGCCGGACCTGCAGCCCGATCCCGAGCTCGAAGCGTCCCAGCGGCGCCGATGAACGCTGCGGTTGCGCCCCGGCGCGCGGCACTGGCGGCGGTCCTGCTCTATGCGCTGGCGCTGATCGCCATCGCCCTGACCGGCGGCGGCTGGCTGGCGCTTGGCCGGGTCGATCCGCTGCTGGCGGTGCCCGGTGCCGGATGGGCGGCGGTGGTCGCCGTCTGGGCGATGCGCGGACAGCCGATGTGGTGGAGCCTGCTGATGGCAGCGGGCGGTGGTGCGATCCTGCTCGGCACGATCCAGGTCGTCGACGGCATGGAAGGCTTGCGGCAGGGCGAGTGGACCATCGCGACGCTGATCCTGCTGGCCGCGGCGCAGATCGTCACCAGCGTCGTGCAGGTCGGCATGCGGCTTGCGGGGGAGCGCCGCTGGGCGCGGCGGCTGGTGGTACTGGCGGTGTTGCCGGCGCTCGCCATCGGCTGGAACGCGCTGGCCTGGCCGATGGTCGAGAGCGCCTATCGCATCGACATCGTCGACGCGCAGCGCCCGCGTGTCGCCGTGCTGACCGCGCTGCCGATTGGCGCGCCGCCAGCGGCAGTGCTGCAAGCCGGACCGGCACATGCCGGAGATGGCGAGGCGGGAGACCCGCTGGCGGCATTGCTCGCGCGGGCCACCCGCGAGCGGCGGCTGGCGACCGTCGATGCGGCGGTGCTGGCCGACAGCGACGTGCTGTTGCTGGCGCATCCGCCCGCGCTCGATCCGGCGCAACTGGTGGCGATCGACAGCTGGGTGCGCGGCGGGGGTAGGGCGGTGGTGCTTGCGGACGGGCTGTCGAGCTGGCCGCCGCCGTGGCCGCTGGGCGATCCGCGCAATCCGCCCGTCACCTCGCTGCTCGGGCCGTTGCTGGCGCATTGGGGCGTGGAGCTGGCGGCGCCGGAAGGCCTCAGCGAGTCGCGCACCGCCGTGCGGGATTCGGGCCAGCGGCTCGAAATGCTGAGCCCCGGGCGGTTCCATGGCCGCGACTCGCAGTGCCTGCTGCGGGCGCAGGGGCTGATTGCCGAGTGCCGGATCGGCCGCGGCCATGCGCTGCTGGTGGCAGACGCCGACATGCTGGCAGCGCCGCTGTGGGCAGGGCCCGGAGGGTCTGCATCCTCGCTCGACTGGCGGTCGGGCAACATGCTGTGGCTGCTCGATAAACTCGGTGGAGAAGCGGGCCGCGCGCGCGCCCTGCCATCGTGGAGCAAGCGCCGTGATGCGCTGGGGGCAGGCATGCCATGATGTTCAGGCGCAGCCCCCCTCAGCCAGCAACCATGCCGGCCACCCCCAATATCACGGACGGGAAAATGAGAACAAAAACAGAATATCCCCAGCTTTTATAGTCTTTTGCCCAAAAATCCCTTGCGCCTTGTCGCTGGCTTGGTAACACCAAGCTGCAGCGGAGGATTACTCGCGCATCGATGACGCGTTTCGCGCCGGAGGGGCTTTGTCGCCCGTTTCCGGTGGAGGGGAAGCTTTGCCCACGGCAGCAGCCGGGGCCGCAAGGGGACGATTTGGGGGTCATGCAGGGGGACGGCATCTTTACCGGCTTCGCGCTTGCCCGCCTCGACAGCGCTGACCGGCTGGCGCTGCCCGCTCAGCTCCGCAACTCCGTGCCCATGCTCAACCCCGACCGGCCGACCCACAAGCAGGTCTATATCTGCCAGCACATGACCGCGCCGTGCCTGATCGGCGCCAGCCCGACCTTCCGGGCGACCATCGACGCCTATGTCGAAAAGCAGGAAGACATCGCCATCCGCCGCAACCAGCCGTTCAATTTCGGCGACATGAGCGGGCGGCTGCATGGCGGCGAGGTGATGCCGATCGACGGATCGGGGCGCTTTTCGGTGCCCGATCAGTATCGCTTCCTCGGCGGGCTGGAGGGTGAGCTGTTCCTGCGCGGCATGGGCCAGTTCTTCGAAATCTGGCAGCTCGACCGCATCAAGTCGCTGCGCGACGACCCGGCCTTTGCCGGCGTGCAGTTGCAGGTCGAGGCGGCGGAACGGGCCGAGGCCGAGAAAAAGAAGAAGGGCGGCAAGGCATGAGTGTCGCCGTCCATGACGATCCCCGCCACATCCCGGTGCTGCGCGACGAGGTGCTCGCCGCACTCGCGCCTGCTGCCGGGGAGACGCATCTCGACGGCACGTTCGGCGCCGGCGGCTACAGCCGGGCGCTGCTGGCGCGCGGTGCCACGGTCATCGCCATCGACCAGGACCCGGATGCCATCGCCGAGGGGCAGCCGCTGGTGGAAGAGGCCGAGGGTGCGCTGACGCTGGTGCACGGGCGCTTTTCCGATCTCGAGCAGATCATCGCCGACGTCGGTGCCAGCGGGCTCGACGGCGCGACCTTCGATGTCGGCGTGTCCTCGATGCAGCTCAACCGGGCTGAGCGCGGCTTCGCCTTCGGGCAGGACGGCCCGCTCAACATGTTGATGGCGCAATCGGGCGAGACCGCCGCCGAGTGGATCGACCGGGTGAGCGAGGAGGAGATTGCCGACACGCTCTTTCGCTATGGCGAGGAGCGCCAGTCGCGCCGCGTGGCGCGGGCCATTGTCGCGGCGCGGCCGCTGACCCGCACGGCTGAGCTGGCCGCCGTGGTCCGCAAGGCGCTGGGCTACCGCCCCGGAGCGCCCAAGGACCCGGCGACGCGCAGCTTTCAGGCGATCCGCATTGCCATCAACGACGAGCTGGGCGAGCTGGAGCGCGGGCTCGAGGCGGCCGAGCGGGCGCTCAAGCCTGGCGGCCGGCTGGCGATCGTGACCTTCCACAGCCTTGAGGACCGCATCGTCAAATCCTTCCTGCGCACCCGCAGCGGCGGCGATCCGGCAGGGTCCCGGCACCTGCCGGCGCAGGTCGCCAATGCCAATCCTGCCCCCAGTTTCGGTGCCGTCGCCCGGCCGGTCAAACCCTCCGACGCCGAAACCGCCCGTAACCCCCGTGCCCGCTCCGCCACGCTGCGCAGCGCGGTGCGTACGTCCGCCCCTGCCTGGTCTTCCCCCGCAACCTCCCGGAGTGTCCGTCGATGATCTTCGCTGCCCGCAAGCTACAGAATATCGGCCTCATCCTTTTGCTGACGATCTGTGCCCTGATCGTCTATCCGGTGTCGTTGCAGGTTTCCGCCACCCAGTCCGAACTGCGCCGCGTCGAACAGCGCATTGCCGATGTGCGGCTGCGCAACCGCATGATCGAGGGCGATATCGCGGTGGTTGCCAATGTCTCTCAGCTCGACCGCTGGAACCGCGACATGATCGGCTATGTCGCCCCGGCGCCCGGCCAGTATCTGTCAGGCGAGCGGGCGATTGCCAGCCTCGATCGCCTGCGCCCGCTGCGCGGGATCGACGGGCGCGCCGAAGTCCGCTTCGCCGCCGCCGACCCGGTTTCGCCCGGGATCGACGACGATGAAGATGTGCCGTCGCGCCGCATCGACACCATTGCCAGCGCCGATGTCACGCTGATCCCCGCAGGTGCGCTGCGGTGAGCGCTGCGATCGCCCGTCCTGACCCGCTGCGCCGCGCCGATCTGCGCCGCCAGTTCGCACAGGAGGCGGACGGGCGGCTGAGGATGCTGTTGCTCGCGGTGCTCGCGGTCGGCGGCGTCCTGTTGCTGCGCATCGTCTATCTGGTGGCTGTCGGGCTGGTCAGTCCGGCGCAGGCCTCCACCTCTGTCAGCTATCTGCGCGCCGATATCGTCGATCGCAACAATGTCCCGCTCGCCCGCACCATCCCGGTGCATTCGCTGCGCGTGGTCAAGACCGCGCTGATGCACGATCCGCAGTGGCTGGCCGGCGAGCTGGCGCGCATCTTCCCGGACCGCAGCGCCGCCTGGTTCTACAGCCGCCTGACCATGCGCGCAGAGAGCATCGCCCCGGACGGCGCGACCGCCGGGCAGATTGCGGCGACCCGGCGGCACCTTTCCGCTTATGCGCGCAGCGGCAATGTCGACGCGTTCGCCGATGCGCTGGTGACGGTGTTTCCGGCGCCCGAGGGCAGCGACGAGACCGAGCATCGCGCCATGCTGCGCCGCCGCATCGTCAGCCATTCCTCCGCCCTGCTGCGCGCCAATGCGACGCCGCAGCAGCTCAACGCCGTCAACGAGCTTGCCGAGATCGGTTTCGAATATCCGGTGGTGGCCGAACGCCTGTACCCGCAGGGGCGGCTCGCCGCCCATGTGCTGGGTTTCGTGCCGGACAGGGCCGATGGCGGCATGGGCATCGAGAAGTTCCACAACGACCGCCTGACCCGGCCGTCGATGCTGGGCACACCGCTGGTGCTGTCGCTCGACACGCGCGTGCAGGCGGCGCTGGAGCTGGAGCTGAACGACGCGGTAGAGCAGCTCGAGGCGCAGGGCGGGGCGGGGCTGGTGCTGGATGTCGACACCGGGGAAGTGGTGGCCATGGCCTCCAACCCCAGCTTCGATCCCAACCGGGTGCGGTTCGACAATCCGGCGGCGCAGCGCAACGGTGTGTCGTGGATGACCTATGAGCTGGGCTCGACCTTCAAGCCGCTGACCGTTGCCGCCGCGATGGACGCGGGTGTCGTGACCGATATGGCCAAACGCTATGACGCGACCCGGCCGCTGGTCATCGACGGGCGGCGCATCGGCGATTCGCACTCCTCGCATCGCTGGTTGAACGTGCCGGAGGCGCTGGTGCATTCGTCCAACATCGTCACCGGCCAGATTGCCGACAAGCTGGGCAAGGACCGGCTGCAGGCGATGTTCCGCGCGCTCGAATTCGACCGGCGCCCGCAGCTCGAGATCGGCGAAGTGGGGCGCCCGCGCTGGGTGTCGCCATGGGGCCGTACCAGCACTATCACCGCCGGTTTCGGCCACTCCGTCCAGGTGACGCCGCTGCATCTCGCCAGTGCCTATGCCGCGCTGGTCAATGGCGGCATCTGGCGCCCGGCGACGCTGCTGAAGGTCGAGGAAGGCCATGCCGTGCCGGGTCGCCGCGTGTTCACCGAGGCGACCAGCGCGCGGATGCGGCAGTTGTTGCGGATGATCGTTTCGATCGGTACCGGCAAGCGTGCCGATGCAGAGGGCTATCGTGTCGGCGGCAAGACCGGCTCGGCCGAACGTTCCGAAGGCGCGGGCTATATCCGCAATTCGGTGGTCGCCACCTTCGCTGCGGCTTTCCCGATGGACCGGCCGCGCTATGTGGTGCTGGTGATGATCGACCGGCCCCCGGGCAACGTCTATTCGCTCGGCCAGCGCACCGCCGGCTTTACCGCTGCGCCTGTGGTCCGCAAGGTGGTGCAGCGCATCGGCCCGATGCTCGGCATCTATCCCGACGCGCACCGCGACGTCGACATCAGCGAGCTCGAGCCATTGCTGTGGAAACCGCGGAGCGAGCGTTGACCCGGCTTGGACGATTGATCGACGGACTGGATGATGCGGCGGCGTCGGTCGAAGTGACCGGCGTCGCAATCGATCATCGGCAGATCGCGCCCGGTGCCCTGTTCGGCGCCTTCCGCGGGGCCCGCTTCGATGCCGAGGCAGTGATCGCGGACGCGGTCGCGCGCGGCGCGGTGGCGGTGGTCGCGCGCGCCGAGGCCGAGGTGGCGGGCGCGGTGCATGTCGCCGCTGCCGAACCGCGCCGGACCTTCGCGCTTGCCGCGGCGCGCTGGTTCGATCGTGCACCGGCCACGCTGGTCGCCGTGACCGGGACCAACGGCAAGACCTCCACCGTCGAGTTGACCCGGCAGATCTGGCACCTGACCGGCCAGGTCGCGGCGTCGATCGGCACGCTTGGCATCACCACCGCCAACGATCAGGTCTCCACCGGGCTGACCACGCCCGACATCGTCACCTTCCTTGCCAATCTGTCGGGCCTTGCCACCGAAGGGGTGACCCACTGCGCCTTCGAAGCCTCCAGCCACGGGCTCGACCAATATCGCGCCGAGGGGCCACGGGTCGCCGCTGCCGCCTTTACCAACCTCAGCCGCGATCACCTCGACTATCATGGCACGATGGAGGCCTATTTCGCGGCCAAGATGCGGCTGTTCGACGAGGTGGTGGCGGACGATGGCGCGGCAGTGATCTGGGCGGACGATGCTTGGTCGGAGGCGGCAGCCGGGCATGCGGCACGGCGCGGCCTGCGCCTGCTGACGGTGGGGGAGAAGGGCGACCATATCCGCCTGCTCGCGCGCGTGCCGACGCCGATGGGCCAGACGCTGACCCTCTCCGTCACCGGACTGGGCGAGCGCACCGTCAAGCTGCCGCTGATCGGCGGCTACCAGGCGTCGAACGCGCTTGTCTCTGCAGGACTTGCCATTGCCACCGGCACCGATGCCGATGCGGCCATCGCCGCACTGTCCCGCGTTCAGCCGGTGCGCGGGCGGATGGAGCGGGCGGCGCTGACCCGCAGCGGCGCGCCGGTCTATGTCGATTATGCCCATACCCCCGATGCGCTGGCAGCGGCGCTGGCGGCACTGCGGCCGCATGTCAGCGGTCGGCTGATCTGCGTGTTCGGCGCCGGCGGCGACCGCGATTCCGGAAAGCGCCCGGCGATGGGCGCGGAAGCGGTGCGCGGCGCGGAGGTGGTCATCGTCACCGACGACAATCCGCGCGGGGAAGACCCGGCGTTGATCCGCCGCTCTGTCCTGTCAGGCGCGCCGGGCGCCAGCGAAGTGCCGGGGCGGCGCGAGGCGATTGCCGCCGCGATTGCCGAAGCCGGGGCCGACGACATCGTCGTCATCGCCGGCAAGGGGCATGAGCAGGGCCAGATCGTCGGCAGCGGCGACGCGATGCGGGTGCTGCCGTTCGATGACGCCAGCGTCGCGCGCGAGGAGGCCGGACGGTGAGCGCGCCTCATCCTTCGCCATTGTGGACAGCCGCAGAAATCGCGGCAGCGACCGGCGGCACCGCCAGCGCCGACTTTGCGGTGCACGGGGTTACCTTCGACAGCCGCGAGGTCGGCCCGGGCGACCTGTTCATCGCCTTGCGGGGCGAAACCACCGACGGCCACCGCTTCATCGAGCAGGCCTTTGCCGCCGGCGCGGCGGGCGCGATCGTCGAACGACCGGTCGATCACCCGCATGTGCTGGTGGCCGACGGCATGACGGCGCTGGAAGCCCTGGGGCGCGCCTCCCGCGCGCGCAGCGGCGCGCGCATCGTCGGGGTGACCGGTTCGGTCGGCAAGACCGGCACCAAGGAAGCGATTGCCGCCGCGCTCGACCGGCATCGGCCGGGCAAGGTGCATCGCTCGGTCAAGAGCTACAACAACCATACCGGCGTGCCGCTGAGCCTCGCCCGCATGCCGCGCGAGGCGGAGTTCGGCGTGTTCGAGATGGGCATGAACCATGCAGGCGAGATCGCCGCGCTGACCCGGCAGGTGCGCCCGCATGCCGCGGTGATCACCACCATTGCGCCCGCGCATATCGAGAATCTGGGATCGCTGGAGGCGATTGCCGATGCCAAGGCGGAGATTGCCGAGGGGCTGGAACCCGGCGGCACGATGATCCTGCCGTTCGACAGCCCGTGGTTCGGCCGCCTGCGCGCTGCAACCGCGCCGCATAGCGCCACGCAAGTCGCGTTCGGCGTCGGCGAGGGCGCGGATGTGCGCGCGCGCGACTGGGTGGTCGATCATGACAGCGGCGGCAGTCTGGTCACCGCGCAGATGGGCGAGACCAGCCTGTGCTTCAGCCTAGCCCAGCCCGGCGAGCATTGGGTGGCCAACGCCATGGCGGTGCTGGCGACCGTTCAGGCCGCGGGCGGCGACCTGCCGGCGGCAGGGGTCGCACTCGCCGAACTGCCCGGCCTCGCCGGGCGCGGCGCCCGGCACCCGATCGCGCTCGACGGCGGATCCGCGCTGCTGATCGACGAAAGCTACAACGCCAATCCGGCATCGATGGCCGCGACGCTGGCGCAGCTGGGCAGGGAGCCGGCGCAGCGCCGCATCGCCGTGCTCGGCGCGATGAAGGAGCTGGGAGAGCATGGCCCGCGCTTCCACGCCGAGCTGCTGCCGCACCTTGTCAGCGCCGGCATCGACAAGGCGATCCTGGTCGGCGACGAAATGGCGGAGCTCGCCGAGGCTATCGCTACGGCAAGGCTTGAGAAGCCCATCGACTTCGCCCATGGGGCCAGCGTCGACGACGCGCGGCAGCGGCTCGAAGCCGATCTGCGCAGCGGCGATGTCATCCTGATCAAGGGGTCCAACTCGGTCGGCCTGTCGCGCATCGTCGCGGCGCTGACGGAGGGAGAAAAATAAGATGCTGTATCTGCTGGCGGAATGGCTGGGGTTTCCGGGGCCACTCAATCTGATCCGCTATCTGTCGTTCCGTTCGGGCGCGGCCATCGCCACCGCGCTGGTGATCGGGCTGGTGATCGGCCCGCGCTTCATCATGATGATGCGGGTGCGGCAGGGCAAAGGCCAGCCGATCCGCGAGGACGGCCCGCAGACCCACCTCGCCAAGCGCGGCACGCCGACGATGGGCGGGCTGATGATCCTCGTCTCGCTGATCGTCTCCGCGCTGCTGTGGATGGATTTGACCAACACCTTCGTCTGGGCGTGCCTGTTCGTCACCATCGGTTTCGGTGCGATCGGGTTCATGGACGATTATGACAAGGTCAAGAAGCGCAGCCATGCGGGCGTATCCGGCAAGGTGCGGCTCGCGCTGGAATTCATCATCGCCGGGATCGTCGTCTTCCTGATCGTCGACCGCACCGGCACCGAGCTCTATCTGCCGTTCCTCAACGAGGTGTCGATCGACCTCGGCCTGTTCTATTATGTGTTCGCGATGGTGCTGATCGTCGGCTTCGGCAATGCAGTCAACCTGACCGACGGGCTCGATGGCCTCGCGACCTTTCCGGTGATCATGGCGGCGCTGACCTTCCTCGTCATCACCTACCTGACCGGCAACGCCAAGTTCGCGGGATATCTGGGCATTGCGCATATTCCCGGCGCGGGCGAGCTGGCGATCTTCTGTGCGGCGATCATGGGTGGCGGGCTGGCCTTCCTGTGGTTCAACGCGCCGCCGGCGGCGATCTTCATGGGCGACACCGGCAGCCTCGCGCTCGGCGGGGCGCTGGGCGCGGTGGCGGTGACGGCGCAGCATGAGCTGGTGCTGGTGCTGGTCGGCGGCCTGTTCGTGGTCGAGGCGCTATCGGTGATCATCCAGGTCTTCTGGTACAAGCGCACGGGCAAGCGGGTGTTCAAGATGGCGCCGATCCACCATCATTTCGAGCAACTGGGCTGGCCCGAAAGCCAGGTCGTCATCCGTTTCTGGATCATCTCCATCGTGCTGGCACTGGCCGGCCTCGCCACGCTGAAGCTGCGGTGAGCGCGGGCGAGCCTTCGGTCTTTCCACTAGGGGCGAGCGTCGCCGGGAAACGCTACGCCGTCTATGGCCTCGCGCGCTCGGGGCTGGCGACGGTGCGCGCGCTGCTCGCTGCCGGTGCGCGTGTCGTGGCGTGGGACGAGAGGGAAGAGGCGCGGGAAGTCGTCGCGGCCTGGTCCTCCCCGGAACGGGGAGGGGGACCAGCGAAGCTGGTGGCGGGGCAGGCACCGGTGGGCGCAGGCTCTCAACCAAGCGCCACGCCGCCTGTGCCCCTCCACCATCCTGCGGATGGTCCCCCTCCCCGTTCCGGGGAGGACCTGGCGCTCGCCGATCCGCTCACCATCGACCTCACCGGCTTCGACGGCATCGTCGTCTCCCCCGGCGTGCCGATCAACCGGCACCCCATTTCCGCCGCGGCGCGTGCGGCGCGGGTGCCGCTGATCGGCGATGTCGAGCTGTTCGCGTTGGCGCGGCCTTACCTGCCGCCGCACAAGGTGGTCGGCATCACCGGCACCAACGGCAAATCGACCACCACCGCGCTGGTCCACCACATATTGAAGACGGCCGGAGTGCCGACGACGATGGGCGGCAACATCGGCATCCCCATCCTGTCGCAGCCTGCGCTGCCGGAAGGCGGGGTCTATGTGCTCGAACTGTCGAGCTACCAGATCGACCTGACCTTCAGCCTCGATTGTGAGGTGGCGGTGTTGCTCAACATCACGCCAGATCATCTGGATCGGTATGACGGGTTCGAGGGCTATGTGAAAAGCAAAGAGCGCCTGTTTACCATGCAGTCATGGGAGAATCATGGGGTCTTTGGCATTGATGACCCCATAGCTGCTGCGCTTGGCGGCCTTGCGCCTCAGGGTCCAATCAGCAAGCGTATCGCTCTAAGCCATACATGGCACGCAAGCGTTGCCGACGTTTCTGAAATTGATAGGTCGCCGTCCCTGGCTGGGCCACACAATGCTCAGAATGCAGCAGCAGCTATGGAAGTGTGTCGCCTCTTGGGTGTTTCACGAGACGCCACGCTACAGGCCCTCCGCACCTATCCCGGCCTGCCCCACCGCATGGAGCGCATCGCCGAAATCGACGGCGTCCTCTACGTCAACGACAGCAAGGCGACCAACGCCGCCTCCGCCGCCCCCGCGCTTGCCGCTTACCCGCTCGCGCCCGCGCCGCGCATTCACTGGATCGTCGGTGGCCTCGCCAAGACCGAGGGCGTCGGCGAATGCGAGCCGCTGCTCGGCAACGTCAAGCACGCCTATCTGATCGGCGATGCCGCGCCGATGCTCGAGCGCACGCTGGCGGGCCGCGCGCCGGTGACCGTCTCCGGCACGATGGACGCAGCCATCGCCGCCGCGCGTGCCGCCGCGCAGCCGGGCGATGTCGTGCTGCTCTCGCCCGCCGCCGCCTCCTTCGACCAGTTCCGCGATTTCGAACATCGCGGCGATCATTTCCGCGCACTCGTCACCTCGCTCGCCGCAGGGGAAGGCCAGCCATGACCAGCACCACCGCCGAAGCCGCCGACACGCCGTTCGTCCCGCCCGAACTGCATGGCCGCCGCCGCCCTGCGCCGCTCAGCCGTGCAGACCGCAGCCCGGTGGCGCGCTGGTATGCGGAAATCGACCGCAGCCTGCTGGCGATGATCCTGGGCCTGATGGCTATCGGCCTGCTCGCGGTTGCCGTGGCCTCACCGGTCGGTGCCGAGGTGATGGAGCGGCGGGTCAAGCAGCCGGTGGCCGATCTCTACTATCTCTATCGCCAGATCTTCTGGGTCTCGACCGGGATCGGCATCCTCATCCTCACCGGCATGCGCAGCAAGCTGGAGATCAGGACGGTGGCGATGTGGGCGCTGTTCGCCGGCATCATCGCGCTGGTGCTGGTGCTGATCCCCGGCATCGGCTCGCAGTCCAACGGCTCCTACCGCTGGCTGGGGCAGGGCTTTTACCGGTTGCAGCCTTCGGAATTCCTCAAGCCGATGTTCGCGGTCGCGGTCGGCTGGATCCTGTCCTGCCGCGTCGAGGACCGGACGCTGCCGGTCTTTTCGCTGACCTTCATCCTCACCGGCGTCATCGCGGTGCTGCTGATGCTGGAGACCGATTTCGGCCAGACGGTGCTGTTCGTCGGCACCTGGCTGGTGCTCGCCTTCATCGCCGGACTGCCGATGCGCCTGCTCGGGCTGCTCGGCACCGGCGGGGCGGTGTTCGGCATCGCCACCTATTTCCTCTACGAAACCGCGCGACGCCGCATCGACGGCTTCCTGTTCGGCGAAGGCGACCAGCATCAGGTCGACAAGGGGCTGGATACGCTGGCCAACAGCGGCCTGATCGGTTCCGGGCCGTTCACCGGCACCGCCAAATGGCACCTGCCCGAAGCGCATACCGACTATATCTTCTCGGTGATCGGCGAGGAATTCGGCCTGATTGCCTGTGCCGCCATCCTGTTCCTCTATGTCGCGCTGATCGTACGCGTCATCCAGCGGCTGCGCGAGGAAAAGGACCAGTTCGTCATCCTGGCCGGATCCGGCCTGATCGCGCAATTCACCGGTCAGGTGTTCATCAACATCGCCGTCAACCTGCAGCTCGCCCCGTCCAAGGGCATGACGCTGCCGTTCATCAGCTATGGCGGATCGTCGCTGTGGGCGCTGTCGCTGAGCATGGGATTGTTGCTGGCGCTGACGCGGCGTAATCCCTATCGCGCTGCCCCCGTCAACTTCTCCGGATGGTCCCCGCGATGAGCATTTCCCGCCACTACATCCTCGCCGCAGGCGGCACCGGCGGGCACATGATGCCCGCCTATGCGCTGGCGACCGAGCTGATTGCCCGCGGCCATCGCATCGCGCTGGTCACCGACGATCGCGGCGCGAAGATCGGCGGGCTGCCCGATGGCGTGGAGGTGCATGTGCTGCCCGCCGGACGCGTCGGTGGCGGGCCGGTCGGCTGGGTGCGCTCGGCGCTGGCCATCGCCAGGGGCCGCGCGCAGGCGCTGGCGCTGATCCGCGAATTCCAGCCGGCAGCGGTGGTCGGCTTCGGCGGCTATCCCAGCCTGCCGACGCTGCTCGCGGCGCGCTCGGCGCGGGTGCCGACGGTGATCCACGAGCAGAATGCGGTGCTCGGCCGGGTCAACCGGCTGATGGCGCGGCGGGTCGATGCCATTGCCACCGCCTATCCCGATGTCGCGCGGCTGCCGGCCAGCGCCGCATCGCGGGTGCATCTGGTCGGCAATCCGGTACGCGAAGCGGTGCTGGAGCTGCGCACGCTCGGCTATCCGCCGGTGAGCGAAGAGGGCGTGTTCCGCCTGCTGGTGACCGGCGGCAGCCAGGGGGCGAGCATCTTTGCCGATGTCGTGCCCGATGCGCTGGCGCTGATGCCGGTCGCCTTCCGCCAACGCCTGCAGGTGACGCAGCAGTGCCGGCCGGAGGATATCGACCGGGTGCGCGCGGCCTATGCCGCGCACGGAATCCCTGCCGATCTCGCCACCTATATCGAAGACATGCCAGCCAAGCTCAACTGGGCACATCTCGTCATCGGTCGCGCGGGCGCGTCTACCATTGCCGAGCTGACCTGCGCCGGGCGGCCTGCCATCCTGGTGCCGCTGCCGATCGCCACCGACGATCACCAGACCCACAATGTGCGCGAGATGGTCGCCGTCGGCGGCGCGCGCGCGATCCAGCAGCCGAAGTTCACCGTCGTCGAGCTGGCCAAGCAGATGCAGAAGCTGGCGCTGGAACCGGGCGCGCTAGAAAATGCCGCGACCCGTGCGCTCGGCGTCGGTCGCCCGCACGCGACGCGCGACCTGGCCGATCTGGTCGAGCGGAGCGGGGGCGCGGGGCTGATGGACGTCATCCGCGTCGGGGCAGGCGAGGGCGCGGCTGCACGCACCGGTCTGGTGGGTGCGCGGGCATGAAAGGCGTCGGCACCGACATCGGCATCATCCATTTCGCCGGCATCGGCGGCATAGGCATGTCGGGCATCGCCGAGGTGATGCACAATCTGGGCTATCGGGTGCAGGGCAGCGACATTGCCGAGGGCTATGTCGTCGAAGGGCTGCGCCAGCGCGGCATCAAGGTGATCATCGGCCAGAAGGCGGAAAATGTCGAAGGCGTCGCGGTTGTCGTGACGTCGACCGCCGTGAAGCGCGGCAATCCCGAGGTCGAGGCCGCACTCGCCAACCGCATCCCGCTGGTCCGCCGCGCCGAGATGCTGGCCGAGCTGATGCGGCTGAAATCCACGGTCGCCATCGCGGGCACGCATGGCAAGACGACGACCACCAGCCTGGTCGCCGCGCTGCTCGACGCGGGCGGCATCGACCCGACGGTGATCAACGGCGGGATCATCAACAATTACGGCTCCAACGCCCGGCTGGGTGCGAGCGACTGGATGGTGGTGGAGGCCGACGAGAGCGACGGCAGCTTCCTCCGGCTCGATGGCACCATCGCGGTGGTGACCAACATCGATCCCGAGCATCTCGACCATTATGGCAGCTTCGACGCGATCAAGGACGCGTTCGTCGAGTTCATCGAGAATGTGCCCTTCTACGGCGCGGCGATGCTGTGCCTCGATCATCCCGAGGTACAGGCGATCATCCCGCGCATCCGCGACCGGCGCATCGTCACCTACGGCTTTTCGGCGCAGGCCGACGTGCGCGGCACCAATGTGACGCCGGGGGCGGATGGCAACCGCTTCGACGTGGTGGTGCGGGATCGCGATGGCGGCAGCCGCACCATCGAGGGCATCCACCTGCCGATGTCGGGCCGCCATAATGTCCAGAACGCGCTCGCCGCCATCGCCGTGGCACTGCACATGGGCGTGGCCGACGACAAGATCGTCTCGGGCTTTCAGGGCTTTGCCGGGGTCAAGCGGCGCTTCACCAAGGTCGGCGAGATCGCGGTTGCCGGCGGTGTCGTCACGGTGATCGACGATTATGCGCACCATCCGGTGGAAATCCGCGCGGTGCTGTCCGCAGCGCGCGAGAGCGTCGGTGCCGGGCGGGTGCTGGGCGTGGTCCAGCCGCACCGCTTCACCCGCCTGCGCGACCATATCGTCGAGTTCCAGCAGGCGTTCAACGATGCCGATGCGGTGCTGGCGCTGCCCGTCTATGCCGCGGGCGAAACCCCGATCGAGGGCGTGTCCTCCGACGCGCTGGTCGCCGGGCTGCGCGATCGCGGGCACCGGCAGGCGGCGGTGGTGGCAGATGCCGACGCGCTGGCGGCGCATATCGCCGCCGACATCGCGGCGGGTGAGCTGGCGGCTGGCGATATCGTCATCTGCATGGGCGCGGGCGACATCACCAAGATGGCTGCGGGCCTGGCAGCAGCGGTGGAGGCGCGGCGGTGAGCCTTGCAATGCTTCCTTCGGTTCGCGGCAAGCTCACGCCTAACGCGCCGCTTGCCCCGCTGGTCTGGTTCAAGTCCGGCGGTGCGGCCGAATGGCTGTTCGAGCCGAAGGATGCCGACGATCTCGCCGCTTTCCTGCGCGACCTCGATCCTGCCGTGCCGGCGATGGCGCTCGGCCTCGGCTCCAACCTCATCGTTCGCGATGGCGGCGTGCCAGGCGTGGTGGTGCGGCTGGGCAAGGCGTTTGCGAAGGTCGAAGCTCTTGATGGTACGACGCTTCGCTGTGGGGGCGGCGCATCGGGCATTCTCGTGTCCTCCACCGCTCGGGATGCCGGCATTGGCGGCCTCGAGTTTCTTCGCTCGATTCCTGGCACCGTTGGCGGTTTTGTTCGCATGAACGGCGGTGCCTACGGCCGCGAGACATGCGACATCCTCACCGAGTGCGAGGTGGTTCTGCGCAGCGGCCAACGCAAGTTCTTGTCGGTTGCTGATCTTCACTACACCTATCGCCACAGTTCACTTCCCGATGGTGCTATTGTCATCGGTGCGACGTTTCGCGGACATCGTGATGACCCCGCCGCGATTCAGGCCGAGATGGACCGTATCGCCGCCTCGCGCGAGGCCAGCCAGCCGCTGCGCAGCAAGACCGGCGGCTCGACTTTCAAGAACCCGGACGGTCACAAGGCGTGGCAGCTCGTCGACGAAGCCGGCTGTCGCGGGCTGATGCTGGGCGGGGCGCAGGTCAGCGAGAAGCATACGAACTTCCTGATCAATACCGGTGAAGCCACCAGCGCCGATATCGAGGCATTGGGCGAAGAGGTGCGGCGCAGGGTGAAGGACAAGAGCGGGGTGGAATTGCAGTGGGAGATTCAGCGGGTGGGGCTGGCGAAGTGAGCGTTGCTGAACAGGTCCTCCCTGGAACGGGGAGGGGGACCAGCGAAGCTGGTGGAGGGGCAGGCGCAAGCCTCTACCCCGCTGCTGCGGACCGCGCTGGCCCCTCCACCATCCTGCGGATGGTCCCCCTCCCCCTGCGGGGGAGGACCGCATGACCCGCGGCCCATGGCATGTCGCCGTCCTGATGGGCGGCTGGTCCGCCGAGCGGGAGGTGTCGCTGATGAGCGGCGAAGGCGTGGCGCGTGCGCTGGAGTCGCGCGGGCATCGCGTCACCCGCATCGATATGGGCCGCGATGTCGCGCTGCGGCTGGCCGAGGCCAGGCCCGATGTCGTATTCAATGCGCTGCATGGCGTGCCAGGGGAGGATGGCACGGTGCAGGGCATGCTCGATCTGATGGGGCTGAAATACACCCACTCGGGCCTCGTCACTTCCGTCATCGCCATCGACAAGGAGCTGACCAAGCAGCGGCTGGTGCCGCACGGCATCCCGATGCCCGCGGGCACCATCGTCGCCAGCGAGAGCCTGTTTGCCGGCGATCCGCTGCCGCGCCCCTATGTGCTGAAGCCGGTCAACGAAGGATCGTCGGTCGGCGTCGCCATCGTCCGCGACGACAGCAATTACGGCAGCCCGATCGCGCGCGACGCGGTGGGGCCGTGGCAGGAATTTGCCGAACTGCTCGCCGAACCCTTCATCAAGGGGCGCGAGCTGACCGTGGCGGTGCTGGCAGACGAGGCGCTGACGGTCACCGAGCTTGAGGTCAAATCGGGCTTCTACGATTATGACGCGAAATATACCGAGGGCATGACCGTCCATATCTGCCCGGCGCAGGTGCCCGACGCCATTGCCGCGCGGATGAAGCAGATCGCGCTCGACGCGCACCGCCTGCTGGGATGCAAGGGCGCGTCGCGCTCCGACTTCCGCTGGGACGATGCCGAGGGCGAGGCAGGCATCTTCCTGCTCGAGGTCAACACCCAGCCGGGCATGACGCCCTTGAGCCTGGTGCCCGAGCAGGCGAAAGCATGCGGCATCGACTATGCCGAGCTGGTCGAGAGGATCGTCGAGGAGGCGCTATGAGCAGGGGCAGCAAATCCACCAGCACCAAGGTCAAACGCTCGGGCAGCACGCGCGGGCGGGCGCCGCAGCGTGCGCGGGCACGCAAGCCGCTGGCGCGCCGCCTGCTCGATGCGCAGCCGCTGCCGCCGGCAGTGGTGCGCCGGCTTGCCGTCGGCGTGTTCGCACTGCTGCTGGTGAGCGGCGGACTGGCCGCCGCCTGGGCGACCGGTGTGCTGGCCTATGCGCGGGCGGAAACGGTCGCGGCCATCGGCCGGGCGGGGTTTGTGGTCGAGCGGATCGAGGTCAATGGCGTCAATCGCGCCGATTACCTGGAAATCTATGAAAAGGCGCTGGAGCAGAAGGATCGCTCGATGGCGGCGTTCAGCCTCGCCGAGGTCCGCGCCGAACTCAAGGACTATGGCTGGATCGCCGATGCCCGCGTCAGCCGCCGCCTGCCCGATACGCTGGTGATCGACCTCGTCGAGCGCGAGCCGGTGGCGGTGTGGCAGGAGCGCGGACAATATACGCTGATCGACCGCGCCGGCGTGCGGCTGCCCGGGGTGGATGCCGCATCGGTGCCGGGCCTGCCGGTGCTGGTCGGCGTCGACCCCAAGGTGCAGATGCCGGCCCTGCTCGAACTGCTCGATGCCGCTCCGGCGCTCAAGGACCAGATTGCCGGCGCGCAATGGGTCGGCGACCGGCGCTGGACGCTGCGCTTCCGCACCGGCGAGGATCTGTTGCTTCCCGAAGACGAGAGCGCCGCGCACGCAGCCTTTGCCGAATTCGCCCGGGTCGAAGGCGTCAACCGGCTGCTCGGGCGCGGGCTGGTGCGCATGGACATGCGCTTCGACGATCAGTTGATCATGCGGCCCGGCGCGGACGGTGCGATCAGCGATGCCGAACTGCGCTCGATCAGCACCTCGGTGCGCGCCGACGGCGGGGAAGGCGGCTGATGGCCGGACCCAGGGTCGAACGGCTGCTGACCGGCATCGACGTCGGTTCTTCGAAGATCGCGGTGGTCATCGCCGGCCAGACCGCAGACGGCACCATCCACGCGCTGGGCACCGGCGTACGCGAAAGCCTGGGCGTCAAGCGCGGTTATGTCGTCGATATCGCGGCGGTCGACCGCAGCGTGCGCGAGGCGCTGGAAATGGCCGAGCGCGTCGCCGGGCTGGAAGTGCAACAGGCATGGATCGGCTTCGGCGGCGGATCGATCAGCAGCAGCATCCAGCACCATAGCGAACAGTTCAGCCGCGGCCAGATCGAGCCCGACGATGTCGACGAGCTGCTCGAACGCGCGCGCGACCGGTTGCTGCGCGACGAACGCGCGGTGCTGCACGCGCAGCCGGCGCTCTACACGCTCGACGGCGGGGAGGGCGTGCGCAATCCGGTGGGGCTGCACGCCGACCGTTTCGGCGTGGCGGTGCATCTGGTCGAAGCGGACCGTGGCCCGGTGTCCAACCTCGTCACCGCCGTGCGTGCCGCGCATGTCGATGTCCGCGAGGTGGTGGCGACGATGGTCGCCTCCGGCCGGGCGATGCTGACCGACGAACAGCGGGATCTGGGCACCGCGCTGGTCGACATCGGTGCGTCGCTGACCCATGTCGGCCTGTTTGCCGGCGGCATGCTGATCGGGCTGGGCACCATCGCTGCCGGTGGCGGCGACATCACCGACGATATCGCCGCCAGCTTCGGCGCGCGGCGCAGCCAGGCCGAGCGGCTGAAATGCAAATATGGATCGGCCATATCCAGCCCGCGCGACCATCAGGACCAGTTGCCGGTCGATCCGTCCGCCGAGGATGACGGCGCGGCGGGTCTGCGTATCAACCGCGCACAGCTCAACGCGGTGATCCGCGCGCGGCTCGACCATTTCGTCCCGCAGATCGGCGCGATGCTGAAGGCGATGGGCGATGGCGGGCCGGCCAACCGCCAGGTGGTGCTGACCGGTGGCGGCTCGGAACTCAAGAATATGGCCGATTATGTGCAGGGCGCGCTGGGCGGCCATGCCCGCACGGCGATGCCGATGGGGATCGTCGGGCTGCCGACGGCCCATGCCGGGCCGGTGTTTTCCACGGCGATCGGCCTGGTGCTGCACGCTGCCGACCCGCCCGCCGATCTGCGCCCGCGTGGCGGCAGCACGCCGGTGGCGGATGGCGCCAACTGGTTGTCGCGGCTGATCGGCCTGTGGAAGCGCGGCAAATGAAAGAAAAACGCAACATGGTAAACGATTGGGGATTCACCCGCCGCGCAATATGTGCAAAGATTCAACCACTGGTGGTTTCGTTCAGCCCTTCACCACTTGATGGTGTCGCAACGACTGGCCGGACTGGGGAGTAAAACATATGAGCATCAATATCGGTCTGCCGCAGCTCGATGGTCTGAAACCGAAGATCGCGGTCATCGGTGTGGGCGGGGCCGGCGGCAATGCCATTGCCAACATGATCGCCGCCGATGTTCAGGGCGTGGACTTCCTCGTTGCCAATACCGATGCGCAGGCGCTCAACGCCAGCAAGGCCGAGCGGCGCATCCAGCTGGGGACGCAGATCACGCAGGGGCTGGGGGCGGGCTCGCGTCCCGAAGTCGGCCGGGCCGCCGCCGAGGAATCGATCGTCGACCTCGAGCAAGCGCTCGAAGGTATGCACATGGTGTTCCTCGCCGCCGGCATGGGCGGCGGCACCGGCACCGGCGCCGCGCCGGTGATCGCCAAGGCTGCGCGGGACAAGGGCATCCTGACCGTCGGCGTGGTGACCAAGCCGTTCAGCTTCGAAGGCGCCCGCCGCATGCGCGCGGCGGAGGCCGGGATCGAGGAGCTGGAGCAGCATGTCGACACGCTGATCGTCATCCCCAACCAGAATCTGTTCATGATCGCCGAGGCCAAGACGACTTTCATCGAGGCGTTCCGCATGGCCGACGAGGTGCTGCAGCAGGGCGTGCGCGGGATTACCGACCTGATGGTGATGCCGGGCCTGGTCAATCTCGACTTCGCCGACGTCAAATCTGTGATGCGCGATGCCGGCAAGGCGATGATGGGCACCGGCGAGGCCGAGGGCGAGGGCCGCGCGCTGCTCGCCGCCCAACAGGCCATCGCCAACCCGCTGCTCGACGGGGTCAGCATGGCGGGCGCCAAGGGCGTCATCGTCTCGATCTCCGGCGGCGAGGACATGGGCCTGTTCGAACTGCAGGAAGCCGGTGACCATATCCGCGATCTGGTCGATCCGGATGCCAACATCATCTGGGGGTCGGCCTTCAATCCATCGCTGAACGGCCGCATCCGCGTGTCGGTGGTCGCCACCGGCCTCGAGATGGGCGCAGGCGCGCCGCAGGTGCAGCGGCCTTCGCTGTTCTCCACCCCGCGTCCGGCGTCGCCTTCGCTGGCTCCGGCCGCTCCGGCACCCGCGCCGGCCTTCGCGCCCGCACCGTCGCTGGCCCCCGCTGCGCCCTCGATCGGCCTGTCGGTGCCGCCGCCCTCGGCGCATGCCGAGCCTGCGCCCGGTTTCGGCAGCTTCTCGGCCGAGCCGCCCGTCGTCGAGCCGGAGCCGCTCGAACTGACCGAGCCGACTGCGGAAGATACGCCGCCGGAAGCGGACGAAGCCGACGAGCTGGTGCTGGAAGCGCCGGCCCCCGAGCCTGCCGCACCCGCCGCCCCTGCCGCCGTGTTCGACGATCTGGCTCCGCCGCCGCCCTCGCAGCCGTCTCTGCCGCCGATTACCGCGCCCGAGGCCGAAGAGTCGCGCGTCCCCGCCGGTGCGACGCTGTTCGAGCGGATGAAGCATTTGTCGCGCATCGAAGGCGGCAAGGACAAGGCCGGAGACGACGAGGGCGAGGATGACAGTGCCTTTCCGTCGATCCCGCGCTTTCTGGGCCGACAGTCCAACCAGTGAAGCCCGTGCTGCGTCGCGGCCGAGACCGGTCGCGACGAACGGGGGGCGGGATGCGCCCGATGGGGCTGACCAAGCCGGTCGCACGTGCTAGTCGGGCGGAATGATCCTGACCATGACGTCGCGCCGCGGGCGCCCACGGCGCCGCCTGCCTTTCACCGCCTTCACCACAATGGCGACGATCGCCCTGGTCGCTTCTGCCATGCCCTCTGCCGCGCGGGCACAGGTCACGGCACCGGCGACCCCGCTCGACGCCGAGGCGGCAGCGCGATCGTCGGCGCAGCAGCAACTGACCGGCGCGCTTTCGCGCATCGCCGCCGATGGCAGCGACGGCATGGCCCTGTCCGAGGCCGGGCGTGCGGCGCTGGCGCTGGGAGATGCGCGCGCGGCGCTCGGTTTCCTGATCCGCGCCGAGGCGCTCATGCCGCGCGATCCGGTGATCAAGGCGGCGCTGGGCGCGGCGATGGTCCAGCTCGAGGACCCGGAGCAGGCGCTGCGCTATTTCGATGCGGCAGTGGCCGCTGGCGGCCTGGATCGTACCTATCTGGGCGATCGCGGGCTTGCCTTCGATCTGCTCGGCAACCAGGCGCGTGCGCAGGCCGACTATGCGGTGGCGCAGCAGTCCGCGCCGTCGGCGGAGCTGACCCGGCGCTGGGCGATCTCGCTCGGCATTTCGGGCCGCGCCGACGAAGCGGTGCAGTTGCTCGCGCCGCTGCTGCGCGCGCAGGACCGCGCCGCCTGGCGCTCACGGGCGATGATCCTGGCGATGAACGGCCGGGCCGATGAGGCACGGCAGATCGCCCGCCAGACGCTGCCCGCCGAACTCGCCGAGGCGCTCGACAGCTATTTTCCGCTGCTCGACCGGCTGACTCCGGCGCAGCTCGCCGCCGCCTCGCACTTCGGGCGCTTTCCGGGTTATGAAACGGTGCGCAACCAGCCGTCACGCAGCGAGGCGGTGCGGCTCGCGGCAGCGCAGACGGCCGCGCCGGCCGCGCCGGCCGCAGCGCGGCCCGAACGGACGCGGGGCCGCGACCGTGGTTCGCGCAGCCGCACGCGCAGCTCCGCAGCAACCCCGGCGCCGGCGCCTGCGCCCGCGCCCGCCCCGGTGCGCGTCGCCAGCGCCGATATCGGCACGCCGCCTCCGCCCCCGCCGCCGGTGCCGGCCCGGCCAACGGCGGCGCCTCCTGCCGTGGTCGCCACCGCGCCGACCCCGACTGCGACCCCGACCCCTGCACCGGCCACAGTCGCCGTCCAGACAGCCACATCAGCTCCGCCACCCGCAATGGTTGCACCGCCCGCGCGGCTGCCGGCACCGGCCCAGAGCGCCGCGGCAAGTGTCGGCGCGGTGGCCGGTCCGCCGGATACCGGCGACGTCCGCCCCGGTTTCACGGCCGCCCCGGTAGCGGTCGTTGCATCGCCCGCCCCGGCGCCCGTTGCCAGCGCGCCGGCGCCGTCGCAGACCACGGTGGTCAGCGGATGGTCGCTGGCGGACATGGTCCAGACCATCGAAGTGCCCGAAGCCGAGCGCGCCGCAGCCGCCGAGGCGCTGTCGCTTGCAGAGATCGAGCGCATCGCCGCCGAACAGCGCGCCACCCGCGAAGCCGCGGCGGAAGCGGCGCGGGTGCGGGCCGCCGATCAGGCGCGCCTGCGTACCGAGGCCGAGGCACGCCGCCGGGCCGAAGCCCAGGCCGAAGCGCGCGCCGAACAGCAGCGGCTGCGCGCCAATCCGGCGCGGATCTGGGTGCAGGTCGCGACCGGCTCCCCGGTCAGCGCGCTGGCCGGCGATTACCGGCGGATGGCGCGCCGCTTCCCGCAGCAGTTCGAAGGGCAATCGGGCGCAACCGCGACATGGAACCGGACCAACCGGCTGCTGGTCGGCCCGTTCCGCAACGCCGCGGCCGCGCGCGACTGGCTGCGCACACTGACGGCTGCGGGCGGGCAGGGCTTTGTCTGGAACAGCGAGGCAGGCGAGGAAGTGGCGCCATTGCCCCGGCGATGAGCGCCGGGCCGCTGGCGCATCTGGCGTGCCGCCCCGAGCGGTCGCGCGGCCGGGCGCATGCCGAGCCGGGCGATGGCACGCGCGGTCCGCGCGATTGCTTCCAGCGTGACCGGGACCGGATCATCCACTCGGTCGCGTTCCGCCGGCTGCGCCACAAGACGCAGGTGTTCATCGCGCCCGATGGCGATCATTATCGCGTCCGCCTGACCCACAGCCTGGAGGTCGCGCAGATCGGCCGGACCATTGCGCGTGCGCTGGGCCTCAACGAGGATCTGACCGAGGCGCTGTGCCTTGCCCATGACATGGGCCATCCGCCGTTCGGCCATGCCGGTGAGGATGCGCTCGAAGCCTGCCTCGCGCCCTATGGGGGGTTCGACCACAATGCCCACACGCTGCGTACGCTGGCACTGCTGGAAACGCCCTACCCGCATTTCGACGGGCTGAACCTGACCTGGGAGACGATGGAGGGGCTGGCCAAGCACAACGGCCCGGTCACCGAGCCGACCTGGGCGATGCGCGCGCTCGACGCGGGCTTTGCGCTGGACCTCGCAAGCCATGCCTCGCTCGAGGCGCAGGTGGCGGCGATTGCCGACGACATCGCCTATGACAATCACGACATCGACGATGGCCTGCGCGCCGGCCTGCTGAGCGTGGCGCAATTGCGCGAACAGCCGTGGGTCGCGGCCAACCTTGCGCGGGTCGAGGCGGCGCTGCCCGATGTTGCCGAGGACCGCCGCCTGCGCGAGCTGGTGCGCAGCCAGATCGGCGTGATGGTCAATGACGTGATCGCCGCGACGCTGGCCGCCACCCGAGCGGCCGGGGTCGGAAATGTCGACGATGTCCGCGCCGCGGGCCGCCCGCTTGCCGGCTTGTCCGACGCGCTGGCGGCGGCGGAGCGCGATCTCAAGCGCTTCATGTACCGCACCCTCTATCATCACCCCAGCCAGATCGAGGCCGCGGATGCCGCGCGCGAGGTCGTGACCGGGCTGTTCGTCGCCTATCAGGGCCAGCCCGAGGCGATGGGCGGTAGCTGGATTGAGCGCTTGCCACAGGACGAGACCGGACGCGCCCGTCACATCGCCGATTATATCGCCGGCATGACCGACCGCTTTGCGCTGGATTGCTACGCCGAGCTGTTCGGTGCGGATGCGGTGCCGGAGGTGCTGCGGCGTGGTTGACGTTGCAAACTGGAAAGGGAATGGCACATGACCATCGCCATCGTTGGCGGCTCCGGCCTCGTCGGCGGCCTGTTGCTCGACCGGCTGGCCGCGCAGGGCAGGGCCGATGTCCATGCCTTCCTCCGCCGTGCCGTCCCGGAGCGGGCGGGGCTGACGCAGCATGTCATGCCCTCCGACAAATGGCCCGACGCCATTGCCGCGCTCGGCGCGGCGCTGTTCATTTCGACGCTCGGCACCACCATCCGCCAGGCCGGATCGCAGGCGGCGTTCGTCGCGGTCGACAAGAGTTTGCTGTTGGCCTGCGCCGGGGCCTCCGGCGCGCGCCATGCGATATCGGTGAGCTCGGTCGGTGCCGGGGGCGGCAACTTCTATCTTGAGGTCAAAGGCGAAGCCGAGGCTGGCCTCGCCTCGCTCGGCTTTGAGCGGCTCGACATCTTGCGTCCCGGGCTGCTGCTGGGAGACAGGAGCGGCCCGGCGCGTCCGGCCGAACGGCTGGGCATGCTGCTCGCGCCGATCACCAACCTGCTGACTCCGTCCTCGCTCGACCGCTACCGTGCGATAGAGGCGCGCACCGTCGCCGCCGCCATCGCGGTGCTGGCGGACAGCGGCACGGCAGGGCATTTCATCCACCACAATCGGGAAATGCACGCGCTCGCCGATTGACTCTGGCGAGGGGCTTGGCCAAGGCGGACGCGTCTCCCGGCGGCAACGGCGGGCGGCGATGCGGGAGAGTCCTGCGGATGCCGACCATCGCTGGTCGGCGGTTCGCAGGCACCGAAGGAGCAACCGCCCCGGAATCTCTCAGGTCGACCGGACCGCATCGCTGGTGAGGCACTCTGGAAAGCGCCCCGGACATGGTCCGTGGCCACCGAAGGGGTAAGTCCCGGACCTGGGTCCGGGATCAAAGCTCTCAGGTTTCCGTGACAGAGGGGGCAGTGCGTCGGGACCGGTTCGCCGGGCCTCGCGACTGTCATGACCCTTGTGCCGGAGCCTCCTGCGATGAGCGACCAGTCCTTTATCGATCAGGCCGACGAGTATGTCGAACCGGAGGTGGCAACGCTGCCGCTCGATGCGTGGCACCGCGCGCGTGGCGCACGCATGGTCGAATTCGCCGGCTACCACATGCCCATCCAGTATGAGGGCATCATGGCCGAGCATCTTTGGACGCGCGAGCATGCCGGGCTGTTCGATGTCAGCCACATGGGCCAGCTTATGCTGACCGGCGAAGGCGTCGCCGCCGCGCTCGAGGCGCTGGTGCCCGGCGACATCTCCGCGCTGAAGCCCGGCCGCATCCGCTATTCGCTGCTGCTGGCCGAGGATGGCGGCATTCTCGACGATCTGATGATCACCAATGTCGAGGCGGAGGGCGAGCAGCGGCTGTATCTGGTGGTCAACGGCGCGACCAAGTGGGACGATCTGGCCTTCCTGCGCGAGCATCTGCCTGACGACATCGTCATCAACCATCTCGACGACCGCGCGCTGCTGGCGCTGCAGGGGCCTGAGGCGGCTAGTGCGCTCGACGCCGTGCTGCCGGGCGTCGCCGCCGAACTGGTGTTCATGGCTGGCACGTCGCGCGAGTGGCATGGGGTGGCGGTGGGCATCAGCCGCTCCGGCTACACTGGCGAGGACGGGTTCGAGCTGTCGGTCCCCGAAAGCCATGTCGTCGCCCTTGCCGATGCGCTGTGTGCGTTGCCGGAAGTCAAGCCGATCGGCCTTGGCGCGCGCGATTCGCTGCGGCTCGAAGCCGGATTGCCGCTTTACGGGCATGATCTCGACGACAGCGTCGATCCGGTCGAGGGCGATCTCGCCTTCGCCATTTCCAAGCGTCGCCGCGAGGAGGGGGGCTTCCACGGGGCCGCGCGCATCCTGGGCGCGCTGGCCAGAGGGGCGGAGCGCAAGCGGGTCGGCTTCACGGTCGACGGCCGCCAGCCGGTGCGCGAAGGCGCGGCCATTTACGCGGGCGAAGCGCACGTCGGCGTCATCACCTCCGGCGGCTTTGCGCCCAGCGTCGGCGCGCCGATTGCGATGGGCTTCCTGTCGACGGCCGTTGCGCCCGGCACGGCCCTCACCGCCGAAGTGCGCGGCAAGCGCATCGCCATCGCCGTCGCCCCCATGCCCTTCGTTCCCCACCGCTACGTCCGCAAAGGAGCCTGAGCCATGTCGCGTTATTTCACCGAAGACCATGAATGGATCGATCTCGATGGTGAGATCGCCACCGTCGGCATCACCGATTATGCGCAGGGCCAGCTTGGCGACGTGGTGTTCGTCGAACTGCCCGAGGCCGGCCGCACCATTGCCAAGGGCGATGACGCCGCGGTGGTCGAATCGGTCAAGGCCGCGTCGGACGTCTACGCCCCGGTCTCGGGCGAGGTGATCGAGGGCAACAGCGAACTGGAAGCCGAGCCGAGCCTGGTCAACAGCGACGCCGAGGGCGACGGCTGGTTCTTCAAGATGACCTTGAGCGACACCAGCGAACTCGACGGGCTGATGGACGAAGCGGCCTACGCCGAGTTCGTCGCCAAGCTGTGAGCGCATGACGACGCTCGATCCCGCGCTGGCCAATTGCCGCCTGATGGTGGCGACGCCCATCTATGATGCGGCGCATGGCACCTATGTCCGCTCGGCGCTGGCGCTGGCGCTGGCGGCACAGCGGCACGGGATCATCGTCGACTTCGCCTTCATCCTGCACCAGCCGTCGATCAACCGCGCGCGCAACATGCTGGCGCACACCTTCCGCAACAGCGATTTCACGCACATGCTGTTCATCGACAGCGACATCGATTTTTCCGCCGATGACATATTCTCGATGGTGCGGGCGATGGCCGGCCTCCCGGAATGCGCCATCCTCGGCGGGCCGGTGCCGCGGCGGGCGATCAGCTGGGGCAATGTCGCCCGCGCCGCGCAGATGGGGCTGGCGGATGCCAATCCGGCCGATCTCGCCCGCTACTCCGGCGATTTCGCCTTCGGCTTCCTGCAGCCCGACCAGAGCTTTGCGCTCACCGATCTGGTCGAACTGTCGCGGCTCGGCACCGGGCTGATGCTGATCCGCCGCGACGTGATCGACACATTGTGCGACCGCCACCCCGAACTCATCTATCGCCCCGATGCCGAGGAGCGCCGCGGCTATGGGCTTGGCGAAGAGGTGCACGCCATCTTCCAGCCGATGATCGAGCCGGGCAGCCAGCACATGCTGTCCGACGATTATGCCTTCTGCCGCCGCGCCCGCGATGCGGGCTTCCGCATCTGGCTCGCGCCCTGGGTCAGGACCGCGCACAGCGGCCCCGCCACCTTTTCGGGCAGCCTCTCCGATCTTGCGCCACTGTTTGCGGCGCCAACCGCCTCCCCCTCACCCGCCTCGCCGGAGTAACTATGCGCTACCTCCCTCTGACCGCCGACGACCGCAGCGCGATGCTGGCGACCATCGGTGCCACGACCATCGACGATCTGTTTGTCGATGTGCCGGCCGAAGCCCGGCTCGACGGCCCGATCAAGGGGCTGCCCGGCCATGCCAGCGAAATGGCGGTCGAGCGGCACATGAAGGCGCTGGCGGCAAAGAATATGGTCGCGGGCGACGTGCCCTTCTTCCTGGGGGCAGGGGCTTATCGCCACCATGTCCCGGCCAGCGTCGATCACCTCATCCAGCGCGGCGAGTTCCTGACCGCCTATACGCCCTATCAGCCGGAAATCGCGCAGGGCACGCTGCAGATGCTGTTCGAATTCCAGACGCAGGTCGCGCGGCTGCTCGGTTGCGACATCGCCAATGCCTCGATGTACGACGGCTCGACCGCCTGCTGGGAAGCGATCGGCATGGCCGGCCGCATCACCAAGCGCCGCAAGGCGGTGCTCGCGGGCGGGCTGCATCCGCATTATGCCTCGGTCTGCCGGACGATGGCGAGGTTCACTGGCGACACGCTCGACGCGCTGCCTGCGGCGGTGGGGCAGGGCGCCGAGGACATCATCGCGCACATCGACGGTGAGACCAGCTGCGTGGTCGTCCAATATCCCGACGTGTTCGGCAATGTCTTCGATCTGCGCCCCATCGCCGACGCCGCACAGGCCGCAGGCGCGCTGCTGATCGCGGTGGTGACCGAGCCGGTCGCGCTGGGGATGATCGAAAGCCCCGGTGCGATGGGCGCGGACATCGTCGTCGGCGAAGGCCAGTCGATCGGCGTCGGCCTGCAGTTCGGCGGGCCCTATGTGGGGCTGTTTGCCGCCAAGGAAAAGTTCGTGCGACAGATGCCGGGGCGGCTGTGCGGCCAGACGGTCGATGCCAATGGCCAGCGCGGGTTCGTGCTCACCCTGTCGACCCGCGAACAGCATATCCGCCGGGAAAAGGCGACGTCGAATATCTGTACCAATTCAGGGCTTTGTGCGCTGGCCTTCAGCATCCATATGACCTTGCTGGGTGAGGCGGGCCTGCGGCAGATGGCGGCCATCAGCCATGCCCGCGCGGTGGAGACCGCGCAGGCGCTGGCCGCCATCCCCGGCGTGAGCATCCGGACGCCGGCCTATTTCAACGAATTCACCGTGGAACTGCCGCGCGATGCGCGGGCAATCGTGCATGAGCTGGCAGCACGCAACATCCTCGGCGGCGTTTCGCTGGGGCGGCTCTATCCGGATCGTCCGGACCTCGCCAACCATCTGATCGTTGCCGCCACCGAAACCGTCAGCAGCGAGGATATCGCTGCCTTTGCCGCTGCATTGAAGGAGGTGCTGGCATGAACGCGATCAACCCCACCGGCTGGAAGCCGACCATCGGCGGCGTGGTGCAGCAGGAGACTGCGGCCACCTTCACCGGCAATCGCGCACTGATGCTGGAAGAGCCGCTGATTTTCGAGATCGGCTCGACGACGCGGACAGGTGTGGATTTTGGGGATGCGGTCCTCCCCGGCATGGGGAGGGGGACCAGCGAAGCTGGTGGAGGGGCAGCGGCTGAGCCAAACGATGGTGCCATCGCGCAGCCCCTCCACCATCCTGCGGATGGTCCCCCTCCCCGTTCCGGGGAGGACCTCCCCGCCTCCCTTCTCCGCAGCGCCCCCATCGGTCTCCCCGGCCTGTCCGAAGCCGAGACCGTGCGCCACTACACACGCCTCAGCCGCCAGAATTACGCCATCGACCTCGGCCTGTTCCCGCTGGGCAGTTGCACGATGAAGCATAATCCGCGCCTCAACGAGAAGATGGCGCGGCTGCCCGGCTTCGCCGATGTCCACCCGATGCAGCCGCAGGAAACGGTGCAGGGCGCGCTCGAGGCGATCAACCAGCTCGCCTTCTGGCTGATCGAGCTGACCGGCATGCATGGTGTCGCCATGAGCCCCAAGGCCGGCGCGCATGGCGAGCTGTGCGGCATGCTGTGCATCAAGGCCGCGCTCGAGGCACGCGGCGACGATCGCAAGGTGGTGCTGGTGCCGACCAGCGCGCATGGCACCAACCCCGCCACTGCCGCCTTCGCCGGCTTCACCGTAGAGGATATTCCCGCGACGCCCGAAGGCCGGGTCGATCTGGAGGCGCTGAAGGCGCGGCTGGGCCCCGATGTCGCGGCGGTGATGATCACCAATCCCAACACCTGCGGCCTGTTCGAGCGCGACATGAAGGCGATTTCGGATGCCGTGCACGCAGCCGGCGGCTTCGTCTATTGCGACGGCGCCAATTTCAACGCGATCGTCGGCCGCGTCCGCCCCGGCGATCTCGGCGTCGATGCGATGCACATCAATTTGCACAAGACCTTTTCGACCCCGCACGGCGGCGGCGGCCCCGGCTCTGGCCCGGTGGTGCTATCAGAGGCGCTCAGCCCCTTCGGCCCGCTGCCCTATGCCGCCAAATATCCGGATGGATCGTTCCGACTGGTCGAGGAAGAAAGCGCCCCCGCCGAACATCCCGACAGTTTCGGTCGGATGACCGCCTTCCACGGCCAGATGGGCATGTTCACCCGCGCGCTGACCTACATCCTCAGCCACGGTGCAGACGGCCTCAGGCAGGTTGCCGAGGACGCAGTGCTCAACGCAAACTATGTGCTGCGCGCGCTGGAGGATGTGCTCGACGCGCCGTTCGCGGGCTCCGGCCCGTGCATGCATGAGGCGCTGTTCAGCGATGACGGTTTCCCGGACGGCTTTTCGACGCTCGACGTCGCCAAGGGGCTGATCGACGAAGGCTTCCACCCGATGACCGTCTATTTCCCGCTGGTCGTCCATGGCGCGATGCTGGTCGAACCGACCGAGACCGAAAGCAAGGCCGCGCTCGACCAGTTCATCGGCGCGCTGCGGCATGTCGCAGAGCGGGCCAAGGCGGGCGATGAAGCGCTCAAATCCGCCCCCCACTTCGCCCCGCGCGCCCGCCTCGACGAGACGCTGGCGGCGCGCAAGCCGGTGCTGGTGTGGCGCGAGCCGGCCGCAGGCTGACCCGGTGCGCATCGGCCCGCTCAAGCTCAAGGCGCAGATTTTCTGCGGCGAGGTAGCGGCAATCGGGCCGGGCAAGGCCGATCTGCTCGAGGCCATCGACACGCATGGATCAATCGCCGCAGCCGGGCGGGCAATGGGCATGAGCTATCGCCGCAGCTGGATATTGGTCGACGAGATGAACCGCTGTTTCAGCGAGCGGCTGGTGGACACGCTGCAGGGTGGCGGTCGTGAGCGGGGTGCACGGCTGACCGAGGCAGGCCGCACTATCCTGATTGCCTATCGCGCGCTCGACGCGGCGATTGCCGATGCAGCAGACGGTGCTGCCTATGCGACCATTGAGGCGCTGATCCGCGAACATCCAGTGCCACCGCACAGCGGCTAACCCGCGCACCGCCCGCTCGGCCTGTCGCATCACCCCGCTTGCATGCTGCAGCTCCCGATGATAGCACACCTCTATATCCAATGGGATATAGAGACTCGCCGGCGCCTGCTGGCACTGACAGGGCAGGGGGCAATATGCGCTGGAGGATGCTGGCGGCAGTGGGTGGGGCGGCGCTGACCGCGGCGGGCACGTCTCCATTGCATGCGCAGGCCGGGCCTCCGGCCATCGCCAGCGATGCCGGAGTGGCGAACACAGAGCCGGACATCGCAGACATCATGGTCACCGCACGGCTACGTCCCGAGCCGCTGGGGAGCGTGCCCATCGCGGTCTCAGTGGTCGATGCGCCGCTGCTCGATGCCTCCTATACGGTCAACACCCAGCAGCTCAGCCTGCTGGTGCCGACGCTCAACTACAGCTCGGCCAATCCGCGCAACACCGCCTTCACCATCCGGGGGCTGGGCAGCAGCGTGGTTGCGGTCAGCCAGGCCAACGACGGGTTGGAGCCGGGAGTGGGCTTCTATGTCGACCAGGTCTATCATGCCCGCCCGGCGACGGCTGCGTTCGATTTCACCGACATCGAGCGGATCGAGGTTCTGCGCGGGCCGCAGGGCACCTTGTTCGGCAAGAACAGCACGGCCGGTGCGATCAGCATCACCACCGCCGCACCGGAATTTCGCCGCAGCGGTCGGTTTGAACTGTCGCTGGGCGACCTCGATCTGGTGCAGGCCAAGGTATCGGTGACGGGGCCGCTGGTCGGCGATGTCGTGGCCTTCCGCCTGTCCGGCCTCGTCACCCGCCGGGACGGATTCATCCGTAATGTGGTCAGTGGCATCGACCACAATGGCATCGGCAATCAGGCGGTGCGCGGCCAGTTGCTGTTCGTCCCCGATGCGGACCTGCGCATCCGGCTGAGTGCAGACTTTACCAGCTTCCGCAGCAATTGCTGCACCCAGGTCTATTGGCAGGTCGGCACCAGCCTGCGCGCCGCAGCGCGGCAATATCCGGCGCTGGCGGCAGGGCAGAATTACGCCCCGCCGAGCACCGACGTCTATGACCGCGTCACCGATATCGATGCGCCGCTGGCGGTCGATACCAACGAAGGCGGCCTCTCTGCCATCGCCGATTGGGATGTCGGCCCGGTGACGCTGACCTCGATCAGCGCCTGGCGCTTCTGGAACTGGGATGCGGCGAACGACCGCGATTACACCGGCCTCGCCATCCAGCGGGTGCAGCGTATCCCCAGTCGACAGAATCAATATAGCCAGGAAGTGCGTGTCGCGTCGAACGGCGAAGGTCCGCTCAGCTATGTCGCCGGTCTCTATTATTTCCGCCAGGTCATCACCGGGCGCCCGATCAGCATTTACGGCCCGCTCGCCGCCTACTGGCTGATCGGCCCTACCACCGGGGCCGCAGCGACACCGGTTCCGTCCAACCTGCTCGATGGCTATGCGCTCGACGGGCGCACCCGGTTCGATACGGACAGCTATGCCGCCTTCGCCGAACTTGGCTGGCGCCTGGCCGACCGGCTGACGCTGACCGGCGGCTTGCGCTATACCTATGAGGACAAGAGCGCGGACTATGCGACCACGGTTTCGGGTGGGCTAGCGACGACCAGCACGGCCCTGCGCAATGCCCAGCTTTCCGTGCTGCGCCCGCAAAGCTATGCGGCGGCGAGCCGCGAAGACAATGTATCGGGCCGGGCGGTGCTCGACTGGCAGGCAAATGAGGCGCTGCTGCTCTACGCCAGCTATGCGCGCGGGTTCAAATCGGGCGGGATCAACGTCTCCGGGCTGCCGCTCGATGCACAGAACCAGCCGGCGCTGGCAACCGCCGTCATTCGTCCGGAGCGCAACCGGACGGTCGAAGCCGGCCTCAAGGCACGACTGTTCGAAGGTCGCCTCTCGCTCGACATCGCTGCCTATCACACCCGCGTCCGCGACTTTCAGGCGACGATCGTCGACAGCAGCCAGACGGTCGCGCTGCGCGGCTATCTCTCCAACATCCCGGCAGTGCGGGTGCGAGGCGTGGAGGCGGACGCGGTGATAGACGCTGCCGCCGGTCTCTCGCTGCGCGGGTCGCTGGCCTATGCCGACGGTCGCTACAGCGACTATCCGGCCGGCCCCTGTCCGCTCGAACGACAGACCGGGGCGACGCAGGCCTGCGACCTCAGCGGCCAGCGGCTCGCCGGCCTGCCGCGCTGGGCGGCGACGCTGGGCTGCGATTATGCGCACCCGCTGGGCGGCGGCAACCGCCTGCTGCTGCATGCCGATACCAGCTTCCGCAGCAGGTATAATGGCGACCCCAGCCTGTCGCGCTTCACCTACATCGATGGCTATTCGGTGACCAACGCCCGGGTCGGCATAAGTTTCGGCAGCGGGCTGGAGCTGCACCTGTTCGCACGAAACCTGTTTGCCGCCGACTATATCCAGAATGTCACCATCCAGGCGGGCAACAGCGGCCTGATCCTGGCGCAGCCCAGCGAACCGCGCGTGATCGGCGGCACCGCCGGCTTCCGGTTCTGAGCAGCGGCAAAGATTGACAGGGCAGGCGCTGGCGCTGATGTCGGCGCGACCGGATTCAACGCTGACAGGACATGATCGATGCCTTGGGACACCCTTTTTTCGGCGGTCAACGGCTGGGCTTTGCTCGCCTGGCTGCTGCTATGGTTCGCGCCGCGCAAGCCGCTGGCTCTATCCGCGGTAATGTATCTCGGCGTCGGGTTGCTGTGCCTGATCTACGCAGTGCTGATCATCGGCCTGGTCTCGGGCGGTATCGACGGGGGCGGGGCAGCGGGTGGCACCACGCCCAACCTGTTCACGCTGGCCGGAGTGATGGCGCTGTTCGACTCGCCCGGCGGCGCGGTGGTCGGCTGGACGCATTATCTCGCGTTCGACCTGTTCACCGGCCTGTGGATCGCGCGCGATGCCGATTCCAAGGGGTTCAACCGCATCGTCCAGTTCCCCTTCCTGTTCCTGACCTTCATGGTCGGTCCGGTAGGATTGCTGCTATGGCTGATCGTCCGCGAACGGCGGGCGCGGGCGGCAGCGAAGGCCTAAGGCCCCCGGCTGCGCGCATCTCGACGCAGCGCGGGCGGCATGCCAAGCTCGGCATGGCAGAAACGGGCTGGTCCGAGTCGATGCAATCGGCGCGCCAGCCATCATGATGCGGGGGGACGAAGACCATGCCCGACGATGGAAGCGCGCAAGGTGCCATCTGGCCGCTGCCCAAATTCTATTTCTCCGTGAATCTCGGCGACGAGACGCTTGGCTTCCAGGAGGTATCCGGGCTGGAGACGGAGACGCAGGTGATCGAATATCGGCACGGCGACAGCCCTGTCTTCTATCCCATCAAGATGCCGGGGCTGGGCCGGATCGGCAATGTGGTGTTGCGCAAGGGCGTCTTCGCCAAGGATGGCAATTTTTGGGCATGGTATTCCGAGATCCGCCTGAACACGATCAAGCGGCGCACCGTCGTCATCAACCTGCTCGATGAGACCGGTGCCCCCCGCATGGTGTGGACACTTCGCAACGCCTGGCCGACCAAGCTGACGGGGCCGGACCTCAAGTCCGACAGCAATGAGGTTGCGATCGAGTCGCTGGAACTGGCCTATGAAACGATGTCGGTAGAGACGCCTTGAGCACATCCAGCGGCGACGATGGACCATGGCCGTCGCCGGCGTTTCGTTTCCGCGTCAATCTGGGCGACGACGCCCTCGGGCTGGTGCGTGTGAGCGGACTGGAGGCGATTGCCGACCCGCCATCGGGACGCGTGCAGTTGAGCCGCGGCGTGTTTGGTGGCGAGCTGACCTTGTGGCGCTGGTTCGAAGAATGCTGCGCCGATCCCGAAGCGACCCTGACGATCACCATCGATCTCCTCGACGCGGATGGCGCCATCAGCCGTCGGTGGTGGCTCGACGGTGCCCGCGCGGTGCGCATGACCGGGCCGGAACTCGATGCCACTGCCAACGCGGCAGCGATCGAGACGCTGGATGTGGTCTGCGCCCGGATCAGCACCTCGGTCGGGCCGCGCCGTAGCCGGCAGGACCACGACTGAGGCCGGACCGTCAGGCCGCGAGCATCGCGGCGTCGATGGCGTAGAGGCCCGAGGCACCTGCCATCGCACCGGCCTTGCGGCCCAAAGCTTCCGGCACCACGCGGTCGAGGAAGAAGCGTACGCTCGCCTGTTTGGCCTTGAGGAAGGCGGGATCGCCCGTGCCGTCGGCCAGTGCGGCGGCGGCAGCGCGGCCCTGCACCGCCATCTGCCAGCCGGCGACGGCGACGGCAGTCATGGCCAGATAATCGGCGCTGCCGGCCAGCCGGTCATCGATGGAGGCGGCGCGCATCCATGCGGTCACCTCGTCGCAGGCGTCGGCGAGCGCGGCGAGGCCTGCCTCGCCCTCGGCCCCGGCGCGGACGTCGGCGATCAGCTGCGACAGCGGTTCGCCATTGCCCATGCTGAGCTTGCGACCGACCAGGTCGGCGGCCTGAATGCCGTTGGTGCCTTCATAGATCGGCGCGATCCGCGCATCGCGATAATGCTGGGCCGCGCCGGTTTCCTCGACAAAACCCATGCCGCCGTGCACCTGGATGCCGATGCTGGCGACCTCGCAGCCGACATCGGTCGGCCAGCTCTTGGCGAGCGGGATCAGCACTTCGGCGCGCATCGCAGCCTCGCTGTCGCCCAGTTCGCCGCGGTCGAGCTGGCCTGCGGCATAATAGACCAGCGCGCGCGCGCCCTCGGTCAGCGCCTTCATGCGCAGCAGCATGCGGCGCACATCGGGATGCTCGATGATCGCCACCGGCCCCGCGCCCGGCGCGCTGGCGCGGGCGGATTGCACGCGGTCGCGCGCATAGGCCAGTGCCTGCTGGGTCGCGCGCTCGCCGATCTGGATGCCCTGGTTGCCGACCATCAGCCGGGCATTGTTCATCATCACGAACATCGCGCGCATGCCGCCATATTCGGCGCCGATCAGCTCGCCGATCGAGTCGACCCCGTCTTCGCCATAGGCCATTACGCAGGTCGGCGAATTGTGAAGGCCGAGCTTGTGTTCGATGCTGCGGCAGCGCACGCCATTGTCGATGGTCGGCCGCCCCTCGGCATCGAGCCGCTTCTTCGGAACCAGAAACAGCGATATGCCCTTGGTTCCTTCGGGCGCACCGGGTGTGCGAGCCAGCACCAGATGGACGATATTGTCGGTGAGGTCATGCTCGCCGAAGGTGATGTAGATTTTCTGGCCCTTGATCCGGTAGCTGCCGTCGCCCACCGGTTCCGCGGTGGAGCGCAGCGCGCCGACATCGCTGCCTGCGCCCGGCTCGGTCAGGTTCATGGTGCCGTTCCACTCGCCCGAGACCAGCTTGGGCAGCCAGGTGGCCTTCTGCGCCTCGCTGCCATAGGCCATCAGCGCGTGGATCGCGCCGGGGGTGAGGATGTTGATCAGCGTCAGCCCCATGTTGGCGGTGCCCAGCGATTCGATCACCAGGCTGGCGAGGCTGAACGGCAGGCCCTGGCCGCCGAATTCCTCCGGCCCGTCGATGCTGCCCCAGCCGCCGTCGACGAACGCCTTATAGGCTTCCCTGAAGCCCTTGGGCATGGTCACCCCGCTCGGGCTCCACACCGGATTGTGCGTGTCGCCATAGCGGTTGAGCGGCGCATATTCGCCTTCGGCAAACGTGCCGATGCCATCGATGATCGCATCGACCATGTCCGGCGTCGCCGCCGCGAACCGTTCATGTTCGGCAAGTTCGCCGATGCGCACCACATGGTCGAGAACGAAGCGCTGTTCGGTGACGGGCGGGCGATAGGTCATCGGTTCGGTTGCTCCCTTGCACGCGCGGCGCTGGCCGGCGCGCTTCCTTATGCGGCTGGTCGGGCATATAGCCACAGCCCATGAATGGCTCCACCCCCACGGTCAGTGAAAACAGCAATCAAACGCATGTCCTGCCGTTCGGCGAGGCAGCGATTGCGGCGGCCGCGGACATTGTTGCGCGCGGCGGCTGCGTCGCGGTGCCGACCGAGACTGTCTACGGGCTCGCCGCCGATGCGACCGATGGCGCGGCCGTGGCCGGCATCTATGCCGCCAAGGGCCGTCCGTCCTTCAATCCGCTGATCGTGCATGTCGCCGACCGGGCGATGGCGGAGCGACTGGGGCGGTTCGATGCGCAGGCGGCGGCGCTGGCCGACGCCTTCTGGCCCGGACCGCTGACCATCGTCGTGCCGCGCACCGCCGACTGCCCGGTCGCCAGCATCGCCACCGCCGGGCTCGACACGATTGCGCTGCGCTGCCCGGCGCATCCGGCGATGCAGGCGCTGATCGCGGCGAGCGGGCGGCCGATTGCCGCGCCGTCCGCCAACGCCAGCGGCGGCGTCAGCCCGACCACGGCGGCGCATGTGCTGGCCAGCCTCGACGGGCGCGTACCGCTGGTGATCGACGCCGGCGCCTGCAGCGCGGGGCTGGAATCGACCATCGTCCGCCCCTTTGCCGGGCGGCTGGTGCTGCTGCGTCCCGGCCCGGTCACCGCCGAGATGCTGACCGCCGCGTGCCGATTGCCGGTCGAAGACGATCATAGCGGCACCATTTCCGCGCCCGGCCAGCTTGCCAGCCATTATGCGCCGGGCAAGCCGGTGCTGCTCGATAGTGCGCATCCGCCGGGCGATGCCTTTCACATCGGCTTCGGGCCGGGCGCGGCCGATTATCAATTGAGCGCCGGCGGCGATCTGGTCGAAGCCGCGGCGCGCCTGTTCGATGCGCTGCATGCCGGCGCCGCCAGCGCCTGCCCGCGCATCGCCGTCTCGCAGATCCCGCAGGCGGGGCTGGGCGCGGCGATCAACGACCGACTACGCCGCGCCGCTGCTTAGAGCCTGTCCTGGTTGGGTGGAATCGGAACCGTATCCCTGAGCTTGTCGAAGGGCGTTTATCGGCAAGGCGTGCTTCGACAGGCTCGGCACTACGGTTCAAACAAAACAGGACAGCCTCTAGGCCGCAGGGTGCCGTACCCTCACCGTTATTGCTGCGCTGCGCTCGCAACGACGGTAGGGCCTAGCGTGGTGCGGCCTGCAGGTCGGCGATCTGGTCGGCGTAGCGCACCGCGTCGGCACAGGCCTCGCGGTCGCCATCGGCGCAATCTTCCGCGGCATTGGCGCGGCGGCGTTCGAGCCGGCCGAGCATTTCCTCGCGCTCGCGGAGCTGCCGTCCACGCGCCCTGTCGGCCTCGTCCTGGCTGGTGGTGGCCCAATCGGCCACCTGCGCGCCGGCGCGCACCGGCGCGGTCACCACGTCGACTGCCGTGCGGGCGATACAGCCTGTCAGCAGCAGGGCCGCAGTGGCCAGGGTCAGCAAGCGCAGCATCGGCCTTCTCCTCAGACCTTGGGACATGGCTGGACGATACATGCTCGTGTCGCGCTTGTCGAAGTCCGTCTCGCCCGTGCAGCGCCGTTGATGTTTCGCATCGCCTTCGGCACCGACAGGCTCGCAGGCTATAGATGGCTTCGACCGATCATCGCCGAAGCATGCCGCCCTTCTCGCTGGGCGTCGCCTCAACCGGCCAGCATCGCCCGCATTTTCTCGCGCAGCGGCGCGGCGAGGTCGGGCCGCTCCAGCGCGATCGCCAGATTGGCCTCGACATAGCCCAGATGCGCGCCGCAATCGAAGCGGCGGCCGTCGAAGGTGACGGCGTTGAATGGCTGCGTGCCGATCATCCGCGCCATCGCGTCGGTGAGCTGGATTTCGCCGCCCGCGCCCTTTTCCTGCGCTTCGAGGATGCGCATCACTTCGGGCTGCAGGATGTAGCGGCCGGAGACGATCAGATTGGATGGTGCCTCCTCGACCTTGGGCTTCTCCACCAGCCCACGCACCTCGGTGATCGCGCCCTCGCGGGCGCCGGGGTCGATCACGCCATAGCTCGACACCTGCTCGTGCGGCACTTCGAGCACCGAGATGAGGTTGCCGCCGACCCGCTCATAGGCGTCGACCATCTGCTTCATGCAGCCGGGCGAGCCATGCATGAATTCGTCGGGCAGGAAGATGGCGAAGGGCTCGTCGCCGACGATGTCGCGCGCGCACCAGATGGCATGGCCGAGCCCGAGCGGTTCCTGCTGGCGGACATAGGTGCAATTGCCCGGGGTCAGCCGGGTAGGGCCGAGCACCGACAGGTCCTTGCCGCGGTCGGCCATGGTCCGTTCGAGCTCATAGGCGATGTCGAAATGGTCCTCGATCGCGCTCTTGCCACGCCCGGTGACGAAGATCATCTGCTCGATGCCCGCCTCGCGCGCTTCGTCGACGGCATATTGGATCAGCGGCCGGTCGACGATCGGCAGCATTTCCTTTGGGATGGCCTTGGTGGCGGGAAGGAAGCGGGTGCCAAGACCCGCGACGGGGAAGACTGCCTTGCGAACCTTTTTCATGCCCATGCTGCTCCAGTCGGGGATAGGGTCAGGCCCATGGCCAGCCAATGCTTGCCAAAGCGTAATGCCGGGACGTTAACGCCGCCGCATCGGATTGGTTGTTCAGAAATTGACGTCGGCATAGTGCGGCGGCGGCATCAGCGCGCCCATCCGCTCGTCGAGCAGCGGGCGGAAGCTGGGCCGGCTCTTCAGCACGGCATACCAGTCATGCGCCAGGTCATGCCCGGCCCAGTCGATGCCGCCCAGATAATCGACCACAGAAATGTGCGCGGCGGCTGCCAGATCGGCCATGGTCATGGTCGTGCCGGTCAACCAGCGGTGATGGTCGAGCAGGCTGCCGATCATCTCCAAATGCCCGGTCGCGGCGCGCATGGCATTGCGCAGCACGGTGGCATCGGGTGGCTGCCGGTAGAACAGCCGCTTGATCATCTTTTCCTGCAACAGCGGCGCGCCGACCTCGGCGTAGAATTTGCTGTCGAACCAGGCGATCAGCCGGCGGACCTCGGCGCGCTGGATGGCGCTGCCGGCAAACAGGGCGGCGCGCGCCTCGGTTTCCTCGAAATATTCACAAATCGCCACCGAATCGGACAGGGTTATGTCGCGTTCGATATCCTGCATGGCGGGCGTGCGCCCGGCGAGGTTGATGTCCCGAAAGCCGGGGCGGGCTTCCCATGGATGCTCGGTGCGCAATTCATAGGCGACACCCTTTTCGGCGAGCATCAGCCGCACCTTGCGGGAAAAGGGACATAGGGAAAATTGATAGAGCTGCCACATCAGGGCTGCTTAGCGCGTGCCCGCCGTGCAGGCAAAGCATCGTCTGACTTTTCGCCGGCTGTGCCGATGCCGCCCGGCACGTGGAGGGTTGTACCGGGCGGCCCCTACCGAGTTGCGACCCGAAGGTAGTCGGTGAGGGAGCCCCTTTGCGGGGGGCACATTGCTCCATTCGCGGTAAAGTCAGCGTTGGTTACGCCGGGCATCCGAAATTCGCTGCCGCCATTGCGCAGCAAGGTCGCTGGCCATGGCCTGCAGCACGGGCAGCGCTGCGGCGAGATCGCGCGCGCTCTGCCCGGCGACGAGGCCGGTGACCCGCGCCTCTTCGCCGACGCGCTCGGCAAGGTCGGGGTCGGCGGCTGCCGCCTCGCCGACGGTGGCATCGTCGGGAAGATCGGGCACCATCCCGGGATCGATGCGGCGCAGCGCCTCGACCAGCGGGCCGATCGGCATGCCCAGCACCGCATCGGTGACATGTTCGATGTCGTCGGCCATTGCTTCCACGGCGACCGGGTCATCGAGCTGCTCGAGGGCATCGGCGGCGTCGCTTTGCGCCGATGCCGGGGCGGTGAGCGAGACGAGGGCGAAAGCCGCGATGGCGAGGACAGTGCGCATGACGGCCAGTCTAGCGGCCCCAGGCTTGCACCGCGATGAACGGGGCCGCGTCGCAGCCACGACCCCGTCCGTTTCCCTTCGCGGCTACTCCGCCGCCTCCAGCGTCACCGCATCGCTCAGCGGATGGGCAAGCCGGCTCAGCATCTCTTTCGGGCACACCTGCCAGAAACGGTGCCGCCAGCGGTCCCAGTCGCTCAGCACTTCCTTGGCCCAGCCGGAATCGGTGACGCGGGCATGCTCTTCCACCAGCGCATAGAGCCGGCTTTCCCAATGGCTGCTCGCCAGCCGCTGCCAGACGATGCTCTCGGGATTGGCGCGACGCTCGAAGCGGCCGTCGACATCGAGGATGAAGGCCATGCCGCCGGTCATGCCCGCGCCGAAGTTGGAACCGACCGGCCCCAGGATCACGGCCGTGCCGCCGGTCATATATTCGCAGCCATTGGCGCCGCAGCCTTCGACCACCACGGTCGCGCCCGAATTGCGCACCGCGAAGCGCTCGCCCGCCTGTCCCGCAGCGAACAGCGCGCCCGATGTCGCGCCATAGAGCACGGTGTTGCCGATGATGCTGTTGTCGCGGCTGAACAGCGGGGATTTGACCATCGGCCGGACGATGATGCGCCCGCCCGACAGGCCCTTGCCGACATAGTCATTGGCGTCGCCGAACACTTCGAGGGTGATGCCCTTGCACAGGAAAGCGCCGAGCGACTGCCCCGCACTCCCGCGCAGGCGGACATGGACATGCCCGTCGTTGAGCGTCGACATGCCGAACTTAGCGGTCACTTCGGCCGACAGGCGGGTGCCGACGGCACGGTGCGTGTTGCGCACCGTATAGGTGAGCTGCATCTTCTCGCCGCGGTCGAACACCGGCTTGGCATCGTGCAGGATCTGCGCGTCGAGGCTGTCCGGCACCTCGTTGCGATGCGTCGGGATGTGGAAGCGGCGCGCGGTGTCGGGCGCGTCGACCTTGGCGAGGATCGGGTTGAGGTCGAGATCGTCGAGATGTTCGGCGCCGCGGCTGACCTGGCGCAGCAATTCGGTGCGCCCGATGATCTCGTCGAGGCTGCGGAAGCCCAGCTTGGCAAGGATTTCGCGCACCTCCTCGGCGATGAAGGTCATCAGGTTGATCACCTTCTCCGGGCTGCCGCCGAACCGCGCGCGCAGCTTCTCGTCCTGCGTGCACACGCCGACCGGGCAGGTGTTGGAATGGCACTGCCGCACCATGATGCAGCCCATCGCCACCAGGCTGAGCGTGCCGATGCCATATTCCTCCGCACCCAGGATCGCGGCGATGACGATGTCCCGCCCGGTCTTGAGTCCGCCATCGGTGCGCAGCTTGACCCGGTGCCGCAGGCCGTTGAGCGTGAGCACCTGATTGACCTCGCTGAGGCCCATTTCCCACGGCGTGCCGGCATATTTGATGCTGGTCTGGGGGCTCGCGCCGGTGCCGCCGACGTGGCCGGAGACCAGGATCGCATCGGCATGCGCCTTGGCCACGCCCGCCGCCACCGTGCCGATGCCGGCCGAGCTGACCAGCTTGACGCAGACGCGCGCGCGCGGGTTGATCTGCTTCAGATCGTAGATCAGCTGCGCCAGATCCTCGATCGAATAGATGTCATGGTGCGGCGGCGGGGAGATCAGCGTCACCCCCGGGGTCGAGTGGCGCAACCGTGCGATCATCTCGCTGACCTTGAACCCGGGCAGCTGGCCGCCTTCGCCGGGCTTGGCCCCTTGCGCGACCTTGATCTCTATCTCCTCGCACGCGCCCAGATATTCGGCGGTGACGCCGAACCGGCCGGAGGCGACCTGCTTGATCACCGAATTGGCGTTGTCGCCATTGGCATAGGGCGTGTAGCGCGCCCGGTCCTCGCCGCCTTCGCCCGACACCGCCTTGGCGCCGATGCGGTTCATGGCGATGGCCAGCGTCTCATGCGCCTCCGGGGATAGCGCGCCCAGGCTCATCCCCGGCGTGATGAAGCGCTTGCGGATTTCGGTGATCGCCTCGACCTCGTCGAGCGGTACCGGTTTCCTCACCTCGTTGAACTCGAGCAGATCGCGCAGATAGACCGGCGGCAGATCGCGCACGCCGCGCGCGAAGTTGAGGTAGGTCGAATAGCTGTCGGTGGCGACCGCGGTCTGCAGCAGATGCATCAGCTGCGCGCTCCACGCGTGCGTTTCCCCGCCGTTGCGCTGGCGATAGAAGCCGCCCACCGGCAGGCGGATCGCCGCCGGCTCGAACGCCGCCTCGTGCCGTTCGGAGGCGTTGATGTAGAGCGAGGTATAGCCTTCGCCGGAGATTTTGGCCGGCATGCCGGGGAACAGATCGTTGACCAGGCTGCGGCTGAGGCCGACCGCCTCGAAATTATAGCCGCCGCGATAGCTGGAGATCACGGCGATCCCCATCTTCGACATGATCTTGAGCAGCCCGTCGTCGATCGCCTTGCGATAGTTGGCGATGGCCTTGCCCAGCGCGATGTCGCCGAGCAGGCCGCGCGCGTGGCGGTCGGCAATCGTCGCCTCGGTCAGCCAGGCGTTGACGGTGGTCGCGCCGACTCCGATCAGCACCGCAAAGCCATGGGTATCGAGGCATTCCGACGAGCGCACGTTGATCGAGGCGTAACTGCGCAACCCCTGGCGGACGAGGTGGGTATGCACCGCTGCGGCGGCCAGCACCATCGAGATGCCGACCCGCTCGGCCGAAACGCCTTCGTCGGACAGGAACAGTTCGGACCGCCCGGCGCGCACCGCCGCCTCGGCATCGGCACGCACGCGCACGATCGCCTCGCGCAGGCCGGCGGCGCCGGAGCCGACCGGGAAAGTGCAGTCGATTTCCGCCACCGATGCGCCGAACGCCGCCTTCAGCCGGTGCCAGTCGGCATTGGCCAGCACCGGCGAATCGATCACCAGCACCGCGCTATTCTGTCCGGTGGTGTCGAGGATGTTGGCGAGGTTGGAGAAGCGCGTCTTCAGGCTCATCACATGCCGTTCGCGCAAGCTGTCGATCGGCGGGTTGGTGACCTGGCTGAAATTCTGGCGGAAGAACTGGTGCAGCAGCCGGGGCTTGTCGGAAATGACCGCGAGCGGGGTGTCATCGCCCATCGATCCGACCGCTTCCTTGGCGCCGGCCAGCATCGGGCTGAGGATCAGCTCGATGTCCTCGAGCGTCTGGCCGGCCGCGACCTGGTGGCGCACCAGCCGTTCGCCCGCAAGATAGAGCGACAGATCCTCGGGCACCGCCGGCAGATCGTCGATGCCGCGGAAACCGGCGACCAGCTTCGCATAGGGCTGTTCGCCGGCGATGCGATCCTTGATCTCATGGTCGAAATAGAGCCGTCCTTCGTCGAGATCGACGGCCAGCATCTGCCCCGGCCCCAGCCGGCCCTTCCTGGTGATATGCTGTTCGGGCAGCAGCACCATGCCGCTTTCCGATCCGACCACCACCAGGCCGTCATCGGTGATGGTGTAGCGCAGCGGGCGCAGCGCGTTGCGGTCCATCCCCGCGACCGCCCAGCGGCCATCGGTCATGGCGAGCGCGGCCGGGCCGTCCCACGGCTCCATGACGCTGGCGAAATATTGGTACATGGCAAGGTGGTCGGGCGATACCTCGGGGTCGCCGCCCCACGCTTCGGGCACCAGCATCAGCTTGGCGGTCGGCGCCTCGCGGCCCGAGCGCACGATCGTCTCGAACACCGCGTCGAGCGCGGCGGTATCGGAAGCGCCCGCCGGGATCACCGGCTTGATCTCCTCGCACTGCTCGCCGAAGGCGAGGCTGGCCATCTTGATCTCGTGGCTCTTCATCCAGTTCTTGTTGCCGCGGATGGTGTTGATCTCGCCATTGTGCGCGAGGCAGCGGAACGGCTGCGCCAGCCACCATTGCGGGAAGGTGTTGGTCGAATAGCGCTGGTGGAAAATCGCCACCCGGCTCTCGAACAGCTCGCTGGTCAGGTCGGGGTAGAAGACCGACAGGCTCTCGGCGAGGAACAGGCCTTTGTAGACGATCGACCGGCACGACAGGCTGCAGATGTAGAAATCGGCGATCTGCGCCGCGACCACCGCCTTTTCGATGCGGCGGCGCACCAGATAGAGCGTCTTTTCGAACTCGCTGGCGGATTGTTCGTCGGGCATCGGCCCGGCGATCATGATCTGCTCGATCTCGGGGCGCGTCCGCTGCGCCTTGTCGCCGATGCAGGAGACGTCGACCGGCACCTGCCGCCAGCCATAAATGGTATAGCCCGCATCGATGATCGCGCTTTCGACGATGGTGCGGCAGGTTTCCTGCGCGCCAAGGTCGGTGCGCGGCAGGAACACCATGCCCACCGCCAGCCGGTTGGGGCGCACCTTGTGCCCGGAATTGGCAATCGCATCGTCGAAGAAGCGCACCGGCAGGTCGACATGGATGCCCGCCCCGTCGCCGGTCTTGCCATCGGCATCGACCGCGCCGCGATGCCAGACCGCCTTCAGCGCATCGACCGCGGCCGCGACGACGCGGCGTTGCGGCCTGCCATCGGTCGCGGCGACGAGGCCGACGCCGCAGGCATCGCCCTCATATTCGGGACGATACATGCCCTCTGCCGCAAGGCGGGCGTGTTCGGGGGTGGGATATTGGGTCATGGCGGTGCAGTCCGGCATATGGGTGTCAGTTGGTTGTCTTGGGGGCGAGCGCCACGATGTCGGTCATGAACCGCTCCAGCAGCGGCTGCATGCGGCGCTGCAGACGTTCGTCGAGATCGGCTTGCCAGGCGGCGAACCGCGGATCGTTGATCATCTCGAGGCTGAGCCGCGCGTAACGGCGCCCGGTCGGCGTCTGCAGGAATTGCTCGATCTCCGCCATTTCCGCGACGGTGAAGCGCAGCGCGTAGATTTCGGCCGTCACCTCCAGCAGCCGTGGCGTCGCGGCAACCAGTTCCTGCGTCATCATTGCGCGTGCGTCGGCAGCAAATCGGTCGAGCCTGCGCCGCAATTGCGGTGCTTCACGCGCCGCGTCCTTCATCTCGTCGCTGTCGAGCATCGCCTTGATCTGGTTGTCGAATGCCTCGCCAGCGAGGTCGGCAATCAGCTCGCCCGCCTCGCCATCGGGAAAGCTCAGCGCAACCAGCCGTCGCGCCGCTTCCAGGCGGGCAGGGTCTGGCGACGACGCGGCGGTGGCGTCGACTGACGCTGTGGCCGGCGAGCCCTCCTGGGCCTGGAGCGGGCTGAGCCCGGCACAAGCTGCGAGTGCCGCGATGATCGGGAGACGCCAGCGGCGCGCTGCGGTGACGAAAGTCTGACGGTGCATCGCGCTCACTCCACCTTCACGCCGGCATTGACGCTGGCCGGTCCTGCCTCGGTCGAGGCGGCGTCCATCGCCGCCGCAGCAGCGTCTGCAGCGGCACCTTCCGACCCCTGGCTGGGGACGCCGAACAGCGCGCTCATCATCTCCATCGTCGCCGCCTGCATCGCCGCGACCATTTCGGGGTCGCTCATCAGCGTCAGCGAATCGGCCGCATAGGCGGCGCCGGTCGGCGTCGAGAAAAAGGCTTCGAGCTCGCCGAGCTGGGTCAGGTCGTAGCGCCGGGCATAGATGCGGGCGATCGCCGCACGCATCGGCGGTTCCAGCCGTTCGACGGCAGGCAGAATCGCCGCGTTGAAGGATGCCATTGCATCTTCCGGCTCCGGTTCGGGCGTGCCCCCGCCGATCCGCCGACCGGTGCGCGCCTCATGCCGGGCCCGACGCGCCTCCTTGCTGTCGTCATCCGCGGCCCAAGCGGTCGTGGCCATCTCCTGGCCCGCAACGGCTGGCATCGTGCCGGCAAAGGTCGATTCCATCATCCGCCGGAATGTGCCCACCGGCCAGACGCGATCGACCACCCGCTCGGCTGCGGCGAGCCTGGCAGGGTCAGGGGCGGGGAGCGGCGCGGCCGAGACGGGCTCTGCCGAATGAGAGGGTGCGGCAGTCATTTGATCCGCGGCAGGCGACCCGGGGCCTTGTGCAAAGCCCGGAGCGGACACCGCAAGAAGCGCTGCAAGCAGTTTAGTTTGGATCACTACTGTGCTCCAAAAATGGAGGGATGCTCTTGCGCGATCTGGTCATAGGTTTCCCCACTCAAGCGCTCCCCGATCGTTCGACCAAACTCTCCCATTTCCTGCCTTATGACGGGGACGGCAGCGAGAAAGCGTGTCACAGTCGGGCTGGCACGAAATGTCGCTACCTCACGCGCCCTTTCTTCGTCGCTTAGCTCGACGCTGTTAAACCGAACATTGGCCGCGATAAGAAAATCCAGATCGGCTTCAGACACATAGCGCGCATGCATCGCCTTATTGCGTTCGAGAAACTCTGGGTAGGCCGCAGCAAGTTTTTCGGACAGCACCGACGCAAAGCGGTCGAAGAATGCGTCGCTTCCACCCGGATATTGGCTGTCAAGCCGCTGAAGCTCGGCGCGCCCTGCGTCATCGGCGCCGTATTGCTCGATCATACCTTGCCGCGCTGCTTGGCTCGATTGTGCAATCGCTACATCGAACAGAGCGCGAGCGCCAACGAGGGTTAGCAGCTGTTCTGCTTTGGCCAAAGTGACGCTTGTGGGTTCGTAAGTCGGGATAGCGGTTTCGATCGGCACGGCGGGTGGCAACGCCGTGGGTTGGGCGATGCCATGGGTGGCGATGCTAAGTCCGCATACAGCAGCGATGAGAATCGAAGCTCGCATCACGCCGCCATCCTCTCTGCTGCTCCTGCCGCCAGCCACCGTTCCATGTGCGCCGCCACATCGCGCCCGTCGCGGATGCCCCACACCACCAGGCTGGCGCCGCGCACGATGTCGCCCGCCGCGAACACGCCATCGAGGCTGGTCATCATCGCATGATCGACGCGCAGCGTGCCCCAACGCGTGACGCCGAGGTCGGGCGAGCCGAACAGGCGGGGCAGATCCTCGGCGTCGAAGCCCAGCGCCTTGATGACGAGGTCGGCGGGCAGGTCGCGTTCGCTGGCCGGATCGGGTTCGGGCGCGCGGCGGCCGCTGGCATCGGCCATGCCCAGCCGCATGCCGCGCAGCTTGACGCCGGTCACCTTGCTGCCGTCGCCAAGAAACGCCTCGGGGGCGGACAGCCATTCGAAGACGACGCCCTCTTCCTCCGCATTGGCCACTTCGCGCTGGCTGCCCGGCATGTTGGCGCGGTCGCGACGGTACAGGCACCGGACCGAGGCCGCGCCCTGGCGCACCGCCGTGCGGACGCAGTCCATCGCGGTATCGCCGCCGCCGATGACGACGACATGCTTGCCGGCGGCATTGAGGCTGCCGTCCTCGAATGCCGGCACATGGTCGCCGAAGCCGGTGCGGTTGGAAGCGATGAGATAATCGAGCGCTTCGACCACGCCGCTCAACTGGTCGCCGGGCGCGGACAGTGCGCGTGCCTTGTACACCCCGGTGGCGACCAGCAGCGCATCGTGGCGCGTCTGCAGATCCGCCAGGCTGGCATCGCGCCCGACCTCGAACCCGGTTTCGATGACGATGCCGCCGGCCAGCAGCCGGTCGATGCGGCGCATCACCACTGGTTTCTCCAGCTTGAAGCCGGGGATGCCATAGGTCAGCAGCCCGCCCGCGCGGTCATGCCGGTCGTAGACGGTCACCGCATGGCCGGAGACCCTGAGATATTCCGCCGCGGTCAGCCCGGCCGGACCGGCGCCGATGATGCCGATCGACTTGCCCGTCGTCTTGCCCGGCACCAGCGGCTCCACCCAGCCTTCTTCCCACGCGGTGTCGGTGATGTATTTCTCGACGCTGCCGATGGTGACCGCGCCGTGGCCGGAAAATTCGATGACGCAATTGCCCTCGCACAACCGGTCCTGCGGGCAGATGCGGCCGCAGATCTCGGGCATGGTCGACGTCTCGTTGGACAGCGCATAGGCTTCCTGCAGCCGCCCTTCCGCAGCCAGCCGGAGCCAGTCGGGGATGTGGTTGTGCAGCGGGCAGTGTACCGAACAATAGGGCACGCCGCATTGCGAACAGCGCGCCGCCTGCGCTGCCGCATCCTCGGGCGCATAGCGGGCGGCGATCTCGGCAAAGTCGCGCGCGCGGTCCTCCGGCAGACGCTTGACGGGAAACGCCTGCGCGCGGTCGACAAATTGCAGCATGTCGGAATCGGCCATCGCCGCTCTATCCCCTCGCTAAATCCGAGGACTGCCTATGCCATGGCGGCCTAACCCATGTCAGCATGAGGCTGACATAAAGGGCAATATTACGTATTAAATTGCGGCCTTGCGGCCAGTTCCTGCACAAAATCGGCAGACAGTGCCCGACAATAATACGCTATATTGCCCTATCTCGCGATCAGCCAGGCCAGTGCGATGCTGCCGATGACGATCCGGTACCAGGCGAAGGGCGCGAAGCCGTAGCGCGCGACGATGGCGACGAACGCCTTGACCACCGCCAGCGCAACGATGAAGGCGACGCCGAAGCCGATGCCGATCATCCCCAGATCGTCGGCGCTCAGCAGCGCGCGGTCGCGATAAAGGGCATAGACGGTCGCGCCGGCCATCGTCGGCACCGCCAGAAAGAAGCTGAACTCCGCCGCCGTCTTGCGCTCGACGCCCATCGCCAGCGCGCCGAGGATCGTCGCGCCCGAGCGGCTGACGCCCGGGATCATCGCGATGCACTGGACAAAGCCGATGGTCACCGCGGTACGCAGCGGCATACCCTCGACGCTGGTCACCGATACGGTCCGCACCATCCGTTCGAGCAGCAGGATCAGCACCCCGCCGACGATGAGGGCGACGGCCACCACTTCGGGTGTCTGCAGCACCGCCCGGATTGCGTCATAGGCCAGCGCTCCGATCAGCATCGCCGGGAAAAAGCCGATCAGTATGTTGCGGGTGAAGGCGACCGCATCGCTCTCCCACTTGAGCAGCCCCATGCCGACACCCCAGAACCGCCGCCAATACGCCACCAGCACCGCCAGGATGGCGCCGAGCTGGATGGCGATCTTGAACGCCACCGATCCTTCGCCGGTGAAGCCCAGCAGCTCTCCGCCGAGGATCAGGTGGCCGGTTGAGGACACCGGCAGGAATTCGGTGAGCCCCTCGACGATGCCGAGGATGATCGCCGTGATGATGTCGCTGGTCATATGTGTCACCGGTCCGTCCGACGGAACGCAGGGTCAGGCGGCGGCGGCTTTGCCCGTGAAACGGCCATGGCGGCGATAGATGTCGAGCCAGCCTTCGGCCACGGCATCGAGCGGGGTCGCAGCGAGGCCGAGGTCGGCCAGCGTCGCCGCGCCATCGGCAACGACATTGTCGGCCTGCAGCATCGCCCACTGGTCGCTGGTGATCGGCGCGCCCGGCAACCAGCCGGTGGCCCTGGCCATCGCCCCTGCCACCGCATCGGGCAGGTCGACCAGCAGCGGGTCGCGTCCGATGCGGGCGGCAATCCATTCGAGCAGCTGGCGCATCGACAGGATCTGCGGCCCGCCGAGCTCGAAGGTGCGCCCGGCATGGGTTGCGCGGTCGGCAAGGGCCGCGACCAGCGCATTGGCGACATCGCCGACGAACACCGGCTGGAAACGGGTCGCCGGCGCCACCACCGGCATCAGCGGGGCCATCGCCAGCAGCCCGGCAAAGCGGTTGATGAACTGGTCGTCGCGCCCGAACACGATCGAGGGGCGCAGGATGATGGCATCGGGCACCGCCGCGCGCACGGCCGCCTCGCCACCCGCCTTGCTGCGGCCATAGCCGGAGGGGCTGGCGGCATCGGCACCGATCGCGGAAATCTGGACCATCGCCGCACCGGCCGCGCGGGCAGCGGCAGCGACACTGGCGGCCGTCGTCACATGCGCCCGCTCGAAATCGCCCTTGAGGATGCCGATCAGATTGACCACCGCATCGCTGCCAACCGCGGCGCGCCGGGCGGCCTCCGCGTCCGCGGCATCGGCGGCGACGAACTGGACCTGGCCGAGATTGCCCAGCGCCTTGATCGCATAGGCGCGCGCCGGGTGACGCTGCACGATGCGCACGCGCGCGCCGGCGAGCATCAGCTGCTGCGCCATCGCCCGACCCAGAAAGCCGCCGCCGCCGAACAGCGTGACCAGCGAACCGGACAGGGCAGGGGAGCGAGACATCGGGCGGACCTTTCTGTTCAGTGTCGCCGGACATCGAGCCTGCGCCGGCGCGCGCCCGCCTTGCCGCGCACCGCCCCGCTGCGCAAGGGGGTGGCTCTGCTTTCGCCTATTCGGCGGCGGCCTTCCCCAGCCGGTGTTCGCGCCACAGGATGGCAAGGCCGCTGGCGATGATGATCGGCGCGCCGATCAGCGTCGCGGGCACCGGCACGGTCGCGAACAGCAGCCAGCCGATCAGGCTTGCCCAGATCAGGCCGGTATAATCCATCGGCAGCACCACGGCGACGGGCGCGAGCCGCAACGCGCCGGTCAGCAGCAATTGAGCGATGCCGCCGGTCACGCCGATGCCGACCAAGAGCCACCAGGTCAGCGGGTCATGGACGCGGGCGAAGAACAGCATCAGGATGGAGAGGGGCACCAGCGACAGCGCCGTGAACCAGAATACCGTCGTGGTTGCGGGCTCGGTCGCGCCAAGCCGGCGGATGACGATGGTCACGCTCGCCGTCGCCACCGCGCCGGCCAGCGCCACGGCCGCGCCCATGCTATGTGCCGCGGCGCTGTCCGGCCGCAGCACGATCAGGATGCCGACAAAGCCGAACAGGATGGCAGCGATGCGATAGCGCCCGACCGCTTCGCCCAGCATCAGGGCTGCCAGCAGGGTCGCGAAGATCGGCACGGCAAAACCGATCACCGTCGCCTCGGCCAGCGGCAGCATGGTGTAGCCCAGGAAATTGAGCGTCATCGCGCCCAGTCCCATCAGCGTCCGGCTGGCGTGGGTGCCCAGCCGCTCGGTGCGCAGCGACGCCAGCCCCGGCCCGACCATCGCCCAGCCGGCGACGAAGGGCAGGGCGAAGGCCTGCCGGTAGAAGACCGATTCGACGATATGCACGCCGCGCGTCGCGGTCAGCTTGACCAGCGCGAACATCAGCGCGAGCACCGCGGCCGCCCCCAGCCGCAGCAGGATGCCGGCGACCGGGCGGTGCGGGTTGGTCGGCTCTGCCGTCATCGCGGGCGCAGCGAAGCAATCCGGAGCGGCTGCGCGCTACCCTGGCTTGCTTCGCTAGACCCGCAGGCGCTGGTCATTCCGGCTTGACGAACAGCAGGGTCATGCGATCGCTTTCGCCGATCGCGGTCCAGCGGGCGCGTTCGGCATCGTCGGCCGCCCCGCGCAGCACCGGCGGCAGCGTCCACACGCCGCGCGGATGGTCATGCGTGTCGCGCGGATTGGCGTTGATGTCGCTCTCCGCCACCAGCCGGAAACCGGCGGCCTCGGCAAAGGCCACCACCGAGCTGCGCTTCATGTAGCCGCTCGATTCCTCGAGCGCGGAATCCATCGTTTCGGGCAAGCGGTGCTCGACCACGCCCAGACGTCCGCCGGGCCTTAGCATCGCGAACATCTGGCGGAAGGCGGCGGCGGTCTGGTCGAGCCCGGCGAAGCGCAGGTTGTGGACGTTGCGGAAGGTCAGCACCACGTCGACGCTGCCATCGGGAATGTTCGGCCCGGCATCGGTCGCGGGGAAGGCGGCAAGCTGGGCCGCGCCATAAAGCGCCGGATTTTCGGTCTGGCGGGTGCGCACCGCATTCAGACCGCGCTCCATATTGCCGGCCGCGATGTAGCGGCCACCGCCGTTGGCGGCGAGCGGCGCGAGGATTTCGGTGTACCAGCCGCCGCCGGGGAACAGCTCGACGATGGTCTCATTGGGCGCAATGCGGAAGAATGTCAGCGTTTCGACCGGGTGACGCCAGACGTCGCGGGCGCGATTGGCCTCGGTGCGGGTCGGCGATGCGACCGCCGCAGCGATGGCAGCATGGGCGGCATGGGTGGCGGCATCATGCTCGGCATGCTGGGCATGGCGGCCACCATGGTGGTCGGCCGACGCGGCGCTGGTCAGGGTCAAGGCGGCGATTGCGGTTGCGATTGTCAGGCGCTTGGCCATATCTTTCTCTCCATCGGCTCGGGGGGAAACCGCCTTGCCTTCTAGTCACGGGCGGAACGAGTGCAAGCAGGCATGAGCATGGTGGCGGCAGGGGCGGCAGTGGTAACCGCCGTATCGGTCCTTGCCGAACGGCGGCGGCTGCGGCGCCGCAATATCGAAGCGGTCGGCTGGGTGCCGTGGCCGGTGATCACCATCCTCGGCACCATCGGCACGCTGTTCGCCGCCGCGCTCGCGATCAAGGGGCTATGACGATGACGGTACCGACCCGCCGCAGCATCCTCCTTGGCAGCGGCGGTCTGCTGATCGCCGGTTGCGCGGCGCGCATGCCCGCATCGCCACCCGCCGCGCCGGCCGCGTCCCCGGTTGCGATGCCGGTCGATCCCGCCGCTACCGCCACGCCCGATCTGGTCGATCTCACCCGCTTCGATCCGCGGCTGCGCTTCGATATCCGCTATGCCACCGCCAACAATTTCATGGGCCGCGTGCTCTATCCGGTGGCCCGTGCGCTCGCCCAGCGCCCGGCAGCAGAGGCGCTCAAGCGGGTGCAGGACCGCGCCGAGCGCGAGGGCTACGGCTTGCTGATCCACGATGCCTATCGCCCGTGGCGCATCACCAGGATGATGTGGGACGAAACCCCGACGGCGCAGCGCGAGTTCGTGGCCAACCCCGCGCGCGGATCCCGCCACAATCGCGGCTGTGCCATCGATCTGACGCTGCATCGCGGCGGCACGGCGGTGGAGATGCCCAGCCCCTATGACGATTTCACCCCCGCCGCCTATCGCAGCAACGTCCGCGCCAGCGGCGAGGCGTTGGCCAACAGCGCCCGGCTGGAAGGCTGGATGGCGCGCGAAGGCTTCCTGCCGCTCGACAATGAATGGTGGCATTTCGACTGGCGGGACTGGGCAAGCTACCCGATCATGGATGTGCCACTGGCTTAGGTCTGCCTCGTTCCGGGGAGGGGAACCACGAAGTGGTGGAGGGGCACGCGGTTGTTGTGCGAGGTTACGGAACGCGGCACCTGCCCTTCCACCATCCTGCGGATGGTCCCCCTCCCCGGAACGGGGAGGGTCTGACGCCGCGTAATTTTGTTGCGCACCCCTTCCGGCTCTCCGCCGCCTGCGCTATCGCTGCCCGCCAAGGAGAGACAGTGATGATGCTCGATTTCGCGCTGGGTGAATCCGCGGACATGATCCGCGATGTGACGCAGCGGTTCGCCACCGACAGGATTGCCCCGCTCGCCGCGCGCGTCGATGCCGAGGATTGGTTCCCGCGCGACGAGCTGTGGCCGGCGATGGGGGCGCTGGGCCTGCATGGCATCACGGTTGAGGAGGAATGGGGCGGGCTCGGCCTCGGCTATCTCGAGCATGTCGTCGCGGTCGAGGAAGTCAGCCGCGCCTCCGCGTCGATCGGCCTCAGCTATGGCGCCCACTCCAACCTGTGCGTCAACCAGGTGCGCCGCTGGGGCAATGACACGCAGAAGGCGAAATATCTGCCCAAGCTGGTCTCCGGCGAGCATGTCGGCAGCCTCGCCATGTCCGAAGCGGGGGCGGGCAGCGATGTCGTATCGATGAAGCTCAAGGCCGATGCGGTGCAGGGCGGCTATGTGCTCAACGGCACCAAATTCTGGATTACCAACGCGCCCTATGCCGACACGCTGGTGGTCTATGCCAAGACCGCGCCTGAAGCGGGCTCGCGCGGCATCACCGCCTTCCTCATCGAAAAGGACATGCCGGGCTTCAGCATCGGGCAGAAGATCGACAAGATGGGCATGCGCGGATCGCCGACGGCCGAGCTGGTGTTCAACGACTGCGAGGTGCCGGAAGAAAATATCATGGGCCCGCTGCACGGCGGTGTCGGCGTGCTGATGAGCGGCCTCGATTACGAGCGCGTGGTGCTGGCGGGGCTGCAGCTCGGCGTGATGCAGGCCTGCCTCGACGTGGTGCTGCCCTATATTCGTGAGCGCAAGCAGTTCGGCAAACCGATCGGCAGCTTCCAGCTGATGCAGGCCAAGGTGGCGGACATGGTCGTCGCGCTCAACTCGGCGCGGGCCTATGTCTATGCGGTGGCGCGGGCGTGCGATGCGGGACAGACGACCCGCCACGACGCGGCCGGCGCCATCCTGCTGGCGAGCGAGAATGCCGTGAAGGTCGCCAATGAGGCGGTGCAGGCGCTGGGCGGTGCCGGCTATACGAAAGACTGGCCGGTCGAGCGTTACTACCGCGATGCCAAGCTGCTCGATATCGGCGCCGGCACCAACGAAATCCGGCGGATGCTGATGGGGCGCGAGATCATCGGCGGAGCAGGGTGACCATGCGCGGGCTCGTCCACCACATCGACCTGTCGGTCGGCAATCTCGAGGTCGCGCGGGTCTTCTACGACCAGGTGCTCGGCTACCTCGGCTATGCCAGATCGCAGGAGTATCCGGACGGGACCGATTGGGATTGGCAGGGGGACGGGCCGTTCCATTCCGTCGGCATCATTCAGGCCAGCGGAGACAATGCGGCGCGCGTGCCCGATCGCTTTTCCCCCGGTCTGCACCACCTGGCTTGGGCCGCTGACGATCCGGCCGACGTCGATGGACTGCACGCGCTGCTGTTGTCGATCGGGGCCGAGGTGCTCGATGCGCCGGCGCACTATCCCCAATATGGCCCGGACTATTATGCGGTGTTCTTTGCCGATCCCGACGGGCTCAAGCTGGAAGTCGCCTGCGGGCGCACGGCGCCCACACCATGAGCAGCGATGAAGACTATGTCTATGACGAAGCGAGCGGCGATTGGCTGCCCGCATCCGAACTTGCGGCCCGCCAGGCAGCGGCCGACCAAGTGGAGGTGCGCGACGCGGTCGGCAATCTGCTCGCCGATGGCGACGCGGTCACGCTGATCAAGGATCTGGAGGTCAAGGGCGCGGGCCAGACGCTGAAGCAGGGCACGCTGATCAAGTCGATCCGCCTGACCGGCGACGCGCAGGAGATCGACTGCAAATATCCCGGCATCAAGGGGCTGGTGCTGCGCGCGGAATTCGTGCGGAAACGATAAGGGGATGGGCGGGTGAACCATCGGGCCGGGAAGGGGTTGGTGCCTGTCGGGGGCACTAGCCAAAGGATTGCCGATGAACGGACCGCTCGAATGGTATGCCGCGATCTCCGGCATCGTCGCCGCCTTCATGATCGCCGGGGACTTCGGCCGACGCGTGACGGGGCTCGGCTTCCTGCTGTTCGTCACCGCATCGATTGCCTGGATTATCGCGGGTCTGCAGGCAGGCACCATGCCGCTGGCGGTGCAGAATGGCATCTTGCTGGCCATCAACATCTATGGTGTTTGGCAATATTGGCTGAGCCCGAAGAACAAAGAGAAAATAGCGGTTGCGGAAGCCGCGATCGCAGAGATGGAGAAAGCAGAAGGGGGATAGGCATGGCGCAGCAAGGTCCTCCCCGGTACGGGGAGGGGGACCATGCGCAGCATGGTGGAGGGGCTTACGGCCCTGCGCTCACTGGTAGCCGTGCCACCGTAAAGCGCGCCCGCAAACTGCGGAGCGAGATGAACCTGCCCGAGACCTTGCTGTGGAAGGAATTGCGCCAGCGGCCCGGAGGGTTCAAATTCCGCCGACAGCATCCCGCAGGGCGATATGTCCTCGACTTCTATTGCGCTGCCGTTCGTCTGGCTATCGAGGTCGACGGGATGGCGCACGACGGTGCGGTCGCGGCGCGCAGGGGCGAACAGCGGACGGCCTATTTGCGGGAGTTGCACGTGGCGACGATGCGGATCCCTGCAAAAGCCTTATTGGAAGATGTTCCGGCTGCGGTGTCGCGCATCGTTGTGGTGTGCCGGGAGAGGGCGGAGAAGATGCAGAGGTTAAAGCAAATGGCTATCGCGCAGCCCCTCCACCATCCTGCGGATGGTCCCCCTCCCCGTTCCGGGGAGGACCTGTCGTGACCGCGCCTGTCCTCTCCACGTCGATCGTGCCGGACAGCGAGGCTTTCCGCGCCAACGCCGCGCACAACCGCGCGCTGCGGGACGAGCTGTGGGCGCGCGTTGCGGAAGCTGCGCTCGGCGGCAATGAAAAGTCGCGAGAGCGCCATGTGTCGCGCGGCAAATTGCTCCCTCGCGACCGCGTCGAACGCCTGCTCGACCCCGGCTCGCCCTTCCTCGAGATCGGCCAGCTCGCCGCCAACGGTATGTATGAAGGCGATGTGCATGGCGCGAGCCTGATCTGCGGTATCGGCCGCGTCTCGGGCCGCCAGTGCATGATCGTCTGCAACGATGCGACGGTGAAGGGCGGCACTTACTATCCGCTGACGGTCAAGAAGCATCTGCGCGCGCAGGAGATCGCGCTGGAGAACCATCTGCCGTGCATCTACCTCGTCGACAGCGGCGGCGCCAACCTGCCGCACCAGGCCGAGGTCTTCCCCGACCGCGATCATTTCGGCCGCATCTTCTTCAACCAGGCCAATATGTCGGCCCGCCGCATTCCGCAGATCGCCTGCGTGATGGGCAGTTGCACCGCCGGCGGTGCCTATGTGCCCGCCATGTCCGACGAGACAGTGATCGTCCGCAACCAGGGCACGATCTTCCTCGCCGGGCCGCCGCTGGTCAAGGCCGCGACGGGTGAGGAAATCAGCGCCGAGGATCTGGGCGGCGGCGACCTGCACGGGCGCAAATCGGGCGTGGTCGATCATGTCGCCGAGAATGACGAACATGCGCTGACGATTGTGCGGGATATTGTCTCTCACCTGGGCAATAAATCGGGGACAGTCCCCGATTTATTGCCGCCCCGCCCCCCCAAATATGACGCCGAGGAACTGTACGGCATTATCCCTCAAGACGTCCGCGCCCCCTACGACGTCCACGAAGTCATCGCCCGTCTGGTGGACGGCAGCGAATTCCACGAATTCAAGGCGCTCTACGGCAGCACCCTCGTCTGCGGCTTCGCCCACATCTGGGGCATGCCCGTCGCCATCCTCGCCAACAACGGCGTGCTGTTCAGCGAGAGCGCGCAGAAAGGCGCGCATTTCATCCAGCTCGCGCAGCAGCGCGGCATCCCGCTGTTGTTCCTGCAAAACATCAGCGGCTTCATGGTCGGCGGCAAATATGAGGCCGAAGGGATCGCCAAGCATGGCGCCAAACTCGTCACCGCCGTCGCCACCGCGACCGTGCCCAAGGTGACGGTGCTGATCGGCGGCAGCTTCGGTGCCGGCAATTACGGCATGTGCGGCCGCGCCTACTCCCCCCGTTTCCTCTTCACCTGGCCCAATGCGCGGATCAGCGTGATGGGCGGCGAACAGGCGGCAAGCGTGCTGGCGACGGTCCACCGCGATGCCGCGAACTGGACGCCGGAGGAGGCCGAAGCCTTCAAGGCTCCCGTCCGCCAGAAATATGAGGATGAGGGCAACCCATACTACGCCACCGCGCGGCTGTGGGATGACGGGATTATCGATCCGGCGCAGACAAGAGATGTGCTGGGGCTGGCGTTCGCGGCATGCGCGGGCGCGCCGGTTGAGGAGCGGGGCTTTGGGGTGTTCCGGATGTAGGCGATGAGCGAACCGACAAAAAACATCATAGAACTTGGAACAAGTATCCTCCTGTGGCTCGGGGGAGGCAGTGTCGTGACGATTGCATTGAGCGGTTTTCTCTCAAAATTCATGGCGGATCGATCACTCGAAAAGCATAAAAGTAAGCTGGCAACGGAGCTGGAACGGTTGAAGGGCGATCTTGCCAAAGAGGTTGAGACCCACAAGCTATCGTTACGCCGAGCAGAAATGCTGTTTGAGCGGCAAATTATGGCGTGCAATGATTTCATTAGTCTGCATGAAAAGCTCAAGCCGACTTATCTCCCTGATATGGACTCATATGACGCAATAGTCGATTTCGCTGGTCGATTGGGCACGGCAGAAGCCCGATTACGGGCCTTCAAGGTGGAGCATAGTGCCATATTGAATGACGAAGTGCGCGATTTAATTGATGAGGCGATCAATTTGGCGGATGAGCACAAATTTGACGAAATATTGCAAAGTCAATCCCAAGAGTTTCATCATTTCGAACCTCGAGATGCGACACTGAATGCTGCTGGCGCAATTCTGAAAAAGATGAGGGAAATCGAGCAATCGTTGATAGAAAAGATCAAGGAAAAATGATCCAATCCCTCCTCATCGCCAACCGGGGCGAGATCGCCTGCCGGATCATCCGCACCGCGCGTGCCATGGGTATCCGCACCGTCGCGGTCTATTCTGACGCTGACGCCAAGGCGCTGCATGTCCGCCAAGCCGACGAGGCCGTGCATATCGGCCCCAGCCCGGCGCGGGAATCCTATCTGGTGGGCGAGAAGATCATCGCCGCCGCCAAGGCGACGGGCGCGGAAGCGATCCATCCGGGCTATGGCTTCCTGTCGGAGAACGCCGAGTTCGCGCAGGCCGTCATCGACGCCGGGCTGATCTGGGTCGGCCCGCGCCCCGCCAGCATCACCGCGATGGGCCTGAAGGATGCGGCCAAGAAGCTGATGGCGGAGGCAGGCGTGCCCGTCACCCCCGGCTATCTGGGCGAGAACCAGGACCCCGCCTTCCTCGCCGAACGCGCCGCCGAAATCGGCTATCCCGTGCTGATCAAGGCGGTCGCAGGCGGCGGCGGCAAGGGGATGCGCAAGGTTGACGATGCGGCAGACTTCGCCGACGCGCTCGCCTCCTGCCAGCGAGAGGCGACCGCCTCCTTCGGCAACGCGCATGTGCTGATCGAGAAATACATCCAGCGCCCTCGGCATATCGAGGTGCAGGTGTTCGGCGACACCCACGGCAACATCGTCCACCTGTTCGAACGCGACTGCTCGCTGCAACGCCGCCACCAGAAGGTGATCGAGGAAGCCCCCGCACCGGGCATGGACGAGGCGACGCGCGAACAGCTTTGCGCCGCCGCGGTGCGCGCGGCGAAGGCGGTCGATTATGTCGGCGCAGGTACGATCGAGTTCATCGCCGATGCTTCCGAAGGCCTGCGCGCCGACCGCATCTGGTTCATGGAAATGAACACCCGGCTGCAGGTCGAACATCCGGTGACGGAGGAGATCACCGGCGTCGATCTGGTCGAATGGCAATTGCGCGTCGCGAGCGGGGAGCCGTTGCCAAAGAAGCAGGAGGAGCTCAGCATCAATGGCTGGGCGATAGAAGCGCGGCTGTATGCGGAGGACCCGGCGAAGGGTTTCCTGCCGAGTGTGGGGCGGTTGGAGCAGTTTTACATTCCAACATTAAGTGCCCGGGTTGACACGGTCGTTGTAGAAGGCAGCGACGTATCGCCTTTCTACGACCCAATGATCGCCAAGATCATCGTGCACCGGGCCACACGAACGTCGGCCATAAATGCACTGGTCGGTGAACTGGAAGGCGTGCTGGTTTATCCCGTAAAATCCAACGCCGGTTTCTTGTGGCGTTGTCTCAAGGATGAACATTTTCGTAGCGGCGACCTCGATACCGGCTTGATTGCGCGCAAAGGGGACGGTTTGCTCGCGCCGAACAGGCCGAGCAACGCCGCCATTGATGTTGCCGCTAGTGCCAGAATACTCGACTTTGAGCGTAGCGTGGATTTGTTTCCCGAGTATCTCGCCCGCGACTTGACCGGCTTTCGGCTGAACGGGGCTTCCAGAAAGTCCGTTCAATACCGCCTTCCCGACGGCGAAACCGTCGTTGGAATGGCCTCGGACGTTGCTCGGGCGAAGCAGTTCTATGTCTTGACTCGACCATGCCCTGACGGTGACCTGATAGTCGAATGTGGCCAGACCTATTTTCTGCAAAGCAGATTTGGTGCCACCGGCCATCATTCAGCCCATGACGGCGACATCCTCTCCCCCATGCCCGGCCGCATTATCGCGGTGGATGTGGCCGCAGGCCAAACTGTCACCAAGGGCCAAAAACTCCTCACCCTCGAAGCGATGAAGATGGAGCACAGCCTGACCGCGCCGTTCGACGGGGTGGTGGCAGAGCTTAATGCAGAGGTCGGCACGCAGGTGCAGGTCGAGGCGCTGCTGGTGCGGGTGGAGGCTACGAAATAGGTCCTCCCCGGAACGGGGAGGGGGACCAGCGAAGCTGGTGGAGGGGCATGCGGTTATTGCATGCCCTCGCATGACCCTGCACCGGCCCCTCCACCATCCTGCGGATGGTCCCCCTCCCCGTGCCGGGGAGGACCTAAAACAGCCGCGCACCCCTCGTCCGCTTCGCGGCACCTCCCCCAAGGGGGAGGATGCGTCAGAACAAGCCCGGCACTTCGCGTTGCGCCGGTGCCGGCGCGTCGGGTTGCAGCAGCGTGCGCTCGCCTGCCAAGCTCCGCTGGCCGACGCCCTTCGGCGCTTCCGCACCGATCGCGCTGCACGGCCGCCCGGCGAGGAAGTCGAGCGCGGTGCGGATCGATGCCTCGCGCGGGTCGCCCAGCGGGAAGCTGAAATCATCCGCCGCACGGCAGGTGTTGGGCATCTTGGACGCAAGGCCGTTGTAATAGTCGCTCTGGCCCAGCGCATTGCCGGTGGCGAAGGCGACCACGCGGATGCGGTCGTCGCAGCTTGCACGGTCGATGGCGATTTGCCCCACCGGCTTGCCGAAGGAATTGCCGCCGACCAGCGCGACATTGCTGCCGAGATAGGGGATAGAGGAATTCATCACCAGCTCGCTCGCCGATGCGGTGCCGCCAAAGCCGATAAAGGCGATTTTTGTCGGCCCCACCGATTGCGGGCGGGGGTTGAAGAAATAGGTGTCGTTGTTGCTCGCCTTTTCCGGACGGAAGGTGGTGCGCGACCATATCTCGCTGGTTGAGCGGTTGCGCCCGAGGAGGTCGCCCATCAGCTCCGCCGTGGAGACGAGGCCGCCGCCATTGTAGCGGAAATCGATGATCAGCTCGGTCACGCCCGCATCGCGGAAGCTTTGGAAGGCATCGCGCAGTGGCTGGTCGGCGGACGAGATGAACGTCCTGAGATTGAGGTAGCCCACCTTTTTGCCGCCATCGTCGATGATGCGCGCCCCATAGCGGCTGGAGACCGCCGGCAGGTTGAAATCGGCCTTGGTGACGGTGATGGTGCGCGTGCCGGACGGTCCGGTCACGGTCAGCGTCCGCGCCGTCCCTGCGGTGCTCGGCCCCAGGGCAGAGCTGACCGCGCTCGATCCGCCGCTGGCGAAAAGGCTGGATACGCTCTGCAGCGATGCCGAACTGGTGCCGATGGCGGTGATCTCGTCGCCCCGGTCGATCCCCGCGGTCAGCGCCGGGGCCCCCTCGAACGCCTCGACCACGAACAGGCGGCGGTTGGTGTCGTCATAGGACAGGCGGATGCCGAAGCCCGCGCTCGAGCCGCTGGCGAAGAAGGCGTTCTCCTCGGCAATCGAGGTGATGTAGGTGAAGAATCGGTCCTTGCCCTGTGCCCGCGCTGGCGCCACCAGCGCGTCGATATAGTCCTGCACGGTCGAAAAGCTGGCCGGGTTGGCGGTGGTGGCAAGGTCGGTCGGGAACAGATACCATTCCTGCAGCGTCGACAGGGCAAAGCTCTTGCGCTGGGCGATGTCGCAACTGGCCGTTGGGGTGGGTGTCGGCGTCGGGCTCGGCGGCAGGCTGACGGTGCCGCCGCCCGAGGAGCCGCCCCCGCCGCCACAGGATGCCAGCAGCAGCGCGGAAATCGAGAGGGCGGTGATCGAACGGCGCATGGGTAATCCTGCAGAGCGGAAGCTTGTTCCTTGGTAGAAGCACGACAAGTGGAAGAAAAGGCCCGAACGCTGCATGAACGGATGCAGTCGTGGCGAAACCGGTGCAATGATGTACCGCACAGGCCAGTTCGGAAAAAGGGGGGATGAAGCGATGACAGGCGATACCGATTTTTCGGGCAAGCGCGTGCTGGTGGTCGGCGGGTCGAGCGGTATCGGCAACGGCATGGCCCATGCGTTTCGGGCACGCGGCGCCGACGTCCACGTCTGGGGCACGCGCGCCAGCGCTGCCGATTACAATGCGGATGAAGGCTGCGATCTCGCCGGGCTGGGCTACAGCTGCGTCGATGTCGCCGATCCGGATGCGATTGCCGCTGCCCCTGCTCCCTTCGCTGGCCTGGACATCCTCATCCTGTGCCAGGGCACCGTGGTCTACCGTCGCGGCGAGTTCGAGCGCGAGGGGTGGGATCGGGTGATGGCGGTCAATCTCGACAGCCTGATGCACATCGCCCGCAAGTTCAAATCCGCGCTCGCGGACGCCCAAGGGAGCCTGATCATCGTCAGTTCGGTCGCGGCGTTCAACGGCAATGTCGGCAATCCCGCCTATGGCGCATCGAAGGCCGGGGCAGTCAATCTTACCAAGACGCTGGGTCAGGCGTGGGCACCGGAGGGGATCAGGGTCAATGGCATCGCGCCGGGGCTGGTCGATACCAAGCTGACCAAGGTGACCACGCAAACCCCGGCTCGGCTGGACCGGGCGCTGGCTGGCATTCCGCAGGGCCGGCTCGGCCTCCCCGGCGAAATGGCCGGTGCCGCGCTGTTCCTCGCCTCGCCGCTCGCCTCCTATGTCACCGGCCACACGCTGGTGGTGGATGGCGGACTGTCGCTATAGCGGGGTAGAAGCAACGTCTGCTGTGTTAGCGTCCGCCCTTCGCGTCGCCCCGTGCTTGACACGGGGCAGGGCTTTGTCTGGTGCCCTTGTCAAAAAAGCCAACCCCGCATCACGTGCGGGGTGACGATGGTAATGATGTGGACTTCGGTTCCGGCGAGATAGACGTCAGCCCTCGTCGACACCGGGAAAGGGCTCCGAACGCAGCAACGTGGCGAGATGCGCGGCGTTGCTTGCCGCCATCGCCGCGGTGTCGCGCACCTTGTCGGGCACCTTGTCCAGATCCTTGAAATCGGTCGAGCCCATCGCCTCGCCGACCCAATAGACCGCAGCGCCCGGCGCAATGGTCCAGCCGACATCGTTGAGCGCCTGGAAAATCGCGGCCGAACTTGCATGGGCGCCATCCTCGTTACCGACGATGGCGACGATCGCGACCTTGTTGAAGCTTGGCATCCGCCCGGCGTCGTCGGTTTCCGAGAGGAAGGCATCCATCCGCTCGAGCACGCGCTTGGCGACACTGCTCGGCTGGCCCATCCAGATCGGCGTGCCGAAGATCAGTATGTCGTGCGCCAGGATCGTCTCGCGCAGTGCTGGCCAGGCGTCGCCCTCGCCCTCGTCGGACAACACGCCAGGTTTCACGTCATGCGCGGCGATGCGGATGGTGTCGGACAGCTTCACCCGGTGCTGCGCCAGCGCCTTGCCGACCAGGTCGATCATCGCATCGGTCGAACTGGCAACGCTTTCGTCGGCTTTCAGCGAACAGTTGATGGCAATCGCGCGCAGCGGCATGGCAATGTCTCCTCGACAGGGCCAAGCGCATGACGGCAGCCGCGGTTCCCGTCGGGCGGGGCACAATTGTTTTGCCGATGTGGGGGGGAAATGGTGCCCGGGGGCGGATTTGAACCACCGACACGCGGATTTTCAATCCGCTGCTCTACCCCTGAGCTACCCGGGCCCGTCATCCCGGCACAACGCACCGGGGCAATGGAGCAGCGCCTATAGGAGCGGCGTGGCGCGTCTGTCCAGCCCCCAATGACGGGAAAATGACATCAGCCGTTCGGCTCGTATCCCGGCACATCGTCGCCCTCCTCGGCGCCGGGGCGCACCGGAATGCGATAGGTCTCGTCGAACCAGCCGATCAGGTCGCGGTCACGACAGCCGCGCGAGCAGAAAGGGCGGAATTGCTGCACGGATGGCTGCTTGCAGGCAGGGCAGGGGCGCGCAGCATAGGGCTTAGTAGACATCGCCATGCCACATGGGCCGTCCGGCGTCGGCCTGCAAGCGCGGCGGGCGGGCGGTGCGGCGGGCAAGGGCGTCGAGCAAGGCGGGCCGCGCTTCCAGCCAGGCGATCACCGCCGGATAGGCCACCAGGGCCAGCGGGCCGGTGCCCTTTGCCCGCTCCGCGCGGCGCAACAGAGCCAGCGCCGCGCTTTCTGCGGGCGCGAAGTGCATCCGTTCCGCCAGGCTGGGGCGGCTACGCCGGCGCGACAGGTGCAGCAGTCCCAGCGGATCGACAGGCAAACGGGTGGCGTGCGGATCGGCGAGCGCATCGTCGAACGCCTCCCCGATCGCGCTGCGCAAATCGCGCCGGCGAATCGTCGGCAGGTCGATGACGATGGTGCCGCCAATGCCCATCAGCCGGATCGCCGTCGCCGCCGCGCGCGCACCCGCCATCGCCAGATCGACCTCGGGCAGACTGCCGTCGATATCGATCACGGCCATCGCCGGGGTCAGCGCCAGCCGCAATGCCCCGCCGTCGAAGGGCAGTATGCCGCTGCGCGCGGCGTCGAGCGCCTCGCTCCAGCCGGCCTCCTCCAGCGCATCGGCATCGATCGGGCGCAGCACGGTGACCGGCAGCCCGTCGCGCGCGATCGCCGCGCGCAAGGTCTCGCCGTCCGACAGCAACGACTCGTGCAGCTCCGCCCGCCCGGCGGCATCCAGCACGATGTCCGCGCGCGGTCGTTTGACCAGATCGCGCTCGGGGATGGCGCTGCGGGTGATGCGCAGCAGGCAGGCGGCGCCTTCGGGGATGCGCGGCTCGCTGGCCAGATAGACCTCCTCGCCGCTCTCCAGCCGCGCCAGGCGCTCGGCGCGGGAGATCAGCCGGCCGCGCAACACCGCGCCGCAACGCACCCCGTCATCATCGCGCTCGATGCACGCCTCGACGATGCGGCCCCCGGCGATCAGCGCCGCGCGCCGCTCCCCGATGCCGTCCTCGTAAATCCATTCAGCCATTGATCACGCCGGCGGTCACCAGCAGCGCCCGGGTTTCGAACAGGGGCAGGCCGACGATCCCCGAATAGCTGCCGCTCATCCAGCGCACGAACGCGCCCGCGCGCCCCTGGATGGCATAACCCCCGGCCTTGCCCACGCCTTCGCCCCCTTGCGCATAGGCGGCGATGCTCTCGGCGCTCAGCGGCGCAAAGGCGACAATGCTCTCGCACAGGCGCGTTCGCACCGTCCCCGCGGCATCGATGGTGGCGATGGCGGTCAGCACCTTGTGGCGCCGGCCGGACAACAGCCGCAGGCAGTCGGCCACCTCGGCCGGGTCCGCCGCGCGCGGCAGGATCCGGCGCCCGGCCGCCACCACCGTATCGCCAGACAGCGCCAGCTCTCCGGCCTTGAGCGGCACGGCCCGCGCCTTTTCCTCTGCCATGCGCAGCGCATAGGCACGCGGCAGCTCGCCCTTCAGCGGGCTTTCATCGATGTCGGGGGCGGCTATGCGTGCAGGCTCTACCCCCAGTTGCGCCAGCAGGTCGCGGCGGCGGGGGGAGGTGGAGGCAAGGACAAGAGACGGCATGACGGCCTGCCGGACCGTCACTTGAAGCGGTAGGTAATCCGGCCCTTGGTCAGGTCATAGGGGGTCAGCTCGACCAGAACCTCGTCCCCCACCAGCACGCGGATGCGGTTCTTGCGCATTTTGCCGGCGGTGTGGCCCAGCACCTCGTGGCCGTTTTCCAGCCGCACGCGGAACATGGCGTTGGGCAGCAATTCCGCCACCTGGCCACGCATTTCGAGCAATTCTTCCTTCGCCATTCGGCCTCTTCAAATCTGCAACAGGCGCAGGCGATGTCCGCCGCGCTTTTCTTTGGTGGGGCCGCATAGCGGGAAAAGCGGGGCAAGGGAAGCACGGACAGCGGCGGCATCGGCCACAGCGGTCGTCGCAAATGTGGAAGAACAGCGCGCTGCCGAAAGGAACAATGGCTGCGGGAGAGAGGCGCGGGCGGGTCCGCGGTGGGGAAGGGCCATGGCGGCATCCGACGAACAAGGCTTCCATACGGAGACCGGTTACCGGGCGGTCGATGCCATTACCTATCGGCTGCGCCCGGAGGTTATCGCCCATCACGACAGCCACAGCGGCATATTGATGTACGATACCGTCAGCTATGGCGCGGGTGAGATGAACACCATGGATCGTAGCGGTTCGGTGCACGACTTGCTGTTCCTCTCGCGCGGGGCGGGCACGCAAGCATTCGGCCATGTCGCGGGGTCGCGGTTCGAAATCGCCCCCAACCGGCTGCTGCGCACCACCTTCGTGCCGGCGGAGGCCGACACCAGCGTGACCTGCGGCACTTCCGCGCGCTCGGTCAGCCTGATGTTTCCCAAGGGCTATCTTGAGCGACTCTTGCGGCGGGAGGGGATGTCCGGCTTTCCGCCGTTGCTGTTCCAGGAACAGGGCCGGCTGACCCAGCTTATCCGGATGATGGAGCGGGAGATCGCCGCGCCCGGCTTTGCCGCGTCGCTGATGATCGAAGGTCTGTCGCGCGCGATTGCGGTCGAGCTTGCCCGCCTCGCCCGCGCGCAGGAAACGGAGCTGCCCGATCGCATCTGGCTCGCCCCGGCACGGCTTCGGCGCACCCTCGACTATATCGAGGCGCATCTCGATCAGCCGGTCACGCTCGATGAGCTGGCGCGGCTGGTCGATCTTTCACCCTATCATTTCATCCGCATGTTCCGGCGCGAAGTCGGGGCGACGCCTTACCGCTATGTCTGCGATCGGCGCATCGCCCGTGCCCGGACACTGCTGGCCGAGACACAACTGCCAATCGCCGAGATCGCCCGGCTGTGCGGGTTCGTGCGCCACGCGCAATTTTCTGCGGCCTTTGCAAGGGCAGTCGGCATCGCGCCGATGCAATACCGGCGCAGCCACGCGCGGACTTAGAGGCACGCCTCCAGCATCGCCTGATCGAAGCCGAACTGGCGCGCCTTTTCCAGCGTGTAGGGGCGCAGCCCCAGCGCGCGATATTCGCCGATGATCTTGCCGTCCTTGTCCTCGTCCAGATATTCGAACTTGAACAATTCCTGGGTGACGATGACATCGCCTTCCATCCCGATCACCTCGGTGATCGAGGTGACGCGGCGGGAGCCGTCGCGCAGACGCTTGATCTGGACGATAAGATCGACCGAGTCGGCAATCTGGCGCGAGATCGCTTCCTTGGGGATCTTGATGTCGCCCATCAGGATCATGTTTTCCATACGGCCCAGGCATTCGCGCGGACTGTTGGCGTGGAGCGTACACATCGATCCATCGTGACCGGTGTTCATCGCGGCGAGCAGGTCGAAACATTCCGCGCCACGAATTTCGCCCAGGATGATGCGGTCCGGGCGCATGCGCAGCGCGTTCTTGACGAGATCGCCGATGGTGATCGCGCCTTGCCCTTCCAGGTTCGGCGGGCGGGTTTCGAGCGGCAGCCAGTGCGGCTGCTGCAGCCTGAGTTCGGCCGCGTCCTCGATGGTCAGCACGCGCTCGGTCGGGTCGATCATCTTCGACAGGGCATTGAGCATCGTGGTTTTACCGGAACCGGTACCGCCGGAGATGACGATGTTGAACCGGCACGCGCCCGCGATCTTCAGCGCGGTGCACATCTTGTTCGACATCGCGTTCCAGTCGCGCAGCATGTCGAGCGTGATCGGCTTGGCCGAGAATTTACGGATGGAGATGGCGGTGCCGCGCAAGGACAGCGGCGGCACGATCACGTTGACGCGGCTGCCGTCCTTCAGACGGGCGTCGGCCAGCGGCGTGGTCTGGTCGACACGGCGGCCGACCTGGTTGACGATGCGCTGGGCAATCTGGAACAGATGCTCCTCGTCGCGGAACACCACGCCGGACAGCGTCAGCTTGCCCTTCTTTTCGATATAGGTCTGGTCGGGGCCGTTGATCATGATGTCCGACACGTCGGAATCGTTGAGCAGCTCCTCAAGCGGGCCAAAGCCGAGCAGCTCGTCGACCAGCACCTTTTCCAGCGCGAACTGCTCGCGCCGGTTGAGCGTGATCTTGAGCTCGGCGAGCACCTCGAGGATGATTGGCCGGAATTCTTCGGTCAGCTCGTCCTTGGACAGCGTCGCGGCGGCCTCGGGGTCGACGCGTTCCAGCAGGCGCGGCAGCACCTGTTCCTTGATCTTGTGGACGGATTGCTCGAACCCCTGCGGCCGGTCGTCGACATGCTCGGCGGTCATGCGCGAATTCAGGCGCTGGATGGCATCGTCGCTCTCATTGCCGCTTGGTGCGGCGGTGGCCGGCACCTGCGGCAGCGCCGCCGGGTCGATCGGCGGGAACTGGCTGCCGCCCTGCTCTTCGCGCGGAGCAGGGGGCGAATAGCCCTGCATGGGCTTGGCGACGCCGAACGCTGGACGTGCTGCCTGCGTTCCGGGCTTGCGTCCGAATGCGCTCATTGCTGGCTCGTCTCCTATCCGAATGATCCGCAGCATCCGCCAGACATGGCAAACGCCCTTGGTGATGGGTGGAGGAATAAGGTGAAAGTTTTGACAAGATTTTAATGGCCGCGCATGGGGCAGGGCGGTGGAGCCGGATGCGGCGTCCTTCCGACACCCCCATGCCTCTGGCGCAGGACCCTTGCCGATGACCGTCCAACCCTCGCAGCGCAGCGGACTGCTGCTGGCGGTGTGCGGCTTTGTCGTGCTGTCGTGCGGCGATGCGGTGATCAAGACCATGGCCGGCGACTGGCCGGGCACCGCGGTCGGTGCGCTGCGCTTCTCGCTCGGCGCACTGGGCCTTGGCGCCCTCGTCCTGTGGCGGCAGGGGCGCGGCGGTTTCGCGGTGCCGTCGATGCGGCTGCAGGCCGCGCGGGGGATCGCGCTGGCGGTCGCATCGCTGTTGTTCTTCCTGTCGATCCACATCATGCCGCTGGCGGAAGCGACCGCGATCAGCTTTGCCTCGCCCGCGATCATCGCCATGCTCTCCGCACTGTTCCTGGGGGAAAAAGTGCGGGGCTGGAGCTGGCTGGCGATCCTGCTCGCCAGCATCGGTGTCATCGCGGTGCTGCGGCCCAACGTCGCCTTGCTGGGCTGGGCCGCGCTGATGCCGCTGGCAGCGGCCTTCGCCATGGCCAGCTTCGTGATGCTCAACCGTGCCAGCGCCACCCATGTCTCGCCGCTCGCCGCGCAATTCTGGGCCGCAGCCTGGTCGGCGCCGGTCTGCATCGCAGCGGCCGTGGCCGGGGCGCTCAGCGGCGCCCCCGCGCTGGCAGTGCCAGTGCCGGACTGGAGCGTGGTCGCGCGCTGCGCCCTCGTTGCCGTGTCGGCCAGCAGCGCGCATTTCCTCGTCTATCTCGCCACCACCCGCGCCTCTGCCGCGACCATCGCGCCGGCCAGCTATGTGCAGATCATCGTCGCGCTCGCCATCGGCATCCTTGCCTTCGGGGACTGGCCCGACGCGGTCGGCATGGCCGGCACCGCCTGCATCGTCGCCGCCGGCCTGCTGCTGTGGTTCACCGCGCCCAAGGGCGCCGCCACCACCCCGCTCCCGGCGCGGCAGATCCGCTAGAGCCTGTCCTGGTCGGGTTGAATCGGAACCATAGCCCTGAGCTTGTCGAAGGGCGTTTATCGGCGAGGCGTGCTTCGACAAGCTCAGCACTACGGTTCAAACAAAACAGGACAACCTCTAGACCCCCGTCGGCCGCATCCACCGGCCATGCCAGCACAGCGCCGGGTCATCGACCGGGACCGGCACCGGCTCCGCCCCGCGCAGCCACGCCGGCAGTCGCTCGACCGGTGCTACATAGCTGGTCATCGGCGTCCGCCAGAAATTGGGCCGCCAGGCGCCATAGAGGCTGCATTCGACCATCGGGCTCGCCGGTTCGACCAGCGCCCGGCGGATTTCCGCTGCGCCGGTGACGCTGCCCACGGCCAGCACGGCACCCAGCCACAGTCGCAACGCCGCTCCGTTCTCGCGGTTCGCCAGCGCCTCGGCGGCATAGGCTGCGGTCAGAGCCAGCGGCACGATCGACGCGCGCATCAGGAAATCGAGCGAGGTGCCGACCTGCACGAACGGCAGCAGCGGCAGGATGGCGCTCGCCAGCAGCAGCAGCGCCCGCCCGTAACCGGAGCGATGCGCGGCGAGCAGCAGCGGGACCGACCACACCAGCAGCTCGATGCCGACGATGATCCCCCAGCCATCGAGCGGAACCAGCCGCAGACGCACGCCGACCCCGTCCCCCGCCGACGCCATATAGGCAAGGCCGGGCAGGGCGGTCAGCGATGCCAGCGCCGGCCAGCCGATGTCGCCCAGGGTCAGCCGCCGCGCGATCAGCGTCTCGATCCCGGCCAGCGCCAGAAACGGCATCGCGCCGAGCAGGGCGAGGGGGGACCAAAGCGCGGTCAGCGGCAATATCGCCAGCATCGCGCGCAGCTCCAGCCGCCCGCTGCGCCACAGCAGCAGCATCGCCGCCGCGCTCCACCCGGCAAGCGCGTGCTGCGGCACCCAGAAAATCTGGGTGATGTGGGAAGAATATTGCAGCCAGTCGAAGGTGAACTCGAGATGGTCCTCGATTGGCGCATGGAACAGCGCCTGGCCGACGATGTCGAGCCCGCTGAACAGCGTCACCACCGCCAGCGCGATGCCCCGCGCCCGGCCTGTTGCGAACAGCAGCGAACCCAGGCTCAGCACTGCGGTCAGCAGCGCGGCATTCTGCACCAGCAGGCCCAGCTGCCCGGCCCACGGACCGCCCAGCTTCCACAGTTGCGCCGGGATCAGGAACATGCCGACGGGCGCGCGCAGCACCTCCAGCGCGCCGGACGGCGCGGCATAGGCAAAGGGCCAGGGATTGACCGCCAGATCGCGCAGCACCGCATCGCGCACCTGCCAGTCGATATTGGCGTAGAACAGCTTGCCCTGACCGCCGAGCGCGCACAGCAGCAGCGCCAGCGCGAACAGCATCGCCACCCGGCCCAGCGGGATGCGGGGCAGGGCAGCGCCGCAGCGCAGCAGCATCCAGCCGATCGCACCCAGCACCGCCGCACCGATCAGCAGGGCCGGCCAGCCACCGAAACCCAGAAAGCGCCACAACAGCAGCTGATCGACCGCCAGCCAGGCATGGATCAGCAACAGCGGCGCAATGCCGGGGATGGTGGCGCGGGGTGCAGGAGCAGCAGTCACGCTGCGGCGCTAACGCACCATGGTTAACAGCCGGTTTGGTGGGCCCGGATGCGCAATCCAGCCGGTCACCCTCGTCATTAACGCGAAGGCGGCAATCCAGGAGGGTCGCAGCGCGATGCCAGCCGCCCCTCGCCGCCCGCTTTCGCGGGCTTGACCATGGCAGTGGCTCGACTTGGATGTGCCGTTTTTACCCGACCTTTTCGGCGAGGATGGTCAGGCCCTTGTCGTTGACCTCGGCAAAGCCGCCCTCGATCTGCAGCCGCTCGGGTTCCGCCCCCGCGCTGCGATAGATGGCCAGCTCGCCCGCCTTGACCGTCGACATGAACGGCGCATGCCCTTCGAGCACGCCGAAATCGCCCTCGGTGCCGGGCACGGAGACCATGTACACATCCTCGGAACGGACGAGAGCGGTCGGGGTGACGAGTTCGAAGTGGAGCATCAGTTTATCCAGCCATGAATTGCTTTGAGCGCGTAATATGTACCGGCGGTCCCTATAGCTAGTTGCCCAACCATAACCGGCACACTGTTCAAACTTTGCAGCCCCGAACGCTTAAAGGCGAGCGCATACAAAGCCAGCCATAGCCCTCCGACAATCGAAACCGCGAAAACGCCAACCGGAATGATGATAAGCCACCATATGCCGAACGACATTTCCGAGAATATCGCAACGCTAAGTGATACCAGTAAGAAGAGACCGATTAGCGCCTTTGAGCGGTTAGACGCTTCGCGTTCGTACTGGGCATCCATTCCTTACGCCTCGGCAGCCAGCTTCTTGGCCTTCTCGACCGCCTCGTCGATGCCGCCGACCATGTAGAAGGCAGCTTCCGGCAGATGGTCATATTCACCATCGACCACCGCCTTGAAGCTCTTCACCGTGTCTTCGACGGCGACCAACTTGCCCGGGATGTTGGTGAACACCTCGGCGACGTGGAACGGCTGGCTGAGGAAGCGCTGGATCTTGCGCGCGCGGGCGACGGTCAGCTTATCTTCTTCGCTGAGCTCGTCCATGCCGAGAATGGCGATGATGTCCTGCAGCGACTTGTACTTCTGCAGCGTTTCCTGAACGCGGCGGGCGGTCTCGTAATGCTCCTGGCCGACGACGGCGGCGGTCAGCACGCGGCTGGTCGAATCGAGCGGGTCCACCGCCGGATAGATGCCGAGTTCGGAAATCGCGCGGTTAAGCACGGTCGTCGCGTCCAAGTGGGCGAAGGAGGTGGCCGGCGCCGGGTCGGTCAAGTCGTCCGCAGGCACGTAAATCGCCTGCACCGAGGTGATCGAGCCCTTGTTGGTCGAGGTGATGCGCTCCTGCAGCGCGCCCATGTCGGTCGACAGGGTCGGCTGATAGCCCACCGCCGACGGAATGCGGCCGAGCAGCGCCGACACTTCCGAACCGGCCTGCGTGAAGCGGAAGATGTTGTCGACGAAGAACAGCACGTCCTGGCCTTCAACGTCGCGGAAATATTCCGCGATGGTCAGGCCCGAAAGGGCGACGCGGGCACGCGCGCCCGGCGGCTCGTTCATCTGGCCGAACACCAGCGCCACCTTGCTGCCCTCGGGCGTCGGGTTGCCGTCGGCGTCCTTGGCGATAACGCCGGCGTCGAGGAATTCGTGATAGAGGTCGTTGCCCTCGCGGGTGCGCTCACCCACGCCGGCGAACACCGAGGTGCCGCCATGGCCCTTGGCGATGTTGTTGATCAGTTCCTGGATGAGCACGGTCTTGCCGACGCCCGCGCCGCCGAACAGGCCGATCTTGCCGCCCTTGGCGTAAGGCGCGAGCAGGTCGATCACCTTGATGCCGGTGACGAGAATTTCGGTTTCGGTCGACTGGTCGACGAACAGCGGCGCATCGGCGTGGATCGGCGCGGTGGCGGTGGCGTTGACCGGGCCCTGGTCGTCGATCGGCTCGCCGACGACGTTGAGGATGCGCCCCAGCGTCTGCGGGCCGACGGGCACGCGGATCTGGCTGCCGGTGTCGGTCACTTCCTGGCCGCGGGTCAGGCCGTCGGTCGAGTCCATGGCGATGGTGCGCACGACATTCTCACCCAGATGCTGGGCGACTTCGAGCACGAGGCGGTTGCCGTTATTGTCGGTTTCCAGCGCCGAAAGAATGGCGGGCACCTGCTGGTCGAAGGCGACGTCGACGACGGCGCCGATCACCTGGCTGATGCGGCCGACATTGTTGGTGCCAGTGCTCGCCGGAACGGCATCAGCCTTCTTGGCGCGGGGCTTCTTGGTTTCGGGGGCTGCGGTGGCCATCTGTTTGTCCTTGCGCTTCGTGTTCAGGGTTAGAGCGCTTCCGCGCCCGAAATGATTTCGATCAGTTCCTTGGTAATCGCGGCCTGGCGGCTGCGATTATACTGGATGGTCAGCTTGTTGATCAGGTCGCCGGCGTTGCGCGTGGCATTGTCCATCGCGGTCATCGACGCACCCTGTTCGGAGGCGGCATTTTCCAGCAGGCCCTTGAAGATCTGCACCGTCACATTGCGCGGCAGCAGGTCGGCGAGGATCGCTTCCTCGTCGGGCTCATATTCGACTGCCGCATCGCCGGCAGCGGCCGCCGTGGCCGACGGCGCGACCGGGATGATCTGCTGGCCGGTGGCTTCCTGCAACAGCGCCGAGCGGAACTTGGAGAAGAACAGGTGCGCGACGTCGAATTCGCCCGCCTGGTACATCGCCATCAGCTGTTCGCTGATCTCCTGCGCATTGGCAAAGCTGAGGTCGCGGAAACCGGTGGTGTCATACTGGGCGACCACCATCTTGGGGAACAGGCGGTTGATCACCGGGCGGCCCTTGCGGCCGACCAGCATGAACTTGACCGTCTTGCCCTGGCCGATCAGCTCCTGCGCCTTGTCGCGCGCGGCCTTGACGATGTTCGAGTTGAACGCGCCAGCCAGACCGCGGTCGGAATTGAGCACCAGCAGCAGATGCACCTGATCCTTGCCGGTGCCCGACAACAGCTTGGGCGCGCTGTCCGACTGGCCGACCTTCGATGCCAGGCTGGCCACCACCGCTTCCAGCCGCTGTGCATAGGGGCGGCCCGCTTCGGCCGCCGCCTGCGCACGGCGCAGCTTGGCCGATGCGACCATCTTCTTGGCCTTGGTGATCTTCTGGGTCGATTTGACCGAGGAGATGCGGCCCTTGAGTTCCTTCAGCGTTGCCATTTCGGCTCCGTTTTACCCTTCGTCATTCCCGCGAAGGCGGGAACCCAACTCCTGACCTCGCCCCGACCGCCATCTTCGGGGCCGGGCCCCCGCCTTTGCGCGGAGGGCGCGATGTCAGGATTTACGCGAACTGCCCCGCGAACACCGTCAGCGCATCCTTCAGCTTGGCCTTGGTCGCATCGCTGAAATCGCGGCTGTCGCGGATGTCGGCCAGGATGTCGGCATGCTCGCTGCGCAGATAGCCCAGCATGGCTTCTTCGTAGCGCGACACGTCGGTCACCGCGACGGCGTCGAGGAAGCCGTTGGTGCCGGCATAGATCGACGCGGTCTGCTCTTCGAACGGCATCGGCTTGAACTGCGGCTGCTTCAGCAGCTGGGTCAGGCGCGCACCGCGGTTGAGCAGCTTCTGGGTCGATGCATCGAGGTCCGAACCGAACTGCGCAAAGGCTTCCATCTCGCGATACTGGGCGAGCTCGAGCTTGATCGAGCCCGACACCTTCTTCATCGCCTTGGTCTGCGCGGCGGAGCCGACGCGGCTCACCGACAGGCCGACGTTGATGGCGGGGCGGATGCCCTGATAGAACAGGTTGGTTTCGAGGAAGATCTGGCCGTCGGTGATCGAAATCACGTTGGTCGGGATGTAGGCCGACACGTCGCCCGCCTGGGTTTCGATGATCGGCAGCGCGGTCAGCGATCCGGCGCCATGGTCGTCGTTCATCTTCGCCGCACGCTCCAGCAGGCGGCTGTGCAGATAGAAGACGTCGCCCGGATAGGCTTCGCGGCCCGGCGGACGGCGCAGCAGCAGCGACATCTGGCGATAGGCGACGGCCTGCTTGGACAGATCGTCATAGACGATGACGGCGTGCATGCCGTTGTCACGGAAATATTCGCCCATGGCGACGCCGGTGTAGGGCGCCAGATACTGCAGCGGCGCCGGCTCGGATGCGGTCGCGGCGACCACGATCGAATATTCCATCGCGCCATTTTCTTCGAGCGCGCGGACGATCTGGGCAACGGTCGAGCGCTTCTGGCCGACGGCGACATAGATGCAATAGAGCTTCTTCGACTCATCGTCGCCCGCATTCACCGTCTTCTGGTTGATGAAGGTGTCGATGGCGACGGCGGTCTTGCCGGTCTGGCGGTCGCCGATGATCAGCTCGCGCTGGCCGCGGCCGACGGGCACCAGCGCGTCCAGTGCCTTGAGGCCGGTCTGCACCGGCTCGTGCACCGACTTGCGCGGGATGATGCCCGGCGCCTTCACTTCGACGCGGCTGCGCTTTTCGGCGACGATCGGGCCCTTGCCGTCGATCGGGTTGCCGAGCGCGTCGACCACGCGGCCGAGCAGGCCCTTGCCGACCGGCACGTCGACGATGGTCTCGGTGCGGCGCACGGTGTCGCCTTCGCGGATTTCGGCGTCGGAGCCGAAGATAACGATACCGACATTGTCGGCTTCGAGGTTGAGCGCCATGCCCTTCACGCCATTGGCGAACTCGACCATTTCACCGGCCTGGACATTGTCGAGGCCGTGGACGCGGGCGATACCGTCACCGACGGACAACACCTGGCCGATTTCGGACACCGTCGCATCGTCGCCAAAGCTGGCGATCTGGTCCTTGATGACCTTGGAGATTTCTGCGGCGCGGATTTCCATGTTCAGCCTTTCATCGCGTTTGCGAGGGTGTTCAGACGGGTGCGGATCGACGAATCGACAAGCCGGGAGCCGACCTTGACGATGAGGCCGCCAAGAATGGCGGGATCCACGGTGAGATTGACGGAGACGTCGCGGCCCAGGCGGCTCTTCAGCTTGGCCTTGAGCGCGGAAACCTGATCGGACGACAGCGGGTGCGCGGAGGTGACGTCGGCGGTCGCCTCGCCACGGTGCGATGCGGTCATGCCTGCAAAGGCGCGCACCACGTCGCCCAGCTTGGCAAGGCGGCGGTTCTTGGCGAGCACGCCCAGGAAATTGCCGGTCAGCGGGTCGAGCTTCATTGAGGCTGCCACCGCGGCAATCGCGCGGCCGGCATCGGCGCGGCTGACCACCGGGCTCGCAACCAGCGCCTTCAGCTCGTCGGAGCTGGTCAGCGCCTGGCCCAGCGCGGCCATCGACGATTCGACCGCAGCCAGGCTGCCCTGCTCCTGCGCCAGATCGAACAGCGCACGCGCATAGCGCCCTGCCAAACTTGCCTGCATGCCGCCGGAATGCTCCACGCGCCTAATCTTCCCTTGCCTGTGTCCTGTGTGGGACTTGTCCCCGCTTCCGGTGGAAGCAGGTGAGTCGCGTTCCGATTCACGGAAAAACGCCGTCGGGGGCGATCTCGGGGGCGCGCCTAGCATCGCGAATGCTGCAATGCAAGGTAGCGCACGGCAATCCCGAACCCGATTGCGCAGAGCCTGCCAAGGGCTTGCCCTTTGCTTTGCACTATAGTCAGGAGCAGGGCAGTGCTGCGGCAGCGAGAGACTGTTGGGGGCAGGGAGATGACGATGGGTGAAATGATCCGCATGACCATGGCCGACGGCGCCGATGTCGCCGTCTATCACGCGCAGCCTGCGGGCGATCGGCGCGGCGGGCTGGTGCTGATCCAGGAGATTTTCGGCGTCACCGACCACATCCGCGAGCTGTGCGATGAATATGCCGCCGATGGCTATGAAGTGCTCGCCCCCGCGCTGTTCGATCGCGAACATCCCGGCTTCGAGGCGGAGTATACCGGCCCCGATTTCAACCGCGCGGTCGAACTCGCCCGCCAGCTCCATCCGTTCGAGCGAAGCTTGTCCGACGCGCAGACCTGCATCGACGCGCTCAAGGGCAAGGGCCCGGTGTTCATCACCGGCTATTGCTACGGCGGCTCGGTGGCGTGGGCGATGGCCGGCCGCAGCGACGATCTCGCCGCATCCTCGGCCTATTATGGCAGTCTGGTGCCGACCACCTTCATCGACCTCGCCCCCAAATGCCCGACCATCGCCCATTTCGGCCGCTTCGATGCCGGCATCCCGATGGAGGGCGTCGAAGCCTTGATCGCCAAAGCGCACCCGCTGGCGCAAATCTATGTCTATGACGCCAACCACGGCTTCAACAGCGACCGGCGCAAGGATTATCACGAGGAATCGAGCGAGCTGGCGCGGGAACGGACACTGGCGCTGTTCAAGGCGTGCGGGGGTTGAGGTGACCGGCTGGCGTCGCCGACTGCTGCTCTACGCGCTGATCGCCGCCGGCCTTTATGCGGCGCTGCTGGCGGCGCTCTACAGCCAGCAGCAACGGCTGATCTACCCCGGCTCCTGGCGCGGGACCCACGACTGGGGCGGCATCGGCCCCGACTATAGCCTCGTCGAAACGCGCACCGCCGATGGTCTGCCGATCCGCCTCGCGGTCCTCGCAGCCCGCGGCGATATGCCCACCCTGCTGTTTTTCCACGGCAATGGCGACAGTGTGGAAGGCAGCGCGCAGGCGGTCGCGCCCTGGGTGGCGGCGGGCTATGGCGCCGTCCTGCCGGAATATCCCGGCTATGCCGGCGCCCCCGGCGCGCCCTCGGAGCAGGCCTTCTACGCCGCCGGTCGCGCCGCCCTCGGCTGGATGGCGGCCAATGGCATCGCTGCACGGGACAGCATCATCGTCGGCTATTCCATCGGATCGGGCGTCGCCGTGCAGATGGCGATCGAACAGCGCCCGCGCGCGCTGGTGCTTGTCGCGCCGCACGCGGGGCTGGTGCCGCTGGTTCAAGAGCGCCTGCCATGGGTGCCCGCCGACTGGCTGCTGTCCGATCGCTACGACAATCGCGCCAAGATCGGCCGCGTCGCCGCGCCGATCCTGATCGTGCACGGCGTCACCGATGAAACCATCCCCATCCGCTTCGGCAGACGTCTGGCCGAGGCACGGCCCGATGCTGTCTTCCTCGCCATCCCCGACGGCGGCCACGAGATAGTGTGGCGATCGGATGTCCAGGCGAAGGTGCTCGACTGGATGGACAGACATGCACGCGATGGGCCCGGCACAGGAGGCTGATCTGCACCCACGGACCCGCAGCTAGCGGCACCCCACGGCCCCGACACCCCGCCACGCCCGACGTCTCCGCGCACCCGTCGCCCCGGACCCGATCCGGGGCTCGGCTGCCCCTTGTGCAAGGGCCCGCGAGGATGAGCCAAGCCCCGTGTCGAGCACGGGGCGACGGGTGAGCAGGGCAGACGTCGAGTACATGTCGGCTGTTGGCGGAAGTCGAGGCGAACGCAGAAAGCTGCCGGTGTGCTAACGACCCCGAGGCGGTCGTTCGGCTTATCCGCCTTTCCTTGCTTGACGGGGGCCGCTCAGCTTGTTCCGACCTGATCGGTAGAGGAATAAGCCGATGTAAGGCCTCGCCGGTCTGGACAGGCCAGAGGCGGGAGTTTAGCTCCTGCAGACCGGCTGAGTGAGTTGAGACGCCGTTGCGAAGGGTCTGCCATTGGGACGCTTGCGTCATGTTTTGTTGATATCGGCGGTTGCTGGGGTGCTGGCTATGGTGCCGGTCAAGCATGGCAATGCGTTGTTGGCGCAAGGTGAGCGCACACCAGCAGCACCAGCACCATCAGTAGCAGACAGCGCATTTCGTGCGGTAGTTTTTCAGAACCACCCCAATTATAACAGCTTTCGTGAAACGGATATTGCTAGTTTGAGTGATGTGGAGTTGCGCGGCTTGCTTGGAACTATTGCCGCGAAGCTTAATGGCTACGAATCCTTGATTCCACAGTCTTTCGTGCGCGAGTTTGGGGGGGACGCGACAGCAAAATTCATGCAAGCTTTGGCGTTTGATGCAGCACGCCGAGGTGAACCTGCAATCTACGCACGTGCTTTACTAAATGGTGGACTAGACGAATTGTCAAGGGACGCCGTTAATTCAAATGTTGCTGTTAACTTACCACTCACATCAGCAACCGGCCAAACAACGGTGCGCACTACCGCCCCGGAAGCCTTCAACTTTGCGGTTGCCTCAACGGCCATCGCTGCGGCGAATGACCGCTACAATGCTGAAACGATTTCGATGATCACTGGCAGACCAAGCACCTATCAACCCAACATTGAGGCGGGTGTTCGCGTTCCGCCTGAAGCAGTCAGAGCAATTGTGGCGGCCAACCCCGGCTTGCCGCGCAGTGTTGCCAATGAGAATTACAGCCTGCGCGTGCGCGATGAGGTTGCCTTCCTTGCTGGTTATGCCTCGCAAGCGGGCGCCTCGCGCAATATTGCTCCGATCAATGTTCCGCTGGCGCAGGAGGATTTCTGCTCAGCGCCGGGCATACGAAACGATGTGTATCGGGCCAACGCGCCCGATGTCGATATTGGCACCGCCTTTCACGCGGGAGCGGCAATGCGGCGATATGATACGATGAGCGATGCGGAGTTTGCGCGCATCCGTGGCGCTTGCCCCAATTGATGGCGCGCGGTCATCGCTGCCGCTCCCGCGCCGCCCTGTATTGCACAGTATCGGGTTCGACCGCGATTGGCGGCCATTGCCCTCTGTCGCGAGTCCGCTCGCGCGACGATGGCAAAATGCCAGCAATCCGCCCCATTCCAACCATTGGCGGCGATCGGAACAAGAGCCGGATGCAACCGGTCCGCCAACGACCCAATGGCTGGCGTCTCCCCCACCCGTCGCCCCGGACTTGATCCGGGGCTCGGCTACCCCTTGTGCAAGGACGCGCGTGGAAAAGCCAAGCCCCGTGTCGAGCACGGGGCGACGGTTGAGCAGGGCAGAAGTCGAGTATATTTCGGCTGTTGGTGGAAGTCGGGACGAACGCAAAAAGCTGCCGGTCTGCTAACGACTCCGAGGCGGTCGTTCGGCTTATCCGCCTTTCCTTGCTTGACGGGGGCCGCTCAGCTTGTTCCGACCTGATCGGTAGAGGAATAAGCCGATGTAAGGCCTCGCCGGTCTGGACAGGCCAGAGGCGGGAGTTTAGCTCCTGCAGACCGGCTGAGTGAGTTGAGACGCCGTTGCGAAGGGTCTGCCATTGGGACGCTTGCGTCATGTTTTGTTGATATCGGCGGTTGCTGGGGTGCTGGCTATGGTGCCGGTCAAGCATGGCAACGCGTTGTTGGCGCAAACACCAGCAGCACCAGCGCCTTCAGTCGCAGACAGTGATTTTCGGGCAGGGATTTTGCAGAGTCATCCGAATTACAACAGCTTCCGCGAAACAGACATAAAGAGTTTAAATATAGTAGACCTTCGCGGACTGTTGGGAACAATGGCGTCAAAACTTAATGGTTATGAATCCTTGATTCCGCAGTCCTTCGTGCGTGAGTATGGAGCTGATGCGGAAGCAAAATTCATGCAAGCTCTGGCATTTGATGCAGCACGACGCGGTCAGCCAGGATTATATGCCTTAGCGCTGCTAAATGGTGGTATCGCTGGTGAAAATGACAGGTCCAGCGGCGCTGCTACAGTTAACTCGAATGTTGCAGTAGATTTGCCTGTCATATCCGCAAGCGGGCAAACAACGGTGCGCACCACTGCACCGGAAGCATTTAACTTCGCGGTGGCATCAACGGCCATCACTGCGGCGAATGACCGATACAATGCTGAAACGATTTCGATGATCACTGGCAGACCAAGCACTTATCAACCAACCTATGAGGCACTTGTTCGCGTTGCGCAGGAAGCAGTGAGGGCAATTGTAGCCGCCAACTCAGGTCTGCCCCGCAATATCGCAAACGAGAATTACAGTATCCCTGTGCGCGATGAAATTGCGTTTCTTGCTGGCTATGCTTCGCAAGCAGGGGCATCGCGCAACATTGCTCCGATCAATGTTCCGCTGGCGCAGGAGGATTTCTGCTCAGCGCCGGGCATACGAAACGAGATATTCCGGGCCAACGCGCCCGACGTCGATATTGGCATCGCCTTTCACGCGGGAGCGGCAATGCGGCGATATGATACGATGAGCGATGCGGAATTTGCGCGCATCCGTGGCGCTTGTCCCAATTGATGGCGAGCGGTCATCGCTGCCGCTCCCGCGCCGCCCTATATTGCACAATATCAGGTTCGACCGCGATTGGCGGCCATTGCCCTCTGTCGCGAGTCCGCTCGCGCGACGATGGCAAAATGCCAGCAATCCACCCTATTCCACCCATTGGCGGGGAACGGGGCAAGAGCCGGATGCAGCCTGTCCGCCAACAACCCAATGGTCGACGTCTCGCCCACCCGTCGCCCCGGACTTGATCCGGGGCTCGGCTGCCCCTTGTGCAAGGACGCGCGTGGATGAGCCAAGCCCCGTGTCGAGCACGGGGCGACGGTTGAGCAGGGCAGAAGTCGAGTATATTTCGGCTGTTGGCGGAAGTCGGGGCGAACGCAAAAGCTGCCGGTCTGCTAACGACCCAATTGCGGACAGCGGGTTGTCACGTTCTATGAGCAGCCGAAGCTAGGGTTTTGCGCAGCAAAACGATACTGAGTTAACCGGCCAATGTTGCCATTCCCGTCGGCAGCAAAGTCTCGGAAAGTTGATGGACTTTCTGCAAAAAATAGGGCGGTTACCCCTTCCGGTACTTTGTATTCGACAATGAATTGTGGTGAATCTGCATAGTATAGCCAATAGACTCTCTGATGGTAGTTACTTGCCACCAATATTGGTTCACGCATAGTTGCGTCTTGTGGATAAAGTGCGCGACAGTCATTGGACATCTCGATTCGAAAAATACCGCTCAAACAGAAAACTCCATCACGCGAGCAGTCTGTCAGGGCATAAACACGTCCAGAGACTGATATTTCATCTCGTCGAATTACGATCTGATTGTGCGCCGTGTCGGTGAAAAATGCTATTCCAGCCGTCGCTCCGCTGTCACCGACTGATACACATGACGGCAATGCCGCCAAGAACATTATCAGCAGGCAGCACTTCAACCGATGATTGCCCATTTTCACCAGCGCATCTCCACTATCAAAGCGGCCTTGCATTAGATGTCGTGACGCCTGCTTTCCACCCAATTCCTGCCGTCCCGCCTCCCGTCCAGCGATCGCCAATAGCGGCCTACCGTTCGACCCTGACCCGCTCAAAGCCTCCCCGCCTCACGTTGCGCTCGTCCCGCCATCGACAAACGGATGTCGCCTCAGCACGGCATCCCATTCCGCCTGTTGCCGCTGCGCCCATTCCGGCTTGACCCGCGCGAGCAGCGCCACCGTGCGGGCGAAATAGCGGCGGCGGAAATCGTCGGTCGGGTGGCGATGCTCCATTTCCCATTGGCTCGCCGAGCCGGCGGCGTTGGCGGAGACGATCCAGTAGAGCAGTTCGTCGGCATCGTCGGTCACCTGATGCGCCGTTTCCTGCCCTCGCTCCATACCGATCCAGTGATAGCGGTCATCGATGCGCACATGGCAGCAACCGAAATCATGATCGACGCCGAAGTCCATCCATTCCACCGGCTCGCCATGCAGCAATGTCCGCAGCCGCTGCACCTCGTCGTTGATCTGCTGCAGCGTCAGCATCACGGCGCTGCGGCAGGTGCCGCGGCCGGCACCGCCCGGCACTGGCTGATCAGCTCCTCGTTCGGTCGCGGCGGCAGGATCGCGGCGATGGCGCCCTCGCGGGCCAGCAGCTCGGCCAGCCGCTCGGGGTCGGCGGTACAGCCGCGCGCCTCGGCCGGGCCGCGCTGGCGGCGCGCAGCCTCCATCCCCGCCAGCGACATCAGGTAGCGGCGCACCACATAGGTGCCGCTCGCCTCGTCATAGGTCACGCGGCTGATCGTCGCATCCTGTTCGGGCACCAGCGTGCGGGACCACAGCCCGTCCGGCCCGCGCACATATTGGGTGCGCCCGTTGACGCAGCCGTCGCCATCGATGCTCAGCGCCACATCGTCGCCTGCGGAAACGGTGATCCGCCCCCGGTTGCGGTCGACGGTGCACAGCAGATTGCCGGTCAGCGCCACCGGCTCGGCGGCGGGTAGGGGTCGCTCGTCCTCCAGCGGCGGCAGGCGCACGTCGGCGGGGCTGGGGCGCAGCAGGAACACGATCAGCGCGGCCAGCGCCAGCAGCCCGCCCGCCAGTATCGCGGCGCGCTGCTCGCGCGGCTTCGTTTGGCCCGCGTACATGAAGGACGCCGCACCCGCGAGCACCGCCGCGCCGAACAGCACGATGGCAAGCGCGATATAGGTCTCGCGCCGGCTCTGGGCATTGTCGCGCAGCCGTTCCAGCTCCTGCGCCCGCGCCTCGCGCCGCGCCGCATCGCGCTCGGCGGTGATGGCGGCGGCGCGCCGTGCCTCGACATCCATCGCCCCGTCGCGGGCGGCGGCCTCGGCCAGCGTCAGGCACTCGTTGGCGACGCCGGTAAAGCGCTGCCCCGCATCCTGCAGGAACTGGGCGAGTTCGCGCACCGATACCGCGAAGGAGAAGGGTGAATCGCCCTCGTCGGCGCGGCTGATGAAGGCGTTGACGCCGATCACCCGCCCGCACCCGTCGACCAGCGGCCCGCCGCTGTTGCCGCGCGCGATGTCGGCGTCATGCACCAGCGCATCGACCCCGCCGATGGAATCGCGCGCGGAGATGATGCCGTCCGAGGCGAGCGGCGTGCGCGGCCGGATGAATTCGTCCATGCTGCGCGCCGTCGCGACATCGACATTACCGGGGTAGCCCAGCGCGAACACATTCTCCCGCTGCGCCACCGGCCCTGTGTAAACGCTCGCGGCGGGCACCCGCCCGTCGACAATCTCGATCAGCGCCAGGTCGCGCCGCCGGTCGATGCGCAGCAGCCGCCCGGCATAGCTGCGCGATCCTTCGCTGGGCACGATGCCGATCACGACATTGTCCGGAAATTCCTCTGCATCGGCCACGACATGCGCGTTGGTGACGATGCGGTTGGGGGCGATGGCAAAGCCGCTGCCATGGCCGAAGCCGACCACTTGCCCCAGCACCGTCGCCACTGTCACCACCCGCACCACGCTGCGCTCGGTCGCGGTGACATCGTCGGTGGAGGGCGATGCAGCGATAGTCTCGGGTTCCGCCTCGACCGGCACCGCCGGACGCGCCGCACCGATCGACAGCGCGGCAATCAGCGTCAGGGCGGCAAGGCGAATCGGCGCGGTCACGGGCTCGGCGGCTCCTGTTGCGGGTTCTGGCGTCTGCCTACCGGCAAGGTGGTGGCTCCGCCAGCTTTGAAAGCAATCGGCGGGACGCAAGGGGGTGCCTCCTGCGCCTATTGCGGTCTGGCACACCCAAGCAAGGACCCCAGCCATGACCTACCGCATCACCGGCCTCTCGCCCGAACCCTTCGCCCCGCTGTTCGCCATGGACGATGCCGCGCTCGCCGCGCAGCGGGCAGAGCGCGTCACCGCCACCACCAAGCCCGGCTTTCCCTGCCGCATCAGCCTCGACGATGCGGAAGCCGGCGAAGAGCTGATCCTGCTCCACCATGTCAGCCACGATGTCGCCACGCCCTATCGCAGTGCCTACGCCATCTATGTCCGCGCCGGTGTCGCCCCCGCAACCTATGTCGATGCGGTGCCGCCAGTGCTGGCCAATCGCCCGATCGCGTTGCGCGGGTTCGATGCCGACGGGCGGCTCAAGGGCGCATCGCTCGCCGCGCCCGGCAACGCGGATGCGGCCATCCGCGCTCTGTTCGCGGACGCCGCCATCGCCTATATCCATGCGCACAACGCCGCGCATGGCTGTTTCGCCGCGCGGGTAGACCGGGCATGAACGCGATGAGCCACCCCGTTGCCGCCCCCGCCCAGACGCTGGCCGGCCCCCTGCCGGTTGATGCCGACACCGCCTGGGCCGCCGTGTTGCGGCGGGACCGTGCCTTCGACGGTCGCTTCGTCTCCGGCGTGCTGACGACCGGCATCTATTGCCGCCCGTCGTGCGCCGCACGCCATCCCGCCCGCAGCAACGTCCGCTTCTTTGCCGATGGTCCGGCCGCCGCCGCCACCGGCCTGCGCGCCTGCAAGCGCTGCCTGCCCGACGATGTCGCGCGGGACGAGATCGCGGTCGCCAAGGCCGTGGCATTGCTCGCCGCTGAGCAACCGCCCGCGCTCGACGCGCTCGCCGCCGCTGTCGGCTACGCGCCGCACCATTTCCACCGCCTGTTCAAGCGCGCCACCGGCGCCACCCCCGCCGGTTACGCCCGCGCGCTCAAGGCCAGACGCGCCGGGGAGGCGCTGAGCGGGCAGGGCAGGGTGACCGACGCCATCTACGACGCCGGCTATTCCGGCCCCAGCCGCTTCTATGCCGAAGCAGGGCGGCGCATGGGGATGACCCCCAGCGCCTGGCGCAATGGCGGCGCGGGCGTCACCATCCGCTGGGCGGTCACCCAAACCTCGCTGGGCGCGATGCTGGTCGCGGCGACGGAAAAAGGCATCTGCCGCCTGTCCTTCGATGAAGACGCGGCCGACCTCGCCCGCCGCTTTCCCAACGCCACCCTGCTCCCCGCAGACGCGGCGATGGCCGGGCTGGTGGAGGGCGCGGTGCAGGCGGTCGAACAGCCGGGCCGCATGGCCACTCTCCCGCTCGACGTCGCCGGCACCGCCTTCCAGCAGGCGGTGTGGGCGGAGCTGATGAAGATCCCGCCCGGCGAAACCCGCAGCTACGCACAGATCGCCGCCGCCGTCGGCAAGCCCGCCGCGGTCCGCGCCGCCGGCTCGGCCAATGGCGCCAACAATGTCGCCGTGCTCATCCCCTGCCATCGTGTGGTAAGGACCGACGGCACGCTCGGCGGCTATGCCTATGGGCTGGAGCGCAAGGCAAAGCTGCTGGAAAGGGAAGCCAATTTATGACCACCGCCGTCGATCATTTCGCCAGCCTGCACGTGCCCGGCAAGCCGCTGCTGCTCTACAACATCTGGGATGCCGGCAGCGCCAGGGCGGTGGCGGCCGCCGGCGCGAGGGCGATTGCCACCGGCAGCTATGGCGTGGCGGAAGCCAATGGCCTGAAGGACGGGGAAACCGTGCCGATGGCGCTCGCGCTCGACAATGCCCGGCGCATCGTCGGCGCGGTCGATCTGCCTGTCACGCTCGACTTCGAGGCAGGCTATGGCGCCACCCCGGCCGAGGTTGCCGCCTCGGTCGCGACGGCCGCGCAGACCGGCATCGTCGGCATCAACATGGAGGACAAGCGCGCCGGCACCCGCCAGATGGTCGATGTGGCCGAACAGGTGCAGCGCCTGCGCGCCGCTGCGGACTCAGGGCTGTTCGTCAACGCCCGCTGCGACCTGTTCATCGTCAACGCGCCTGACACGCACGACGCCGCGCTGGCCGACGCCGCGCTTGAGCGCGCCCGCGCCTATGCTGACGCCGGCGCGCGCGGCATCTTCTTCCCCTTCGTCCGCGACGAAGCGCTGATCGCCAAACTCTGCGAAGCCTCGCCGCTGCCGGTCAACATCCTGATCGGCGAAGGCGTCCCCACCCATCGCCGCCTCGCCCAACTCGGCGTCGCCCGCATCAGCCACGGCCACGGCCCCTGGGCAGCGGCGATGGCGTGGCTGAAGCGGGAGGCAGAGGCGGTGTTTGATCAGGCGACAACCTGACACAGCCTCCCAACCGCGATCGCGCACCTGATTGAATGAGCAGGAGTATCTCACGCAGAGGCGCTGAGGGGAGAGGTTCAGGCGGAGACGCGGAGGCGTGGGGGCACAAAAGGGTTCACGCAGAGGCGCAGAGGAAGAAAACCGCAGAGATCGCAGAGAAGCCATGCGGCGAAGCCGCCCCAATCCCGCAACCCCGCAGTCCAATCCGACAAGGCAAAAACAAGCCGCTTCGCGGCCCAGCCCAAATCTCTGCGCCCTCTGCGCCTCTGCGTGAAATACTCTTGCTCCCCCCTCCGCGTCTCCGCGTCTCCGCGAGAACCGGAAAATCTCACACAAAGGCACAAAGGCACAAAGGCACAAAGATCCGGCAGCGTGGCAAAGCCAGCCTTTCCAACGACCGCAGCCCCTGCCGCACCGCCGACCGGAAACTCCGCTCCGCGGCACAGCCCCGCTTCGTGCCTTCGTGCCTTTGTGTGAGATAAAGCGACACAGCACCAAGCCTCAATCGGCACGCCCATCTTGACAAGACGAACCATATCGGTTATACGCCCCGACGCGCCTACCGGGTTTAGCGGCCCGGTCAGGCGCACAGGCCCGTCACAGCGGACCCTGCCGTCTCGCCGTGGCTGTTCTTGTCCTGG